>NZ_KB904155.1 GCF_000380025.1 Streptococcus entericus DSM 14446
CCTGCTCCAAGAGTTACGAAAACTCAAAGAGAGGTGATGGCTATGGGCTTTATTGATTACTCAAAAGAGCCTACGTCCGATATTGCATTTTTCGATATGAAATCATTCTACGCTAGTGTGGAATGCGTCAGCCGTGGTCTCAATCCATTGACCACTTCTCTCTGCGTCATGAGTAGAGCCGACAACTCTGAAGGATTGATACTGGCCTCATCACCCATGTTCAAAAAAGTTTTTGGCAAGGCTAATGTTGGCAGGTCCTACGACCTCCCTTTTGACATCAAGACAAGAAAATTTAGTCGCTATAATGCTCAAAAGCAAGGGGTAGAAATCACTCCTAAGTATATTTCTTTTATTGAACATTGGGCTAGACGAACCTTGATTGTTCCACCACGCATGGACAAATACATTGAGGTCAATATCCAAATACAGAATATCCTTTTGAATTTTGCGGCTAGAGAAGACATTTTGCCTTACTCAATTGACGAAGGGTTTATCGATTTAACCTCATCATTAAATTACTTTGTAGAGGATAAGAACCTTACTCGCAGAGAGAAACTTGACCTCGTATCAGCTAAAATACAACATGACATCTGGAAGGAAACGGGGATCTACTCTACCGTTGGCATGAGCAATGCCAACCCGCTCCTTGCAAAACTAGCTCTTGATAATGAGGCAAAAAAGTCTCCGACCATGAGGGCTAACTGGTCTTACCAGGACGTTGAAAACAAGGTCTGGGCTATTTCACCCATGACTGATTTCTGGGGAATTGGTCATCGTACAGAGAAACGGCTCCATAAGCTAGAGATATTTTCAATTAAAGATTTGGCAAATGCCAACCCTGACATTCTTCAAAAAGAGTTTGGAATCAATGGTGTGCAACTCTGGTTTCACGCAAACGGAGTTGATGAAAGTAATGTTCATGAGCCTTATAGACCTAAATCAAAAGGTCTGGGTAACTCACAAGTCTTACCTCGTGACTACATCAAGCAATCCGACATCGAGCTAGTCCTAACTGAAATGACTGAACAGGTTGCTATCAGGCTGAGACGGGCTCATAAGAAAACAACTAATGTTGCTATCCAGGTGGGATACTCAAGGACAGAAATGAAAAAAGCCATCAATACCCAAACACGAATAGAGCCAACCAATAGCACTCGGATTCTCAAAGATACTGTCCTTAAACTGTTTAGAGGTAAATATACTTCAGGAGCAGTTCGAAGCATTGCCGTACGCTATGATGGGTTTGTGGATGAGAACTACTCTCTGATTTCCCTTTTTGACGATGTTGAACACATCGAGAAAGAGGAAAAGATACAGAGTACCATTGATTCCATTCGTGATCGCTTTGGCTTTCTTGCTGTCCAAAAAGGAACCGCCCTCTTGGACAGCTCCCGAAATATTGCACGCAGTAAACTAATAGGAGGCCACTCAGCTGGTGGTTTGGAGGGACTAAAATGATTGACCGCTCATATTTACCGTTTGAATCCGCAAGACACTACCAAGACCGAAAAATGCAAAAATGGATGGGCTTCTTTTTATCCGAGCATACCAGTGCCCTATCTGATGACCTGAATAAAATCAGCCTGATAAGTGAGCTCACTCTTGAACAGAAACTGCTTCTTATTAGCCAGGCTTACACCAACCATTTAACAGTTGGGCTACAAACCTTTGACGGCAAGCAACTCCAGACTTTGGTTGGTACGATTACGACAATTTCAAGAGAGCAGGTAATTATTCGTACATCAGACGGGCATACCAATGTCCCACTTTCGATACTCCACAGTATTGAAGCAGTCGAGGAGGTACGTTATGAATCAGCTTGAGTTTCATAGAAATGAACTGCAGATGGATTATTTTAGCGACAGCTACCTGAGGTTTGAAACAGACTTCTATCGCTATTCGGCATTAAACACCCCCTTAACGTTTTTAACGGATGATATTATGCGAAGCATGGCCAAATCTCAGAAACCATACTTTAAACTGAATAAGGAAAATGCGAGAGATAATCGGGATCACTACTTCTTATTCAACGTTGAAACCATTGATAACAACAAACTTATAAAGAAATTCACCTACTTAAAAACTGTCTATTCTATAAAATAAAAAGGAGCAAAATCGCTCCTTTTTAATATCATAAATCATTCCTCTTATTTATATTTTTTATCTAGCAATTCAATTCCGTAATCTTGTGGATTTCCATTTACCGTATCCAGTAACCATTGATTAATAGATTGATTTGTACTTTCCAGCGGGAACCATACTGCAGGAGTTGAAATAATGGTATGTGCTGTTAAGTTTCTTGGATCATCGTAAACTTCCTCTCTAGGAGATATAACAAATATTTCGCCAACAGCCGGTTTTAAGTTACTCTTTTCAATAACCTTAAGTTGATATTCCGATGCCTTTTCTGTAAAGAAAATATCCAATTCTCTCTGAGTTGATTTATCTAAATTGTCATAACGTTCTTGCGCCTCATAGCTACTAGATTTTTATTTGCCAGTAATTACCTCCATTTAAGAAATTATCCGCCCACTGCATAGCATCCTGTACATCTTATTCTTTGGACTAATACTATTGTCTTATCGTTTCATTGGTTAATTCAATTTTATTTCATCTTCAACGTCATCGCATTGATGGCAACAATGACTGTTGAAATCGACATTAAAATGGCTCCAAGGGCTGGGTCTAACACAATTCCAAAAGGTGCTAAAATACCTGCTGCAATTGGGATAGCCAAGAGGTTGTAACCCGCTCCCCACCACAAATTCTGAATCATCTTAAGTCTTGTCTGCTTAGCCAACTGAATAAAATGTAGAATATCCATCGGATTACTATTTGTTAAAATGACATCCGCCGATTCAATTGCAACGTCCGTTCCAGCACCAATAGCAATGCCGACTGTTGCACGTGCTAAACTTGGTGCATCATTGATTCCGTCGCCTACCATGGCTACTTTTTTGCCAAGTGCTACAAATTCACCGACTTTTGCTTCCTTATCCTCTGGCAACATCTCTGAAAAGTAGGTTTCTATCCCTAAATACTCTGCTACTGATTTTGCTGACCCTCGATTATCCCCCGTCATCATAACCGGTTCAATTCCTTGCTCTTTTAAAGCAGTGATAAAGGCCTTCGCTTCTGGTTTTATTCGATCTCCTAAAGCAATCATTCCTTGTAAAATACGATCAACAATGATAAAGCTAATCGTATTTCCTTGTTCTTGGAATCCTTTATAGATTTCTTCTTCTACTGTGTACCCAAGATCACGCAGCGCTTTTAGGCTGACAATGTTGATTTCTTTGCCGTTAACAACCCCCCATAGTCCTTTTCCGGAAATAGTAGTTGACTCACTCGCCTGATAGGGTTGAATCCCTTGCTGTTTGATATAGGCCATGACACTTTGAGCGATGGGGTGATTCGATGTGCTTTCAATAGCACCCTCATATTTTAATAATTCTTCTGTTGATAAATCACCCAGTGCTGTGATTGCTGTCACTTCAAATTTTCCTTCTGTTAACGTCCCAGTTTTGTCTAGCAAAATCATGTCTAACTCTTTGGCAGCCTCTAAAGCACTACGTTTTTTTAACAATAAGCCATTTTGGGCAGCTATTGAGGTTGAACGAGAGACAACAAGTGGAATAGCTAAGCCAAGCGCATGAGGACAAGCAATGATTAGCACTGTAACAGTGAATGTCAATGCTGTTGGTAAATCCGTCAAGAATAACCAAATTACAAAAGCTAATGTCCCTACGCCAACCGCACCGAAGAACAACCACTTAGCCACTTTATCAGATAGCAACTCCAATGATGACTTATCACTTTGGGCTTGTTTGACCAATTGGATAACCTTTGCTAAATAACCGCTCTCCCCAGTTCCTGTCACTTGAATTTGAATGGTTCCTTCACCATTAATAGAGCCTCCAATAACTTCATCTCCTACTGCCTTAACAACCCCTTTTGATTCACCGGTCACTGCGGATTCATCCACCAGTGTCTGGCCTTTGACAACAATCCCGTCTGCTGGCATTTTATCCCCCGATTTAACGAGCAATATATTCCCAATTTTGACTTCTTTTAAAGAAACTTCTGCCCTTGTTTCACCCTGTATAAGCGTTACCTTATCAGGTAATAATTCAGCTAATTTTTTCAAGGCATTACTCGCATTTGAAACAGCGGTCATCTCAATCCAATGCCCCAATAGCATAATTAAAATCAATGTTGCCAGTTCCCAAAAGAAATCCATGACATGAGGTGATTGGGTAAAATTATTCATTATAAAGGCATAGATACTATAGGCATAGGCAACACTGATACCCATTGCAATCAAGGTCATCATCCCTGGCCTTTTAGCCCTTAATTCAGATTTTGCCATACTAATAAATGGTTCGCCACCATAAATAAACAAAATAGTAGAGAAAATCAATACCACCCATTGTGAACCAGGAAAAGTCAATTGAAACGGCAAATCAACCCCCATCATGGGCGCTAAGAAGATAATCGGCAGGGACAAGAACAAGGACACAAGAAACTTTCTTTTAAATAATTCCCCATGACCGCTATGATCATGCCCGCTGTGCCCATCATGATGACAAGAGTGCGCTTCCTTTTGTGAGACTTGGTGCTGGTGTATATTTGAATGATGATGCATATGATGATTGTGTTCCATTTGTATTTCCTCCTTACGATTGTTAACAATTGCATTGTCCAGCTTGGCAATGACAGGTGACTTTTTCTGGTGCTACTACACGTTTTTCCTCAAGAATTGAGATGAGATGATCTATATCATTTTGCGACAATACCAAATAATCTAACCACTCCTTTAAATGTTCGTAATGTTTTGTTTGGCAGATATTTTCTATAATTAGCTTTATCTCTGTCTGAACATGATCGATTTCGGGTATAGCAGGTGAATAGGTATAATATCTTCCTTCTACAATGACGGTAACATATCCTTTTTTTACCAATCGATTTAAGAGCGTCTTGATGGTTTTATCATTCCAATCCATATCATCAATCAATCGTTCAACAATTTGACGACTGGTTAATTGACTTTCTGCCCATAAAACCCTCATGACCTGCCATTCTGATAAACTAATTTCTCTTTTCAATACCTTTCCTCCTTTCGACAGACTACAATTGTAGTCAATTGATTACATTTGTAATTATATCATCTAAAAAATGAACTGTCAAGAAAAATATTCTCGACAGTCTTTTAATGTTTTAAAAAATTCAAGAAGTAGGTGCAAAGGGTTCTGTTGCAAAGTTTTAAATAAAGAATAAAATCCCTTACGGTATCTATAATTTAAGCTGGGATTCCCAATAATACCTTGATTTCAGTACAGACCGAAAACCTGAAGAGAGTGCCTTCTTTCCGGGTTTTCTTATATAATCCTCGAATGGCTTCCATGTCTTTAATCGTGGTAGAGGCAGTGCGTAAACTTCGATAGAATTTATTGCGTCTCTTTACTGGACGATGGTCTTGTTCAATCAAATTATTCAGGTATTTAATGGTACGATGTTCTGTCCCTTGATAAAAGCCGTATTCTTTTAGTTTCTTAAAGGCACTTGTAATAGAGGGGGCTTTATCTGTGACTACAACCTTCGGTTCATCAAACTGCTTCACTAACCGATTAAGAAAAGCATAGGCTGCTTGTGTGTCCCGTTTTTTACGTAACCAAATATCCAAGGTTAAACCATCTGCATCGATGGCTCGATACAAATAATGCCATTTTCCTTTAATTTTGATGTACGTTTCATCCATTTTCCATGAATAAAAGGATTTTTTTCTTTTTCCAAATTTGATAGAGTAGTTTGCTATATTCTTGCACCCAACGATAAATCTTCGTATGAGAAACGTTAATGCCACGATCATATAAGATTTCTTGAACTTCACGATAGCTAAGGTTATAACGAAGATAATAGCCCATGGCTACAATAATCACATCCTGCTGAAATTGCTTTCCTTTAAAAGGATTCATCGTCATTCCTCCTGCTATCTTTTTCTATTATTCTACCTTATTTGATAGTAGATTTAAAACTTTGCAACAGAACCGAAGAGGGCTTTCCAATCTGTCTGGAAAGCCCTTTTCCCTTTATTCTTTCACTTTCATAAGTCGCAAACTATTTAATGCTACCAGAAGGGTTGCGCCCATATCTGAAAGGATGGCAAACCAGAGCGTTAACCAACCTGGGATAACCAATAATAAAGCAAAAAATTTAATAGCAATTGCAAAAGTAATATTTGCTTTGATTATATTTAGAGCTTTTCGGCTTAATTTTACAGTGAATGGAAGTTTTCTTAAATCGTCTCCCATTAAAGCGACGTCTGCCGTTTCCAGGGCTGTATCTGTACCAGCTCCACCCATTGCGATTCCAACTGTAGAAGCTGCTAACGCAGGAGCATCATTGACACCATCTCCAACCATGGCTACGTTTCCATACTCGGATCTTAATTGTTTAATATAGTCTAATTTGTCCTGAGGCATCAGTTCAGCTTGAATATCTGATACTCCGACATGCTGACCGATTGCATTCGCAGTACCTTTGTTATCACCTGTAAGCATAATTGTTTTTTTGATTCCAAGTTGATGTAACTTTTGAATAATTTCCTTACTTGATTCACGAACCTCATCAGCAACTGCAATAACTCCAAGTATTTCTTTTTCGGTTCCAATAATCATGGCTGTTTTACCTTGATTTTGAAGAGTAGTAACATTTTGCTCTAAGTCTTTATCGAAGCCAGTAGTCAATAATTCCTTAAAGAGTTTCGGGCTACCGATATAATAAGTCATCCCGTTTACAATACCTTTTATACCCTTACCTGTAATAGAAGAGAAATCCTCTACTAGTACGTCAGAATAAGAAATGTTTTCTTCTTCTGCTTTTTTCATGATTGCTGAAGCAAGAGGATGCTGTGAACGATACTCTAATGCAGTAATGATCGCCAATAATTCTTTTTCATTCATTTGATTATTCAACACTTTAAAATCAGTTACAACTGGAACACCTTTTGTTAATGTACCCGTTTTATCGAATGCTATGGCCTTTAAGGCACCCATTTCTTCTAAATACACTCCGCCTTTTACAAGAACACCTTTTTTCGCAGCATTCCCAATTGCCGAAACAATAGAAATCGGAGTCGATATGACCAACGCACATGGACAACCAACAACAAGAACAGCTAATCCTTGATAAACCCATGTTTCCCAACTGCCATCAAAGAATAAAGGAGGGACTATAGCCACTAATGCTGCAATGATCATAATGATCGGTGTGTAATATTTTGCGAATTTATCGACAAATGCCTGCGAAGGAGCGCGTTCTCCTTGTGCTGCCTCAACAAGATGAATAATTTTAGAAATGGTTGTATCTTCAACAAGTTTTGTTATTTTTACTTCAAGTAATCCTTCTTCATTTAAGGTACCTGCAAATACTTCATCATCAACCGTTTTCTCAACAGGGACTGATTCGCCTGTAATAGCTGCTTGATTGACGGCAGAGTAGCCACTTACGACTACACCATCCATGGCAATCTTTTGACCAGGTTTTACAATCATGATATCGCCAACAGCAATATCATCGACATGAATCATGATTTCTTGTCCATTCCGTCTAACGAGTGCCTCTTTGGGCGCGATATCCATTAATGAACGAATCGATTGTCTTGCTCTATCCATAGAGAATCGCTCAAGTGCTTCACTAATTGCAAAAAGAATAACAACAATGGCAACTTCTGCCCATTCTCCAATAATAGCACCACCTATAACAGCTATTGTCATAAGGGTTTTCATGTCAAATTCAAAGCGTAATAAGTTTTGTAATCCAACTTTAAAGAGTGATAACCCTCCGATTAACATGGATGCTAAAAATAATAAGGTAGTGACAATGTTCTCTTCTCCATTCACAAACGAAGAAAGTAAACCGAAGACAATTAATAAGGAAGCATAAAGTAGAGTACTATGCTTTTTATAAAACGGCGCTTTATCTTCTTTCGTATCTTCTTTTACCTCTTGTGAAACTTGGCGAGCAGATTTTTCAGGAGTCACTTTAAGATTTTCGAATGCACCTGCTTTTTCTAGTTCTTCAATTGTTGCATTACCGTAAACAGCAATTTTAGATGCACCAAAATTTACTTTTGCATCCTCAACTCCTGGAAGTCTTTTAACATTTTTTTCAAACTTTCCTGCACAGTTTGCGCATGTAAACCCCTGAACACGGTACACATTTTTTTCAGTCTCTAATGCTTTTGCTTCAGACATTTTTAACAACCTCCTTGTGGTGTGCAAATGCAACCTGTATTAGTTTCATTACATGATCATCATCTAATGAATAGTAGACTAACTTACCTTCTTTTCGATATTTAGCTAATCCAAGATTTTTAAGTAACCTCAAATGATGAGATGTTGTGGCAGTTGTAGCACCAACAATATTCGCTACATCACATACACACAATTCATCTTCTAAAGAGAGAGCATACGCAATCTTAATCCTAGTATCATCCGATAAAGCTTTAAAAACTTTGGCTACTTCCAAAGGATTTTGTTTGAGTAGTTCTTTTTTACCTCTTTTGACTTTTTCCTCATCTATACACGTAACTTCACATGCATCATTTTGCAAATTTTTCACCTCTTATCAATCAAATGTATGTTTGATTATCATTATAAGTTAAAAAAATCAAATAGTCAAGTATATGTTTGAATGTAATTTACATAAAAAGCAATTTTTCTTTAGATTGCAGTCATTAATTTTTTTTTATAGCTGAATTTATTTTCCTTTTTTACATTTGATACACTAGAGGGAATATTGTCAGAATGCAGTTTTAAAACATTTAAAGTTTCGCACTATAAAAAAGCCCGATTTCTCTCTTTGTTAGAGAAAAACGGGCTTTTCTTTTTCGACTCTCCATTAAAATTAGGGGGTCTACTTATAAAACCGATTTCCGATGATTACGGAATCAACTTTTTTCATTTAGCTTGTTAGTCTAAAGGCGAACTGGTTCTGTTGCAAAGTTTTAAATAAAGAATAGTCCCAATCGGACTAACTCTCTTTTTTCTTACGAAACTGCTCTATTTTTTTCTCCAACTCATCCGTCTTCAGTTGTGCTCTAGCTTCTTCAATCTGTTCCTCAAGATTTGCTTCAGCTGGCATTCTAACCTCTGGTAGTTGAACAACTTCCCTCTCTAAAGAACCGTCTTTACCACCGAAGACAAGGTCAAGTAAGCATTCCACCTTGATTAACTCCTCCTCATTCATGGCTGATAGGGTGTGAATCAGAGACTTGAAGCGATCACTAGAGGGCTGACCAGTTGCTTCCTTTCCGAATAGTTTTCTAATCATTTGCTTTGCTCCTTCTCATTGAAAAACAGCCCACAAGGGACTGTTTCCTAGTTAAGACTATCAATGGCCATAAGAATAGCCTTGATGGTTTTGACGGTTGTTTCTTTTTGAGACACCTGTTGCTGAATCTGCTTCAGTTGCTCTTGGTAGTTCTCCAGCTCCAACTGATGGCCACTCAATAGCTGCGTAAGATGGGCCTTGTAAGAGGCTGTAATATCATCTTCTGAATCAGTCTGCGGCGGAGTTTCCTGCTCTCGTTTTACTTGCTCCTGGGCTTTTAGCTCTGGGGCTTGTTTCCCCTTATGGGCCTCAAAGGCTGCCGCGTAATCAATCGGCTCACTGGCCTTCTGCTCTGGAGCTGGCTTGCCAAATAGTGCTGCAATCTTGGCCCGTTCTTCTGCTGGGCTAGTTGTTGGTGTTTCTGTTGCATCTAACTGGCCATCAAAAGCCCATTCTTCGGTCTTAGTCATGGTCTATCCTCATTTCTTCATTCTTTGTCTGACGGGGTCTATCACCTTGGGATAAGGACCCAAATGCCTTATCCAAGGCCTGGTCAAAGCTCAACTGACTGTGAGCTTGTCGAGCCATAAAGCTACTAAACATGGCTTCCTGGAGCTGTTGTTGAAGCTCATCTAAACGATTCTGCTCCTTTATGACCCGTTCAGTCTGTTTAGCCACCTTATCCTCTAAGCGAGCCACCTGGCTCATACTCATAGCATTTCCTCCTTCATCTATTTTTTCTAGCTTATCAAAGCCTTCTTGATTTTTTCATCACAGGTCTAAGCTCATGGCAGAGCGGACAAGTACGGGCCCGTGTGGCAACCCCGCCTTGGCCTGGGCAATCATATCTTCCAGCTCAGGCTCCTTCCCTTGCCTGACCAAAACATCGTTCCAATCCGCCTTGTGCTGACCTGAAATAAGGGGTGGTAAATCAAGTTGGACGGGAAACCCCTGCTCCTTAAAGTTAGCCACAAACTCCCGTCCTGCTTCATCGTTATCAACGGCCAAGGTTATAACATGCTCATGGGTCTGAAAGAATGTCGTGGTATCCTTAACCAGCTCCAACAAATGGGATAAACGGTTATAATCCACATCATTATCTAGGAATTGAAAATCGCCACTTTCTTCAGAAACCAGTCTCAAAATATGATAGGCTACACAGGACTTCTTTAATCCCTCCATACCGACCAGACGAACATCACGCATCTCATGCTTGTGACACTCATAATAACTCATGGCATCAATGGCCGATTCGGTGAAAATTAGTCGCTTGGGTTGACCAAGTGTCAAACTAAATCCAATCGAGCCTTGACTGTCTTTCATCATCCTCTTTAAGCGGCCACGGGAATGGCGGCTCCAATCCTCCACAATTCCTTGTAGATTAGCCCCTACGACCCTTCCGTGATGGTCTCTTAGCTTAAACACCACCACAGGCTCGGCTCCCTCTTTAGTGGGCAACAAGGCTTGAGCAAGCAGACCCTGGCGACCAAAGGTATTGATGGTATCATCAGATAAGCCTCTAACCTCTTTCAAATACTGCCTGGCTTCCAAAAAGCGATAATCTTCCTGATTGGACAAATAGTAGCGAAATGGCTCTAATCGTCTTGGCTTAACGTCCAACTCTGGAAAATCACCGGCCCTTAGAAAGTGCAGAGCCTCCTTAAAAGACACCTCCGCCATCACTTGGACAAACCGAATGACATCACCCTGTAAGTCTCGTGAGAACCACTTGAAGGTGTTGGTGTCCGCAAAAATTTTGAAGGAGTCATGGTCTGCGTGTTCATAAAGCTTTCCCGATAACTGTTTTAAAGGCACACCTAAGGCCCCTGCAACCTCCACGATTGATTTTTTCTTGATTTCTTCTAATCCTGTCATCATCTTCTCCTTTCAAAAAACAGGACATTTCTGTCCTGTTCGTCTTATGGTTTGGTTGTGGAAACAGGCAAATCAGGTACTGCCGATGTTGCCTGTGGGCTATTTGCCTTAGCTTGATTCAAGAGGTCATCCAGGGGCGTAGAATAACTCTGAATATGATTAACCAAAAGCTTATCTCCCACCTTTGAATAGCCCAGACGAAGTAAGCGTTTCTCAACTTGATTGGTCATGGCCTGCTCCTTTTTCTCCAGATCTGCCACATAAGTCACAGTATAGGACACTTCTACCAAGGCCTCTTGTTGGTTGGAATCCAGGAAAATCTGAGCTTCTGAATAACGATAGTCCAAAATATAATCCTTATATACCTGGTTCAGAGGCTCATCTTGTCGAGCCAGCTCCTCTCGGTAAGCTGAATCTGTTAGATAGGGCTTGATACGGCCATTATTCTCTCCCAGTTTTTCCTTGGTGTAATAATGGACGAGAAACTCCTCAACCAGCTCCTGAGACAGCACAGAAGCCCTCTCCTTGTCGTGACGCTCTTTGGCCAATTGTTCTGCTTGCCTGGTAATCTCAACCTGATTGGCTCTAGTGATACTTTGTTTGCCTAAGCTAAAGCCCATGGTCAGAAAGAATCCGACAATAAGAATTGTCCCAATCGCAAACATAATGACCTGTTTGGTCTTATCAATCATCGTGATACCTCTTTTCTTTTGTGATAAGCCAAGCATAACAAGAAACACTTGGGGCTTTTATCACAACAAAAAGACACCAGTCAAAACTGGTGCCATCATCAAAGATCTAGGCTAAGCGTTTATTGAAATAAGAACTTGTCCTCTTTACCAAGTAAAACAATAAGGCAAGATTCACTCCAATAAAAGCTGTTGTGAAACTGAATACCCCATTGTCCTGAATATCCTTCAGGAACAGTGCCGTCTCTGTAAGTAAAAGATAAAGACCATAAACCTCCACAAAAAGACCAAAGGCAACCAGCCCGATAATCACTAATCCCGTTGCTACAAGAAATAGGCGATACAATACCAGTCCCACCATACCAATAGCGACAAGAAATAAGAGCACTTGTCCAATTTCTTCTAACATACTAGGCCTCCTCTAATTGCCTACGATAGTAGTTGGCTTGGTCGCCATCAAGTGGCTCCAACCGTTCAATTAACTCAAGGTATTCTGCCCGAACACCACCGTCAAGGTCTGGGAAGGCATTCTCCCGATTACTCATGATAACCTCTAATTGACCTGTCAACTCACGGACAGAAAAGCTCCGGTCGCCTGTTGCAGTTTCGTATTGGATTTTCAGGTCCTGATAAGCCTCAACCTGCTCAGGAGTAGTGAAACCTTCACTCAGGAGGTTATCTAGTTGGGTTCTCATGTGTTCAAATTGTTCTGTCATTGTCCTACTTCCTTTCTCTTATACCTCCAGTTTACCGCGCTCAATCACTTTTGTCAGCTCACTGCTGCTAAATTTCTAAAGAAACTTGATCTGCTTTTTCAAGATTAGCCTCTGATTGCCCAAAGTAGGGAGCCATTGCCTCATCAATATCATCAACGTCTATCCCTGCTTCGATGAGAGGAGCCAAAACATCATACTGGGCTTTAACCTCTTGGTAGTGTTGCTCCTTGGGAAAGACCTTGTCTAATTCCTGTCGGGCAACCCTAGCTTTATCAACTAATTGCTGAGCGAGAACCTGCGTAGTCTCCATATCCTTACGAATATCGTCAATAATGTTGTTAATCCGTTGGATGGTTCCCAGCGGTGAAGACATGGTGAGAGAGACAGAATACTGGTTATCCCCCACGACCCTCACGGTGAGGGTATCTGGTAATGGCTCGCTAAACTTCCTGGTCAAGGCTTTGAGACTAAAACCACGATAGGTTGCGAGGGTCTTTACTTCAGGTGTTTCTGAGCGATTCTGACGGAGCAACTGGTGAAGATACTCCCCTGCTTCTGTTTTGTCAGAATAGGTTTGGCTACCAAAACTCATACTGAAGTCCTGGCCCTTGGTAGTCTCTGACTTGATAATATCCTGCTCATATTGGGTCAATCGTTTCTCCATCGGAGGCAAGTCCTGCTCAACCTTCCTGATGGTATAGCGATAATTGTCCTTTGTACGGTCAAAAGCTCGTCTCTCGTTCTCTAAAAGCCCCAGCTCATTCTCCAACTCCATCTTGAGTTTGAGGTAGGGATTTCCAGTCGCTAGAGCCTTAAAGTCAGAGGCCGTCATGGTTTGCTCATCAATGTCATCCGCAGACCGAACAGGGTCTTTAGAGGTCATGATTTGGGTAATGTACTTGAGCTTGTTTTCCTGGGTCTGCCACAAGTAATTGTCAAAAGACCCTTTGGTAATGTAGTGATAGATGTCAACGTTCTGGTGTTGATTGCCTTGACGGATTAGACGGCCATTTCGCTGCACAATATCACTTGGTCTCCAAGGCACGTCCAAATGATGGACAGCTTTCATCTTGGCCTGAACGTTGAGACCTGTTCCACCTTTTTCCGTTGAGGCCATGAGCACCCTAACCTCACCACTATTAACTTGTCGAGATAGGCTATTGCGTTTGTCATCGGTATTAGCGTCATGCACAAAGGCAATCTGACTGGCAGGAATACCTCGGTCAATCAAGAGTGATTTGATTTCGTTATAGATGTCAAAGGTTTCTCCATCTTTCTTGGGTGTGCCAATATCAGAGAAAATCATCTGGGTACTTTCTGTCGCCATGTTTTCCCGATAAATTCGCTCCACATTATCCACCACCTGAAGAATTTTTTGATTGTCAGACAACTTATAGTAGGGGTCAATCAACCGCATGTCAATCGCCAGTTTCCTTGCCTCGCCTGTAATTTTTAGCATGTTGTCCTTACTTGGGTCAACCTGACCTGACTTAATTGCCTCAGACCGTTCTACCAACTCTTCCAAATAGAGTTTCTGATTCTCGGTCAACTCACTCTCAACGGGAATAATCCTGGCCTCTGGCACAGGCAAATCAAGCATATCTGAGGTTTGAATATCAGCCGTCTCACGGTACATTCTCATCAACTCAGGTAGGTTGACAAACTTCTTAAACCGTTTCTTAGGCTGGTACTTGTCTCCAGTTGGGGCAAGCTCCATAGAGTTCTCAATCAAGCCAAAGGTACCAACCCAAGAATCAAAATGCGAGACCTGGTAACGGTCTAAAACATCCGGTTGAACATAGGACATCATGGTATATAGCTCACTAATAGAGTTTGACACAGGGGTCCCCGTCGCAAAGATAATGTTTCTGTTGTCATGTTCAGACTGGATATGGCGAACCTTCATCTCCATGTCAATGTTCTTCTTGGCGGTGATATTGGTAATGCCAGCCACATTTCCCAATCCCGTCACAGGGCGGATATTTTTGAAATGATGGGCCTCATCCACAAAGAGGCAGTCAATCCCCAAATTCTCAAAATCAATAAAGGTATCCTGATCAATCTTTTGGAGTTTTTCAAGTCGTTCCTCTAGGCCTCTAATAGCCCGTTCTGATTCTTTAACCGTGTAGCTGTTCTCACTAGAGCTATAAATCTCTCTCAGTTCGTCCAGCTTGTCGATGATAAAAGCCACTTGACTTTCCCTACTCATGGGGATTTTTTCAAATTGGCTGTCTCCGATAACAATAGCATCATAGTCACCCGTAATAATCCGCGAGACAAACTGTTTCCTCTTGGCTTTGGCAAAGTCTTTTTTCGTGGTCACAAAGACCTTCTTGGTAGGGAAGAACTTGAGAATCTCCTGCCCAAACTGAGCAGTCAAACTAGACGGCACCACATAGAGCGGCTTATGAACCATACCCAATTCCTTGAGCTTAAAACCAGCCCCAAGCATGGTCAAGGTCTTTCCTGACCCCACCTCATGAGCCAAAAGTGCCCGTTTCTCCTCCACAATCCGCTGAATGGCATGGCGTTGGTGCGGTCTGAGGTCAATGTTCTTGGCCAGCCCATCAATGGTTAGGTTAGTCCCATCATAGGACTTAGAGACGGTGCGATTAAAAAGGTTATTATAGGCATTTTCTATCCGAACCTGAGCCTCACTTGAGCCTTCCACATATTTCTTGAAAAGCTCCTGTAAGTCGGCTTCTTTTGACCGTAAGAGGGCTGTCTTTTCAACATCAGTCACATACTTTTGTTTCCCATCTTCTACAATAGCCTTAGTAATGGTTGGCTGATTGGAGTTCAGTAAGTTCTCAAAGATTTTCCGACCATTATTATATCTGGAACCTGAAACACCCAAGGCTTCTTCTTTGGCGGTCACATAAAACTTGAGGAACTGATTTTGAAGATGGAATGAACCGTCCACCTGACTTTCGTTAATAACTTCCCACAGCCGATGATCATCGAATGACAACTCCTTACCTAAAAATGTTTCAAAGGCAAATTGACCATAGACTTCTTGTGGAATCCAACGTGAACCTATACGGTAAGCAATATCAGCCAGACCAATTCTCGGAGGTCGAACAGCCTCTAAGAGGTCTTGATAATGACGCCAATCAGTCCAAGGGTTCTCTTGCTTGGCCAAGAGGTCAACTTGGTCCAGCTTATCAATAATATCCCCTGATAAGAATTCCTGGCGAGAGACATAAAGACGATTTCCCCTAAGAGCCTCATCAGGTGCCAAAAGGATTAACTCACCCAACTCCTCAATCAGCTCTTCATCTGACTTATCAGGATAAAGACTAAGCATAAATGGAAAATCAACACCACGACCTTCCGCCAAACTGGCATTGAGGGCGTCTTGAGCAGTCGTTACCCTTGATAACACTTTCTCTGGTCTAACCAGGGCTTTTTCAAAGGCCAATGACTTTTTATACTTGACCTTTTTATCAACCGGATCGATATACTCATCTTCTAAACTGGCTAGAAGGGAATATTTATCATCACTATCAAAGAGGTTACGATTGACGCTGGCGTTGAGATAGCCATGCTTTTTAACAAAGCGGTCATAGAGGTGGTTGAGGTCTGCCAAGAGTAAAGCAAACTCCTGCTGGTCATAGTTATAATCTCGTTGCAGGTCAATCATGGCCTGATAGGTGTCTCTAATATCGACCATGCCCTTAATGCGAGCTACTTCCTTCTCAGATAACGGTCCCTCGTAGAAGACTGTTTTCTTATACAATCCCTTATAGCGACCAGTCTTACTTGCTTCAGGAGACAAATAAACATCGATCGCCTCATCATCACTTAAATTCATGGCTAGAAAACGCTCAACCGTCGCTGGAGAGTGTTTAGAATCAAAGGCTTCAAAAGTCCCATCTTGATGAACATAATAGCTAATCTCTTCGGTCTGTGACCCCACACGAATCCCATCACGGTCACGGTAATAAATGGTATCACCGACATAGCCAAAGCTATACAAGTCTAAAGTCTCTGCTATGGTTGTTGGGACAGAATGATCAACGACCTTTTCTGCTAAGACTTGGGGATTGATGAAGACATCTGGCTTAATGGTTGGTGCTGAGACCTGGTCAAAAGCCTGCCGAATAGCTGGCAACACCTCCTCAGGGTCTCCTTTAACTGTCAGGGTTCCCCCATTGAAATTCCTCACGGCATAGGTCCCCAAGACCTGCGAATTATTGCTACCATCAAAATAAGGGTTTAACCATATACGGTCGTCCTCACTAAAGCGAACAGCTCCTGAAAAGGCCAAGTCATCTAGTTGATAACCCTTGTCTAAAGCCTTTTGGAAAAAGAGAATATCAGACGTCACGTTGGTCCCAGCGATAGCCTTAAAAGCAGTATCCGGTAAACGAACACCTCCAAGGAATGTTGTTGTGTCTTTTATATCTTGTAGAACATTATCGACACGTTTATCCATCGTCCCGATTGAGGAAATCACCACGACTTGTCCACCATCATGAACCACATCAAGAGACTTCTTGATAAAGTAATCGTGAATCATATAAGGCTTGTCATAGCGATTATCCGCTATCCGAAAATTGCCAAAAGGGATATTAGACATGACCAAATCAAAACTATCGGGTTGGAAGGGCACTTCCTCAAACCCTTGGACAAAAATACGGGCATTGGGGTGGAGTTGTTTGGCAATGGCCCCTGTGATACCATCAAGCTCTACCCCGTAGAGTTCGCTTTTCACTTTGAGATGAGGAGGCATGGCCGCAAAGAAATTCCCCGTTCCCATTGACGGGTCCAAGACACGACCCCCTGAAAAGCCATCAGCCTCAAGTTTTTCCCACATAGCCCTAATAATAGCTGGGTCGGTGTAGTAAGCCGTTAAGGAGCTCTGCTTCATGTCCGAATACTCCTTATCAGTAACCAGTTCTCGGAGCTGGTCTCGCTCAGCGGCGTAGGCTGAATTATACTCATCAAAGAAACTATTGGCTAGGCCACCCCAACCCACATATTTGGCCAAAACTTCTTGTTCTTCAAAACTAGCCTGTCGCCCATGTTTCTCTAGGTCTTTTACCAGGGCAATGGCTGCCAGGTTCGCCTCAATCTTTGCCCGCGTTCCTTTGGGATAAAAGGCAGTTAAATCATCTGGAAAGACAAAGTCATCAGCTGGCTTTGGCTCTTGGTCATCCACAACAGGCTCGTTTTGAGCAGAATTTTGATTCAAGGACGCTTCTGTGACCTCATCATGCCCTTGGTCTAACACAGGCTCAACTTTCTCCTCAACCTCTTGGTCTGAAAGAGATTCCGTTGAATTGTCATCTAGGAAAGAAAAAAGGTCAAATTCATCAGGATTGCCTGTTTGGGCCACCTTAGCTTCCACACTAATAGGTGAGACATTTTCTGGCCGATAAACAAGCTGGCTCTTTTCCAATGCATCAAGCGATCCGACATAAAATACAGGACTGTGTGGCACATCATCATCGGGTAAAGCGGCTAACTCAACTCTAATCCGTCCCTGGTCTTCCCAAATCCCTGCGACCTCAAACAGGTGATTGCCATAATGAGCTAAACTCCCCAAAGGGTAGATTCTATGAACCTGTTCCTTGAGTTCCGACAAGCCATCATCAGAGGCAATCTCCTGTTCTTTAGCCTGAATAACAGGCTGTGGTTCTTCAGGGTGATAGGGCACGACCCGACCGTCCAAATCGCTCATGGAACTAACATATAATACAGGATTGAGTTCAAGGTACCCACGAGCATCATTGATAAGCTCCAGTCTTACCTGATTATCCTCCTTATCGACGGCAATAACCTTAAAAACCGTGTCTTTATAGGTGACAAGACTACCAAGTGGGTAAACTGCCTGGGCTTGCTCAAAAAATTCTTGCAACCTCCTATCAGTCTCAACTGTCCTAATCTGTGAATTTGCTTCTTCCAAAAGAATTTTCGCTTCCTTATCAGGATTAGTTTCTCTTAAAACCTCGTAAGTCTTGAAAATCTCTGAGCTCAACTCATTGCTCATTACCAGCCTAGCTAAAAATAGGAGGTCATCATGGGATAAGTCGCTCTCAATAAAGTCAGACGCTCGCTCAAGTGGCAAACCTTCCGATAAAAGGTCAACAGTCATGGTCAAGCTGGTCATTTTAGCCTGGGGATACTTACCTAAGAAAGCCAGTTGCTCCTGCGTCAGGTGAAACCGTCCAGCAGCGTCAAGGAGAATGTCCTTATTCTCATCTGAGAACTCTTCATAGGGTACTCCTGCCTCTGCTACAATCTTGGCATTCTGAAGCAACAGCTCTCGACTTAACACAACCATTTCTGCGGTCTCAGAGGCCGTTAATTCCCGTGCCAAGTCACCTGGGGATCCATTGGCCTCAAAGTAAGTCAAAATCTTGTCTCCCTCATAAACTGGGGTTAATTCCTTCTCTGTATCAAACTCACCCAATCGAAAACGAGGGAGGGTCATCTCCTGACGTAATTTGTCATAATGGCTAAGAATGGTAAATTGTTGTTCCAATGGAAGGTCATAGTAAGACGACTTATGCTTACTTCGCCCAAATCCTAACTCATATTGGGAAACCAGGTCCGTCCCTGCATAAGCAAAAACATCATCTCCCATCGTTTCAAAGCTAATCGCTAGGTCTTTCTCCTTGAGACGTTTCAACTCATCTTTTTGTTGGTCAAAATGAGCGATAATATCAGCTTTAATGGCTAAATTGAGGTTGCCATAAGCAGGCAAATGCTCTATCAGAAAACTGCTCTTATCAAAGCGAGCAACAACTTCCTGGTAAACCGCCATAATACCAGCCTCATCTTCTTCAAACCTCAATCTTGGCTCAATGACCTGCGGAGGCTCGTAGTAAAGGATAAACTGGTCTAGGTCTCTGGCAATTCTTGCGGCCAAGTTATTAGCTACCTTAGAAACATTGATAAGATTAACCTGGTCAACTTCAGCTAACAAGCTCGCCAAAGACACTCCCTGATAAGTCCCATAAGAATCCAAGAGTTGAAAGCGAACCGCTAGGTTATAGGTAGCCACTTCAACGACCCAATCTTTTTCCATTGAACTTAATTGTGGCAGCTTGTTTAGGCCAGCTTGGGCAAATTGTTTGGTATAGGACTGTAAACCATCAAA
The DNA here is from genome assembly GCF_000380025.1 of Streptococcus entericus DSM 14446. GTDB lineage: Bacteria > Bacillota > Bacilli > Lactobacillales > Streptococcaceae > Streptococcus > Streptococcus entericus. The sequence goes on from NZ_KB904155.1 coordinate 19,722, forward strand.
AGACTGCTCCTCCTGAGATAGAAATGCTAGTATCTCCGCTGAGACATCAAAGGGCTCTCCAAAGAGTTCTACTTGCCCTTCTTTCTCGATAAAGAGTTCTAACAATTCCTGCCAAGTCGTTTCAAAATGGTGGGCTTGAAACCGAAGAAAAGCCTCTTTGATAGCCAAATCCTGTCTCTGGTGATTCCGTAAACGGTCACTAATGTGTTGGGTGTTCATGAATACCTCCTTATTCTAAAAAAGGACTGAGAAAATCTCAGTCCCTATGGTCTTATAGTGCTAATGAAAAATCGGGCTGAGGTGCTTGTTTCGGAACTAAATCAGCCAGATAGGCCTCTAAAAACTGTGCCTTAGAATCCAATCTATTCTGTCTGATGGCAAGTTGTACCAAATCATCAAAGTAGTCCGTACTATCATTTGGCAATTGATTCAAAATCAAATCATCAAGGGTTTCAAGGCTATAATGGTCATAACTCCCTAGATTCCATGACTGCGGTGAAACAAGCTCCTTAGACGTCTGGCCATTAAGGACTTCCTGAATAAACTCATTTGCCTCACCCAAGCCATAAAGGTGCTCAAAAAGGATAGCCAAATCATCTTTAATAATCTCCTCTTGCCGTTCAATCTCTTGTACCAACTGCTCATCAAGAAGGCCAATGTTGTCCTCAGCCATGTAATAATAATACAAGTCATTGAGAAAGCTTTCGCTGGTGATGTGGTGCTCAACCGCAAACAGAGCCTTAACATAGGTCTCGTAACTCTGCTTCATAAAAGCCTGCAAGACTTGCCTCATCTCATCAACCGTGGCTTGGCGACCTGATAAGATTTCCACCAAATCAGCTTGACCATCACCATCTGAATCAGGGCTCAATGGATTAGTGCCAAGAGCCATTTCTTGAGCATCTGTCAGACCATCCAGGTCACTATCTTGAGTATAAATGGTTTGTCTAGGCATGTTCCGCCTCACTTTCTAACTGATTTTTCTTGCGAGAAAGCCCATAAGCTAAGCCAAGCATGAGGCCACCACCAATCAAGCCAAACAAGGAAGAAGTTTCACCAGTTTCGGGCAAACGTGGCCCTGGTACCTGAGGAGTTGGTGGCGTTTGTACTGGTGGGGTAGGAACATCCTGTTTAGGTGGTGTCACACTTGGTGGTTCAACTGGTTCAGGTGTTGTGGTTCGGACGGTATTAGAGCTAATGGCCACACCATTGACCGTATGCACAAAGGTGTTTTCTACCTCACCTGCCGCAATCCGTTTCACCTGAAGGTAAACATCCGCCTGGAAAGTGGATTGGTCTGAAATAGAGGTCAAGAACCCTTGGTCAAAATGAATGGCAACCTGCCCAGACTGGGTATCAACTGTTTGAAGTGTGTGTCGTGTCACTTCGGTTCCAGCTTTTAAGATAGTTCCATCTGTCAAGGTCACATCGACTGTCACAAAATCCTTATAGACCCCATCATACTGGTCATGAGCTTCATCATAGTCGTCTGAAAAACTGTAATCCGTCAGAGCCGTTGCTCGATCTGCTGGAATAAGGGCACCTGTTAAGCGGTAATTAAAGACTTGGCCCAAAGCAACTTCCTTGCCGTCAAGGCTCTGGTCATTGTTGGTCAAATCAATAACCACATCTTTTTTAGGGTCAAGTTTAGGCACGTTATTGACCACCGTCTCGGTCACATAGGCTAGACCAAAATCGAGTTGATAGGCGGTATTGGTATACTCACCACCTGCCTTGTGGAAATCAGCCTTAATGGTCATGGGATTGGTCATCACAATAGTCAGACCGTTCTTGACATAGGTCTCATAAAAGCTAGTTGGATCATCTGCCGAAAAGACTTGGATAGCTCCATTTGGCTTAAAACCTTTTGAAGCCATGGCCTCCTGAACAGCTTGTGGTGCTTCAGTCAAGTTTGAATAGGTCTTAACCGTCAGTCCCTTGACTGATTGACCATTGCTATCAAACATCTGAATGCCTTCCAGGTTCAATTCCAAGGCTTCTTCAGGGTAGTCGTCCACCATGTAGAATCCTTTGGCAATTTGGTCTTTGGTGACGACCATGCCTTTGTAGGCACTATAATCCATGACAACCTTATAGTAGTTGACCGTCCCTGGTAGGACAGACTTGCCATCAATGGTAACCCCTTTATCATTGATATTGGATTTTTTAGGGGTGACAATCGGGATAAAGTTGGAGACTTCCTCCGTCTCATAAGCCTGGCCAAAATCAACCTGGTAAGCCTTGTTGGTATAGGTCTGACCTGAATTGTAAAGACTGGATTTGACCGTCATCGGGTCAATAATGGTCAAGGATTGACCAGTCTTGACATAGATGTCATAGAAAACTTGGTTATCTTTGGGACGAAAGACTTGGAAAGCACCAGTCGGACGAATCTGTTTAGCAGACAAAACCTGTCGCAATGCTTCTGGAGCTTGGTCAAGACTAGAGTAAGTCTCAACCAACAGGTCTGAAACAACCTTGCCTGACGCCGTTACCACTTGAACGGCTGCGGTATCAATATCCAGAGCTTCTTCTGGATAATCGTCCACAAAGTAAAATCCTTTGGCAATCGCCTCATGAGTTGCCTCGATTCCCTTATACTGGTCTAAATCCCAAGACAAGGTATAGAAATTAGTTGAACCAACCAGCATGGCCTGACCGTTAATATCGACCTTATCTGCATTCAGATTTTTCTTGACAGGCACAGGGCTCACCAAGGTATTGGTCACTTCCTTAGTCGCATACCCATTGCCAAAATCAATCTGATAGGCTTTGTTGGTGTAGGAAAGTTTCTTACCGGTCAGGTCCGCTCGAACGGTCATCGGACTGGTCACAAGAAGACTTGTACCAGCTTGGACATAAGTGTCATAAAAGGCTTGATTATCCTCTGGGACAATAACTTGAAAGGCCCCTTTAGGGCTAATCTTGGCATGGGTCAGCTGGTCTTGAAGGGACTGTGGGGCTTGTGAAATATCGGTATAGGTGGTTGCAGCAAATCCTGTCAAGACCTGACCTGTCAAATCCGTTACCACTACTGCCTTGTCATCCGTTGTGAGGGCTTCTTCAGGGAAATCGTCCAACAGGAAGAACCCCTTAGCAATCGTCTCCTGAGAAGACTTGTCTCCCTTGTATTGGTCCAAGTCCCAGGTCAAGGTATAGTGATTGACCGTACCAGCTAGAACAACCTTGTCATTGATGATAACCCCATCACTATTCTTGTTTTCCTTGTCAGGTCGGATCAGCGTGGTTGTCGTCCCATCACCCGGTGTTGTCACCGTCACGGGATTTGAGGTCACGGTATAGGCAGTTGGTGTCCCTTGGTTAATATGGAGCTTGTAGGTATTGGTATAGGTTGCACCATCATTAACCACCGTACCATAAAGTACAGGGGCAGTCAGATGATAAGATTGAGACAAGTTCTTATTCACCTCAGCCAAGAGGTTATCCTTGGCACTAAGACGAACTACATGATTGGCCGAATCGTATGTCACCTCATATAGGCTATTATTCGTAGCAGTCAGGTCCTCATCAAGGACATAGCCTCTTGGAAGATTGTCCTCAAAGACCAAACTTGTCGTTGTCACACGATTAGGAGATAGGTCTTCAATCACCAAGGGGTAGTTGACTGGTGAACTCTTAGCCACCTGGTGCTTATCAATCGCTTGCTTATCACTATTGGTCACTTCCTTATGAATCATTGGTGTTGTCGTTAGGTTGTAACCGTGATAAGCCACGGTAGGAACAGCTGGTGGTTCTGGCAGTTTTTCATAAACTGGCTTAGTCGGTGGAGTTACCTTAACAAGAGTTAACTTAGGTTGTTCTACCAGTGTCGTTGGTTTAGGAGTGAAGCTAACCTCTGGTTCTGGTGTAAAAGTCTTAGGTGTAAAGACATCAGGTGTCACCTTAATCGGATCAGGAAGAGGCTCCAAATTCACCTTAACTGGTGCTTTAGGAGTATAGGGGGTTACTGTTCGAGCAACGGGTAGGGTATTTAGGGCAAACCAATAGGTTTTACCCCCAACTTGAGTTGGCATATCACCTTGTCCAAAAGTCACTCGGTAGGTATTACCAGAGGTAACAGTAGAGACGATTGCCCCCTTGTAGGCATAGCGACTGGAGGTGGTGTCCCACTCTTCAGGTGTTCCAATCTCATGGGCTCGGTTTGACCCTAAAGACCGTGCCAAGCCCTCATTAGTAACTTGAATAGTAGAACCGTTAATGGTTACGAATTTACCTGACGTGTTTTTTACGTATTCCAGACCGATATTGTTATGGTTAAGTGATGAATGAGTGAACACGCCTGGTTGGTCCTTAGAAAAGGTCACTCGGCTACCATCAGAAAGGGTGTAGGTAGCTGCAACTTCAAATTCCATTCGGTCTGTCCGCCAGTCTCCTGTCCCATCACCGCGATAGGCGATAAAGCCTTCTGTTGGGTCATTGGGAACCACCAAGCGAACACTATTAGTACCCGTTGGTGAGACTAAATTGGTGATGTCATATTGGACACCTGTGATTTTCTTTCCTGCAAAGCTGGCGTTTTGAAGATTTTGATAGGTAAACCGCAAGGTTTCACCCGTCTGGAACTGGTCATAGACAAAGAATCCTGTTGAATCAAGGATGCTGCTATAACCTCCCAACATTGGGTCTCCAGTCGGAATGGTGCTATCTGGTTGACGAGTGACAGCTGAATGCCTTGCCTGGGGTTCACCTGAGTTCAGATTGAGTGCTTGAGCAAGTGCTTCAGAAATATAGCCCTCCTCACCACGTTGAATCTCTGCCAGTTCTCGCTCATAGCGGGCTCGCTCCGCAAGGTTATAGGCCTCAATATCCCGATTTTGTGCAGCGACTTGGTCCTCCTTGGCTTTATTGCGTGCTGTAATGGCTACAATCTCAGCTTGACGGTCACTTGCTTGCTTTTCTTTATCCCGGTTAGAAGCATCTACCGCTGCTTGACCGCGACGGTTTTCTTCATCAATAGCGGCCTGACCGTCTTGGTTTCGCTTAGCGATAGCTGCATTATCAGCCTCTGCCTTAGCAAGTCCAGCTGCATTGTCTGCTTCAATTTGCTTATTTTGGGCAAGTTGTTTATCAGCTTCAATTTTTTTCACGACATAACCATCAATAGCCAATTGGTTTTGGCGGTCCAGGTCTGTCACAACTGCCACATAGTCCCGATAAGCCACGGGTGATGTCCCATCTCCTGATGTGACCTTCTTTTCTGTTACCGTAAGATCCACATCATTAAACCGTTTGTTTAGGTCCGCTTCTTTTTCGTCAACCGAATGATTGAGGGCAGTCGCTACTTTTTCCGCCTCTATATGGGAGGATTTCAATGCTTCATTTTCACCATTGATTCGGTTTGTTTCTTTAAGGTGCTCTGCCTTATCCTCACGGTATTGGCTAGTAACATTCTGAATGGTTTCCACCTGTTTATCCTGGTCAGTTATGGCAAGCTGGAGAGCTTCAGTCGTAGCCTCAGAACTCGTGGTTGTTCCTAAGTCTAAAGCCTCTTCTTCCACAACTGTCACGCCTTCTGCTTGGGCAACTGATACCGCTTGTTCCAGCGAGGATTGGTCAATAGTGACTGGCATAACACCCTGAGCTTGGCCTGTCTCCGCAAGGCTAGACTGATGGCCAGAGGTGTCTTCTGGTTTAGCTTCTGGTAGATTGGTAGCAGAATTATCTGTAAGAACCACTTCTGGTGTTGTGGAAGCGGTCAGTTCATCTGCTTTGACCAAAGGACCACCTAAAGCGATGATTGCGGTCGCTACGGTTCCCAAAGCAACCGAACACAAGGTACGGTACTTCTTGCTTTTACGAAAAACGTGTTTCTCACCCTTTTCTTGGGTAACAATTGGCTTGACATGAATTGGTAATGTCATGATAGTCTCCTTTATTCTTAGAATGGTCTCATCATAACAGGACTATCTTGACTTTTTTATCACGTCAAAAAAGCCCGCAGCATAAAGCTACGGGCTACTTCTTTGTATTCAACAATATGCTAACAAATATGTTTTTTGTTAGCATATCGTTTCCAAAAGTTTAGACCTTAGTCTACCTTCTCCATGACTTCAAAAACAATGGATACCGAATCTTCAAATGCAATCTCTCTGGCATAAGTAAACTGCAACTGATACTTGTTCCACAAGTCCTTTTGGTAATTAGAATTTACAATTGAAGTAACTTGCTCTTTCCAGGACTTCAAAAATTCTAAAGTACCTCGCCTGCGACACGTATTCTCCAAGGCTTGCTTCAAAAGTGAAAAATCTAATTGGTTATACTTCATGTGATAAAGAGTATAGAGGTCATAGCGATCACGAGGTCTCGTAGACACTTCACCTCGACTGATAACCGTTTCCAACTTCTCAGCTAAAATGGTTTCTAAATTATAACTCATCACCTCAATAGCTTCATCTGAAAAAGCTGAGGTAAGTCGTAATTCAATCGCCTCTGGTGTGATCTCATCGCCTGTTGTGAAGTCAATAAAAACAACCTCTCTTAATGGTCCGTAAGTCGCATTTAATTTAAGGGAATAACCGCCATAGCGATCTTCCTTGCGAATAGGTTCCAAGCGGTCTATCTCGAACTGAAAACCATCTGAGGTTTGATTCAAAATTTCCTCAAAAACAGTTAAGAGATAGGTTTCAGATAATGGGGCCCCTTTTAAGGTCATATCAAGGTCCATCGTTGTTCTCTTATCAATTCCTAAGAGATGACCAATCAGAAACCCTCCCTTCACAATAAATTGGTGCTGGTAAGAGCTTTGAGCGATAAGACGTAGAACCTGTTCAATCAAATACGTCTGTTGTACCTGCTGGGCAGGTATTCCTTTATCCTTAGCAATCTGCTTGATTTTAGCCTTAAAACTGTTGGCATTGGTAAATTTCATGTTAACACCTCAATATAGGATTGTAGTCGTTGCTCTACTTTGAACAGTTTCGCATAGTCAACTAATTTTTTCAGATTGACAGAATCACTCGCCATGTAACGCTTAAAGGCTGGTGCAATAATCTGAACGTCCATTTTATAAATAGGTCTCAGGCATTCCACGAGGCTTCGCTCCTGGTCATATACTCTAATCAGTTGTCCAGGCTGTCTTACGATTTCTGTAACACCAACTTCATAATTTGACCTAACCACAATAGCCTTAATACCAGCGTCACGGACTCCTCGTGTATTTGTCCCAAAGGGAAAGGTCATGGTAGGCTCAAATGGAACGGTTAACGATAAACCGTGTAACCATAAGGCCATGTCTAAAGAAAAAATACCTTTTGGAAACCGATACTGTAAACTATAATACTCGTCAATATAGGTATCCGGCAGACGATAAATTCCCCGTTCATCAGTCTCCAATATCCCTTCAGAGACTAATTGGTTGACTGCTTTGTAGGATAAATTTCCTTGTTTAATGTCTCGAAAGGTAATAAAACCATCCGTCAGACCAATTGATTCAATCACAGCAACAGACACCTCCTAAAAAACTATATGCTAACACTTTATATAAATGTTAGCATATCGTTCCCTATTTGTCAATTTACTTCACCGTATAAGCAAAACTCATGGCTGCGTCAGGTCCACTAATCTTGCGGAAGGTGTAGTTTGGGTTGCCATTAATATTAGTCTCTGAAATGAGAAAAGACCCATCTGGATAAACCTTCTCCACAAAAGAAACATGTCCATACTCGGCAGGTGTGCCGTGACTGCCACCCGCAAAGGAAATAATTGCTCCTGCACGAGGGGTTGAACCTGTTTCCCCACCAAGAGCTGCCGCTGACCTGACCCAATCTTGTCCATTCCCCATGACAGAGGTAATAGAAATTTTCTCACCATTTCTGCCTTTGAGTTTAAGGCCAAGTTGGTTGATTCGGGCTGCGACACCCCAGGTACATTGACCAAAAGCATAACCCATACCGTCACCACCACCTGGGACTGAGTTGTCATAAAGGTCACCTTTGACTGCTTCTAGGGCAGCTGGATCACTCTGAGCTGTCCCGCCATTTGGTTGGCTAAAGCCTTTTTCAATCTGATAATGCCATTCTGTCGCACGGGTTTGACGCTCGACCAGTTTATCGCCACTATTGCCCTCCCAATAGATGAGAAAATCTTGAGCCAAACTAGCTGGACTACCAGTTTGCCCAAAGAACCCTTTCAACCAATTGGTATAGTAGGGATTATCCCCATGAAGCATAAAATCTAACTGGAGCTCTAAATCATACCAGGGTTTTCCTTTTGTCTTGGCATACTCTAATAGTAGGGTATGTCTGCGAGAGCCATCTGCTGTATCCGTCCATTGCCCTAAACCAAGGCCGCGGTGAATAATATTTGGATAGCCACCATTGTATATTGCAGGTCCACCAAGTGATAACCAAGCAGGGTCGTCCCAAGAGGTTTCTGTTGCACCAACTGGTGGTGAAAGATAGTCTCCTTCTGCTCGTTTGGGGTTGATTCCTGATTCAACTGACCAGTTGCCTAAAATCGCTGCGATTGCTTGATTGGTAGCACCCTTAGCTTTCAGGTAAGTATAAATGGCCTTGGCACGTTCAAATTCATCACCTCCAAATTGACCGATATGAGGTAAAATGGTCGTCTGGACTTGGACAACTTTTGGAAAATAGAAGGCTGGATTGACCGAGACTAAGAACTTTTCATCAGGGTCATATTTTTGATAGGAGACTTTTAGACCTGAACCGTCATTGGTCTGGCCAATAATCTCACCCGTGGATACCTTCTGCCCAGTTGCCAACCTCCCCGTGTGAATGCCATAAAGCCGTAGCTTGACCTGACTGGCTTTCTTACCTGCTTCAATTATCACATCATCACCATCAACTTCAACTGTCCCATCTAAAGGAGCCACAATCACTTGTTCACTTGGAGCCTCAAGAATGATAAAGTCCTGTAAAGTAGGTTGACCGTCCAAATGGTAATAGCCATAGCGGTAGGACATGGAAAGACTATCGTCTTCTGATTGGCCATCAAAAGGGTTTTCTAATTCCTGTAAACTGGCATAAATGCCATCTTCTGATAATTCCTTGAGGTCCTCTTTTTGGTCCTCTGATAATTTGTAGGGAGGTTGGTCAATCAGGTCAGACATAGCCTTTAAGCTAGAGCCTCCATTTAAGTCCTCCCACAAGTTAGAGAGGTAATCCTTAACCGTTAGGCTCGTGCCTGATTCCGTCGGCCCCCGGCCCAAATCATTGATTGGCACCAAACCTCCAACAGGTGAGGATAAGGTATAATCTTGAAACTGGACATTCATATAAGCCATGACTTCATCCACTTTCGTGTAATAGGTAATCCCCTTGTCATTGGTTTTGGTATGTGTGGCATCCTCCCAAGTCACATGGGTATAGGCCTTGGTCAATTCAAACTCGTCCTGTTGGATAAGGCTCTGACTGGCAAACCCTAAAAAGAATGCCATCATCAACAAAAGAAAACCCAAAATCCCTGAAACAAGCCAGGTCATCGGATTTGACACCACGGTAATGACAGCCTTGGTCAGACTTGAAACAACTGCCTTTACCATCTTAACCCTCGCTTTTAGGCTATGGGCTCGGCGAACAGCCTGTTTCTTGAAGCGACTTATAAGGTCTTGGTTCTTCTTGTCTAAGGTCCAGCCCTTTCCTGCTCTCAGGTTTCTATACCGTTGCCTGGTGTTTCCTAGCCGCCTGATGACAAACCGATGACTAGCCTGACCTGTTCTCATCAGAACCTTACCTGATTGCATCGTCGCTTTACCGTATCGCCTGACCTGATAGCTGGTGTCAATCAAGTCTTTGGCTCCAGCCAAGTCGTCATCTTGAGCTAGTAGCTGAAGGCTATCTTGGACCAACAAATGCCCCAGGTACTTGGGGAGTTTACTTGGTGCCTTAGAGGCCTTAGCCCGTTTAAGTGTCTGATACTCCTCCCTAGCTTGAAACACTTCTTTTTCTGCTTGTAGCTGGTCTAGGGACTTGTCTTTCTGATAGAAAAATCTGCCAACCTTAGAGCGGGTTTCTCCTTGTGCTGATTGCTTCCGAACATCTTGTTTTCGCTGCTCCGTCACCATTTTGAAGTGCCTACGAGCCTGTTTGTGCCTTCTCTTTGCTTGAGGAAAACGATGTTCCCTTAACTCTTTTGAGGTTAGGTCATAGGGGTTAGCCGCTGATAGAACGTCCTCAAACTGATTTTGTGTTTCCCTTTGGTGGTCTGACCACTCTGACATAGCTTTCTGGATTGCCTCCTGATAAGAGACCTGATGGGGAGTTGCCGCCACCTTTTTGAGCTTTGGGAAATGGCTGAGGAGGACCGCCCGTCTACCGCTTACCTTTTTCAGTTCACGCTTAGCCTCTTGCCGTTTGAGCCGATAGGTCTTACGACCCGCCTTTAGGTTTGTTTTCTTCTCCTTGCGTGCTCGCTTCAATTCTTTCTTGCTCACTACCACATCAACCGCCTCCTTTAGAACCAGCCATCTTATCAGGGTCGGTGCTCATGAGGTCAAAGAGCTTGGTGTTGCTTGGAATCCGGTTCTTGAAGGGCACTACGGTATGACCTGCCTTAATGAGACCAGCCCCTCGCTCTGGATTGACCAGGTACTTCTCTAACTCCTTGGAAAGGCCAAGGAGATGGACTAATTCTTCTCGGTCATTCTTGGCTTGTTTGAGAAGAATCATGAACTCACTATTGGCTAGAATCCGTCTGCCATTAGCATCCAAAAGCAAGGTCTCCACGTTTTGGGTAATGCCTGTCGGAATAGCCCCATACTTACGCACACGGCTCCACAATTTGAAGAAGAAATTTGACGCGTACTGATCCAGCAACAAGAGCTGCATTTCATCAAAATAAATCCAGGTGGTCTTACCCAATTGCTGGTTTTTTACCACCCGATTCCAGATTTGTTCAAAGACAACCATGAGGGCAATGGGCTTTAGGGCTTCTCCCAATTTTTTAACGTTATAGACCACAAAGTTACTATCTGGAGCACTATTGGTCCGATGGGCGAACATATCCAAGGAGCCTTTGACATACAACTCCATATCAAGGGCTAAATTCTTAGCCTCTTGTTCGGGCTGGTAAGCCAAGACAAATACCCATTCTTCCAAGGTCGGCTCTTGGAAATGTTGGTAAGTCAAACGGGTCACTCGGTCGATGATTGACTTCTCCCGACCATCAATTGGTCGGTCAAGAAGTTTACCAATCCATGACAACAGGAATTCAGATTTGAGTTTTACTGGATCATCATCAAAGCCATGACTAGATAAATCAAGCACATTCAGATAGGTCTGACTGTCAGGGGCAATGACAATGGTTTCGCCACCAAAGGCTTGGCCAATGAGGCTATACTCGTTCTCAGGGTCAACCACGATGATTTCGGTGTTGAGGTCCCCCTCTCTAAGTTTGGTGGTTAGAATCTCATGCTTGGTTGCCATGCCCTTACCAGACCCTGACGTCCCAAGGATTAGTCCTGATGGTGTGTTTAGGGTCTTTCTGTCAATGGTGATGATATTGTTTGAAATCTGATTCAAGCCATAATACTTCCCACCCCTATCCTGTAAATCAACAGAGGTCCAGGGAGACTGAACGGCAATATTTGAGGTTAAGAGGCTCCGTGAGACACCTTTTAAGAAGTTTTTCCCTAGAGGCAAAAGGGTGTTAAAGGCTACCTCCTGCATATAAGGCAAGGTATCAATAATCAAGTCATGTGAACCTGAAATTTGTTTCATGTCATCAAGAGCTTCCTTGAGTTGGTCAGGGCTCTCCGCCCAGAGGCCAATCAAAAAGACTGTTTCAAAAAGTTTGTCCCCGGTCTGGTTCATGGTCTTTAGGAGGTCATCTGCTTCATCAATAGTCGTCTCCAAGACATGGCCAACCTTGTCCAAGTAAATGCCAGACCGAGCCATTTTTTGTTGTTCCCCAATCTTTTGGGATTCCATGAGGGTTTTCTTGGTTCTGACCTTGGTGACAGCCTCCGACTTGGTAGCACCTTTGGCGTGTAAACTGATGATCAACTCACGGTCTGCCTGCATGAGGTCTCTGATAAAGCCATCTCCTAACTCGGTTCCATAATCCCTGACATAGACAATTTGGAGGAATCGGTCATCCACTCCGATATAGTCCTTATGCTTGAAATTCATGCTTTGAGGGGCAATAAAGTGTTTGGTCGATAGACCAGAAAGGGTCATCTCATCATAGGAGAAGGTCAGGTGGTCATCACCTCTAAGCATATCCGCCAAGAGATTGACCCGTTCAGCTCCCTCTAGGAAACTAAAGCTGGCATCAATCTCTGAAAATCCACTTTTGACATACTCTCCTAGTTGTGAGAGGCTACGATGGGCTAATTTGGGCGATTTCTCCGCCTTACCAAAGGTCAAGAGTTTTATGGCTGTAAAGTTATTCTCCCCTGCCTCCAAGTTCTGGTTCATGGTCTGATTGAGTTCTTCTCGGTAGAGGTCGTAGCCATCCCCTTTTAAGGCATAAAGGACACCCTGGCGGAATTTTTCAAGGTTAATCTTACGATTGAAGAGGGTCAGTTGAAATTGGGTACGGTCATCTAGGGCATTGATTAGGTCTGAATACTTATCAACGATTGCCGCTTTATCATCAAGCCCAACTGTCTGATAGTTGACATCACCTAAGAGATAGGACTGTGAGTAATCATCTGGTGTAACTTGCATAAGGCCATTTTCAAAAAGGCTCTGGTAGGCAATGGTATTCACCGTTGTTGGTAGAAGTTCTTGTCTGAGAGCTTTCTTTTTATCCTTATTGGAAGGCTTTGATTGTGGTTTCGTCCAAGGTTTTTTTAGAAGGGACATGGGTTCTTTTCTCCTTTTGGTGTAATGTTCTGATTGGCACGGTTAAGGCAAACCGTAAGCGATAAGTCAAATAATGTTCAAAGGCCAAATCGTTTGGACGATAGACCCCAAAAAGTAAGAGGGGAAGCGTGACGGTCAAGGTAAAACCATAGACAAACCAGTCCCCAAACTGCCAATAAACCAGGTTCAAACCCAGCACTAATACAGTCAACACGAGGGCAGGAAAGACAAAAATGACTTGCCTCGTTGTAAAACCTAGCCAGGCCCTGTGTTGGTATTTTGAAATGTCCTTAAAGACACGAGTGTTCATAAAAATCCTCCTTGATAAAAACGGAGCAGGTGACCTACTCCGTTAGTTAATGTTATGGTCGCATTCACGTCTTACATGCCTAAGATACTTCTAGCTGTCCGCTGTGACCCAACCAAGGCAATAATCAGTAAGATGGCTTGAATAAGACCACCAAACATGATCGCTAAGGCTTGTCCAGATCCTGCTCCACCTGAAACGGCAATCTTACCAGCTGATTCAAATAGTGGGGTCAAGGAGACAATCAAGAAAATCATAATCCCCTGAATCCCATAAACCATAATGTTCTTGAGGTAGCCAATACCGACACCTCGCCAGTCATCACTCAAAAAGGTTGGAAGGGTAAGAGGGGCAAAGGGCACCATGAGGTAGAGCTGGATAAAGCGAATGGTCACCATCAGATTCACCATCGCTGCACTCACCATTCTGACTAACCAAATCAGGAGGGCAAAGAAGGCAATAATCATCTTACCAACCACACCTGACCCTTTTAGGCCTGACAAGGTATCATAGGTGGCTCCCCCTTCAGAAACAAGGCTGGCAATCTGGGTGAGAGCATGAGAGGCTAGACCAAGTATAGCCTCAACAATCACCGTGGTATTGGCCATCACTACCCCAACCATGATGTAACTGACAATCATCGGAGCAATGGCTTCAAAGGTCATGGCCCCGCCTGAATTGGCGATTTTCTTAGCCATCTTAGAAAATTCTAGAATCATCACCACCGCTAGAATCGCAACACCAATGGGTTGCATGATGTTCTTAGTGATAGCGGTCATGTAAGACCAGACCGTGGGGTTATACTCGGCCAAGGACTTGACCAAGTCCGCTGTTGATTCTAGGTCCACCGAAAAGCCTTCAAATAGACTATCTGAGTTCACCTTCTCAGACGTCAAAAAGACCAGGTGGGGCAAAAGTAGTTCCTTCATCACATCTTCTCTTCTCCTTCTTAAATGGTAATCTGGGTCACAAAGGCCCCAGCAGCACCAACCATAACGCCACCGACAATTTCTAGGATAGCGTTACGCACACCAGGACCTCCGTCCTTGATATTGGTTGAGAGGTTGATAATGCCCATGACGACAAGAAAGGCTCCGACCGCAATCAAGCCTTTTTGAAGCAAGGCCATGGCCTGAGAAAACATGGAGCTGGCATCAACCCCATAGTAAAATCCGTTGATTTGTTTTAACATAAAAAATCCTCTTTTCTAATGGTTAAGCTGACCTCATCAAATCAGTTTCCAGACCAAGGTCTCTGATATGGTGTCCGGTCAAATCTAGTTGTTCTGGTTGGTTGGGGAACCCCTCAAGGTCCCACCACCACTCATCTCCCTCCTGGTCAGCTAGGAACTTCCAGTTGGGGTGTTGGGTTGGGTCAAATTTCTTGCCCTTAAACACAGGCATATTGGCAATGCGGACCAGGCATTCATCACGGCTCATTCGACCGACTTCATCAGGTGTCATAAGATCACGAGCAATTTTCTGATGAGACAGAGAGCCTGAACCTGTTTGTCCAAAAGAACGGCTAGTGGTTCTGACATCAATGGTCTGTTTGCCAAGAAGGCCACTCATGAACTTAAAGGTTTCTTCATCGTTCCCACCCAAGTAGAGCAAACTGTCACAGTTACCTAGAATGGTTTTCCAGGCCTCTTTTTCCTTGTAGTTGCCCTGAAGTTGGGCAATGTTTTGAAGGATTGGCACAAGGCTAATGTTTCGAGAGCGGACTGTTGAGGTCAACTCTGCAAAATCAGGAATCTCACCGACATTGGCAAACTCGTCTAAGTAGCTCCTGACATGAATAGGCAGTTTTCCCTTAAAGTCCACATCAGCCTGACGGGTTAAGGTTGAAAAGACCGTTGAGAAAAAGAGGGCCGATAAAAACCTGAAGGTTGAATCATTGTCAGGAATCACCAGATAAACCATGGTCTTTTGGGTCCCCCAGTTTTTCATCTCTAAGGTGTCAATTTTGGTCAAGTCAATGACCGATTGAATGTTAAAGAGGGCAAACTTGGCGGTGGTTACGGCAATCACACTATCAAGGGTCTTATCCTTATAGTTCTGAAAGTCAGCCCAATTTCGCATGGTGAAATTCTCTGTGCCATATCGTTTAGCGTATCGCTCAAACATGACCTCAAGGACACTTTTCTCAGCCTGGTCAGCTTTAGCCAGGAGCTTGATGAGCTTTGAAATCTCAGGGAATGACGGGTAGCGGCCGCGTCGCCGCCTTGCCTCCAAGTCCTGTTTCTCTTGGAGGTAGAGGCGGTCCCGCACTGCCTGAGATAACCTACTTTCCTCTATCAGCTCTTCTCTAGTCTTAGGTGGGTTATAGAAATCCACCAGGTAAGAGGCAAGAGCCCTGACCAAAGTCATCGAAGCCTCGTCCCAAAAAGGGTCACTACGAGAACCAGTCCCACGGGTATTGTTAAAATACACCGTCAGCATTCTGTTCAAATCATTTTCATTGTCCAGGTAGCGAAAAGGGTTGAATCCGTCTGTATTGGTCAGGTTTACCAGGTCCAAAATCTTAATTTGGTAGCCCTCTTTCAGAAAGAACTTACCCGTCTTTTGTGGCAAATGGTCCTTCGGGTCAACGACAATATTAGAGCAGTTAGCCTGAATCAGATTGGGTTTCACAAACCGAAAGGTCTTACCACTCCCTGAACCCCCGATGACAACCAAATTCTTGTTTCGGTCATATCTAGGCGACTTCTTTTCAAGAAGGGTCACCCGTAAGCCTCTCCCAAGAATCATGTCCATAAAAGGGTTCTTACTAGAAAATGGTTTCAGTTCCCTAGACAAACCAAATCTAGCTGAGCCGTACTCTTCTCCTTCACGGTAAACCTTAGCTCCCGTTGAGGCATAGAGATAGATTAGCCAGCTAGTTACCAGTCCAAGCAAGAACCATAGACTAGACCTAGCTGTAAAAGAAAGATTCACGGGGTTCTTTATCAGCTCTTCTTGCCCATTTATGACAAGGTAAGCCCAACGCTCAACTACTGGTAAATTGGTCAGCTGATCATAGAGCAGGCTCATGCGGTGACAGACATAGCCCAGAGCCAGTCCTAACATGGCAAAGACTATCTGTTTGGGACGATTGGTCATGTCAGTTCCACCTCCTTCAACTTGACGGCTGATGGTTCTACCAATGGCACTTGGGCTTTGGCCAGAGCGATTTCTTCATCAAGGGTTTTATCACTCACCAGACCTTTTAGCTTTTCTGGATCGCTGGTCAGCTCCTTCATGAGCTTGTCCAGGTGCTGGTCCAAGAGTGACCGGTCCTTGGTGTAAAAATAGAGGTAGTCCTCCTGCCAAGCTAAAGCTAAAGGAAGGTCCTCACGATTAAGGAGCTCCTTCAACTTTTCAAGGTCTATGGGTTTGTCAAGTAGGTCTGAAGTCACCTGTATCGTATCAATCGAAAAGGGTGTTTTGACCAATTCCGCCAAGGTCTGCGGACCAATCTTGTAGGCTGTCTCTTGACGTTGAGCCTGTCTAGCAGACCACTCTAGCAGTCGCATTAGGCCTCTAATCGTTAAAAGGCTTGTCCGCTCAAGGTAGCTAAAGGCCTGACGTTCCTGTTGTTCACTAGACATCATATCCTCCTTTCAATCCTTATTCTGTCCTTATCCTAGCTGAGAAGAGTTGATAGTTTTATCACACCAACTGAGTTAAACCCAAAACAAAGATATTCCAAAGCGTATGAAGACCTATCGCCATTTTTAGACCTGCCTGATGCCTGACTGTGCCAAGCACCAACCCCATTGAGGCATAGAGGATAAAACTGGTAAAACTATCGAGTTGATGAGCCAAAGCAAAGCCCATTGAAGTCACCACAACTTTTGAGATCAGTCCAGGCAGCACCTCCCATAGTAGCCCTCGATAAACCAATTCCTCTACCAGACTGGCATTAATTAAAAATAGGACAATGGTGGGAACTGGAAGCTGTTCAAACACTTGTAGTAAGGCTTCTTGGTTGCTTGAAGAGACGGCACTTATCAAAGAAACTAGGTAGGACACCAGTAACAGAACTAAAAATCCTGTTCCCAACCATATCAAGGATTTTGACCTTGCACTTCCTTCCTGTTTTTTTCGATAAACCAGGATGATTAAACTACCTAGATAAGCTAGTTGAAAGACAGTCACCCCCACTAAACCAATTAGTCCCATCACATAGGCTGATACTATTGCGGCATTGAGGTATTGGTAAAGGAAAAGTGCTAGTAAGGCACCATACCTAACGACGGAAAAGGTCTTCATAGTCCACCTCCAGTACCGCTACAATCTTTTCCACCCACTTGGTTTGAGGCATTTGACCAGCAGACTTATAGTGCCTGATTTTCTGGTAAAGGCGGTTAAACTCGCTGGGGTATTTGTAGTTTCCTACAAACATTTTTCGGGTTAGATCTGCCCAAGTCATCTCTTTTTCAGCCAAAAGTAAGGCCACATTTTCCCAAAACAATTCAGCCATAACCGTCCTCCTAAACCCTCAGTAGGGGCAAGACCAAGTCTCGGGACAAGAGCTTTAGGTTTCTTGGGAGGAAGGTTCTCAATTCCTCTTGACTGACATTAGGGTAGATTTGTCCCTTAGCAAGGATAAGGGGCAAGCGAAGGTTTCTACTAGGTTTTCTTAAGACCAAGTGAACCAATTCATTGAACCTCATCTCCTCATGACGCTTAAGAGAAAGCAGATGAGGTGATAAAAACTCGAAACAATCTGTGGCAGATGTCATTAACTCCACGACATGGCAACGCTCAATCTGGTCACAAGTGACACAGTCGTAGGTCAGTCCATAGCGTTCCAAAGTTTCGATAACCTGCCGATTGCGAGCTTGGTTTGTGCTCAGAAACAGTTTCATAATGTGGCCTCCTTCTTGTTTTCTAAATCTGGCTGATGTAATCTTGATAAAACAGGGGTAAAAACAACTCGTTTCCCCTCTTGGTCAAAGGCCTTGAACAAGACTTGTTCCTTAATGATGTCGTGTTTTCCTTTGTAGGAATAGCCTTGCCCATAGGCGATAAAAGCCAAGTCTCCTTCATCTGTCAGAAAGGCATCCACACCATTTTTGATGTCTCGTGCCAGCACGAGATTAAAAACCTCATGAAGGGTCGTTGACAACTCAACTGGTTGATATTTTTGTTTGTGGTAGTCATCTAAGTAACGTGTCTCTACGTCACAAGTCCAATCATCAAGGTTGATAATAGCTTCAATCACTCGTTCTAGTTCAGCATGATGAATTTCTTCTTCCAGTTCATCACAAGATAAAATACTACGGCTTGTTAGTTGTTTCATGGTCATTTTCCTCCAATTCTTTAAGGTATTTAGCAATAGTCGCAATGACAGGAATTGATACACTGTTACCAGCCTGCTTATAGAGCTGGCTCTTGCTTGAAATCACCTCTGCTCGGTCGAATGCCCAATCTGGAAAGCCTTGTAGGCGAAAACACTCTCTTGGTGTGAGCTTGCGAATCCTCAAACGATAAAGTTTATCTCCCACCAAAAATCCTGTCACCTCAAACCATTTGTCCTTGCGGTATTCCAGGGCTGCGATAACGACACCTTGTTGGGAGCTTGTCGTTAGGGTATTGGCGATTTGTTTGCCTACCCGTCCACGTTTAGAGTTGGACTTGGGATAGGACAGGTTGACCGAATCCCCTACTTCCGCCTTGGCATAGCCTTGCTTGGTCGCCTCACGGATTTTTAAGTGTGACGCTTCGTGACGTAACAAGACTTTTGGAATCTTATCCCCACCCTGCATGGTGGTGAGGGTCGGGGAAAGACCTTCTGTATGATAAACTCGTCCTGCTTGATCAAAGCTAGTCGGCAAATTTCCAGCCAATAGTACCCCATGCCTGTCTTGAGCCGTTAGGGTAAACATGGGGTCTTGATTATCCTTGAATCGTCTGCCGTTTTGGCGTTTCTCTAATCTGTCTGGTGTTAAGACTGGAATGGCAATCTTTGTCCCCTCCCCCTTGTTTACGGTTAAGGTTGGCGATAATCCAGTTGCCAGATAGACCTCCCCACTCATGCCCCGACCTGATGGATTAACATTACCTAGTCGGTCAAGATGAGCTGGGCTACCTTGTCCTCGGAGAGGAAATACTGGTCGGAAACCTCGCTTTCGAGAATGTCCGATAAGAAAGACCCGCTCCCTGTTTTGGGGAAGGCCAAAATCTTTACTGTTAAGCACCTGCCATTCGACATGATACCCCAGTTCATCCAGTGTGGTGAGGATTGTGGCGAACGTCCGTCCCTGGTCGTGACTGAGTAACCCCTTGACGTTCTCAAAAAATAGATAAGGTGGTTGGATTTCCTTGGCACATCGAGCAAGCTCAAAGAAGAGAGTCCCTCTAGTGTCCTCAAATCCCAATCGTCTGCCTGCGAGAGAAAAGGCCTGGCAAGGAAAACCCCCACAGAGGACGTCCACTTGTCCTCGGAGACGCCTGAGTTGGTCGTCGGTGATTTGGGTAATGTCATGGTATTCTAATTCTCCTTCTGTGTTGTGAATGGCCTGATAAGACCGTCTAGCGAATTTATCAATTTCGCAATAGCCAATGCAGGTATGCCCTTGACTTTCCATCCCTAAGCGAAAGCCGCCAATCCCTGCAAAGCAATCAAAAAAGTTCATCTATTTTTCCTTTCAGGTATCAAAAAAGACCTTACTTCTCGTAAAGCCTTGGTTAGATATGGTCCCCCATCTCTGGAGCATTGATAATCTCAACCACCAAACTGATTATTGACACAATAAAAATGCCTAGTGCAAGTTTCCACCACATGGTTCTCACCTCCTTTCCTGTTCCTGTCGGCGTTCCTTATTCCACTCTGCCAGAATCCCATTAAAGACATACTCAGCTATGACTCCTGCCGTTCGAGCAAACCTCATGTTGTCCAAAGCATACTGATACTTGGTCTCAAAATGCCTCATGACAAATTCTGCTGATGCTTGTGTAAACCCTTCTCGTCTAAATTGGTCGTGAACCAGTCCCCAAATGTAGTCTTTATCGTAAGGACTCGTTTTTTCAACCTTGCGAGTAAGCCCAATATCCTCCTCGTCCTCTGAAAGAAATTCAGTCTCACTCCTATTAGTCTCACTATCTTCAGTCTCACTAGTGGCTGAAATTAAGACGGGGCCCGTATGTTTTTGAGACTGGCCCCGTGTTTTTTTAACACCATCCCCGTCTGAATTTAAGACGGGGGTCGGTTCATGTTCCAACTCACCCAGATAAATCTTGTTTGCGAGCCGTCCTTTTTCACCTGATGACTGTTGGACTTCCTCAATCAAACCATAGTCTCGCAGTGATTTCTTAATAGATAAAAGTTTTGACTTTGAACAGCCTAAAAGTTCCATCAATTTTGAGTTAGAATAAATCAAGTAGATAAAGCCCTGCTCATCTATCCAGCCTCTACTCAAAGACAACTCCAGTCGATCTTTCAAAACGGCATAGGCAACTTTGACCTCCAGCTTCATGTCCTTGTATCGATCACTCTCAAATAAGAGCTTTGGAAGTTTGTAATACCTCTCTGATGTCTGATATTGGTTTGCACTAATGCGTTTCATGATTGTCCTCCAACAATTTGATTTCTAGTTGACCCCCTGTTTTGACGCTAACCAGGCCACTCATTTCTAATTCTTTCAGTACTTCTGTCGCTATTGGTAGTGTTACTTCCCATCGTAAGCATGAGAAAGCCAACGACACCAAGGCGAGTTGATTCTGCAAGTTCCACGATTTTCCTCCTTTTAAAATAAAAAAGGCAAGAACACTCTAAACTGTTCTTGCCTAAACAATAATATATTCTCAATATCCTAATTATACTTCAAAAATTACTGTTTTTGAGTCACCAAAAAAGTCACCAAATTTTACTTACTATTGCTTATTATTGCTCAATTATCAAATACCACTTACTAAACCAAATAATTTTAATAGAAAGTAAAAACCCTTATAAATCAAGGGCTTAAAGGCATTTTATTCTCTAAAACAATTCAATTTTTATCCACGAATAATTAAGCTGACCATTCAACCATTGAATAGTAGCCATATGTTTTCCTCTTACATTCTGATGTTTAGTAATAGTATACCATGATTTGATGAGAAAGAAAAATCCACCTCTTGGGAGATGGATTTGTGAAGGTCTTACAAAGCTCCAACAATGGCATGTGGTCGATAGAGTTCATCGAGATAGGTCATATCATCTTTTGTCAAGTGAACCTCAAATGCCCCCATGAAATCGTCTAAATACTGCTCTTTGGTCACACCAACGATGGGAGAGTGAATGCCTTTATTCCACAGCCAAGCCAGTGCAATCTGCGAACGACTGACCTGATACCGATTTGCTAGCTCTGTCAGGCCTACACATTTGCCATATCAAAAAGTTAATCCCTAAGTCCAAAGCTTTTTTGATCATCCGACGGCTCTTCTCTTCTGACAATAGGCAACCTGAGTGGATACTTTTGTCGGTATCGCCAAAGCTCATATAGCCCAAGCAGAGCACCGTATAAAGTGACTTCAACATTAGGATAATTGACTTCCTATATCGATCGTGGGATGACAATCCCCATGGCGGTAATCAAGACAGCCCACATCATGGCAGGTGGATAAATGGTTAAGGACAAGAGGAGCCCAATTATTTTTATAGCAATATCCAACATGCCTGCACGGTCTAAAATATTAAATCCTTGACCATTACTAATAGCAGGATTGAGAAGCTCTAATTCACGATACATCCAAACATTGCAAGCCGTGACCAATAAAATCACCATGCCATAGAAGGCTTGAGCAACAGAGGTATGAAAATGAACAGCGACAAGACTAGTTGTATAGGGGAAAAAGGAGGAGAAAAAGAGCAAGACTAAGGCATTCCAAACCAAACGATTATTGATCTTATCTACCTGATCCCATGCCCTATGCAAGTTCACCCACATGGTGCCTAACCAGAAAAAAGAGATCGTGTAGGCAAAAAAGCTCGTTCGCAATTCCCAGAGTGCCTGCCAAGTCATCTCTTGTGGTCGCTCCAATTCTAAAACTAAGATCGTCATAATAATCGCTAAAACAGCATCCGTAAAGGCTACTAAACGTTCTTTGGACATTTCAGGCATATTCTACTCCTCATCCTTCAGTTAAACACCTAAAAAACGAAAATATTGTTTTGTCAAAAGGTGGATGGATTCTATTATATCTCAATCAAGCTCTTTTGAAGGTGGATGGCATTCTCTACTTTATCATAACCTATGACTGGTTATTTGTCAAAAATCTATAAACAACCAAGCATAAAAACTTCTCACCGACAATAGATTAGAATGATTTCCCGACAAAACCAGCTAGCAATTCAACCGTTGAAGCTTCACGATGGTCTGCAAATACCGTTGTATCGGTATTGAGCGCCTTGATAGCTGCCATGTCATCACTTGATAATTCAAAATCAAAGATGTCAAAGTTTTGGCGGACACGCTCTGGATTAGCTGATTTGGATAAACTCACAATACCACGTTGCAATTGCCAGCGAAGCATAACTTGTGCGGTTGTCTTACCATATTGGTTGGCAATCTCTGTCAAAACCGGGTTGCTAAACACATCAAATTTGCCTTCTGCAAAGGCGCCCCAACTCTCTGTTATAATGCCTTTTTCTTTTTCATAGGCCACTTGCTCTTCTTTTTGATGAAAAACATGAAGTTCAATTTGATTAACAGCAGGTGTTATGTCATTAAATAAAGCCAAGTTAGCTAATTGATCTTCCTTAAAGTTAGACACGCCAATAGCACGGATTTTTCCTTCTTTATGAAGCTCTTCTAAGGCACGCCAAGCGCCAAAAGTATCTCCAATCGGTTGGTGTAGCAAATAAAGATCCACGTAGTCTAGATCTAATTTTGCCAAAGAATCAGCAAAGGCCTTTTTAGCGCCCTCATAACTCATGTCTGAAATCCAAAGTTTGGTCGTGACAAAGATATCCTCACGTGGAATGCCAGACGCCTTAATGGCACGACCAACGGCTGCTTCGTTGCCATAGGATTGGGCAGTGTCTATTAGGCGATAGCCCGTTTTTAAGGCTTCTTCGACGACTGCTTGAGTAGTGGCATCATCTTGAATTTGAAAAACACCAAAACCAACCATAGGCATTTGAATACCATTATTTAATGTGACATATTGCATAATAATCACTCACTTTCTTTTTGATAATGTAATTTTAACAGAACTCTTTTGAGTTGCACAGAACCATATGTTTATGGTAGTATACATATAACGTATGCTAAAGAAACGCCCACGGAGGAAGGACTTACAATGACCTATACCGAAAATCGTCTTCTTGAAATCCTAGTTTTATTTGCTAAGCTAGGTAGTCTATCCGCTACTGCAGAAGCTCTTCTCTTAACTCAACCAACTATTACCCGTAGCATGCAAAGACTTGAGGAAGAGTTGGCTGTTCAACTCTTTATCCGCACACCGAATCGCCTAGAATTAACCGAAACAGGAAAATTAGCGGCTCAAAAAGCGGAAGTATTACTAAAAGAGCATAAACAATTTGTTAAAGAACTGCGTCAATTTGAGCAAGAACAACACCAGGTAGTACTCTCTTCCACTGCTCCTGGTCCCATTTATCTGTTTCAAGAGAACGAATCACTTCGAGCCACTATGGATGAGACGATTATTGCTCAAAGTCAAGTTGAGGAGGCCTTGCTTTCCCACCGTTTCTCTCTTGTTTTCACCACTGAAGAACTGTTTACCGATCAGATTGAATCCCTCTATATCGGGGAGGAGATCCTCTCCGTCCATCTAGATGCCAAAATGGTCGCTGCAGACATTGAAACAACAACTTTTAGAACTTTAGCTAACACAAGCTTTTTAACCATGTCTGGCCTAGGTGAGTGGGCAGATGTTGTCCGCGAGGAAATTCCCAACGGAAAATTTCTCAGTCAGGACAGTAGAGAAACCTTTCATGAAATTTTGCAACATTCAAACCTAGCTTACTTCTCAACCAACCTCTCTGGACATTCGATTAAGAATAACAATCGCAAAATGCTTTTGATTACCGATGAACGAGCTAGCCTTCCATTTTATATGACCTACCTCATTTCAGAAAAGGAGCGACTAACACCACTGATGGAGACACTTAAGGATCTCTGGCCAAAATGACTAAAAATACTTAGTCAACGTCAAAATAGGACATCCCTTGTGATTTTAAGTCAATCACAGGAGATGCCCTATTGTACTGTTTAACTTAATTTATTATCCAGTCACTCCAATACTCTCCACAAACCGCATAAAGCCTGCCTGCCCTGCCTCGTCACTCTTGTAGACGCCTGCGTCTTCCAGTACACGAGCAAAGACTTGTCCAACAGCTTCTTGGACGATGGTAGTGACCGTATCGGCCGTCAGATCTGGGTGTGTCGCCTTGATCCGGTCTGCCCAATCTTTATGATAGTCTGCTAGCTGATTGTCCTGACCAAGCAGGTACTTCTCAACTTCTGCTAGTTCTTCTTTCAATCGTGGAGGTAAAATCGCCAAGCCCATGACCTCAATGAGACCGATATTTTCTTTTTTGATGTGCTGGACATCCTTGTGGGGGTGGTAGACCCCGTCTGGGTGGTCATCTGAGGTATGATTGTCACGCAGGACAAGGTCTAGCTCAAACAGTTGCCCACGCCGTCTCGCAATCGGTGTCACCGTGTGATGTGGTTCATCGCCTGTTTTAGCAATAATATCTAAGTCTGGATCAGAATAACCTGACCAAGCCAGTCGAATCTTATCCGCCAAGTCCACCAAGCGTGTCTTGTCTGCTCCTGTCAAGCGCAGCACCGACATCGGCCACTTGACAATACCAGCTGTGATGTCTTCATATCCTGCAAAGGTAAATTGATGATCCAGCTCTGCCATTTCCATAGGAAAGGTATGACGACCACCCTGATAGTGGTTGTGGGTCAGGATAGAACCGCCTACGATGGGCAGGTCGGCATTGGAGCCTGCAAAGTAGCCTGGAAAAATCTCCACCAACTCCAAGAGCTGCTCAAAGGTGGTGCGACTGATGACCATAGGCACATGCTCAGTGTTGAGAAAGATGCAGTGCTCATTGAAATAGGCATAGGGCGAGTACTGAAATCCCCACTGCTCCTCCCCCAAATCTACGCGAATAATCCGGTGATTGGCACGAGCCGGGTGGTCAAGGCGACCTTGATACCCCTCATTTTCCATAGCCAGCTGATCCAGCGGGTAGCTGGACTGCTTGAGGAGTTTCGCCGCAGCAATCGCTTTAGGGTCCTTCTCGGGCTTGGATAGGTTGATGGTGATTTGCAAGTTCCCATAGTCCGTCGGCGTCTCAAAGGCGATGTTTTTGGCAATGGCATCCAGCTTGATATAGTCATTTTTCTGGGACAGATCGTAGAAGTCTGCAACGGCCTGCTCTGGCTGCTCCGCATATATTGTCCAAAAGCGTTCATTAACCACACTTGGTGGCGGTGTGATGACATTCATCAGCTCCGCACCAAGGCAATCTCGCTCTTCAAAAAGCGCGCCGCAACGGCCATTTTCAACAGCTAAAGCCACCAATTCATCCTTGAGATCAATCAGATCTGTGGCAGCTGTTTCGCGGTCAGCCCCTTCTTCTCCGACAAGCGCAAGAACCCGATTGACCAAATAAATGCTGTCCATCTTTGTGTAGACAGAATGAGGACTCTCAACGACCTGCTCTACAAAAGTTTTAATGAGTTTTGACATAGCTTACTTCCTTGATAGGACACGGCTGCCGCCAGCGATTTCTGCCATGTAGAATGACGGAGCATAGCCAACAATCTCGGTGTAGGTACGACCCACATTTTCCGTAAAGGCATCCACCTTATCCTTAGCAACAATGGCAATGCCGCAGCCACCAAAGCCAGCTCCTGTCATGCGAGCCCCAAGCACGCCCTCTTGCTCCCAAGCGGTATGAGCCAACGTATCTAGCTCTAGCCCCGTTACCTCATAATCATGCTCCAAGGAGACGTGGGACGCGTTGACCAGACGGCCAAATTCTTCCAGTTTGCCCGCTTGGAGAGCCTCTAAAGCACGAAGCGTGCGCTCGTTTTCAGACACTGCGTGGCGAGCCCGTTTGATGCGGTTGGCATCTTTGATGAGGTAGGCATATTGGTCAAACTCCGTACTAGTCAACTCACCAAGAGTCTGGATGTTCAAGACAGCATTGAGTTCCTCAACAGCTCTTTCGCACTCCGCACGGCGTTCGTTGTACTTGGAATCCGCTAATTCACGGCGTTTGTTGGTATTCATGATAACGATGACGTGGTCACCCAAGTCCAGTGGCACCAGCTCATAATCCAAGGTATTGGTATCCAAGTAAATGGCGCGATTATCCGCTCCCATCCCGATGGCAAACTGGTCCATGATACCAGAATTCACTCCGATAAACTCATTTTCGGTTTTCTTACCGATTTTGACCAAATCCAGACGGTCTAGCTTGAGACCATAGAGCTCTTCAGCAATGATGCCAATCAAAAGCTCCAGCGAAGCGGATGAGGACAGCCCTGCACCGTTTGGAATAGTACCATAGACAAAGGCTTCAAAACCTGTCTCAATCACATGCCCGGCTTCTTGCAAAAATTTAATAACACCTTTGACATAATTGGTCCAGTTGTCTGCCTTGTCGAACGTCAGGTTGTCCAAATCAATCTCAATAATGCCAAGATGATCAAAATTGGCAGAATAGAGACGGATTTTACGGTCATCTCGCTTGCGAGCTGCCCCGTAAGTTCCCAAAGTAATCGCCGCAGGAAAAACATGCCCACCATTGTAATCCGTATGCTCACCAATCAGGTTAATCCGTCCTGGTGAAAAAAAGGTTGCATCTGCTTCTGTGAAAAAGATGTCTGTGAATTGTTGATTTAGTTCTATAGTGTTCATCGTGAGGCTCCTTTTGTTTATTCTGTCATTGCTATTATAGCATAGCAATCAATTAAAAACAAGTTTTTACTAAACATTTACTAAAAATATTTTTGTGATATCATTTTACTAAAGATTGCTTATTTTTATGCTATAATATGACTAAAAGTTTGCCAAGGAGAATGAACATGACAACTATCAAAGACATTGCAGAAAAAGCACAGGTGTCAACAGCTACTGTTTCACGCGTTCTTAATCAAGACCCGAACCTATCTGTCAGCGATGAAAAACGTGAAAAGATTTTGGCTGTTGCCAACGAGCTGAACTACACCAAACACCTTCGGCCAGCCTCTTCACCTTTGACCTCATCAAAGACCATCGCCATTTTGCAATGGTACAGTGAACAAGAGGAACTCAATGACCTCTACTACTACGCCATTCGTTTAGGCGTTGAGCGACGAGCTGAAGAGCTCGGCTATGATATTTTACGCTTTTTTAACAACGATATTTACGCCTTGGACAAAGACATTGCTGCCATTATTGCTCTTGGAAAATTTAGCCCTAAGCAAATTAAGGATCTCGAGAGCCGCTGCCCCAATCTAATTTTTGTGGACAGCGATACGCTCGAGGTAGGTTATTCCTGTGTGACCACTGATTTTGATCATGCGGTAGTGCGTGTTTTGGATTACTTTTTAGACAAAAAGCTGAGCAGCATTGGTATGCTAGCTGGTGAGGAACAAACCACTGACGGGGAGTTAACTCTAGTCGATCAGCGTTTTCGTACCTTCAAAAATTACATGACTGAGCTTGGCATCTACCAACCAAAATATGTCTACGTTGGCGAATTTTCAGCACCATCTGGTTATCAATTGATGTCAGCAGCTATCGAAGAATTAGGCGATCAACTCCCAACAGCCTTTTTCATCGCGAATGACACCATGGCACTCGGTGCCCTAAGGGCGCTCCAAGAGCACCAGATTGCCGTTCCAGAACGCGTCTCCCTCATCTCATTTAACGACACGCCAATTACTAGGCAGGTCTATCCAGCTTTATCCAGCGTTACCGTCTACACTGAAGAAATGGGGAAAACTGCTGTGGATATGATTCACCAAGCCCTTGTAAAACCCAGCCACTCCATTCCAACTCTGATTAAGTTAGCAACAAAATTAACCATTAGAGACAGCAGCTTATAAGCATCATCCCTCGCTAAAGTTTAGCGAGGGATTCTTTATGTCTAGTCATTCTTTTGCAATATCTCTACTGGTAACCACCCTATTTGTCCATCATGGTCAACAAGAGCCCACTGGTCATGGCATTCTAGCATTGCCACCTGATCACCTACTGTGACGACTAACTCTGTGGGATTGTAATCAACGATCAAACGATTAGCGACCACAAAATGATTGGGAACATAGGTTTTGTGCCCCACTATGTCACAAGAAAACCAGTTAGGATACTTCTCGCAGGGAATCATGTGGTGGACGGGCGTCCCGATTGAAAAAGTAGGAAACGAGCCTTCTCCCTGATGGGCTTTGGTCACTTTTAATAACACTAAATTATCCTTAACACTCATGACTGTTTTCTCCTCCTCACAGCTCGTAAGATGTTATGCGATCTTTCAAATCGTCACTCAGGGGGAAGGCTTCTCGAAAGCTGTCAACCACTTCTTTCTGAACACTTTTAACCAAGGTCAGGGTAGAGTCCCAAGCAACTATCTCATGGCAAACTAAGGGATGAAGACAAGTTAGAGGCAGCTGCCACAACTCTTCACTCTCTGGGTGAGGAAGGGGATAGCTTAGAGCTTCTTCTAGACTGACTTCTTTGTCAAAACCTGACAAAACAGCCCAAATCCATTGATGTGCTGGATACTTTTCAAAGACCTGTCCCAATTGTTCACCAGTCAACCATGTATAATCCTTATCCCAGGGAATGTCATCTATATGATAAATCCAATAATGTGATACCAGCCAGTTATAGTCTTCAATCTTTAGACTCAGAGGAGCAAAGACCTCACTCATTAAGGTATAAGCCCGTTCGCCACTATCTAAAATAGCACCGTAAATCTCGTTTGGCATCACTTAACTCATCTCATTAAAATCCCAAACGGCATCGACCCAACCTTCGTAGAAATCAGGCTCGTGGCAGACCATGAGAATGGAGCCTTTATAAGCTTGCAAGGCGCGCTTGAGCTCGCCCTTGGCATCCACATCCAGGTGGTTGGTCGGCTCGTCCAGTACCAGAACATTGTTTTCACGGTTCATGAGCAGGCAGAAACGCACCTTGGCTTGCTCACCACCTGACAAGACTTGAATCTGGCTTTCGATGTGCTTGCTGGTCAAGCCACAGCGGGCAAGGGCAGCACGAACTTCGGCTTGATTAAGCGCTGGAAATGCATCCCAGACAGCTTCTAGCGGGGTCTGACGATTGCCCCCAGCCACTTCCTGCTCAAAGTAGCCCAGCTCCAGATACTCGCCTCGCTCCACCTCGCCAGCAATCGGAGGGATAATGCCCAGCAAACTCTTCAACAGGGTCGATTTCCCGATACCGTTGGCACCGATGATGGCGATTTTCTGGTTGCGCTCAAAGGTCAGATTGAGCGGTGCCTTGGTCAGGGCACGATCGTAGCCGATTTCCAAGTCCTTGGTCTGGAAGATAAAGCGGCTAGGTGTACGAGCCATCTTAAAGTCAAAGCTCGGCTTTGGCTTTTCTGCTTGTAGCTCGATGAGGTCCATCTTATCCAGTTTTTTCTGGCGGGACATGGCCATGTTGCGGGTGGCAACACGCGCTTTATTGCGATTGACAAAGTCCTGAAGATCAGCAATCTCCTTTTGTTGGCGCTCGTAAGCCGCCTCCAGCTGGGCACGCTTCATGGCGTGTACCTCTTGGAACTGGTAATAGTTACCAGAGTAGCGGGTCAAGAGCTGGTTTTCCACGTGGTAGACGATGTTAATGACATCATTCAAGAAAGGAATATCGTGGGAAATGAGGACAAAGGCGTTCTCGTAGTTTTGCAGGTAGCGCTTGAGCCAGTCAATATGCCCGGCATCCAGATAGTTGGTCGGCTCATCCAAGAGCAGAATGTCTGGTTTTTCAAGCAGCAATTTAGCCAGTAACACCTTAGTACGCTGTCCACCAGACAGCTCGGTCACATCCTTATCCATGCCGTAGTCCATGACCCCAAGGGCTCGTGCCACTTCGTCAATCTTGGCATCCAAGGTATAAAAATCACGGCTCTCCAGACGGTCCTGCAGCTCACCGACTTCCTCCATCAAGGCATCCATATCCGCCCCTTCATCTGCCATTGCCATATAAATCTCATTGATGCGGGCTTCGGTCTTAAAGAGTTCATCAAAGGCTGTCCTTAGGACATCACGGACCGTCATTCCTGCTTCCAAGACCGCATGCTGGTCCAGATAACCCGCCGTCACATAACGAGACCACTCAACCTTGCCCTCGTCTGGCTGGAGCTTGCCCGTCACGATGGACATGAAAGTCGACTTGCCCTCGCCATTTGCTCCGACAAGGCCAATATGCTCACCCTTGAGCAGGCGGAAGGACACATTCTCAAAAATCGCTCGGTCACCAAAACCGTGGCTTAAATTCTTTACTTCTAAAATACTCATGTGTTTTCTTTTTCCTTAAAAAATAGCTGAGCAAAACCCAGCTTAATGTCTATTTTATCATGTTTTACCAGAAAAAAACAGGTAGGCCTAGCAAAATCCCCAGTAAAAAACCTGCGATGACATCTCTGGGATAATGAACCCCACCGACCACTCGGACCATTGCCAGACAGGCAGCCAAAGCCAGAACAAAAATCCCCAATCCAAGCTGAACGGACAAAAATACCGTCCCAATCACTGCCGCTGAAAAGACATGTCGACTGGGAAAAGATTGACCACTAGTGTCTTTTTTTATCAAGGGCTGAATGTTCCAAGTTTCATAGGGTCTGGGCTGATTGAACAATCGCCGAAGCCCAGAAACAAGCAGAAAACCTATCGCAGGCCAGATGATTAGTTCTGCTATTGCCCCAAAACCAACCCCAAAAAAGCGATAAAGCAATACCACAGGGTAGAGCAGATAGATAGAGTAGGTCAATAACCGATTGCTCAGTTCAAGAATGTTTGGGTTGTGTTGCCATGGAGCAGCAATTTGCTCATAAAATTGCTTATAATTTTTTGTTGACATCGCCTTATTTGTCTATTGTCTTCTTTCTCGTGTGCTTTGTGAGCGTTCTAGTCTAGGACTGTTATTGGACAACTTTATCTAGATAGACCTGACCGTTATGATAGTTAAAGGTCAATCCTTCCTGAACGTTGGGAACAAAAACGTTAAACTCCACTTGTCCATCAGAAGACTTGGCTTCCAGATGGGTACCACTTGAAAGCAGATTCTCACCATCATAAATAAGTGTCACCCGATAGCGCACGGTCTTATTATTATCCAAAGCCTTGCGAACAATCGTTTCATAATAATTTTGTCCAGTTGAGCCGTCATCATTGGCTTGGTTGCTCCAAGCTGTCTGCGTTGCAATGTTTTGGGGATTGCTCGTTGAGGCATCAAACCCTGCCAAACCTCCTGCTAAAGCATAACCGATGAGGTGTCCTCTATCCACGGCATGGTCATACTCCCCAGGTAAATCATGGCGTTGGTGCCAAGCTGGTGGCCGATAGTCATTTCCTCCCTGACCTGTACTACTCCGATCCCGGTACTGACGCGTCGACTTGTTCAACAGAGCATTTGCTCGCCAAGGAACTGTGCAACCTTGAATAGTCTTTGTCTCATTATTGACATAAGGCAAGCTGGCAACAGCCGCATTGAGATTGGTCTTGTTGCCATTGATGACAAATGCGCCAACGCCATTCCAAGCAATATCATTTCCTAACTGCTCAAGCACCCGGTCAGTCAAAACTGACTCTGCCAACGCTTTGCTAGGAGCCTCTTCTAGTGGGTCAACAGCAACAGACCAAGTCTTTGTCACTAATCCCGATGACTTATCTCCAAGCAACTGTTTGAATGAATCAAGCTGACCACTGGATAAGCCAAGAATGGTAACAACGATTAGAACTAGTACGGAGGTCAACGATGATTTTAATTTTTTTGGTGATGACATGACGACTCCTTACTGTCCAGTAAACTTACCAATGAGCTCTCGCCATTTTTCAAGGGATAAAATTGCTGTGGCATTGTCACCATCACCGAGAACACCATAGCCAATCATCAAGCCAAGTGACAGAAAAAGTAAGCAAAGAAGAGCAACAAACAGCATCATCCCTAGACGCTTGACAACATATTTCCAGCCAGTTTCCACTAAGCACCTCCTTCACGACGGATAGAGGCTCCAAGACCTGCTAGTTTTTCATGAAATTGATAATAGCCACGGTCTAAGTGTTCTAATTTAGTCACCGTTGTTTGCCCTTGGGCAACTAGACCTGTTAAAATGAGAGCGGCACTGGCTCGTAAATCGGTTGACATGACCTTAGCACCTTGCAAATTACCTCCACCATGGATAAGGGCGGTATCTCGCAAAATCTCTGTGTGAAGTCCCATACGGCGCATCTCTTCGAGATGCTGGAAGCGGTTTTCAAAGACCGTCTCGATCATTGATGACTCTCCTTTGACAACAGCCATCAGTGCTGTGAACTGGGCTTGCATATCGGTTGGAAAACCTGGATGTGGCAAGGTTTTAACACTGACAGGTTTCAAGTTTTGCACAGTTGACCGAACTCGTATGCCCCCTGCTTCTTCTGTCACTTCAACACCCATTTCCAGTAACTTAGAAATCAAGGGTCGATTATGCTCCCAGATGGCGTCTTTTACCAAGACATCACCGCTTGTCATCGCAGCTGCTACCATAAATGTACCAGCCTCAATGCGATCTTGAACCACATCATGCTCTGCTCCGTGGAGACGTTTCACGCCTATGATGGTCAGCGTTTCCGTACCAGCTCCTCTAACATCTGCCCCCATCTTATTGAGTAAGACAGCTAAATTGACAATTTCAGGCTCGCGCGCTGCATTCTCAATGACTGTCTTGCCCTCAGCCAAGGTTGCCGCCATC
Organism: Streptococcus entericus DSM 14446; assembly: GCF_000380025.1. Lineage (GTDB taxonomy): Bacteria > Bacillota > Bacilli > Lactobacillales > Streptococcaceae > Streptococcus > Streptococcus entericus. The sequence continues at coordinate 52,728 of NZ_KB904155.1, forward strand.
ATTAGGTTCTGAGTGGCTCCAACACTCGGGAAATCAAGGTAGATATTGGCTCCCTTGAGTTTGGCCGCCTTAGCGGTAATGTCTCCACCAAACTGAGTAATCTCAGCTCCCATCGCTTCTAAGCCTTTCAAGTGCAAGTCAATAGGACGACTGCCGATAGAACAGCCCCCTGGCATTGATACAACAGCTTCGCCACAACGTGCTAAGATTGGTCCAAGAACAACGATAGAGGCTCTCATCCGACTAACATACTCATACGGAGCGGTATGGTCAATAAAGTTTGTGGCATCTACTGTGATTTCATTTTGCTCTTGGTTAAAGTCTACCGTGATACCTAAGCCTCTTACCACGTCGTTCATAACAAACACATCTGACAAAATAGGGACATGACGCAGGGTAGTTTGACCATCTTTGGCCAAAATTGTTGCAGCTAACAGCGGTAAAACTGCATTTTTTGCTCCCTCAATCGTCACTTCTCCCTGTAAACGAGTTTGACCGCCGTCGATGATTATTTGTTCCATATTCTCCATCCTTAGACATTAATTCAGTTCTATTATACCATGATTTCCATTGTTTTAACATTTTCCTGCATGTAAAAAGACGGTCTCCCGTCTTTACTTACTTAATCACTTCTTGAGTCTTAGCATAGTTGGCTTCAACGGCTGCTTTTTCTGCCTGCCACCAGTCTTGGTTGTCGGTGTACCATTTGATGGTCTCTTCGATACCCGCTTCAAAGTTAGTAAACTCTGGTGTCCAGCCCAGCTCATCACGGAGCTTGCTAGCGTCAATCGCATAGCGAAGGTCGTGCCCTGCACGGTCGGTCACATGGTCGTAGGCATCAGCTGGTTGCCCCATTTTCTCCAAAATCAGCTCCAACACTTCCTTGTTGTTCTTCTCACCGTCAGCACCAATCAGATAGGTTTCACCGATTTGTCCCTTGGTCAAAATGGTCCAGACACCTGATGAGTGGTCGTTGGTGTGAATCCAGTCACGAACATTTTTCCCTTCACCGTAGAGTTTTGGCTTGATCCCAGACAAGATATTGGTAATCTGGCGTGGGATAAATTTCTCAATGTGCTGGTAAGGTCCATAGTTGTTTGAACAGTTGGAAATGGTCGCCTTCACGCCAAATGAACGTACCCAAGCCTTGACAATCAAGTCAGACGCTGCCTTGGTAGAGGAGTAAGGCGAGCTAGGATTGTACTTGGTATCCGCTGTGAATTTCTCACCTGGACCTTCGCCATGACCTGGTAAATCTTCACGAAGTGGAAGGTCGCCGTAAACTTCATCAGTTGATACGTGGTGGAAACGGATATCGTATTTACGAGCCGCTTCCAAAAGAGTATAGGTACCGATAAAGTTAGTGTGGATGAATGGTGATGGGTCATTGAGCGAATTGTCATTGTGGCTTTCAGCCGCGTAGTGAACAATAGCATCCGCCTTTGCAGCCAACTTGTCCACCAATTCAGCATCTGCGATGTCACCGACCACTAACTCCACTCGGTCACCTAAGATGGCTTCCAAGTTCGCACGGTTACCCGCGTAGGTCAATTTATCCAAGACCGTCACATGGACATCTGGATGATTGTTGTAAACGTAATGCACAAAGTTTGAGCCGATGAAACCAGCTCCACCTGTGACGATGATGTGTTTAAATGTTGACATGTTTTCTCCGTTTTTTTATTTTTGATTGTTTCCTAAAGTGGTGCGGACGGAAGCGACTTCCTACAGATTTCCATTCCTAAAAGTTGAGCCTAAAGTCTCAACTTTTCCGCGACCGCCAATGTAACGTTAGCGGTCTTTTCACCACTGCGGAAACGATCTTTCTAGGCTCGCTTCGCTCGCCTTATTTTTCCAAGACTTTTTTCAAGTAGTTGATTTTTGCAAAATCTTTTTGATTGTTGTTCTCCGCACGGTAGCTATCTTTTGAGGATGCCAGATAAATCTTGAGGTACTGTTCCCCATTTGGCAAATAGTAATGAACGCCCTCATCTTCTACTTCTTCTAGGTCTTCTAGTTCTACACCAGCAAAGTTCGGAAGCGAATGTAGCCCACCAAATTCAACAGATTTTCCATCTTTTTGAAACTCATGCTCGTGGCGGTCAACCAACTGATAACCTAGCCTTTCCATGATGGCATTCAGCTCATCAAAGCGATAAATCCGTCCCTCATCAGGAGCTTCCCAGCCACGCGGATCACTCGGCACATGAATATCTAAGTCTCTGGCTTGCCAATCCCGACCAGTCACTTGCTCTAGTCCAACCGACCCCATCAGAAGTGGAACGATGCCAATCTGATTTAATTCCCTGGCAATCGTTAAAAATTCTTGATACATCTTACAAATCTTCAGCTCTCAAAGGTTTGACGTCTTTGAGTAGCGGATGGTTTTTATCAGCTTCTGAGACTTCGGCTTCTGCGAGATTCTCCCACTCAATGCCAAGACTTGGATCTGCGTAATTGACAAAGGCATACTTAGGCTTGAGCTCCAAGGCCCAGTAGTCATTGACCAAATAGCTATAGGCAACGAAGTCTGACAAAACTTGAAAACCATTGGCAACGCCCCGAGGCACAAAAATCCCCTTGCTGGCGTCAATGATGGTCTGGTAGGTATTACCGAAAGTCTCACCTTCCCGCAAGTCAACCCAAGTTCCCAAAACTTTACCGCCATCAGCTACAGAAATATACTTGTCCCACGGCTCAGCGTGAAGGCCACGCAAGACATGCTTACGGGAAAAGCTGACATTGTTCTGCAACTTACCTTCTTCAAAAAAGCTCTCTGGAAAGCCCAGTGGCACCATTTTTTCCTTCTGGAAATTTTCCTTGAACCAACCACGGTTGTCCCCGCGTACTGGAATATCAAATTCCAAGAGACCTGGAATAGCTTCAATCTTGCGGCAAGCTAATTCCTTATCAAAAAATTGTTCTGACATTAGGCTTCTCCAATCAAACGGAGCAAATACTGCCCGTATTCGTTTTTCTTCAATGGCTGCGCTAATTCACGGACTTGATCAGCTGTGATGTAGCCCATGCGGTAGGCAATTTCCTCAAGGTTTGCCACTTGGACATTTTGCAGGCGTTGCACTGTCTCGATGTACTGAGCTGCCTCTAGCAAGCTCTCATGCGTCCCTGTATCCAACCAAGCAAAACCACGTCCCATCAGCTCGACAGACAAATCGCCACGGTCAAGGTAAGCCTTATTGACATCAGTGATTTCCAACTCCCCACGAGGACTTGGCTTAATGTTCTTAGCGATTTCCACGACATCATTATCGTAGAAGTAAAGACCAGTCACTGCAAAGTTTGATTTTGGCTGTTCAGGCTTTTCTTCGATAGAAATGGCGTTCATCTTTTCATCAAATTCGACGACACCAAAGCGCTCAGGATCTTTGACTTGGTAACCAAAGACGGTAGCACCCTTGTCTTTAGAAGCCGCCCGTTGCAACATCTTGGTCAGACCATTACCGTGGTAAATATTGTCTCCTAAAATCAAGCAAACACTATCATCTCCGATAAACTCTTCACCAATGATAAAGGCTTGAGCCAGACCATCTGGACTTGGTTGCACCGCATAAGACAGGGAAATTCCCAGCTCAGACCCATCTCCCAACATATCCTCAAAACGAGGCAAATCCTGAGGTGTCGAAATAATCAAAATTTCTTTAATCCCAGCCAACATCAAGGTTGACAATGGGTAGTAAATCATCGGCTTATCATAAATCGGCATAAGCTGCTTGGAAGCGGCTCTTGTCAACGGATAGAGGCGAGTCCCTGACCCACCTGCCAGAATAATACCTTTCATCGGTAAGCTCCTTGTAATGTAATCTTCTTTACTATACCACACTTTTTAAGATTTGTCAGCTCTTACCACCACCGTCTCAATCGGGTGGTCACTAGGGTCGAGCTGCCCTGTCTCTCCCATCAGCAAATGCACCAGCTCACGCCCAATCAAGGGTCCCGTCGTCAAGCCAGACGATCCCAGCCCACTAGCGGCATAGACCCCCGAAAGCCCCGGCACTTGCCCATAAAAAGGCGCATAATTGGGCGTGTAGGCTCTGATACCGACACGGTAGCTCTTGCTGTCTGCGCCAGCAATTTTTTGAAAAAATGGCAGAGCTTTGGCTTCCAGTCCCGCAAGCACCTCAGGGTCTAAGGTCAAATCATACCCCATCTTATCCTCATGCGAGGCCCCGACAGATAACTTGCCCTCACGAAACGGAATAATATCTCCCTCACCGTGTGGCATGATGACAGGATAGCTCCCTGTGTCCAACTCACGAAACTGATAATCAATGATTTGCCCCTTCTGCGGACGAACAGCCACCGTATAACCATGTTCCTCCAAAATAAAAGGCAACCAAGCCCCACAAGCCAAGATCAAGCGGTCAAAGACCTGCCCATCCACCTCGTAGCGACCATCAGACAAGACAGTAAAGCCAACTTTTTTCGTCACGACAGACACACCACTAGCTGCCAGCAAAGTCTTGGTCAGCTCCGCCCCCTCTACACGAGCAGCACCAGATGCCCAGAGGTACTGGTCAAAGCCAGCAATCCCCTCATGATGACGATCCAACTCCTCCTGACTGATGAGCCTAACATCTCCCATCAAAGGCGACTCTTCTCGTCTTGTCAAGGCTAAAGCTAAAGTCTCCTCCAGAAAATCCTGACGGGACTTGATGACCACAACCCCCACCTGCTCGTAAAAGCGGCTGTCATAGCCATCAGCCGTTATATCAGCTACCAGGGTCTGGTAAAAATCAGCCCCTAAACGCGCCATTTTGTACCAATTTTTATTGCGTTTTCTGGCAAACCAAGGGCAGATAATCCCTGCCGCTGCCTTGGTCGCCTGACCGACCCCCTCATCAAAAACAGTCACTTCTATCCCATCTTCTTTTGACAAGTAATAGGCAGCTGTTGACCCTACAATCCCTGCACCAATAACAGCAACTTTCATCGTTTTCTCCTTTTCATGCGATTTCTATTTTATTATACCACAAGGGAGTGCGTTCGAACTCGACAAATAATAAAGAGTTCGTTGCCCATCTCAGAAAGACCTCGTCGGATCGTCCAAGCTGTGTCAATCGGAAGAAGTTACCACATCTTGGGCATCTACCGAACATTGCTAAAAAGACTAGGACCTCCGTCCCAGCCTCAGCTTATAAATGTCTAAATGGATTGGTAGAGACTGTTGATGGATAGACCTCCACCGACCAATCCAGCTCTGCTTTCCAGATCTCCAGTAGCGCTGTGACTTTCTGAACAAAGAGAACCTCGATATGGTGCCCTGGATCAATGGCCAAGAGCCCTTCTGTCAGCATCTCCTGAGCAGTATGGTAATAGATGTCTCCTGTAATATAGACATCCGCCTCCTTGGCAAGAGCCTCCTTGTAAAAGCTGCCGCCACTGCCGCCACAAATCGCTACTCGCTCGATGTAACGCTGCTTGTCGTGTGCATAGGTCACCAGTCGAACACTATCTAATGAAAAGACAGATTTGACCTTGAGTGCCAACTCCTCTAAGGTCACAGGTTCGATAACACCTACACGACCAATCCCCTGACCATCAGCTGTCTCATGCAGAACATCTGCCACTTGAATGCCCAGCATCTCACAAAACCAGTCATTGAGTCCACCATCTACAACATCAATATCGGTGTGGCTGACATAAACTGCTATGTCATGCTTGATTAACTTCAAATAAATTTGAGTCTGCAAATCATCTGCCACTAAGTGTTTCAAGGGCTTAAAAATCGGCGCATGCTTGACGATAATCAAGTCAATCTTCTTTTCAATCGCTTCAAGCACCGTCGTCTCTCGAATATCCAAAGCCACCATGACCCGCTGGATATCCTTGTCCAAAGTTCCTATTTGAAGACCTGAAACATCGCCCTCCATAGACAGACTAGGCGGACAAAAGATTTGGTAGCGAGCAATCACCTCACTAGCTTTCATGCAGTACCTCCTTGATCGCTTGGATTTTTTGGGAAATAGCAGAGCGGGTCTCCTCATGTTGGATGGGAATAGCTGCAAGTGCGTCTTCCAGTTTGGCACACTCTTGCTGCCACTTCTGCAGGAAAATAGGAGATTGGTCCTGCCGTAAAAAAGGACCAAACCGAATATCCAACTCAGACAACTCTTGCTGACCTGCCTCTGCTACGATGATTTCATAGCGTTTGCCATTTTCTTCCAGGATGTCTTCTGCGACGATAGCATAGCCATGTGCCGTCAACCAACGGCGGAGATCATCTTCACGATTATTTGGCTGGAGCACCAAGCGGCGGACAGCCGACAGCTCAGCCCTGCCCTTGTCTAAAATATCCGCAATCAAGCGCCCTCCCATCCCACAAATAGTGATGGTGTCAATCCTATCGCTGGGTTGCATAGCAGCCAAACCATCCGCTAGACGGACGATTATCCCATCCTCCAGTCCAGCTGAGCCAACCGTATCTACAGCAGACTGATATGGACCTGCAACCACTTCACCTGCGACTGCTGCCTCAATCTGCCCTGCAACAATCAAGGCGACAGGCAGGTAAGCATGGTCGCTGCCGACATCTAAAAGCCTTGCACCTTGCGGCACAAAGCTAGCAACTTGCTGCAAACGTTTTGAAAGTAATATCGTCATAGCTATCTTTCTAAACTGTTCTCTAATCAAGACTATTAAAGCATAACATGCCAATCAGTCTGTGACGAACTAATCCACCCAGAGGTTAGAGGCCAAACGGAAATCCTCATCAATCGCCACTTCTTCCACCTTGTGACGGTCACGCTCACGGCGGCGCTCCTCAATTTGCCTAACGGTCAAGATACCTTCTTTGCGCCAATTACGTAAAATGGCTTGGATATAATTCCAATTGGTCTTACCATTAAAGACCGCTTCTTTTAGTGCTTCTCTAATCAAAGCTGGATCGGTTTGAACTTCCTTAAGCAACTTGTCTAACTCTTCCAGTTCAAAAGGACTGAGCAAACGCCCCAGTTCTCGTTGAAAGTCCTCCACAAGTAACTTCAACTCCGACCCATCAAACAAAGGCAAGGCATCTACGGATTCAGAACCCTGTTGCTTTCCTTGATGTAATAGGGTATCTAATTTTTCAAAAGCTGGGCTGGTGTCAAAAATAGTCTCAATCTCCCCAGCAATATCAATGATTTTAATGACTAAAAGACCTGCCTCAGTCAAACGCTCAAAGGACCGATTAACATCTGCAACTGTCTTACCAATGGCCTGAGCAATCTGGCTAGGTAATAAATCTTGTAAATTGGTCGTGTTTTGCAAGTAACAAAATTGCCAAACCAGAAAATCCTCACTGTTATTAAACAAGTGATGGTAGTTAAACAGCAACTGGCTAGGTAGCACCACATGCCCTGACTGATAATAAGTGACAGCTGTCATCTCGCCCTCCTAAAGTTGTGCAGACTCCAAGAACTCTTCTTGCAACTGCTCCAAATGATAAGGCGTCTCCTGATAGACCCCATAGTTAATCCAATTACTGAAAAAAGTCGCCGCAGGCAGGTTCCAGCGCATGATCGGCGGCTGACTAGCATCATCATTCTGGTAGTAGTTTTTAGGCATAGCAGAGCTTTTACCAGATAAGATATCTCGGCGGTATTCCTTATCTAGGGTCTCACGATCATACTCCAAGTGCCCAAAGCTATAAACCTCTCTCAAGTCCGAACTCGCTAGGATGGATAAGCCGACATCAACCCCTTTAGCAAGAATCTGTAGAGGGGTCTGCTTGAGAACCTGCACCTCATCAACTTCGGTGTAGCGTGAGTGGGGCGCAAAAAACTCATCATCAAATCCACGCAGAAGCGGGCAACGCTTATCAGACACCACCTGCGAGAAAACGCCCGTCAACTTCTCAGCCATTTGCGATTTTTCAACACCATAACGGTAATAGAGCGCTGCCTGAGCCCCCCAACACAGATGTAGGGTCGAATAAACATGCGACTTTTGCCATTCAAAAATTTGGCATAATTCTTCCCAGTAGTCAACCTCCTCAAACGGCAAGGTCTCCACAGGAGCCCCAGTGATAATCATGCCATCATAAAACTTATTTTTAATATCTGTAAAGGTTTTATAAAAGGTTGACAAGTGGTCAAAACCAGTGTTTTTCGACTCATGACTAGCCATATAGAGAAAGTCAATCTCTAGCTGTAAAGGTGTGTTAGATAGAAGCCTTAATAATTGCGTTTCTGTAGCCTCTTTGGTTGGCATCAGGTTTACAATCAAGACTTTCAAAGGACGAATATCCTGACTAACAGCACGGTTGTCGTCCATGACAAAGATATTCTCCGCCCGAAGAATATCAACTGCTGGTAACTTTTTATCGAGTGTAATTGGCATAAGCCCCTCACTTTCTTTAGAAGATACTACTTCTAGTATACGGTGGGGAGCTCAATCTTTCAAATATCTATTTTTTAGAACGGGCTATAGTTTTTAGCTATACCCATAACCGAGCTTATCCCGGAAAATTCATCAAAATTTTCGTGTCGTAATTGCCGATGGCTTCACGACCACCAAGTCCGTCTAGCTCAATCAGAAAGGCACAGCCAGCAACCACTCCACCTAGTTTTTCAATCATTTCAATGGTCGCTTTCACCGTACCACCTGTCGCCAAGAGGTCATCAACGATCAACACGCGCTGACCTGGCTTGATGGCATCAGCGTGCATGGTCAGTGTGTCAAGACCATACTCTTTCTCATAATCCGCTGAGATGACCTCGCGCGGTAATTTACCAGGCTTGCGGACAGGTGCAAAACCGATACCCAACTCAAAAGCTACAGGACAGCCCACGATAAAGCCACGCGCTTCAGGACCAACAATCATGTCAATATTTTTGCTCACCGCATACTGAACGATCTCGCGAATAGCGTAACTGTAGGCATTGCCATCAGCCATCAAAGGACTAATGTCTCGGAAAGTAATCCCCTCTTTAGGGTAGTTTTCAATGCTAGCGATATAGTTTTCTAATTTCATCTTCTGACTTTCTAAAAAATGGTTTTACAAATAATTATAACACATTCTTTTCACTTTTTGGGAAATAAACTAACTTACTCCAATTCAATGCCCTTTTCACGCAGGTTATCCAGACAGTCAAAGAGATAGGCCTCTTTCTAACGCAAACCTGACCACTCAGCGTGAAACTGCTCCAGATAGGTCAGCATAAAGGTGTGGCGCTGCTCTGCCATTTTCCGACCGTAAGCCGTGGTCATCAGAGCCTTTAAGTGTAGTAATTTATCAGCAAAATGCTGGATAGCCGTCTCCTTATCGCCGTCTGGCTGATAAATCAGCCGACCCGTATGCCCCGAATACGCCATCGTTCTAGCGATACCGATAGCCCCTATGGCATCAAGGCGGTCTGCATCCTGCACCACCCGCCCTTCTAGGCTAGGGACTTGTTTGCCTTGTCTCTGACTGGTGAAAGACATGGTCTCAATGATGGCTAAAAGATGCCGCTGGTCACGCTCATCAACCTGCTGACGCTCCAGCCAGTCCGAAACTTTTGCCAAGCCAATCGCTAGACTGGCATTAAACTTGTGATCTGCGACATCATGAAGGAGCGCTGCCATCTGACAGATAAAGAGGTCAGCGCCTTCTTCCTGAGCGATGGTCACTGCCGTTCTTCTAACACGATCAATGTGCCACCAATCATGGCCGCTGCCTTCCGTCTCCGTCAGTCTTCTCACATGCTCTGCTGTCTCTTGGATAATGCGTTCCTTGTCAATCATCTTGTCGGCTAAAATAAGCACGAACCTCCTCTTCATAACCATAGCGGTCGTTGTACTGAGCTAGAAGCTCATTGTCATGGGTGTGCAGGACACCTGTCTCGAGCAGTTCTTGGTAAAGTTCTAAGTAGGGCAGACCTCGCTCCTTGGCGATGGCGTACTCTCTTTTGACATCATAGGCTACTTTGCGGAAATCCACACCAGCCAAACCTTGCCCATCAAAGGTCAGGAGCGCATACTGGGCACGCTGGTCTTGTCGCAAGGCTTCCCAGGTCCAGAAAGGCTGTCCTATGGAGCCTGGATTTAGGATGAGCTGACCGCTGGTTGCATAGCGCATGGTCTGGACATGAACATGCCCATAGATGGCAATAGCCACTGCCTGATCTGCACAAAGCCTATCAAACTCTTCCTGAGGCGATTGCCAATACAGCCCTCCACCATGATTTTTATCGGGAAAATTATGCGAGAGTTGAATGTTTAGACCTGACTTGGTCACCTGAGCCGTTGCGGTTTGCCCTTTGAGGTAGTCAAGACCTGCTGGCGATAGGGTCTCTAGCAGGTACTGGCCTTGTCTGTACAGCGCCAGATGCTCTGCTTGTTTAGCATAAACAATCCCAGAGGCTTTCCTCTCCTGCAAGGCTAGGATCACATCGTCCCAGTTGCCACGAATGGACACCGTCACAGGCACATCTTGTAAAAGCTCCAACAGTTCACCTCCTGCTGGTCCTGGCAAAAAGATATCACCCAAAAGCCAGTACTCCGTCGCCCCTTGAGCTTTGGCGTCTGCCAAGACAGCAGCCAAGGCTGTGCCATTGCCATGAATGTCTGATAAAACAGCAATCTTTTCCATTTAATCCTCTTTCCTCGTCAAGGTTTGGTAAATCTCCTCAGGCGTCCCTAGTGCCATCAACTCCTGATACTTGACGGTTGCTACCAACTCCTGATAGATTTGGCTGTCGGCAATCGGTCGTTTGTCAGCCGCCTTATTGACCGTCATCACACCGTCAGAGATGCTGACAAAGCCCAGTTCCTCGAAGATTTGAATCATCTTGACCAAAAGAATCTGGTCAATTTTAAGGAAATGGCTGAGCTCCTTGAGCTTGTAGCGGACATCAAACTCTGGATACTGGTAGATGGTCTTGTAGAGCTTGGCATACTGGTCACGTGTCCCATAACCAGACAGGTAATAAGGGATGTTGATGGTGTTTTTGAAATAAATGGCTTCAAAGATTTTCCCTTCAAACAGCCCTTGTAAGTCTGCCAAGGTATTTGGCAAATCAGCCACCACCACGACTGGGCCACTTGTCTCAGCCGTCAACAAAGGCACACCAGTTGGCAAGGGAGCTGTTTTAGCCCGCAGGTCAAAGAGCTGAACCCCGTCAACACGAGCATCTTCCAGCATGAGCTGGAGGATTGTCGCTCCGTTCCATCGGTTGACGGCTAGGGTAACCAAGAGCTCCAAGCCCTTGGCTTGTTGAAACTCCTGAGTCAGCTGCCCTTGGTTAAAAGCAACGACATCATAAGCCGTCTCACCCTCCTGCACCTTGATCTTGAGGTGGGCGCCCCCCTGTCCCATGGTTCTGGCTTGAGTCACCTTAACATCCTTGAGGAGAAAGACGGGCTTGCGGTTATCCATGCCAAAAGGCGCTAGTTTGCTTAGGCTTTTGATGGTATCAAGCGATAGCTCAGACAGAGTGAGCTGACCAGCCACAGGCAGGGTTGGTTTCTGATTAAGGTCAATAGCCTGCTCTGCCAGAACCTCAGACAAGACCGCCTTGAGTGCTGGCAACTGCTCCACCAGAAGGGTCATGCCAGCCGCTCCGCTATGTCCCCCAAAAGCCACAAAAAGCTCTGGATGAGGACTGAGGGCCGTAAAGAGGTCAAAGGCTTCTGGACTGCGTGCCGACCCCTTGGCTTGACCGTCCGTGATGCCGAGGACGATGACAGGCTGCCCCAGCGTTTCCAGCAGGCGCCCGGCCACAATGCCCAAAACGCCATGGTGCCAGCCCTCTTTGGCCAGCACCTGAACAGGACTCGTGGGGTCAACCATCTGGCTAGCCTCCTCATAAATCCGAGCGACTAGATTCTTTCGTTCCTCGTTTTTGGCCTCAACCATAAGGGCAAGCTGCTGGGCTTCCTCATCATCAAAACCTGTCAAGAGTTCAATAGCAGGGTTGGGGTCGTCCAGCCGCCCCAAGGCGTTAAGCTGGGGAGCAATAGTAAAACCAACGGTATCCTCAGTCAGACTTGCCGAATCAACATCAGCCAACCTGAGCAGCTCCTGTAACCCCAGTCGCTCAGTTTCCTTGAGTACCTGCAAACCAGCCCTGACCATGATGCGGTTTTCATCCGTCAAGCTAACCATATCAGCAATGGTTCCAATAGCTACCAAATCTAACATCTCTACAGGAACCGTCTCAAGCAGGGCTGTCGCTAATTTAAAGGCCACCCCACAACCAGCCAAATGCTTGAAGGGATAATCAGCGTCAGGGTGCTCAGGGTGGACAAGGGCGTAAGCCTCTGGCAGCTCTGCTGGTAAACTGTGGTGATCCGTCACCACCACATCAACGCCCTCCCCTTGCGCATAGGCAATGACCTCGTGCCCTGCAACGCCATTATCGACTGTCACAATCAGGGAAACCCCCTCCTGCTCAATAAAATACTTATAGACGCTAAGATTGGGGCCATAACCATCAGTAAAGCGGTTGGGCAGGTAAACCACCACCTCTGCCCCCAGCATCTCCAGCGCCTCCTTGACGATGGATGCTGAGGTCATACCGTCTGCATCGTAGTCGCCGTAAACGAGGATTTTTTCATTTTGTTCAATGGCAGAGCGGATACGCTCGACTGCCCTGTCCATATCGTGTAAGAGGTAGGGATCGTGCAAGTGGCTCAAATCCGCCTGCAAAAATGCTGTCAGATCTTCTACCGTCTCTACTCCCCTATTAAACAAGATCGTCGCCGCCAGCTTGTCTAGTCCCTCTTTTTTAGCAGCTTTCAAAAAGTCATCATCAGGCAATCGTTCATCAAGTTGCCAAGTGTATTTAGAAGAAATCATATCAGTCACTTTCTGGATCGTTATTCCTTTATTTTATCAAAAAACAAGCGAAAAACAAACTGCCTGACCTAGAGAAAGGCTCGTATGCATTGTCACGCTAATGACATAAAAACTACTGTTTACCAGATAAAAACGAACACGACAGCATCAGTAACTATTATAAAAACCTGCCAAGGCAGGTTTTCAATGATTTTCGCGAATTGTCATATCTTATCCAATCAGTTCCACTGGTATAGGTGAGAATGGCTTATTTATAGTTAAACACTTTTCGTGTTAACCAGTCGGACAGGGTGGGGAAGAGGGTATACCATTTATGAGCCAGGGCTAAAAGCCAAGGCAGGTTGAGTTCACGCTTATTTTTACCCAGTATGGCTACGATACGACTAGCCACTGCATCGGCAGACAGCGTGAAGCGGTCAACACTCTTGAGGTAGTCGCCCGATGGGTCTGCGGTCTCAAAAAATTTGGTGGCAATCGGTCCTGGGTTGACCGTGGTCACATAAACGCCCTTATCTGCCACTTCTAGCCGCAGAGCGTTCGAGTAGCCGATGACTGCAAACTTGGTCGCTGAATAAATACTGGTCTTGGCTGTCGCAATTAGCCCAGCCATGCTGGCGATATTGACGACATGCCCTGAACCCTGCTCTGCCATTTTCCCAGCAATCAGCCGCGAAAAATGAATAGTCGCCAAGGTATTGACCTCAAACATCTCCTCGATCTGCGCCACCTCGTAGGCGTCAAAAGCCTGAAACTCACCGAAACCAGCGTTGTTGATGAGGATGTCCACGCGCCCAAACTGAGCATAAATGCTATCGATGGTTTGGGCAATAGCCGAGCTGTCACGAATATCTAGTCCCAGACAGAGGGTTTTGGGGCGATCCCCATAGAGGGTCATGAGCCGCTCCCGACTACGTCCCAAGAGAACCAGTTGGTCAGCAGCTGGTAGCTGAGCCACCAAGGCCTGAGCCAAGCCACCACTAGCCCCTGTCATGACAATCACACGTCCTGTCATAAAACCTCTACCTCCTCTAAATCACGCACCACATGGGTCTCTGGAAAGAGCGACTGAGCGTCTTTTTCCAACTGCCGAACATCGCGAGCCAAAAAGCGAGCGGACACATGGTTGAGCAAGAGCCGTTTGGCAAAGGCTTGCTTGGCAACACTAGCAGCTTGCATATTGGTCGAGTGTCCATGTTTTTTGGCGATAGCCTCGTCTCCCTTGCCGTAGGTGGACTCGTGAACGAGAACATCCGCTCCCAACCCTAGACGAATGCTGGCGTCCGTCAAGCGTGTATCCCCTAAGATAGTCACTACCTTGCCCTTTCTAGGCTCGGAAATGTAGTTTTTAGCGATGATTTGCCTGCCATCAGGCAGAAGGATATCCTGACCATTTTTGACCTGACCAAAGAGCGGTCCAAAAGGCACACCAGCCGCCAAGAGACCTTCCGCATCCAGTGTTCCTTCTAAGTCCTTCTGGGTCACGCGATAACCGACACAGAACACTGTATGGTCAAGAGCTTCCGCATGGACAGTAAACTTGTCTGTCTCCAAAATCAAGCCCAAGGTGTTCTCGTCAAACTCATGAAAATGAATCCGATAAGGCAGACGAGTACCTGTCACACGCAGGCTAGTCAGGACCAGCTGCTTAATCCCCACAGGCCCATAGAGGTCAATATCCGTCTGCTCCTCGCTGGCCTGAAAGGCACGGCTGGATAGGAAACCTGGCAAGCCCAAGACATGATCCCCATGCAGATGGGTGATAAAGATCTTTTTTATTTTACGAGGACGAATGGTCGTCTCTAAAATCTGCTGCTGGGTGCCTTCCCCACAGTCAAACATCCAGACCTCATTGATTTCATCGAGGAGTTTGAGGACAAGACTGGACACATTGCGTCCCTTGGACGGCTGACCGGCACCCGTCCCTAAAAATTGAATTTCCATACTTAACTTTCTAACACATAGATAAGGGATTGCCTTTGGGTATAGCCAAAGACCTGTTTTCCTGACAATTGGCTGGCGACGTCCAGCAATTCTTGCCTGTTGTAACTAGACAGCTTGACGGTGCCATCTGTTAGTCGGTGACCCGTCGTCAGGAATGCGCCGTCGCAGGTGAGGGGCTCTGCCCCTTCTTCCTCCCATGACAAGGTATCGAGATAAATCCTATCACCCTCTCGGTAAACCACCAAATGGGGAAAGAGCTCTGCCAGCTCTAGTAGGGTCAGGTCTACCACCTCCCCCTCGTCCTCTGCAAAAACAGTCGCTAGCCCTTGGGCATTGACAAAGGCAAAACCAAAGGCACGTCCAGATAGGTTGAGACGGACAAAGGGCTTATCCTCTGCCGCAAAGCTGGGGTAAGGTTCAAAGAGGTCGAGCGCCGTACTCAGCTCCAACAGGTAATCGCAGGCAGCTTTGGGCGAGGTCTTCTGATAATGCTCAGCAAAATAAGCGTTGACCACACTAGGCGGTGGGGTGATGATTTTGAGTTGCTCAACTCTGCTCAGCCCCTGCAACTGGCGGGTCAGGTAGACCCTGTCCAAACTGGTGTAGCCACCGTAGGTCAAGGCTAGGTCAATCTCATTGGTCATAAAAAGCCTCCAATCGCCATCTGTTTTGAGGGCTGATGTAGCCCGTCACTGGCTGGTCACTGTCCCAGTCGTAGCTGTCTAGTAAGGCAACCTTACTCAGTTCATAGAGTTTGTAGCTTTCTTCTGGCTTAACCTGCACTGCAAAAGGCTCAAAAATCTGGTCAGTGATCGCCTCGATCATCAGCTGGCGCAGGTCACTGGCTGCGGTCTCCGACTGAGCTGACACGGTCACGTGCGGAAAAAGACTGGGGGCAAACTCAGTGACCTTGTCAATCTTGTTATAAACTGCTAGCCGAGGGATATCTGCCATATCCAGATCAGCCAAGATGTCCAAAACCACCTGCTCCTGCTCGGCGTGGTTGGGGTCACTGGCATCGATGACATGCAAGAGCAGGTCCACCTGTCGGCTCTCCTCCAAGGTCGACTTGAATGCCGCAACCAACTCCGTCGGCAGGTCTTGGATAAAACCAACCGTATCGGTCAAGGTCGCCTCAAAGCGGTCTTGGAGGTAAATTTTCTTGGTCGTCGCATCCAGCGTCGCAAAAAGCTCATCTGCTTCATACTGGCTCTTGTCCGTTAGAACATTCATAATGGTAGACTTGCCAGCATTGGTATAGCCAATAAGCCCAATTTTGAGAGCCTGAGAAGCGATACGCTTGTCCCGTACCGTGGAACGGTTCTTGGTGACCTGCTTGAGCTGACGCTCAATATCTGAAATCTGATGACGAATGGAACGACGATTGAGTTCCAGCTGGCTCTCCCCAGGACCACGACTACCGATGCCACCTGCTTGACGGCTAAGCATGATCCCTTGACCAACCAGGCGTGGCAGCATGTACTTGAGCTGGGCTAGATGCACCTGCAACTTGCCCTCGTGGCTCCGTGCCCGCATGGCAAAAATATCTAAAATCAGCTGCATACGATCGATGACCTTAACCCCCAGTTCCGTCTCCAGATTCGTATTCTGACGAGGGGTTAGGCGGTTATTAACAATAACACTGTCAATCTCCTCTGACTCGATGACTGCTTTTAGTTCTTCTAACTTACCAGAGCCGACAAAAGTCTTGCTGTTGTAGCGCTCCAGTTTCTGGGTGTAGCTCGCCACCACCTCCGCACCTGCTGTTTTGGCTAAGCTGGCCAGCTCTTCCATAGACATGGCAAAATGCTCACTAGTCTGTAACTCTACGCCAACCAAAATAGCTCGCTCAATCTTTTCTTGCGTCTCAATCATCTGCCCACCTCCTTGCATCATTTCCATTATACCATATTTTTGGGCTCTGCTATTTTCAAAGAATTCGTTAAAGATTGAACGGAGAGACAGAAATAGACAAAAACTACCTCTTATTCAGATGATAGCAATTTTACGTTACAAGGTGCTTTTAATGGCGAAAAAGACAAACACCAACCTGATGTTTGTCTCTAAGCGATGATGACCTTACATTCATCTTTTTGTTATTAGGCTAAGGTTCAAAATGAATCGATTCACGCTGTTTCTTTAGGGCTTCCCAACCAGCTAGAAATTCATCTAATTCGTCTTCGTCCCATTCGCTGTCGTCTTCATCATCGTCATCGTTGTCAACAACGTCAGATGTTCTCTCTTCAGACGGCTCAGCTGGGGAGTCTGTGGTTTGTGTCTCCTCAGCTTTATTTTCTTCAGGCTGAGGAGTTGATGGAGTTGTCGGCGTAGTAGGAGCAGCAGGTGTTTCATCTGAATTAGCTGGATTGCCTTCTCCAAAGGCGTCACGTTCTGCTTTCAGGCGGTTTAATTCTGCTAGCAGTTGTTCAAGCTCCTCAGCAGAAGCGCCATCAAAGATGTCCTCTTCGTCCTCCTCCTCATCGTCATCGTTGTCAACGACGTCTGCTGTGTTCTCCTCAGACGGTTCAGCTGGAGAGTCTGGGGTTGACGTTGGGTCAGCTTTATGTTCTTCGGGCTGAGTAGTTGGTGGGGCTGTCGGCGTAGTAGGAGCAGCAGGTGTTTCATCTGAATTAGCTGGACTCTTTTCTCCAAAGGCGTCGCGTTCTGCTTTCAGGCGGTTTAGTTCTGCTAGCAGTTGTTCAAGCTCCTCAGCAGAAGCACCATCAAAGATGTCCTCTTCGTCTTCCTCGTCATCGACATCATTGTCAACGGCGTCAGCTGTGTTCTCCTCAGACGCATCAGCTGGAGAGTCTGGGGTTGATGTCTCGTCAGCTTTATGCTCTTCAGGCTGAGTAGTTGATGGCGTAGGATTGTCTTTTTTCTCATCCTTAGGTGAATCAGGAGTTGGAGATGATGGTGAGGCTTCAGTTGAGTCAGCCGGTTTGTTAGTGCCGTCTTCAAGATGTTTAGCAGGCTGATCAAGGAATAACGGCAAGGCCTCAGTAAAGCCTTCTGACAATTCCTCGTCCGTCATAACTTTTGTTCGAATAAGGAAATCACGCAGATTATTGACATATGATGCCATGTCTTTACGGTTGAACACTGAGCCACTCGGAACATCCGCATCAGCTGTGTGAACTGGGGCTTTCTCTGCCGACAGAGCCGCTTTCAATTCTTCTTTCAAGGCAGAGGTTTCTCCCAGATTAGATTTGAACACGCGGGGAACATCATAGAGTTCTTTTACTTTCTCCTGAAGGCGTTGACGCAATTGTGGCGAAACCTTTTCATCGTCCATATGTCTCAAGAAAAAGTCCATATAAGCTAGTCGCGGACCTTGGTCACTAGGCGCCTTATCAACGCGTGCAATAGCTGACAAGTGATCTGCGACACGCTCTAAACCTGCCTTGTCTTTTGCGACAACTAGGGCTTTTAGTTTTTCAACTTCTTCCTCTTGACGTAAGCCAAAGCTACGTAAGGTTCTTGAACCTAATGTCTTGTACTGCTCAACCAGCTGTTCATAACGTGCGGTCAGCTCATCTTCAACCACTGGTGCTGCTTCTTTTGGTTTGTCTCCCTTGATATAACGGCTATCAAAATCCTGTAAAGCTGCCATATAAGCTTGCGTAGATGTTGTTGGCACTGCTAGGTCAACCTTGAAGTCATCCAAGGCTCGTGCAATACGTCGATAGTCTGCACTTGTTTCACCAAACTTGGACTTGGCATCTTCCAGCACACGGGCAATCTCGTCCGTCACCGGTGTTGCTGAAAACTCACCTGCTGAAAAGCTTGCCTTAATTTCAGGTAATTTATTGGCCATATAAGCCTCATAACCAGCCATTGGCGTTAAGATATTGAGGTAGTGGTCGTGATCTTTCCCTGGTAGAACAAAATATTTTTTATCCTTGATTTTCACTTGGCTGACTGGTACGCCCAAACGTTCAGCTGCAGCTTGTAACTCATTTTCAAAATCAAGTTCCAAATTATCCGTTTTAGCTGGAATGGTTAACAAATCCAGTGGTACAGAGTAGGGGTGAACGTGACCCGCATCATAAAGTGGGTCTAGCACGTCAGTATAGTAATCACGCTTCACATCGTAGTCTTGATGAGGATGAGGAATGGCAAAGACAACAAAGGAATCATGGAAATGAACAGGCGTCCCTTGGAGCAATCCATAAGCCTTACGGATATAAGCCGTTAATTCCCGCTTTTCCTCGTCCGTCAGAGGGGCTTTAGTTGGCGCTTCTTCTGTCACATGGACAATATGAGCATGGTCTTCATGAGGGTATTCAAAACCAACAACTTTGCCATCAGCGGTCACAGGGCGAATGCTCTCCACAGGTAGACCCAGTTGTTGGGCTAACTCTGCTCTTTGTTTTGCTTGCTTCTCAGACAAAACAGGAGACTCCGCTTGCACGTCAGGGGTTTCCTTAGGCAATAAGTGTGCCCATTTTGAACGAGCAATAGCCTCTTTCGGTAAAATATGAGTATGCCCCTTATGGTCCACCATCAAGCCCGCATCAGTCCAGCCTTCTATACCAGTGCCATCAAAGAGGAAACCGTCGCTAGTTGGATAATCAATACCAGCCACACCTTCTTTAGTTGGTGCTTCGGTTGTTGACACAGGTGTTTCTTTCTCTTCAGGAATAGGGGTTGGAGCAGGCGATGGTTTTGGACGACTTGGTTTAGGAGCAACAGCTGGTTTTTCTGGACGACTTGGCTTAGGAGCAACAGCTGGTTTTTCTTGCTCAGTTGGCTTATCTTGTTCAACCGATTTTTCCGAATCTGCTGGCTGATCATGGTCGCTGTGCCCGTCATCATAAGGCCTAGTGATGTCTAAATTACGCAATAAAACGAAGTGAATATGGTCATCGTGAGGATACATGAAGCCTGGACCATTCTTGGTCTCCAAAACGGTAATCTTATCCTCGCTGAGACCTGTTTCACGTGCTAGGTAGGCTCTTTTAGCAGCTACTTCGTCAGCTGGCTCTGTTAGCTCGTTAGGCGTGTTGTTTGATGTATTGCCACCTTCTGCTGCTGGGAAATACTGGGCAATGCCTTGTGGGATATTTTGGCTGTTTGGCGTCAATTCTTCAGCAGGAATATGATTATCATTAACTTCGATAAAGGTAATGGTTTTATTTGGTTGGCTGACCACTAATGTATTCAGATGATTATGACCAGCATTCAAACTTGTCAATGCGCTAAAGTTCTGGATACCTTCCAAAGTCGTCAGCAAGTTATTGCTAATGTTAAGGTTATCTAGGCTAGCTTGACTAGCAGGTAAATGCAAGCTGGTCACTTGGTTATCCGACACATTTAACGTGCGGAGTTGGGTTGCTTTTTCAAGTCCTGATAAATCAGAAATCGCATTATTTCCTACAGACAAGCTAACCAGCGATGGCAATCCTGAAACAAAGTTCAGATTAGTCAACTCGTTGTGCTCTGCTGTTAATTCTTCCAGATTTGGCGCCTGAAGCGTAGACAAATCAAGACCTTTGTTGTGGGATACAAAGACACGTTGCAATTCAGACTTGTTAGACAAAACAGACAAATCTTTCAACTGATTGTGTTCCACACTCAGCACTTTAAGATGGTTAGCTTGGGATAAGGCAGACAAATCAGTTAATCGATTGTAGTCCAGATTCACAAACTCAAGGTTGGGCAAATCAGCTAGCGCACTGATGTCTGTGAGATCGTTCCCTGCAAGTGCCAGTGTTTTTAACTGTGGGTAATCTTTGAGAAAAGCTAATGAGGTTAAGCCATTTTGTGACGCATCAAGTCCCTCTAATTGAGGCAACTCTTTTAAGAAGCTATAGTCTGTAATCCCTGTCTTAGTTAAGAAAAGATTTTTTAACTTCTTGAACTGTAAAATTGGTCTCACATCATCAATCGGTGTAAACCCAACACCCAAGGTCTCAAGGTTGGGCATCAAGTCCAGACCAAAGCGTTTGAGAGGGTCTTGGCGTTGCCCGATGTTCAAACTAGTTACAGTTGCCAACCAGGCCTTCATCTTCTCAGGATCTGTTTCATCTGCTGGGAAAGGTGTTGGGGCATCAGCATGCAAGATATCTGCAATAATTTCCTCGTCAAAACCGATTGCCTTGAGGGTCTCACGACCGACAGCTTGGTGAGCATGAGGATCTGCATGAGGATCTTCAATCGGCTCCCCGATCACAACCTTATCAACAGCAATGGCATGATGATGGTTGTCGTGGGGATAGATAAACAATCGTCCTGTTGGACCATCTGTCACCTGAATCGCTTCTGGACGAAGACCAAGTTTCTCAGCCAGATACTGACGTTTGGCCTCCAACTCATCACGTTCAGATGGTTTTGGTTCAGACGGTTGTGATGGTGTTTCTGGTGTGCTTGGTTGTGATGGAAGAGATGGAGACGTTGGCACTTGAGGGTTCTCTGGCGCTGCTGGCTTCACCTGATTGCCATGACCGTCATCATAAGGTTTCGTGATGTCCAATTTAGACAAGAGGACAAAGTGAGTATGGTCATCATGAGGGTACATGAACCCTGGACCATCTGGCGTATTTAGTAGAACAATCTGATTTTCACTTAGCCCTGTTGCTTGAGCCAAATAGGCACGTTTTACCGCAACCTCATCCTGATGATGCTCATTCGGTTTTTGAGGAGACACTCTCGGTACTGTTGGTTGTTCAGATGGTCTAGGGGAACTTGGTTGACTTGGCTTATCTGATACAGATGGCATTGATGGGGCAATCGATGAGTTCCCCAAAAGGTAGGCCCATTTTGATCGAGCCAAATCTGATGTCAATAAAACATGCAGGTGCCCATCATGATTAACCAACAACCCTGCCTCTGTCCAGCCGTGAATGCCAGTTCCATCAAATAAGAACCCATCACTGGTTGGAAAGTCAATGCCTGCAATACCGCCTTGTTGGGATGGATTTGCCTGGTCAGACCTTCCTCCAGTAGACGGTGCTAGCGGGGTAGTCTGAACATGAGTCGTCGCTGCAGCCTGCTGTTGATTTGACAAGCTGGATTTCAAAATATAGTGGTAATGGTCTCCATGGCGAACAGTGTAGCCCAGAGCATCTTCTGCGACGATATCAGCTGGATTAAACTCATAATGATGATCTGCTGTAGTCTGCTGCTTATCTCCTTGCGGTTTTTGCTGAGTTGGAGCTGCTGTCACAACCGTACCTGCTGGAATCAGGTGGGCAAATTTGGTGCCTTGCAAATCAGCATAAAAGATAAAATGAGAATGCCCATTATGGTCAACGACGATACCATCTCTCGTATGCGACAGAATTTTCGATTGATCTGTCAGGATAAAGCCGTCACTGGTCGGCACTGTTACACCCGGGATATCTTTTTCTTTTTTGGTGTTTTTCTTATCGGATGATTTGTCTTGTTTATCTTTTTTGCTCTCTTTTTGTTTTGTTGAAGAGCTGGTCTGGGTTGTTGAAGATGTTGTTTTAGCTTCCTGCTTGGTTTGACAGGCCGATAAAACAAGATGGCTTGCTAGGACAAGCCCAGTTAGTTTTAGCCATTTATGCTTAGCCATATAGCCTCCTTGATGATACACCGGTTAAAAACCAGTTAATTTTATACTTAACCAGTTTATTTTATCGTATAACGACAATTTTTGCAAGCTTTTTACAAAACATTTTGCCTAGGAAAGGACTTATGCTATAATACAGATATGAAATGTTTAATCACATCCGGCGGCACGACAGAGCCGATTGATCAGGTGAGAGGGATTACCAATCATGCCAGTGGTTGGCTTGGAAAAATCATGGCAGAAACCTGCTTAGCAGCTGGTCATGAGGTGACACTTGTGACAACCAAGCAAGCCGTTAAGCCTGATGCTCACCCCAAATTATCTGTGACAATCATCTCTGACGTGGCAAGCCTAATCACTGTGCTCAAGCCACTGGTTCAATCACATGATGTCTGCATTCATAGCATGGCCGTCTCTGATTACACTCCTGTCTATATGACTGACTTGGAAGAGGTCGAAAAAACGTCAAATCTGCGCCAGCTATTGACCCAAAAAAATAATGAGACGAAAATCTCATCTCATAGTGATTATCAAGTTCTTCTTCTGAAAAAAACGCCTAAGGTTATCGGCCACATTAAGGACTGGAATCCGAACATTAAGTTAGTGGGGTTCAAGCTCTTGGTTGATGTTAGTCGTGACGAGCTTTTCGCGGTAGCGAGGGCTAGCTTGATGAAAAATCGTGCTGATTTTATTCTGGCTAATGATTTAATGGAGATTAGCCAAGACAAGCATCGCGGCTATTTGCTGACAACTGACGAGGTGTTTGAAGCAGAGACAAAAGAACAAATCGCTCAGCTGATTTTAGAAAAGGTGACTACTCATGCCTAAACGACTCTTGTTAGCCATATCAGGCTCCATTTCTGCCTATAAGGCAGCGGATTTAACCAGCCAATTAACCAAGCTAGGCTACGAGGTCCATGTCCTGATGACAGAGGCTGCCACTCAATTTATCACGCCCTTGACCTTACAGGTTCTCTCCAAACAACCTGTGCATGTAGACGTGATGACTGAAAAATTAGCAGACCGAATCAACCATATCGACTTAGCCAAGGAAGCTGACTTATTTGTGCTAGCCCCTGCTTCTGCCAATACTATCGCGCATTTGGCACACGGTCTGGCGAGCAATATGGTGACAGCCACTGCGCTTGCCTTGCCAGCCGAAACACCAAAGCTCTTTGCGCCAGCCATGAACACAAAAATGTACGACAACCCCATCACGCAACAGAACATGGCCGTCCTGACCCAACAAGGGTACAGGGAAATTCCACCTCGCTCTGCCCTTTTAGCCTGCGGTGATGTGGGGCACGGTGCCCTAGCTGACCTACCAGATATTATTAAAACAATTGAGGAGATTTTACATGAACAGACGTCAAGAAACTAAACAAATCGCTGCTATTGCTATTTTTATGGCTGTCATGCTGGTCATTGAAATTGTCAGCCAGTCCATCTTTGCAGCCATTCCCGCCCTCCCTCTAAAACCGACACTGACCCATATCCCTGTCATTATCGCCAGCATCTACTATGGTCCCAAAGTCGGCGCAGGGCTC
Organism: Streptococcus entericus DSM 14446; assembly: GCF_000380025.1. Taxonomy (GTDB): domain Bacteria; phylum Bacillota; class Bacilli; order Lactobacillales; family Streptococcaceae; genus Streptococcus; species Streptococcus entericus. The sequence continues at coordinate 76,534 of NZ_KB904155.1, forward strand.
GGAACCTTTATGGGCATCATGAGCGTGGTTCGCAACACCATCTTGGTTACGCCCGCCAGTTACATTTTCTCACCGTTTGTTGATGGTGGAAACTTTTACTCTCTTCTGATTGCGATTGTTCCACGGGTTCTTATCGGTGTCACTCCCTATCTGATTTACAAAGCCCTTCACAACACTATCGGCTTGGGCATGGCTGGCGCTGTTGGCAGCATGACCAACACCCTCTTTGTGCTAGGCGGTATCTTCTTCCTCTTCCCAGACCGCTTTGGGGGCAATGTGCAGAGCTTCTTAGCGGCTGTACTAGCAACCAACTCATTGGTCGAAGTCGCCATCGCCACTGTCCTAACCATGATTTTAGTGCCGAGATTGCGGTCACTAAAGCACTAATTGACTAAAGCATATCAATAAGCCCCACCAATTGGTGGGGTTTTCTAGTTGACAAAAGTATAGGCCGCACAAGCCTGCTCACTCACTTCTTTGAAGCCAAGACTAGTGTAGAAAGCACGCGTTTTCTCCGTTTGATCGGTCAAAAGATGACACTGATAAACACCCGAAAACCGTTCCAGAGTTATGGTCATCAAGGTTCGCCCAATGCCCTGTCGTTGGTAGTCTGGTAGAACCAAAATATCTTGAATAAAGACAATCGTTACCCCATCACCAACCGCCCGCAATAGCCCAACTAGCTGTTCGCCATCATAGGCAGCAAGGAGATAGAGACTCTGTTGTAACCCTTTTGCTAAGGTGTCAGGATTTTTGGTATAGTTGGTCCAGCCAACAGCAGTATAGAGAGGAAGAGCTTCCTCTATGGTCAACTGGTTAATCTCTCTATAGTCCATCATCACACCTCAGCTAAAGATCAATCCTGTCAGTTCAGTCGCGGTGACCTGACCAAAATAGGTTGGCAAGTCCAGCTTGTTCAAGACCGCTTCAACTTCTTCTGCAATCATCCGAGTTCCCAGAAGAGCGGCTTCCACTTCAGCAATATCTCCCTTGCCAAAAAAATCACCGTAAATCTTGCAGCTGGCAATCCGACTTTTCTCTATTTCCAAATGAATCTCAATGGTTCCACAGGCAAAGCGACCGTCACGTTGGTAGCTGTATTGAGGGGAATTGCCAAAGGTCCACTCCCAGTTCTGGTATTTTTCGGCGACCAAGCGGTCAATGGCTGCCCAGTCCTCGTCCATCAGCACATAGCGTTTGGCTTGGCTGACCTCGTCAATCCCCATCAGGCGACAAATCATCAAGTCCTTAAACTCATCAGCAGTGACCCTCTGGTATTCCTCCGCCAAATACTCCCGAATCGTCCCTACGCGACTGCGTACAGAAGCGATGCCTTTCGACGCCATCTTCTTACGGTTGGGGTTTAGCACCTGCGCCATAGCCTCATGGTCTGCGTCTAAAAGGAGAGAGTAGCCGCCATAGATGCGGTTATTAGTGATGGTCATGGCAGAGCCCGACACCTTTTTCCCCTCGATGACCAGATCATTTCTACCGCGCTGCTCTACTAAGGACACACCAAGACTCTTGAGCGCTGTAATGGCAGGCTCATAAGCGCGCTTAAAGTCACCAAATAAACTCATATCGCTAGTCAGATAGCAAAAATTCACTGCACCACGGTCAATATAGATGGCACCACCCCCCGTATCTCGCCGCACGATAGGCAACTGATAGTGGTCGATATAGTCCTGATTGACCTCTGCCGCAGCATTCTGGTACTTGCCAATCTGAACATGAGGGTCACAGAAATAAGGAAAAAGAATATCTTCATCTAGGAAGATATGCTGCTGGACATAGACCTGCATGGCCATGGCATAGGCGCCATGGGTCACATACTGGCCGTCACGAATCATTTCAATAAGGTACATGCAAACCTCCTCTTTAGCTGCTTTTTAGTCTGGTTAGTTGCCTCATCCCACTAACTCTCGAGCTGTCGCCGACAGAAGCTGAGCGATGTCCTCCGTCAGAGTCAAAGTTTGAGGTCTAAGGTCTACCGGAATACGGTAACTTTTCTGATTTAGTGAGACAAAGAGGGCATCTGGATTAGCCATTGTCCGCTCTTGAAAGGGCTGTTTGATAAATTGGGGCGTTGTATAGCCGACACCAATTTCCAGATAAATTACCTTGCCTGTCTCATGCTCTTTCAAGAAGCTTTTGTAGCGTTCTTCTTGGGCATCAAAGTCAGCATCCTCCACCATCCCCTTGTCAGCATTGCGCTTGTTGATTTCCATCGGTGCATCGCAGACAGGGCAGTAGGGAATCAGCTCACGTGGAATCTTCATCTGGCTCTGCTGCTCTGCCATTTGCCGAATCCTTTCATCATCACGATAGGTTTGGGCATGGCAATGGCGACTACACTGCCACAGGGCATACTCCCCTTGGATATGAAAAACGGTATCAGGGTCATAGTCAGCTGCTGCAAAGGCATTATCGGCATTGGTTGTGATAATGTGGTGGGGTTTGAGAGCTAGGATATCTTTGAGGTTAAGGTAGGATTGCCCAACTGGTTGATCCAAGTAGTTCAACACCACAAAACGGCTCTGAAAAGCCCAGTACTCCTCCAAGCTCTCAAAGTGAAAGAGGCTGGCTTGGAGCATGTCCAAGAGACTATACTTAGTGATGAAATCAGGAAAGGCGTCCTCAAAACGCTTGCCAATGTAGGTAAAGCCATCAGCTGCTGACATGCCCGCACCGATACCAACGACAATGGCATCAGCTTCTGCAATTAAGCCAGCCAGTTGCTGAGCCTGAGTGAGATTGGTTTGGGACAAGGTCGTCCAGGTCATAGGGTCTCCTTTATAATTTTTTAGGGCATACTAAAAGTATCATGGGCAAGCATATCTCACGATATGATATCATATTAGCCTCGCAGCTCAGTGCGTCTCTATTCGCCTGTTAGCAACTCTTGGTAAATCTGCTTATCCTCCTCTGTATAAAGGGTAAAAACGATCGTCATCTGACTGCCTGTCTCTACCAGCCAGTTTCGCACTGTCTCAAGCGCAATCTGCGCCGCCTCTCGTCTCGGAAAGCCAAATTGACCTGTCGAGATACAAGGAAAGGCAATACTTTCCAGTCCCTCCTGCTTGGCTAGGCTTAAACAAGCCAGATAGGACTGCCTGAGCAGACTGGCCCTGATGGACGACACTGCCTGCCCAGCTGGAATAAATGGTCCTACCGTATGAATAACATGGTCTGCTGGCAGATGAAAGGCTGGAGTCAGTTTAGCCTGCCCCACGGCTTCCTTTCTGCCCTGCTCTGCCATTAACCGCGCACAGGTCAGGCGCAATCGAACCCCTGCAAAGGTATGAATGGCGTTGTCCAGACAGAGGTGATTGGCATGGAAACACCCCAGAAGCTCGCTATTGGCAGGATTAACAATAGCTGATACCGCCAATTGCGTCACATCACCCTCATAGAGGTAAACCTGGTCAGCCACTTGCTGGCAGTCTACCAAGGTCTTGATCGAACGGCTGTTCCACCACCTCAAAAAACGGTCTTCTAAAGCCAAATAAGTCGCTGACACAGGCTGGGCAGGACGGGTATTGACCAGACCTCGCCAGACGGATAGGAGATCAGCATCAGCTGGACTGGACGAAGGAGCTGAGGATCTTTCTGTCACCAAGAGCTCAATCATCTCCCGCAAGAGCGCTAATTGGTCCGTCAGATTAAGCATCTTCCAAGCCATCAAAGGCCGCTGGGTCAACATCCGTTAGTTTAATCAACCAATAGTCCTCGGGCTTGGCTGAATTAAGCAAGGTTGGTTGGTCAACCGCTGCCAGATTGCGGGCAACTACACGACCAGCCAAGGGCGATAGAACACCCATAACTGTCTTCGAAGCCTCTAAGTTAAGGATAACCTCGTCTTTAGCAACAGTTTCCCCATCGGTGAACTCCACATAGCCCACTGTTCCTAAATCGTCCTGTAATTCAGGGGTCATGCTGATGGTGTAAATGTCATCGGTCTTATCTACCCAGAGGTAGTTGGCAAATTTTCTCATTGGTTTGTCTCCTTTTTAAAACAATTCTTTTAATAATTCTAGGGTTCGGCTTCGATTAGCAAAGCCTGATACCACAGGTACTAAAACGACCTCGTCCACCTGCCCTGCTTGAGCAAGGTCCTGCACTCGTGCCGCCACCATATCAGGCGTTCCAACGATGAGTCGCTCTCGCTGCTTGGCTATTTTTTCCTTGTCTTCTGGGGCAATAGCATAGCGGTCAGCTGTTTCTGGGCTAGGAAAGAAGCGAAACTCGCTAAAATTTTCCTTCCCTAACAACCAGACACTAGTGGCATGAGCTAGTCGCTCTGCCATTGCTTCCGTATCAGCCACCACCACAAAGAGGGCCAAAGCGGTATAAGGCTGATTCATAAAAACTGACGGGCTAAAGCTTTCTCGGTATCGGGCAAAAGCCTCTTTAATCAGTCCATAAGGCTCCTGAAAGAGGTAAGGAAAGAGCCCCAGCACATAGCCCAGCCCTTGGCGACCCGCCACCTCTGCTGATCCCCCGCCCATCCCTAAGGTAAAGGCTTGGGGCAAGCTGTCCAAGCGTGGATTGGCAAAGGGGGCTTGTTCAGTCGTCAGATATCCTGCCACATCAGCCAGCACCTGCTCAAACTCCTCAGAGCGATAACGGCTCTGAAGCGCCTCAGACACTAGACTAGTGCTAAGTGAGTTCCCCCAACCGATAGCTAGACGATGAGGTGCCAAGGTGGTCAATGTCGCCACCGTCTCCGCCAGCTTAAAAGCATTATAATGCAAGGCCATAATGCCGCCGGTCGAAAGCCCTATAGTCTGAGTCTTGGTTGCCAAATGAGCCAAAAGTAACTCTGGACTTGAGATGGCAAAAGCTGGCACATTGTGGTGCTCAGCTACCCAAAACCGATGATATCCCAACTTCTCCGCTTGTTGGGCTAGCAAAACGGTCTCTTGCAGGGCTTGTTCTGGTGTTCTTCCCTCATCAATAATGCCATAATCAATCACACTAATCTTCATGGTCATTTCTCCTTGTAGTTGCTTTCAAGCGTCCTAAACAAATCTCGTGAGGCTGCAGGAATGGCTGCACCATAGTCCATCAAGGGCACAATGTCCTTGAAAGCTGCTGGTGGAATGGCAAGTTCCGCTAAATCCTCTGGTTTAATCAACATCTGAATCGCATCTTTTTGCCCTGTTTCTATCTTTAGAGCGAACTCTGGGTCAACCAAAAAAGGTGTTGATAAGCCAACCAAATCTGCATGAGCTAAGGCTTCCTCGGCCTTTTCAGCCGTATTGATGCCACCAGTCGCCATAATGGGCAAACGATCCCCGAATCGCTCATGAATCACCTCCGTGACCAAGCGCCCCTGATTTTGACCAGGACTGCGGACTCGGTTTTTATAAACCTCACGCCCCCACGAAGCAATAGCTAAATAGTCCAGCTCTGCCATATCCAAAAGCCAGTCCAACAACTGGCAAAATTCCTCAATGCTGTAGCCAATACTAGCACCACGAGTCTCCTCAGGTGTTGCTCGGAAGCCCAAGATAAAGCCGTCAGGTGCCTCGGTGTCAATCACTGCCTGCACCCGCCTGAAAATCTCCAGAGTCAAGTGCGCTCTTGTCTCCAAGGTCTGGCAGCCATAAACATCTCTGCGTTGATTGCTAAAGGTTGAGAAAAAGGTCTGAATCAGCAAGCGTTGAGCAGACGAAATCTCCACGCCAGCAAACCCTGCCTGAATGGTTCGACGCGTCGCTGCTACATAACTTTCAATAATCTCTTCAATTTGGTCTTCTGTCAGCTCACGCACTTCATGAGGAAAGGGCGTTTTGAGGCTCATAGGACTGGGCCCATAGACAAATCCAAAACGAGTCAGAGCGTGGCTGGCAAAGCGACCTGCATGGGTCAGCTGTAAAACAGCCTTGCTCCCGTCTGCCTGCATGGCTTGAGCGAGCTGGGACAGCCCTTCAACCATTTCATCCTCAGCGACACTAAAACCGTACTCAAATAACTGCCCATAGGGGTCGACATAGGCTGCTCCTGAAATTTGCAAGGGCGCCGAATTGGCTCTCCTGCTGGCATAAGCCAAGTCTTCTGAACTAACTGCTCCGCTCCTCAGGGAAGAGTTCGTCACCATAGGCGACAGAACGAAACGATTGGTTAACTGGACCCCATTTGGCAATGCCAGAGGAGTAAAAAGCGTGCGGTCTGTGCTCATAACTTGCCCCCTGTGACAGCCTGTTTTTCTCTGTCTAAGGTCTCAAAATGATCAAAATCGCTGTAATTAGCTGGTGTCGGTTGGTAAATAGACACCGACTGCCCTAGCTGTCGCAAAACCCTCATCAGACGATCTATCATATCAGCCACCGTAAAGGCTACACCACAGAGGTCAGACAGGTTAGCCATTGCAGCAGGATTAACCTCAGGGTAGCTGATAGCGGTTTCCTCTCCAGCAAGACCAGCTCGGTAAAAATCTGCCACTAACTGCCCACGCTTGGTTTGATCACCACAAACGCTCAGGTAAATAGACACCACAATCCCATCTTTGATTCGCCGCTGAGCTAGCCCTGCAAATTTCTTGCCGTTGATACTGAGATCAAAATTCCCAGGACAGTAAGAATCAGTCACTTCATAAGCCTCAATCGTTACCTGCTGGTCAACTAACATGGCCTCTATCAGCTCCTTCATCAACTGATAGGCGGACTTAATATCCAGCTTGTCATCAGCCGACTGGGGGAGAAATAGGGAAAAATTCAACACCCCTTCATCCGCGACAACAGCTAGCCCGCCCAGATTTCGAATGACAGGCTGATAACCCGCCAAGCGGATGTCTTCAAGACCAGCAGTTAAGTAGGGTACTTGCCGATCCAGCATCCCCAGAATAACCGTTTTCTCCAAAGGCCAGAGATGGACAAGCACTTGGTCAGGATGGCGGTTGATTTCCCTTAACAGAACCTCCGTCCAGACAAACGGGCTGGCCTGCTCATCAAACACTTCTATCGGATAAAGGCCCAAGCGGCTGAGTTGATTTGTCATTCTTATCTTGCCTCCTTAGATATTATAGCATATTTTCTAACGCATCACGGAAGAAAAAACATTAAAATCGGTCGACTGCACCGTGATCATCTCATAACAAACCATCAAAAAATCCTGCTGAACCAAACGGTCAACAGGATTGATAGGCTGACAGGATGAGGATGCAATCCTCTACTCTCAATAAGAGTCACCTTAAGCCTTATTCACCACCAAGGTAGTATTCTTTAACAAGGTTCAACTTGTCGTCCAATTCAAAGACCAGTGGTGGGAAGTTTGGAATTTCCACATCCATAATCTCGTCATCAGACAGTTGCTTGATGTGTTTTACGAGGGCACGGATAGAGTTACCATGAGCACCCACGAAGACGTTCTTGCCATCTTTAAGAGCTGGCGCAATCTTGTCTTCCCAGAAAGGAAGGGCACGCTCAAGAGTGACTTTCAAGTTTTCAGCATCTGGAATGACAGAACCATCAAGGTGAGCGTAACGACGGTCAGTGTGTGCTGAGTGCTCATCGTCTTTTGCCATATCTGGTGGCAAAACATCGTATGAACGGCGCCAGATGTGGACTTGCTCATCACCAAATTGCTCAGCCGCTTCTGCCTTGTTTTTACCAGTGAGGCCACCGTAGTGACGCTCGTTGAGACGCCAAGATTTTTCAACTGGCACCCAGAGCTGGTCAGCGGCTTCAAGCGCCAAGTTTGTGGTCTTAATCGCACGTTTCAAAACTGACGTAAAAGCTAAGTCAAACTCGATACCAGCTGCTTTAATCAGTTTACCAGCATCAATCGCTTGTTGTGTTCCTTTTTCAGACAAATCGACATCAGCCCAGCCTGTGAAAAGGTTAGCCTTGTTCCATTCAGACTCACCGTGGCGAGCAAAAACCAATTTTACCATTGTGTTTCTCCTTTTTTCTAATGGGTCTAAGCCCAATTACTCTTATTATTTTACAGGATTTTTGTGAAAAATGCTACTAAAATTTGCAATTTTTTTGGAAAATAGCCGAGCAAGCAGTCCGCTCTGCCATGTTCCTAGAAAAATGCTCAAAAAGCCAATGCTCCCAACTAGGGGCAAATCAGCAAAAAACGACCAGTTACCCAGTCGTCGCGTTTTTGCTTAATACAGCAAGTCGTAGATTTCCATCGCAATGAGGTCGATGCTGTCGAAGGTATAGGTTTCGCGAGCCGCCACATCACGCAAGGTGAAGGTTGGTCCATTTTCAGGGTCGTTGCTGAAAGCCACTTCTGCCACCACAACACCGTCGCGTTCAAAATTACGTTTTAAGTTACCACCATCAGTCGCCATAAGCTCCAAGCGATTAATGATTCTTACCAAATGTGATTCCATCAGAGTATTCTCCTCATTCTTATAATTACTTTCCTATTTTACCACAGAATGCCTAGAATAAAAAGTAAAATCGCTAAAATGAACCATTTTTACTCATGGACGAGCCTTTTGGGTACAATAAGGAGCTCCAAAAGGACTAATACATGGTTTGACCTTACAACTTCCGAACAGACTATCGTGGAAAAACCAGCGACTAGGATAACAAGCTGTCGTTATCGAAACGCTCTTTAAATTTTCCCTAGTTGGTGGTTGCCCCATCTGATGAGCGCCCTTTAACCGCAAAATACTGCCCACTTGGGCTGGCAAAGTTAAAGGTCAAAAAGGGTTCCGTTTGGACAGGGCTTGCGGTGTCGGTCTGCTCTGCTATTTTTGCCTGCAAGGCATAAATGTCGTCGCTCTCAAAGAGAATGCTAGGCACATGGTCCGCTACCTCAGGCGAGACCTGTTGGATAAAGGCCTTGTCGTATACCGTAATGGTTGTGCTACTTTTGGCATGTGAGCGCATGTCAAAGCTCTGGTAGCCCATCTGCTCACTTGTTGCTAAAATCTCAAAACCAACCGCCTCCCAAAAGGCTTGTTCGGCAGCCACATCAGCAACATAGAGCATCAGCGAGAACTGTTCTGTAAACATGACCCCTCCTTAAAATTGGACAGTTTGTGACACAAAGCCTGCGATGTCAGTATTGATCTGCCAGGTCATCCCAAACTGATCGACCACAATGCCATAGGCTGGGCTCCAAGGTGTCTCTTGAAGTTCCAGCTGAATTTCCTTGGCGTCTTGGCTAAGTTTTTTGTAAAGCGCAGCCGCTGTTTCAGCACTATCTAGCTGAATGCAGGCGGTCATATTAGTCCCTTGGATATAAGGGTAGTCAGGATTGTTATCTGAAATCTGCAAACGAATGCCATTGATATTAAGGTTGGCATTGAGGACTAAATGACGTTTTTCTTCTGGTGTATCGGGAATGGCTTGACCAAAGGTCGTCACTGCTACCACCTCAGCATCAAAAACATCTTTGTAAAAGTCAACAGCTTCCAAGCCATTTCCATCAGTCACCAGGTAAAGTTCAATAGATTTAATCAAAAGTAATGTTCTCCTTAAATTGTTTAGAGCTCATTATAACACATTTAAAGATAAACTTTCTCGCAAAAGATTTGAAATGATGATACCGATGTCCCATCAGTCGTTGATGAACTTTAGAAATAAAAGAAAAATCGCTAACATCAGCGATTTTTTCCTTATGGCCACGTCAGAGCATTCGCGATAAATTCGAAAACATGTTTAGCCAGTTTAGGTTTGACCTGATGAAGGCTAAACAAGGCATAGGCTACCGAGAACAAAAACAGAGTGAACAACAGCGGTCCAGTGATAACTGACTGGGGAAAGACCAGTATAGCTAAGAGCAAGCTAACGAAACCGATTATCAAAGAGCAAAGAACTTTTTTCATTGGACAACCCTCCTTAGCCTTATTTTACCAAAAATGAAAACGTTTAGCAATGAAAACTGTTACCAACTATAGACGCCCTAGAATGGCATCCCAAGCCTCATCGTAGCCCTGTCTAGTCTCGGAGGAGAAGATGATAAAGGTATCTGTCGGCTCAAACGCTAATTTTTTCTTGATGGCTGCTTCGTGCTTGTTCCACTTGCCGCGTGGAATTTTGTCTGCCTTGGTCGCCACGACAATGACAGGAATCTCATAGTACTTGAGAAACTGGTACATCTGGACATCATCCGCCGACGGGTCATGCCGCAGGTCAACCAGACTGACCACTGCATAGAGGTTTTCCCGACTGGTCAGGTACTCCTCAATCATCCTTCCCCATCTGGCTCGCTCAGTCTTTGAGACCTTAGCGTAGCCATAGCCTGGCACATCGACAAAGCGGATTTTATCATCAATGTTGTAAAAGTTAAGCAGCTGGGTTTTGCCGGGTTTACTGGAAGTACGAGCCAGATTTTTACGCCCCAGCAGGGTGTTGATAAAACTGGACTTGCCCACGTTTGACCGCCCAGCTAGGGCAATCTCTGGCAGGTCGTCAGGTGGGTAGTGGCTCTTATTGGCCGCTGACAGAAGCAGGCTGGCCTTGTGCGTGTTTAAGGTTTCTTGGGACATGGCAGAGCTCCTAAGCGGTTTCTAGGATGGGTTTGTCTGTTCCTTCCACCGCTTCTTTGGTGATGCGAACCAGACTGACCTCTTCCTGACTTGGGACTTCAAACATAACGTCCAGCATGGTCTCTTCGATGATCGAGCGTAAGCCACGAGCTCCTGTTTTCCGCTCGATGGCCTTGTTGGCAATGGCTTGCAGGGCATCCTCGTCAAACTCCAAATCCACCCCATCGTAGGACAAGAGAGCCTGATATTGTTTAACCAAGGCATTTCTCGGTTCCGTCAGAATCCGTACCAAGTCATCCACCGTCAGCTGCTCAAGGGCTGCAGTCACTGGTAAGCGACCGATAAACTCTGGAATCAACCCAAATTTTTGGATATCATCGGCGATGATTTCCTGCATGTAGGAAGCATCCTCATCAATCTTGCGGCTGTTTTGACCAAAACCGATGACTTTCTCACCCAGACGTTGCTTGACGATTTCTTCGATACCATCAAAGGCACCGCCAACGATGAAGAGGATGTTCTTGGTGTTGATCTGAATCATCTCTTGGTTAGGGTGTTTACGACCGCCCTGCGGGGGCACGCTGGCAACCGTCCCCTCGATGATTTTCAAGAGCGCTTGCTGGACACCTTCACCAGACACGTCACGGGTGATGGAGACATTCTCTGATTTTTTGGCAATTTTGTCAATCTCATCGACATAGATGATGCCACGCTCGGCTCGCTCGACGTTGTAGTCAGCAGCTTGGATGAGCTTGAGCAGGATATTCTCCACATCCTCACCCACATAGCCTGCCTCAGTCAATGCCGTCGCATCTGCAATGGCAAATGGCACGTTGAGGCTCTTGGCTAAGGTCTGCGCCAAGAAAGTCTTGCCTGACCCTGTTGGGCCGATCATGAGAATGTTTGATTTTTGCAAGTCCACATCGTCATCATCACGACTTTCCGTAAAGCTAATGCGCTTATAGTGATTATAAACCGCCACAGCCAGCGCCCGCTTGGCGCGGTCCTGTCCGATAACATAGGTATTGAGAATGTCAAGCAATTCCTTTGGCTTAGGAACATCGGTCAACTCTGCTAAAATCTCCTCAGACAATTCCTCTCGAATAATCTCTTGAGAGAGTGCCACACATTCATTACAGATAAAGACGCCGTTTCCGGCGATGATTTTTCGGACTTCTTCCTGATTTTTACCACAGAAAGAACAGTGAACTAAGATATCACTTTTACGATTTGCCATAATATCCTCGAGTTTCTATTTGAATAAGGTGCCGTAAAAGGCATGAATGGTCACCACAATATTGGTGAAGGCGTTGAGCAGGAAAAAAATACCCAAGCCATAGCGTTTTTTCTGTAGGGCTGGAATGGCTGCTAAAATGCAAATCCCACAGAGAAAGGCAGTAAAGACGCCAAAAATGCTACGTTGCACGCGCTAATCCTCCTTAATCCGTTCATAAGTGGTGACGGTAAAGGCATGACTGTTCTGTTCATCAGCCGCAAAGGTCTGCTCTGCTATTGGCCGATAGGCCGACCAATCAAACGGTGGAAAATGAGTGTCACCCGCAAACTCTCCAGCAACCCGCGTCACCACCAGTTGGTCGTAATAAGGCGCAAAAGCCTGATAGATGCTAGCGCCACCGACCACATAGAGGTTCTTGTCCTGTTGCTTGAACCAGTCAAGAACGGCCTCAGGGCTTGATAAGATGGTCACGCCAGTAGTGTCGATTTGATCGGGCTGACGGCTGAGAATCAGGGTCTCACGACCAGGTAGAAGACGCCGGTTCATGCCATCAAAAGTCACGCGCCCCATCACCAGCGCTTGGTGCATGGTCGTTTCCTTAAAATGCTGCCACTCTTTAGGCAAATGCCAGGGCAAACGGTTGTCACGTCCGATAAGGCCTGCTTCATCCTGTGCCCAAATGGCGATGATTTTCTTAGTCATACCTCTCCTTTCCACAGTCTTAGTTCTACTATTTTATCAAATTTAGCAAAAAAATGCTCGAAAAAAACTTTTCGAGCACCCCGCTTCTATCACAAAGACTGATGTTCAGTCAGCCTCATTCCAGATGAGACACTGACCGACCGACTTAATCAGCTAGTTATCATGGTCAGCCTTGCTGTTTTGCTGTAAGACCTGACAACTGCATGTTTAGCTGTCGCCAAAGCCAGGGCAAAGCAGCCATCTTTGCTTGAGCAATGAAACCGTCATAAGTCCTAAATGACAATAGCTTTGCCATTTTCATGGAAACCGTCTAGATAGTTCTAGAACTTATCACTTGTTTTTATCTGGCTTAAATCGCTAAATCAAATTTTAATTGAGGCAGGGCAGGGTCGTAGTCTACCAATTCAAAGTCTTCTGGCTTGATGGCAAAGAAATCTGTGCCGTCAGGGACATTGAGTACCAGCCGTGGCTGACAGTCGGTCGGCTCACGGCGGAGCAATTCCTCAGCCTGTTCAAACTGGTTGTCGTAAATGTGGAGATTGTTGATGAAGTAAAAGAATTTCCCAACCTTCCAGCCAAAATGCTTAGCAATCATCATCTGAAGAGCCACATACTGCATGGCATTGATGTGGTGAGCCACCAGCATATCATTAGAGCGCTGGGTCAGGGTCGCATCGAGGTAAATATCATCGCCCACCTGACGCACATCAAACATGGTCTGGAAAGCACAGGGCAAGAGCCCCTCGCTGCGCTCGAAGGCCTCATAATCCCAGAGAGAAATGACATTGCGACGGTTCCAAGGGTTGTCAGCTAACTGCTTGAGCAATTTTCTGATGATGTCATGTTTTTTCACGATAGCCCCATAGCGCTCGCCGATAGTGCCTGTTTCCCCAATCTCCCAGTCGTTCCAGTAGGTCACTCCGTACTTGTTTCTCAGAACATCGAGGTCGCTGGTCTGGTCTTGGTAAATCCAGAAAATCTCCTTGATCGCCGACTTAATAGCAATAGGGCGCAGGGTTGTGATGGGAAACTCACCCTTACTCAAATCGTACTCGGCAAAGGAACCTGTGATGTACTTGGAGTTCGCTGTTGTGCCGTCCTTGTACTTGGGTCTAGCCTGCTGACTAAAGACCCCTTCGTTCATGATTTTATTGATATTGTCTTTGAAAATGTGGTCTGCTTTGGTCATGTGTTAGTCTATCTCTTCAATCTCTTTTATCACGCGAGCCGGAACACCTGCAACGATGACATTGTCTGGAACGTCTTTGGTCACCACAGCCCCAGCGCTGACAATCGCATTTTTACCAACTGTCACTCCTGGTAAAATGGTTGCCCCTGATCCAATCCAAGCATTTTCCTTGAGATGAACAGGTTGCAAGATTAGTCCCCGTCTTTCCTTAGGGTTAGTCGGGTGGTTGACAGATAGCAGTTTGGCAAAAGGCGCAATCAGAACATGGTCATCAATCTGAATCCCCCCTAAATCGGTCAACATCACGCCAGTATTGATAAAAACAGACTTCCCAAGGCGAATATTGGCGCCGTAATCTGTGTAGAGGGGCAAATTGATGCTCACACTCTCGTCTAGTGCTTGTCCTGTCATGGCGGCAAAAGCCTCTTCCACCTCTTGTCTACTACTGCTCGCATCTTGAAAGACAGCAAAGTAAGGCTGGTTGGCTGCAACGCGGTCATGAATAGCCTTGAAGGCTGGGGCATTAACGCCAATAACTGTTGATGGTTTGATGTCTTCTCCCATATCGTTCTCCTATTTTACCATTTCCTGAGCTTCCTTGAGCTTGACAGACACGATTTTGGACACTCCTGACTCCTGCATGGTCACACCGTAGATGCTGTCCGCCGCTGCCATAGTCCCCTTGCGGTGGGTGACGACGATAAACTGGCTGGACTTATCAAAGCGGTTGAGGTAGTCGCCAAAGCGCTTGACATTAGCCTCATCAAGCGCCGCCTCCACCTCGTCCAAGATGACAAAGGGGATGGTTTTGACACGGATGATGGCAAATAGCAGAGCGAGCGCCGAGAGGGCTTTCTCCCCACCTGACATGAGGTTGAGTGACTGGATTTTCTTACCAGGAGGTTGGACGGAAATCTCCACACCTGCCGTCAAAATATCAGGCTCAGTTAAGATCAAGTCTGCTGAACCGCCACCAAACATCTGGGTAAAGGTTGTCTTGAAGCTCTCTCTGATGGCTTCAAAGGTTGTCTTAAAGCGCGCCTTGACCTCACCGTCCATATCATCAATGGTCGCCTGAAGCATGTTTTTCGCACCTAAGAGGTCATCGCGTTGACCTGATAAGAAAGTCAACCGCTCATTGACCTCGTCAAATTGGGTAATGGCCTCGAGGTTAATGGGACCTAGGTCTTTAATCTGCTTGTTCAGGTCTTTCAACTGCTTCTTAGACTGTTCCAGCTGCTCTAGAGGTCTAGCTTTTTCAAGCGCCTCCGTAAAGGACAGACGGTAGTCTTCTGATAAGCGTCTCGCAAAAGACTGCAATCGCTCTTGAACCTGTTCGAACTGAACCTCCAAGGTCGCTTGTTGACGAATCAAGCCATCGTTTCTCTGACTGACCTTGCCTAGGTGCTCCGCCAAATCCTCCAAACTCGCTTCGCAGTCCTCCAACTCAAAATTCAGGCGAATCAACTTGCTTTCCTCTTCTTTTTGGCGGTCTTGTACCGCTTGGCTTTGCTGGGTTAAGTGCTCAATCGTCTCAGGAGTCAACTGCAGTTGCTCGCTGTTGAGGAACGTTTCCAGACGCTCTTGCTCTGCTGTTAATTCAGCTAATTCCTTGGTCAGACGATCTATCGTACTCTCTTCAAATCGGCATTCCGACTGGAGTTCGCGCTGACGAATCTGGCTCTGAGCTAATTGGTGACGTTGCTTGTCCAGCTGTTGATTGAGGCTGTCCTTATCTTGCCGCAGTTGCTCAATATCAGCCGTCAAATTGGCTTTCTTCGTCTGAAGATTAGCCAACTGGTCTTGCAAGTGCTGACGGTTGGTCAACAAGTCAGGATTTAGTTCCCCGCTTGAACGAGCGAGCAAGGTGTCCTGGATCCTATTGAGGTCAGCTAGGCGCTCAGATAATTGGTCATAGGCCAATCTGTCCCTTTGCTCTGTCAGACGGGCGAGCTCGCCTTCTTCTTTGAGCAAGCTCTGCTCCTCTTCTAGCTGGTCGATGGTTTGTCGAATGCTGCCGACCAGTTGTTCCTGCTCTAGCATGGCTGTTTTCAGCTCTGCTATTTCACTTAAGAGCGTATCAAGTTCTGGCTGAATAAAGGTCGTGGACTGCTGGCGATTGGCACCCCCTGAAAAGGAACCACCTGGTCGCAACTCTGTCCCGTCCAAAGTGACCAAGCGCACCTGATAATGGAGCTGACGAGCTGCCAATGTAGCCTGCTCAGTGGTCTCAAAGATAGCAGTCACCCCCAGCAGGTTGTGAAAGATATGGCTGTGGGCTGCATCAAAACGCACCAAATCGCTAGCAAGACCTAGATAACCTGAGCTAGCCTCGAGCTTATCCAGTTGGTGTTGAGCAAGCTGGCGAGGTTTGATGGTGGTTAAGGGCAGAAAGGTTGCCCGACCTTGGCGGTGTTGTTTGAGGTAGGCAATGCCTTGCTTGGCTGCCGCTTCATCGCGAACGATGATGTGCTGGCTGGCACCTCCCAAAGCAATCTCCATGGCTAACTGGTAACGGCTATCAAAGGTCAAGGACTGACTGACCGCACCGATAATACCATCAAGGCGGTCAGCTGCTTGCAAGACTGCCCGTACCCCAGCGTAGAAATTGCTATGATTTTTCTGAATAGCTTCTAAACTAGACCTTTTAGCTTCTCTGGTTTTTATGGCATCTAGCAGATCAAACAATTTAGTCTGCTCCCTGCTGTAGCGGTCTTGTTGGCTGGTGAGTTGCTCGGTCAGCTCTTGGTAGGCCGTCAGGAGTTCTGCCACTTTTTCTTGACTGGCTTGATAGCTAACTAGGGCAGCTTGGGCGCTAGCTTTGACCTCTGCCAAATCCTTGGTCACCTGCTCGTTTTCAGCACGCTGGCTCTCCAACATCTGGCTCTCTTGCTCCAACTCCGCCTCCAGCAGCGTCAGTTTATTGGACAGGTCAGCTTCTGTTTGCATCAACTGAACATAGTCCTCACGCAAACTCTCCAGAACCTGATCGGGAGTCTGGGCAAACTTTTCAAGCCCCTGCTCCAAATCCACAAGTTCCTGATTGATTTGTGTTAATTGGTGGGTCAGTTGCCCAAAGTGCTCCTGACTGGTCAGCAGCTGATGGTCTGTCTCTTGGATTTTCAACTTGAGCTGAACCAGTTGTTGACTGGTTTCTTCTTTTGTTCGATTGGACTGGTCACGCTCCAGTTGGTGGCGTTCGAGTTGCCCCTTAAGATCAGCAGCTAATCGTGTCAAGTCCAAAATCGTGGCCTGGGTCTCGGACACTTCCTGAGCCAGAGCTTGCCGTTTGGTTTTTAGGGCTTGGTTATCAATTTCAAACTGTCGGCGTTGCTCATGATAGTCTGCCAAAGCTGATTTGGCTTCTTCGATTTGCTGGCTAAGACGGGCTTCCCTATCTTTTTCTAGTCCGATATCAGCCACCAAAATATCCAGTTGCAAGCCAGATCGTTCTTGCTCCAAGCCTTGGAAGAGCTTAGCTGTCTTGGCTTGCTTTTCCAAGGGCTTTATCTGACTGTTCAGCTCGTAGATGATGTCTTCCAAACGGTCCAAATTGTCCTGAGTTTGATTGAGCTTGGTCTGGGTTTCTTTTTTTCTGGTCTTGTACTTGAGGACACCTGCCGCTTCTTCAAAGATGGCGCGGCGCTCCTCTGGTTTGCTGTTGAAAATAGCCTCAACCCGCCCTTGCGAGATGATGGAAAAGGAATCCCGCCCCAGACCTGTGTCCATAAAGAGGTCATGAATGTCCTTGAGCCGAACCTTTTTCCCATCAATCAGGTAATCACTATCGCCGTTACGGTAAATGTGGCGCTCCACCTGAATACTTTTACCCGCTGAGGCGATAAAGCCGTCACTATTATCCAGAGTAACCTTGACAGCCGCATAATTTTGCGCCTTACGATCCTGCGTCCCTGCAAAGATGACATCCGGCATCTTGCCACCACGTAAGCTCTTGGCAGAGGATTCCCCCAGTGCCCAGCGCAGGCTCTCTGTGATATTTGATTTTCCAGAGCCATTTGGCCCCACGACCGCTGTAACCCCTTGGTCAAAGGTTACCTTGGTCTTGTCTGCGAAGGACTTGAAGCCCTGCATTTCTATCTCTTTTAAAAACATCCTAACCTCGCTGTAACTGGTCGAGGGCAATCTTGGCAGCTGCCTGCTCTGCTATTTTCTTAGACTTGCCCTCACCCATGCCGATACAGGTGCCGTCCACAAAAACGGCGACCCCAAAGACCTTAGCGTGAGCAGGTCCTGTCTCATTGACCACCTGATAACTGATGGTCACATCGCCATCGCTCTGGAGAAACTCCTGAAGGGCGGTCTTGTAATCTGACACTTGCGCGTAATTCCCCTGCTCCACCTGCGTGATGACCACTTCTTGTAAAAAGTCTTCGACACAGTTGATGCCTTTGTCCAATAGCAGAGCGCCCAAAAAAGCTTCAAAAAGGTCGGCTAAAATAGCTGCCCTCTGGCGACCTCCGGTCTTTTCCTCACCCTTACCCAGCTTGATAAAGCGGTCAAACCCGCAACGTCTAGAAAAATCAGCCAGACTTTCCTCACGGACAATGGCTGAACGCAACTTAGACAAATCCCCTTCTGGCTTTTTAGGGTATTTCTGATAAAGGTACTGAGAGATGATGAGTTGCAGAACCGCGTCTCCTAAAAATTCCAAGCGCTCATTGTGTGGAACTTTTAGGAGGCGGTGTTCGTTCGCATAACTCGTATGGGTAAAGGCCGTGTCAAGCAAACTCTGATCGGAAAAGGCAATACCAAAAACAGCTTGCAAGTGATCAACTAATGTGGTCATAAGATTCCTTTCTCTTCAAACGGTTTCTCTTATTATAGCACAAAACTCGCTCAAATGAGCGAGTTAAGCTAATCTGATTAACAGGTTGGACAAGAGCTGGTCAAGACCTGCACCCTAAGCCATGGAACTTGGAACAGAACCTTGTATCTCAACTGTCATCTCATTGACCAAGACAGGTTATCGTCTGGCTAGGAGGTCGGCGTAGTAGGCACGGCTGTTGTTGAGGACAGCCAGCACAGCCAGATAGAACTGGTCTCCCTTGACCCGTGCTAGGACGGCTGAGTAGTCTGCCAAGTCTTGGTAAGGCGCAAAGGCCCTTTTCCGCAGTTGTTTAACATCGCTGGTGGTCTTGTTCAAACCTTCCTGAGAACGGGCGGAAAAGACAGCTTCAAAAGCCGTCTGGCTGGCACTCAGCTTGGTCACAAATCGGTCAATGCCAAGGACTGTCAGCTGGTCTTGGTAGGGCGCGCCAGCCAATTTCGCCAAGAGGGTAGTCAACAGGGCAGTCTGGGCTTCGTAGTTGGTCTTAGCGGTCAGCTTGTACTGGTCAAGCAGTTGTCTGAGGCTAGTGTAGGCAGCTTTCTCCGCCTCGTCACGACTGTTGCGGTAGGGGCGCAGGCTGTCCTTGAGGGCTTGAAAATCACGGTCACGCTGTTCATCAGCCTTGGCGATGTCGGCGGACTTACTACTGGATCGCACCTGCTCCAGAGAGCTGGTAAAGGGGCGGAGCTGGATCCGCAGGTCAGCCACCAAGCGAGTGACCAGCTCATCTGTCGACAGGTCAATGCCTGACTTGTCCAAATCATCGAGAAAACGGGTCAGAAACTGACTGGCTTCGGCATGGCGGAGGTTGGCGTGATTGAGGGAAACGAGTTTTTTCGTCATAACAGTCCTTTCTGTACGGTCAGAAGTTCTGACAGGCTCAAGTGCTTGAGCGACCAGCCGTCAGAACTTCTGAGCAGCTGGCGCCAGAGGGATTTGCCTCGTCAGAACATCTGACGGATTCAATCGTTCGTTATTAGCAATATCAGAATTTCTGATAGAGAGTAGCGTTCGGATTTCTCACTTTCAGAGCTTCTGACAGAGGAGAAACAAACCCGACAACGGTCGGTCGTCGGGTTCAGAGAGCTTACTTGGTCTTGCGAGCCTTAGCCAAGCCAAGGCTAAAGAGCACTAGAGACAGTCCCATAGCGGTCAGGGCTTCTGTAGTCAGCTCACCTGTGGTTGGCAGGGTTTTGGCTGCTGTTGGTGCAGGGTTGTCAGCCATAGTTGGTTTATCTGCTGACGCAGGGGCTGATTGATTAGCTGTCAAGCTGGTCAGCTCTGACTTGAGCTTGTCCAGTTCTTCGGCTGTTTCTGCAAAGGCGATGTTAGCAGCCAACTCACCTTTTTGCTCATCGGTCAGGCGAGACTGGTCCACCTGAGCCAAGAGTTGGTTGCGGGTGGCGGACAGGTCTTCTTTGTCTGCTTGCGTGGCTGGTGAGGTCACGGAAGTGTTATCCTCATCGTCAGATGGAGGGGTTTGGGATTCTGACCCACTACCTTGGTCGCTATTTTCGGCTGGTGGGGTCTGGGTATCTGTGCCTGTACCACCAGTACTGCTGTCAGTTGGCGGGGTTGTAGTTTCTGCACCTGTACCGCCACCAGTGTTGTTGTCAGCTGGTGGGGTCTGGTCTTGAACATCAGCACCACCACTATTATCGGTCGGTGGGGTGGCTGGGGTAGTCGGTTTTGGATCAACCGGAGCTGGGTTTAAAGGCTCTTTGCTATAAAAAGCAAAAATTCCATGAACACCACCCTCAGGGATAAACTCTGCAAACTGGGTACTTCCTCCACCGTTAGAGGCCGTATCTAGCTCACTTGCTGGAACCCAACGATCAAAAGTGTAACCCGGAAAGTCAGGAAAATCCACTCGGTATAGTTGCCCATTAGGAACATCAAAATACCTCTCGCGCCCCAACTCTGCAAAAAAAGTGTAATCCTGTGGATCAAAGCCCGTATAACTTACGGAAATAATACTTGTGTTCGCCTCGTCAGCCTTAACAATAGTTGAGCCAATAAAAGGCACATCCGTCGCCGTGGCGACCACACCCAGGGTGGCCAGCGACAAGCTCGCAACCCCATATTTGAGAAGTTTTTTCATAAACTCCCTCCTTTTCCTTAAAAAGTATTACTTTTAGAAGGGCTTGGCCTGAAAGGTCAAGCCCTATATACTAGTATATAGGCATTTTGTCAAGGTTTTTGCTCATTTGTTAAGAAATTGTAACATAAAAACCTGCCTTGGTCAGGCTGTTCAGCAGTATGGTCTTTGTCATCAGGCACTGTTTTTGATAAAAATAGCCGCCGAAGGTGGCGACTAATCTGATTGTTGTGAGGTGCTCAGGTGATATTCCTCTCCCTGCTCGGCGATTGCCCTCAAAAAACAGCCCGAAGGCTGTTTTGATTAGAGTTTCATCAGGGGGCTAGCGCTGTCTGGCGAGGTATCATAAATCTTGACCCCTGTGCCTGCGGCGATGTCCGCCTGCTGGAGGCTGGTCGTCATGGTTAGGTTGGCCAGTTCCTTGATGTTATTTTCCTTGCTCAGGTGCCCGAGGTGGATACGCTTGGTGCGGTTGCCCAGCGTCCGAATCATGGCGGCAGCCCCATCTTCGTTGGAGAGATGTCCCTTATCCGAGAGGATGCGCTGCTTGGTGCTCCAAGGATAAGAGCCCGCACGCAAGATATTGATGTCGTGGTTAGACTCGATGAGGTAGGCATCTGCGTTTTCGATAATGCCTGCCATGCGGTCAGACACATAGCCCGTGTCCGTCAGCATGACAAAGCTTTTGTCGTCTTTCATGAAGCGGTAAAACTGTGGTGAGATGGCATCATGACTGACACCAAAACTTTCGATGTCCAAATCTCCAAAGGTCATCACCGTATTTTCTGCAAAAATATGCTTGTGCTCTAAATCAATCTTGCCAAGGGCTCCTTCCATCGCTGACCAGGTCTTGGCATTGGCATAGACATCCAACCCGTATTTCCTAGCCAGTACACCGACCCCGTGGATATGATCCTTGTGCTCATGAGTGACAAAAATGGCATCTAAGTCTTCTGGTCTGCGGTCAATTTCCGCCAAAAGGCTCACAATCTTTTTCCCTGACAAGCCTGCATCAACCAAGAAACGCTTCTTTGGCGTCTCCAAGTAGAAAGAGTTCCCTGTCGACCCCGACGCTAAAATACTATACTTAAATCCTTGTTCCAAAAAGGTCAATCCTCCTCCCAATCATCCAGATCCAAAACAGTCGGATCCTTTTCATACGGCAAGACAATGGTAAATGTCGACCCTTTCCCATAATCACTTTTCGCCCAGATAAAGCCATCATGGAGCTTGATGATTTCCTTGGCAATGGACAAGCCCAGACCTGTACCACCTTGCTCACGGCTTCTGGCGCGGTCAACACGGTAAAACCGGTCAAAAATTAAGGGCAAATCTTTCTTGGGAATCCCTAACCCTTCATCAGAAATCGAGACAATCAATTGACTGTCTGTTGTCTTCATCGACACCGTGATTTTACCACCATCAGGCGAGTACTTGATGGCGTTGTTCAAGATGTTTTCGATCACCTGTGTCATCTTGTCTGTATCAATCTCTATCCAAATTGAATTGATGGGATAATCCCGCACCAGTTCATAAAATTTACCGCTGTTGGTCTGCTGATTTTTTATCAAATCAAATCGGTTCAAAATAGAGGTCATAAAGGCTGTAAAGTTAATCATCTCGACATCCAGCGCCGTGGCCTGGTTGTCAATACGTGACAAGGCGAGCAAATCAGAAATCATCCGCATCATGCGATTGGTTTCATTTAATGATACCTTGATAAAGTCTGGTGCCACCTCCTCGCGAAGAGCGCCTTCATCGAGGGCCTCCAGATAGGACTTGACCGAAGTCAAAGGGGTTCTCAACTCATGGCTAACATTAGACACAAAGAGACGGCGTTCACGCTCCTCTCGGTCTTGGTCAGTCGTGTCATGAATCACCACAACAAGCCCTGAGATAAAGCCTGACTCTCTACGGTTGAGGGCAAAACGCAGCCGCAGAGCGATAAATTCGCCAAATTCGTTACGACGGCGAATGGTCACTGTTGGGGTCTTTGACACCAAATCATGGTAGGTATAGCGCTGATCATGGTCAAACAGGTCAACAATATTCATCTTCAGCGCTGCTTCTTTACTCAGATTGAGGTGACGTTGAGCCATCTGGTTAATCATGATGATTTGTCCGGAACGATTGGTCGCCAAAACCCCATCTGTCATGTAGGACAAAATAGAGGATAGGCGGTTCTTTTCCTGCGACAAATTTTCATGGTTGGCATGCAGAACATCTGACAGGTCGTTGAGCTGCGTAGCCAACTCCCCTAGACCTGACTTACTCTTGACATCAAGCACGTCTGCGTAATTTCCCTTGATCAGGGAATCAACTTTTTTATTTATTTTTTTGATGAGCTGCGCTTCATGGTACTCTCGCATGGCCAAATAAAAGAAATAAAGCGCAACCAGCCCCAACAAGGCAAGTAGGGTAAATTCAAATAAATTCAGGTTTTCAATCACATCAGTCATAAGATTTCATGTAGTATCCAACACCACGTCTGGTTAAAATATATTCTGGTCGGCTTGGCTGATCTTCAATCTTTTCGCGCAAGCGACGAATGGTCACATCAACTGTACGCACATCGCCAAAATAATCATAGCCCCAGACCGTTTCAAGCAAATGCTCACGAGTCATGACTTGACCAGCATGGTTAGCCAAGTGATGCAGGAGTTCAAATTCCCGGTGGGTTAAATCCAACTCTTGACCATGTTTTTTCGCCACAAAGGCATCTGGAATGATTTCCAAGTCACCAACAACAATTGTTTTACGACCACCAACAACCGTTTCTTCAGTCACCGCAGCTCCGATGGTTTCGGAACGGCGTAAATGGGCCTTGACCCTAGCTAACAACTCCCGATTGGAAAAGGGCTTGGTCACATAATCATCTGCTCCGATTTCCAAACCGATGACCTTATCAAACTCGCTATCTTTCGCTGAGAGCATGATAATCGGGAGATGGCTGGTTTTCCGAATGGCCTTGGCCACTTCGAGACCATCAAGTTCTGGCAACATCAGGTCTAAAATGACTAAATCAGGTTTCTCCTCTTCAAACAAGGTCACAGCTGTCCGTCCGTCGTAAGCAGTGACTGTCTCATATCCTTCCTTGGTCAAGTTAAATTTGATAATATCTGAAATCGGGCGTTCATCATCTACAATCAGTATTTTTTTCATGCGGTATCCTCGTTTCTCTCATTAACAGTTTAACGCTGTTTTGATTATATCAAAAATTCCAACAGATGGGAAACGTTAAGTTGTACCTAGTATAGTCCCTCAACCTTAAATAAAAAATAAAGTCCAAACGTTTAACTTTTTAGAGAGGCACGCCTCACTGTTGCTATTCTAAAGCAACGTCTGTCGTCCATGACTTGGTTCTACAATACATCAAAAGCCAGCACTAGGCTGACTTTTAGACTATTTCTCCAAGTTCCAAATCTCCTCAGCATACTGGGTGATGGTGTCATCGGAGGTAAATTTATCAGAAGTCGCAATGTTCATCAGGCTCATGCGTGACCAGGTCTTCTTGTCACGATAGAGGGCATCAATGCGCTCCTGCGCTGCCACGTAGGACGCAAAATCTTCCAGCAAGAAATACTCATCGTTATGGGTAATCAGAGCATCGTAAATCTCGCCACCTTCTCGCTGACTGTTTGGAATCGTCCCATTGACAAAGGTATCGACCACACGGCGTAGGACAGGATTATTCTCATAAACCCCACGGGCGTAGTAGTCATGAGCCGCGTAGTGCGCGTAAACTTCGTCCTTGGTCATACCAAAGATGACAATGTTGTCATCGCCACACTCGTCCTTGATTTCGATATTAGCGCCATCAAGGGTCGCCAGGGTCACCGCACCTGTCATCATGAATTTCATGTTTGAGGTTCCAGAAGCTTCCTTAGAGGCTAAGGAAATCTGCTCTGACACATCCGCTGCTGGGATAATCAGTTCAGCCAAGCTGACGTTGTAGTTTTCAAGGAAAACCACCTTAAGTTTGCCATTAAGGCTGGTATCATTGTTGATGAGGTTAGCCAATTCATTGATGAGCTTGATAACAGACTTAGCAAAGTGATAGCCAGGCGCTGCTTTGGCACCGAAAATGAAGACACGAGGCACCATGTCCTTGTCTGGGTTGTCTTTCAAGTCATGATAGAGTTTGATGATATGAAGGACATTGAGCAACTGGCGCTTGTAGGCATGGAGACGCTTGACCTGCACATCAAAGATGGCATCTGTCGACACCTCAACACCTGTTGTCTCTTTGATATAAGCTGCTAGACGAGCCTTGGCCTGCTGCTTGACCTGATAGAAGGTGTCAAGCACAGCCTCATCATCAGCAAAGGCAGTTAATTTTCTGAGCTCGTGAATGTCCGTGCGCCAGCCATGACCAATGGTTTCATCAATGGCAGCAGACAACTCAGGTGCCGCAATTTGCGTCCAGCGGCGCTGCACGATACCGTTGGTCTTGTTGTTAAACTTCTCAGGATACAGCAAATAGAAATCGCGCAAGGTATCCTCAGTTAGCAGGTCTGAATGGAGCTTGGCTACACCGTTAACCGAATGCCCACCAATGATAGCCAAATGCGCCATGTGGACCTGACCGTCACGAATGATGCGTGTGCGGTTGATTAAGTCCGTATCGCGACCCAGACCAGCTTGTTCTGCGACAAAACGGTTATCAATCTCGTGGATAATCTGGGTAATCCGTGGAAGAACCTCTGCAAAGAGACCGGCATCCCATTTTTCCAAGGCTTCAGCCAGGATGGTGTGGTTGGTATAGCTCATGGTTTTGACGGTCGTTGCCCAAGCCAAATCCCACTCCAAGCCATACTCATCAATCAAAAGACGCATGAACTCAGCTGGTGCAACCGCAGGGTGGGTGTCGTTGATGTGGACAGAAACTTTTTCATGGATAGCTTCCAGTGGCAAGCCCTGCTTGAGATAGGACTTGATGATGGTTTGAAGACCAGCTGATGTCATGAAATACTCTTGCGTTAAACGGAGCTTCTTGCCCTCGATGCTGCTGTCCTCAGGATAGAGCACTGCAGTGATGTCCTTAACCCGACGACGGCTCTCGATGGTTGGGTAGTGGAGTTCCTCTTCCTCAGGGATTTCGACATCCCAGAGGCGCAAGTTGTTGACCACGCCGTTTTGGAAGCCAATCTGAGGTACATCGTAAGGCACAGCACGCAGGGTCTGGGCATTTTCATAAACAGGCTTAAACTTGCCCTTGTCGTCCATTTGCAGGTAGACATTGCCGTAGATTTTGACATCAACAATGTCGTGATCCTGACGGACTTCCCAGACGTTACCAATTGACCCAAACCAAGTATCTGGCAACTCTACCTGATAACCATCAACAATTCGTTGCTTAAAGAGACCATAGCGATAGCGGAGACCATTACCAAAACCTGGATAGCCTGTGGTCGCTAGGGAATCCATGAAGGCCGCTGCCAGACGCCCAAGACCACCGTTACCGATCGCCATGTCGTGCTCAGCATTTTTCACCGCATCAAAATCAATCCCTAGCTCGTTAAAACCTGCCTTAACTGTGTCTAAAATCCCCAAGTTTAGCAAGTTTGTCTCCAGCATCCGTCCTGGCAAGAATTCAATGGAGAAATAGTAAGCAATTTTTTGTTGCTTATCAACCAATTCCTGTTTGCGATTAAGCCATGGACGCGTCGCATATTTGCGCACCACTCGCGCTAAGGCGACAAAAAGTTCTGATGGCGTCGCCGTTGCCACCTTGATGGCATTTTCCTGATGGAGTTTATCCTTGAAATCACGGACAAACTGGTCCACCGTCAGATCGTTTTCAAAAAAAGTCATGTGTTTTAAGTATCCTTTTTATTTTTTTGGCAATAGCAGAGCAGACGTTTACAATTGCTCATATAAGTTGATGTAGGCTAGGCTAGCTGTCTCCCATGAAAAGTCCTGAGACATGGCTGACTGCTGTAATGTCGCCCAGTCATCTTGACGATTATAATATACCTCTAGGGCATTTTCAAGTGTTTTGGTCAGCAAATACCCTGAAAGCCCTTTAAAGGCGAACCCTGTCCCTGACTTGTCAAATTGGTTGTAAGGGATAACCGTGTCACGTAGACCGCCAACCTCATGCACCAAGGGCAGACTGCCGTAGCGCATGGCCATCATCTGAGAGAGACCACATGGTTCAAAGGCAGACGGCATGAGGAAGAGGTCGCTGGCCGCATAAATCTGCTGAGCCAATCCCAAATCAAAAGTAATATTAGCAGAGAGTTTATCTGGGTATTGCCCAGCAAACCAAGCGAAGGCCTGCTCAAAATCGGCATAACCTGTTCCCAAAAGGGCAATCTGCACATCAAATTGCAGGATATGGTGCAGCTCGCTGACCACCACATCAAAGCCTTTTTGATCGGTCAAACGAGATACAACCCCAATCAGAGGAACATCTGCCCGCACAGGCAGACCTAGTTTTTCCTGTAAGAGCGCCTTGTTTGTCGCCTTACCAGATAGGTCTCCTGCGGAGAAGTGTGCAGGCAGGTGCGGGTCTGTCTCAGGGTTAATCAGATCAGTATCAATCCCATTGACAATGCCCGTCAACTTACCAGCTTCCATCCGCATGACCACATCCAAGCCCTTGCCGAACTCAGGAGTCATGATTTCCTCCGCATAGGATGGAGAAACAGTCGTCACACGGTCAGCATAGAGCACCCCAGCCTTCATCCAGTTAAGGCAATCATTCCAGCGCAAGGTGCCATCCTCATAACGCTCAGCACCAACCCCAAACAAGTCTCCCAGCATGGCAGGGTCAAACTGCCCTTGGAACTCGATATTGTGAATGGTGAACACCGTCTTAATCCCACGGTAAGCGTCAATCCAGTGGTATTTTTCCTTGAGCAAATAAGGCAACATAGCAGTGTGATAGTCGTGGGCGTGGAGCACATCTGGGATGAAGCCGACCTGCTCCATGGCTTCCAAGGCTGCCAGTTGGAAGAAGGCAAAACGCTCACCATCGTCCCAGTCCCCATAAACCTTACCTCTAAAA
This sequence comes from Streptococcus entericus DSM 14446, assembly GCF_000380025.1. Classification (GTDB taxonomy): domain Bacteria; phylum Bacillota; class Bacilli; order Lactobacillales; family Streptococcaceae; genus Streptococcus; species Streptococcus entericus. The sequence continues at coordinate 104,077 of NZ_KB904155.1, forward strand.
AAATAATGTTGGTTATCAATAAAGTAGAAGGTCACCCCATCACGCACCAAACGCTTGATGCCAACATACTGACGACGCCAGCCAACTTGGGTGTAAAAATAGCAAACCTCCTCGACCTGATCGCCAAATTTACCTGCCACCACGTCGTAGTAAGGTAACATCACCGCCACCTCGTGCCCATGCTGAACAAGAGATTTAGGCAATGCCCCAATGACATCGCCTAAGCCTCCTGTCTTGGCAAAAGGTGCTCCTTCTGCCGCGACAAATAATAATTTCATCCGATAATGTCTCCTGTGATTTCTTGACCCTTACCGATAACAATCGGATTATCCTTGGTACCACGAATAGTCACGCCAGCCGGAATAGTGACAGACTTATCAATAATGGCATACTCAACCCTTGCCCCAGCTTCGATGGTGACCTTTGGAAAAACCACTGAGTGAGCGATACGAGCACCTTTTTCCACACGGCAAGACCGAGACACGATGGAATGGTCAACCTCACCAGCAATAATGCTACCAGAGGCAAATTGGGAATTGGTCACCTTAGAGCCGTCTGCAAAATAAGTCGCCTCTTCGTTTTTCACTTTGGTATACACTTTTTGATTAGTGTAGAGGAGTGAGTGGAATTTCTGCGGATCCAGCATGTCCATGTTAGCCTTATAATAAGACTGGACGGAGCTAATATTGGACAGGTAGCCAGTGTATTCAAAAGCCAGAGCTTTTTCAGACACAATCAGCTCGCGCAAGAGGAAGCGGAGCTTCTTCGGATTGTCCTTTTTAGCTTCCTCTTCCATCTTTTCAATCAACCAAGGCGTGTTAACGACATAAATGTCAGCTGACATATTTTGCGTTTCAACCGTGGCATCATTGGTTTCGATACCAACAACGTTGTCCCCCTCATCGATGGTCAAGATGGCATTGGCATCCGAACGAGCCTCTTTTGGCAATTTTTTGTAAACGACCGTGATATTGCGCTTATTGACATTGTGGAGGTGAAGCACACCTTCAAGATTGATGTTGCTGAGGATATCACAGGACATGTAGACCGTCTGGTCAGAGCCTGACCGCTTGAGGTAGGTCAAAATCTGCTCATAGTAGTCCTTGTCCGTCGTCTCGCTGGCCACATCTGTCTGGTAGAAGCCTAGGAAGTAATGGCTGAGCAGGGTATTTAATCCCCACTCCCGACCAGAGCGGATATGGTCAAAGACTGAGCGAATGTTTTGCCCACGGAAAATGCCGTACACACTGCGAATACCTGCGTTAGCCAGTGTTGAGAGCTGGAAGTCAATCAGGCGGTATTTGCCGTCAAATGGCAGAGCAGCCAGAGGACGGTTGTCTGTCAAACTGCCCATGTCTGGGTAGCCAACCGCATTGCCTAAAATCGCTGAATACTTATCAATCTTCATTTGGAATACCTACTTTCTCATCGTAACCCACTACTTGCACCTCGTCTGTCCCATCAATCACAACACCGTCACTGATAATTGCTCCTTCTCCGATGATGGCACGAGTAATTTTTGCCCCTTTACCAATCTTAGCCCCGCTCATGATGAAGCTGTCCTTAATCTCAGCCCCTTCCTTGACCTGAACATTGGTTGACAAAATGGAGTGCTCGACGCTTCCTGCCACAAAGCAACCATCGACAACCAAAGAATCCTTGACACTGGCTGTCTCGGTGATAAAGTTTGGCGGTGCGATATGGTTTTTGGAGTAAATTTTCCATGAACGGTCACGGCTATCCAGTTCGTTGTCAACCGAAATGTACTCCATGTTAGCCTCCCAGAGGGATTCGATGGTGCCGACATCTTTCCAATAACCTGAGAAGTTATAGGTGTAAACCCGCTCACCAGACTCCAGATAGGCTGGGATGACATGCTGACCAAAGTCAGACATGTCGATATTGTTCTTTTCAGCAGAGACCAAAAGTTCACGCAGACGGGCCCAGTTGAAGATATAAATCCCCATGGAAGCCTTGGTTGATTTTGGCTGAGCTGGTTTTTCCTCGAACTCAACGATACGGTCGTTGGAATCCGTGTTCATGATACCAAAACGGCTAGCTTCCTTAAGTGGTACATCGATAACCGCCACTGTCAGGCTGGCTTGATTGTCCTTGTGGGTCTGGAGCATGTCATCATAGTCCATCTTGTAGATGTGGTCACCTGACAGGATTAGGACATACTCTGGATTGATGCTGTCAATGTAGTCGATGTTTTGGTAAATCGCGTGGCTGGTACCTAGGAACCAACGGTTGCCCTCTGTAGCGGAGTAAGGTTGTAAGATGGTCGCTCCGCTATTGATGCCATCAAGTCCCCAAGAAGAACCGTTCCCAATATGGCTGTTGAGCGCCAAGGGCTGGTACTGGGTGATGACACCGACGTTGTTGATGCCAGAGTTGGCACAGTTAGACAGGGCGAAGTCGATAATGCGGTAGCGACCGCCAAATTGAACAGCAGGCTTGGCGATGCTTTGGGTCAACTTGCCGAGGCGCGTGCCTTGACCGCCTGCTAGAATAAGGGCTAACATCTCATTTTTCATAGGTTTTTCCTCTTTTTTATTGTTTTTCTTATTGCTTTCTGTCCCTGCGCTTAACCTTCCAGATGGAAGCACCGAGGGCTGGGAGAGTGAAGCTAAGGGTATGGTGGTAATCTTTCCAGAGACCTTGTTGCGTTTTGGTTAGCGGATTATGCTCTTTCCATACACCACCATAGATTTCAAGTTCTGTATTGAAGACCTCTTCGTAAAGTCCTGCCACAGGGACACCAATGGTAAAGCCTGAACGTTCAACAGGTGCCATGTTAAAGACGCAAATCAAAAGCTCTCCTTTGGCATTTTTCCGAATAAAGGACAGGACAGACTCCGCACGGTTATCTGCATCGATAATCTCAAGTCCCTCATAACGGTCGTCAATCTGCCAGAGCACCTTGTTATCCTTGTAGAACTGATTGAGGGTACGTGTGAAGGCTTGCATCTTGGCATTCATCTCGTCCTCCAGATTGCTCCACTCCAGCTGGTAGTCGTGTTTCCACTCGAGAAACTGACCGAACTCGCTACCCATGAAGAGCAGTTTTTTCCCAGGGTGGCAAATTTGGTAGGTGTAGAGATTGCGCAGACCAGCGAACTGGTTGTACCGATCACCGAACATCTTGTGCATAAGGCTCTTCTTGCCATGGACAACTTCATCGTGGGAAAAAGGCAGGACAAAGTTCTCATTGAAGCAATACATGAAGCTGAAGGTCACTAGATTGAACTCATGTTGTCGGTAAATGGGGTCCATCTCGTAAAAGCGGAGAATATCATTCATCCAGCCCATGTTCCACTTGTAGTCAAAACCAAGACCACCCTGCTCAATCGGCTGGGTAATCGGTGTCGCAGCGGTTGACTCCTCGGCAATCATCATGACATCAGGATGGCGTTCCTTTATAATCCGATTGAGTTTCTGCAAGAAAGCAATGCCTTCCAAATTATGGTTCCCACCGTCTTTGTTAGGCAGCCAAGGGCCATCATCGTAGTCTCGGTAGAGCATATTGCTAACCGCATCGACACGAATGCCATCAATGTGATAATGCTCAATCCAGTAAAGGGCTGAGGAAATCAGGAAGGACTGAACTTGATGTTTCCCAAGGTCAAAGTTAAGCGCCCCCCAGCGGTAGTTGTTGGCCTCATGCTCCCCCTGATACTCAAAGGTCGGTGTCCCATCATAGTAGGCTAGGGCATCATCATTTCTGGTAAAATGCCCAGGCACCCAGTCAACCAAAACCCCAATATTGTGCTGGTGACAGGTGTCCACAAAGGCTTGAAAATCCTCAGGCGTCCCATAACTATGCTCAAAGGCAAAATAGCTCATGAGCTGGTAGCCCCAAGACGCGCCAAGCGGATGCGCCATCAGGGGCATAAACTCCACATGGGTGTAGTTCATCTCGGCCAGATAAGGGATTAACTCCGCCGTTAACTCCTTAAAAGTATAAGGCTTGCCCGTCTCGTCTTGTTTCCAAGACCCAGCATGCACCTCATAAATATTGACCGGCCGCTCCTTAAAGCCCCAGCGCTTACGCCGCCCCATCCAGAGCCCATCACGCCACTTGTAGGTCCAATCGGTTTTGATAACCGCTGCCGTTCCTGGGCGTGCTTCCAGATAGCGGGCAAAAGGGTCGATTTTCTCCACCTGCGAGCCATCGCTACGCGTCACCAGATACTTGTAGAGTTGCCCCTCCTGCGCCTGCGTGCTCACAACCTCCCAGATACCTGCTTCATCTTTTGTCATGGGCAATGGCTGAGCTGTCCAGTCGGTAAAATCACCAATAACAGCAACGGACTGCGCATTTGGTGCCCAAACTCGAAAGGCATAACCATCCCCCTCACGGTGAACCCCTAGAAAGTTCTGGGCATAGTACTGCTCACCTTGTCCAAAGAGCCATGTTATTTCTTGTTTACCCAAATAAACCCCTCCTTCTAATCTGTCAAACGTTTGACATTATTCTAAAAAACAAAAACCAACCCTTAAAAAAGGATTAGTTTTGATTGTCAAGGACCAGATAAGTCAACGGTTCCAATTCTAAATGAGTCAAACGGAAACGTTTACTATTTGTCCCTATTATAGCACAGTTCTCGATACTTGTCATCTGTATTTCGAGATTTTTTCCACTATTATTGAAAAATATTTTGTAATTTTTTTCTCCGCTTACTGAAAATTCTATAATTCCCGAACCTTTATCAGCAAAATTAACAAAAGTCTTCTGGCGAATCTCTTCAAAGGTCTGAGATGAAAAAGCACTGTCCGTCGTTTTCAGAACAATCAGGGTTTTTAACCGTTCAACCATCTCTTTGTTAGTCGTCACCAAATCCCAATCCACCCGATTGACTTCATCAGGAGCATTGTAAGAATTCATGGCTCGTTCACGGTCATCGTGGGTCAGTTGACCATCTTCCCCTGTCGGATAGAGCTTAGTTCGTCCAAATTCCTGACCCAGCTGAACAAAGCACATGCCCTGCAGGAGCAGATTGAGGGCATTGGCAACTTCAATGCGCCTGAGATGAGTTTCCTCGTCATCATCTGGGTGCAAGTGCCAAAAAAGGTCATTAAGGTTGTAGTTGTCATGGGCTTCAATGTAGTTGAGAACCTGATGTGGTGTGAGATAGCCATTTAGCTCATCACTGCCGAGAATGCTTCTAGCCACAACATCTTCTGTCGCAGCCCCTGAAACCAGCCCACGTTTGAAATCACCGTAGATTTCTGCCCCTTTGATGGCATCACGTTGGTCGTCATTGAAAAATCCGATCCCAGGCATCAGGTGAGCATTGGCCTTTTTAGCCTTGGCCTCAGGCATCAAGCCTGTCCCCATGTCCCAGCCCTCACCATAGAGGAGAATCCGAGGGTCAACTTCATCAACAGCTTGGCGAATGGCATTCATGGTCTCCACATCGTGCAGTCCCATGAGATCAAATCGAAAACCGTCTACCCCATATTCCTTTATCCAGTAGAGGATGGAGTCAATCATGTACTTACGGAACATTTCCTTGTCACTCGCTGTCTCGTTCCCACAGCCTGATCCATTGTGGAAAGACCCATTTGCCGTCATGCGGTAATAATAATCAGGCACTGTCAGCTGAAAGGCTGAATCACGGTTGGAGTAGGTATGGTTGTAAACCACATCTAAAATCACCCCAATTCCTGCCTCATGGTAGGCTTGGATAACTTGCTTGAGCTCTAAAATTCGAGTAGCTGGATTGTGCGGGTTGCTGGCAAAAGAAGCCTCTGGGACATTATAATTTTCAGGGTCGTAGCCCCAGTTATAGGCATAGTTCCCCTCGTCATCAAAAGTCTGGTGGTGATCAAAGACTGGTTGAAGCTGGATATAGTTTACCCCCAGAGATGTCACATAATCAAAGCCTGTCTTATCCCCATACTGGTTAATCGTTCCTTTTTCGATAGCCCCTAAGTACTTCCCTCGATGTTCTGGAGAAATACCAGAGGTAGGAGACTTCGAAAAATCACGGATATGCATTTCCATGATGACGGCCTGATTAGGATTGTCCAGTCGCCAAGAAGCTGCTGAGCCATGTTTGACCTCAAATCCTGTCGGCACTAACTCCTCAGATGCAATCAAGACTGACCGTTTCCCATCAGCTGTTGTCGCTGTGGCATAAGGATCCCTACTGTGCTTAAAGGTTCGCTTGCGGTAGCAAATCCGGTAGCGATAAGCCTGATAGTTATGGTCACCAGGTATAGTCGCAAACCAGACACCGCAGGTGTTTTGCTGATGGTCATCCGGACTGCTGACCTGACCTCGCTCCATCTCGAACACCTCACGGACACTAGCTCTATCCTCAGTAGACTGATAAAAAATTAGCTCAACGCGTTCAGCGGTCGGTGCCCAGAGGCGAAACTCAGCTGCATCCGGACTATACCTAGCCCCTAACCAACCTGAGAAACCCCACTTGTGGTCAAAAGCTCTGCTATTGACCGCCATATCATAGGCATGAGGCTGACGACGCCCATAATGAGGGCTAGCTACTGCTGCCTGACGGGAATAATAGACCATCTCGTCACCATCCACCAACCAAATCTCGGTCTTTTTCATACCAAACTCACGGTGAATGGCGTAGTCACTCGTTTTTTCCCCCCAGTTTTTCGTCTTTATCATCACATAGACCTTGGGAAGAAAATATGGGGCGGGGTAGGTGATATTGGCAACTGCACCAAAACTGTCAAAACGTTGAAAATGCGCTTCTTTTCCCTCTTGAAAATCCCGCCATTGCCACAAATTGAGGTCAAAATAATTTTTATACCGACTATGAAAATGAACCGTTACACGGTTTTCTAGTACCATTTTGCTTGTTTTTATCCCCTTCTATTCTTGTTTTGGAGCCCTTTTCTCCCAATCATCTACCTCATGACTAAACTTTTGAGCCATAGCAAGGCATTCGAGTTCGGCAGGGCTAGCCGCCATCGCCTCATCAGCAATGTCATCTGTATTGACAAAAAAGGTAATATGCTTATTTAGATTTTCCAACTTAATTGGGGCATCACCGCCATATTCGCCATCCAGGTTAATCATCATGCGTTGATCACTTGTTGGGTGAATGGTGATGGTTCTGGTTTTGATGTAAACCACACGCTTGTCCTCGATATGTTTGCCACCGTTTAAGACCAAGCGAATCAAATCTAAAATTTCCAGCAAATTAGCTGTCTTGATTAAAATCAAGGTGAAAAACCCATCATCCAGCTGAGCATCTGGTGCTAACTGTTCAAACCCTCCAACCGAGTTCGTTAAGGCTGCAAAGATGAGAGAGACTTCCCCTTCAAAAACACCCTCATCGTGCTCAATCCGAAGAGGAATCATGGTCAATTGAGGCAATAACTCCACTCCCTTAACCAAATAGGCGAGGTAACCAAACATGGTTTTGAGTTGGCTAGGCACAGCATACGTCACCTCTGTCAAGCTACCCGCTGCAGCGATATTGATAAAATACCGCTCCCCGTAAGCTCGCCCAATATCCATCTGCAAGACCTGATTTTTACCAATCAGTTTTGCTGCTGCAACAGGATTCCCACGCGGAATTTTCAAAGCCCTAGCATAGTCATTGGTGGTGCCGGCTGGAATAATAGCAAGAGCTGGACGTTTATCTAACGGTGCAATGCCGTTGACCACTTCGTTTATCGTGCCGTCCCCTCCACCAACAACAATCAAATCAAAACCTGCCAAAGCGGCTCGCTTGGCTTCTTCAAGCGCTGAATTCGCCTCTGGTTTGGTCTGAAAGGCAGACGTCTCATAGCCAAAACCTTCCAGAATCTCCAAAATTTCCGGCACTGCCTTGAGCATCAGCTCCTGACCAGAGGTCGGATTATAAATCAATCGTGCACGTTTTTGCATTTCGCTACCTCCTATAGGTTCTCGAGCCAAGCTTCATCGTGGACCGGAATGCCCAGTTCTTGCGCTTTGGTTAGTTTACTCCCCGCATCTGCACCTGCAACGACAAGGCTAGTTTTCTTAGAAACAGCGCCTGAGACTTTGGCGCCCAAGGCTTCTAGCTTTTCCTTAGCCTCGCTTCGGGTCAGGCGCTCCAACTTGCCCGTCAAAACTACGGTTAGTCCCGACAGCTGAGCATCTGCCGCCACCCGTTGACCGAGATAAGTGAGATTAACCCCCCTTGCCTCGAACTCCGCAAGGACCTGTTTAGCGCCTTCCGTGGCAAAATAGCTGAGCAGGCTGGTGGCAATCACCCCACCTAAACCATCTATTCCAGCGATGTCATCTTCCTCAGCCGTCGCCAGCGCTTGTATACTCCCAAACTTTTCTAGGAGGAGCTTGCTGGCTTTACTGCCCACATGCCGAATGCCCAAGCCAAAAAGCAGTTTCTCTGCTGAATTATCTTTACTAGCTTGGATGGCTTCGTAGAGCTTGGTAGCTGATTTTTCCTTGACATTTGGTAAGGTCAGCAACTGGTCGATGGTCAACTGATAGAGGTCAGCCACATCATGCACCAGCCCTTTGGCAAATAATTTCTCAACCACAGATGGACCTAGGCCTGCGATGTTCATAGCATCACGACTGGCAAAATGTTCCAGACGGGCCTTCATCTGGCTAGGACAGAGCGGGTTGATGCATCGCAGAGCTACTTCGTCAGCGTAATGAGCCAGTTCTGCCTGACAAGATGGGCAGGTGGTTGGAATAGCCATCGGCTCTTGTTGGTCACGTTTGCTTTCTACCACACGCAGGACGGCTGGAATGATGTCACCCGCCTTATAGACGATAACCGTATCTCCAATCCGAATATCCTTGTCCGCAATGTAGTCAACATTGTGCAAGGTCGCACGGCTGACAGTCGTTCCTGCCAACTGGACTGGGGTCAGATTGGCGGTCGGTGTCACCACACCTGTCCGACCAACTGTCCAATCCACCGACTGGATAACGGCTTCTTTTTCCTCAGCCGGAAACTTGTAGGCGACAGCCCACTTGGGCGCCTTAACCGTAACCCCCAATTCCTCCTGCATGGCTAGACTGTTAACTTTGATCACAATCCCATCTATATCGTAGGGAAGACTGTTTCTCTGCTCGGCTATTTCTCCAATAAATCGCCAAATTTCCGCCATATCACTAGATATGAGCGAACGATTGTTGACCGAAAAGCCCAGATGGCGCAGGTTGGCTAACACCGCCTCCTGACTGTCTAGGCTGATTGCCCCTGCCATCTGATAGAGGAAGGTCGCCAGCTGACGCTTGGCAACCACAGCCGTATCCAACTGACGCAAGGTCCCCGCCGCCGCATTTCGTGGATTGGCAAAGACAGGCTCGCCTGCTTCCTGCCGCTCTGTGTTGATGCGGTCAAAGGCAGCCCGTGGCAAATAAGCCTCTCCCCGAACAGTCAGGTCGACAGGCTCAGGCAGAGTCAGGGGAACATCCTTAATCCGCTTGAGGTTTTCGGTGATATTCTCACCGACTGTCCCATCACCACGTGTCGCACCCACAACGAGTTTCCCTGCCTCGTAAGTCAGCGAAATTGACAGCCCATCAATTTTTAGCTCTGCCAGATAGGTCGCTTGTGGGAACTCCGCCTTTACTCGACGGTCAAATGCTTCTAACTCCTCTAAAGAAAAGGCATCTTGTAAGGAAAAGAGGGGGTAGGCGTGCTGGTGTTTGTCAAAACCTGCCAAAACCACACCACCCACACGATGGGTTGGGCTATCAGATAAGACAAACTCAGGATAAGCAGTCTCTAACTCAATCAGCTGACGATAGAGCTGGTCATACTCGCTGTCGGACACACTGGGATTGTCCAAGGTATAGTATTCATAAGCATAGCGGTTGAGTTGCTCAACCAAGGTTTTCATCTGTTCTTGCATAGGACTATTATACCATACAAAGTGCATCAGTGAACATGACAAAACACTAGACTGGCATCACCAATCTAGTGTTTATTAGCTTATTTAGAGCGTCTTCTTAAACCAGCCAATCCTAGAGCTGCAACAAGGGCTGCACTTCCGAGAAGAGCAACGCCTGAGCCTTGCTCACCTGTATTTGGCAAACTTGGTTTGCTAGAGTTTATTGGAGTTTGCGCTGGCGCTGATGATGCTGTCGGCTGGTTTGTCTGGATTTCAGCTGTTGGGGTAGACCTTATTGGTTGGCTAGTTACTGGCGGAGTTGTTTTACCTGGATAATCGTTCTTGTCTTCGAGATTAGTCTCAGCTAGAAGCTCTACATAATCTACAAAACCATCGCCATCGGTATCTAGGTCTTTTTTAACAGAAACGAGACGAGTTTCTGGATTGATTTGGCCATAACGCTCTTCTGAAATTTCAGTTTTTCTGAGGAAATCGGAAAGCACGCTATCCATGCTTGGTCCTTCTTCGCGTTTACCACCGAGCATGTTGTAGCCATCACCACCTGCTGCTAGGAAATCGTTGGTTGCTAGGTAGTAGGTCTTGGTTAAATCCAAGTCTTTGTAGGTTTCAGTTTCTTTATCATAAATTTGAATACCTAAAATCCGTTCCTCCGCAGGTAGATTGGTGTCATAGACGACGTATGCCCCAGACACATGGAGGAAGCCACCGCTAGCTTCAAGTAAGGGATTGCCATTGCTATCAAGAACCGGCTGACCTTCTTTTTGTTGGGTTGTAGAGCCCAGTGATTTGGTAAACATTTCTTTAATCTGCTGACCAGTCACTTCAATCTGGGAAATAATGTTACCAAATGGCAAAACAGCAATAATATCACCCTTGGTCACTGGTTTATCCTTAGCGATGGTCGCACGAAGACCACCACCATTTGTCACTGCTAAATGAGTCGGATGACTGAACCCTGTTTGACCGTAGTCCCAAAGGGCATCAGCAACCAAATTCCCCAAATTGGTTTCACGAACGCGAACATTTTCGCGGTCGCCATTAAGCTCAACAGGGCTATTGTCCAGAACAACAACAGCGTTCTCTGCATCGTATTTTGCTTTGATGGCAGCTACCTTTTCAGCAATAGCTGGGTTAGCTGTTAAAGCTTTGCCGTCTTTCGTTGTAATAAGACCAGCTTCTACACCTGCTTGAGAAAGCGTAATTTTACCAATATTATTAAGGTAGCTTCCTGTCTGCGTGTAGGTCACATTAGTGCCATATTTGGCTTGAGAAACAGTGTGTGAGTGCCCGTCAATGACAATCACCCGTTTATTTTTCAAGAGTTCGTTAGCTGCCAAGGCTTCTGCTAGGGTACTGCCCTGCCATGCCACAGGAGTTGTGCTATCAATCCCCAAGTGGGCTAGGATAACGTAGTTGTTGTAGGACTGACGTGCCTCAATTTCCGTGATGACATTAGTCACTTCTGTAATCGGATCACGAAACTCAACGCCGTTAACGTTATTTGGATGGGTTTTAGTTGATGTTTCAGGTGTGGTCACACCGATAACGACAAACTCATCACCAGAGACGTCAGGTGTCTTGTCAACAATCGTGGACGCTTCAAACAGACGAGCACCATTGACATAAGTGTTGGCACTGAGAAGCGGGAAGTTCAGAGATTGTTTATACTTTTCAGCCTGTTCCAAACTAAAGTCAAACTCGTGGTTCCCAACTGCCATCGCATCATAGCCGATGTCGTTCATGAGCTCAGCCATGTCCTCACCCTTAGTCGAGTTAGAAATCGGTAGACCTTGGAAAGCATCACCAGCATCTAGGACTAAAGTCGGTCCTTCTTGACGGGCTTCTTCCACTGCTGTCGCAAGCTTGGCCATACCAATCACATCACGTCCTTCCTCAATCCGACCATGAATGTCGTTGGTGTGAAGAATGGTAACTTGGTCAGATGATGGCTGACTTCCAGCTGTCTCCTCTGCCTGAACTGTTGTGGACAAGATTGTCGCAGACAAAAAGAGTCCAGACAATGTTGGCAATAGCAACGATGTTTTCTTCATCATATCCTCCAATAATAAAAACGTTTTACATTTTTTATTATACAGGAATATCGTTCAAAAATAAAGTAATAATAGTTTATTTTTACAAAATATTCGTCTTTAACGGAGCCAATCAATTTCTGGCAAGCCCCGACTAGTCAAAAATGCATTTGCCTTTGAAAAAGGACGGCTACCAAAAAAACCACGATAAGCCGATAAGGGGCTAGGGTGGGCTGATTCTAACACCAAATGCTGAGGGTTAGTCACCAGTGCTTTTTTCTTTCGTGCATAAGATCCCCAGAGGATAAAAACAACTGGTTGCGCTTGCTGATTAACCACTCGGATAACCGCATCTGTAAAGGTCTCCCAGATAAGACCAGCATGCCCATTGGCCTGACCAGCAGGCACCGTCAAACAGGCATTTAAGAGCAAAACGCCCTGCTCAGCCCATGGGGTCAACTCATGATGAGACCGCTCACCCACATCGTCAGCTAGCTCCTTGAGGATATTTTGGAGAGATGGCGGAGCAGGTAGGTCATTAGGAACTGAAAAAGACAAGCCCTGCGCTTGCATGGGGCCGTGATAGGGATCCTGACCCAGAATGACCACCTTGACGTCTTCTAAGGCTGTTGTCTGCAGGGCAGCAAAGACCTTATCCTTTGGCGGATAGACTGTTCCCTGTGCATAAACGTCATTTAAAAAATGATTGATGTTGGCAAAATACCCCTCAGGTAGCTCTGACTTAATCAAGTCATGCCATGTTGAATGTGCCATATTTCGACCTCCTTTTTTTTGGCTTTATTGTACAGGACTTAACCTAAAAAATCAAACCAGACTTGAACCAGTTAATAGACCTGCAGTCGCTTTTCCAGCTCTGCTTGGCCCAAAGCATAGAGGGTACAAATCACCCAATAAATCAGCGACACACAGATATAAACGGTCATGTAGTCCCATCTGGCTCCACCGACAATTTTTGCCTTTTGAAACATCTCTGGAACACTGATCATGGCGGTAATGGCTGTACTTTTAACCATGTCCAATAAGACATTACTCAACGGCGGTAAGGCAATCCGAAACGCCTGAGGGATAATCACCTTACGGTAGATGCTAGTGATGGGCAACCCTAGAGCACGCGCCGCTTCCCATTGTCCCTTGTCCACCGCCTGCAAGGAGGAGCGAATAATTTCTGAAATGTAGGCACTAGACATGATACTAAAAGCCAGAATACTAGAAGTTACCGCATCAAATTTTATCCCAACATAAGGTAGACCAAAATAAATCAAAAAGAGAAACACCATCATAGGAATCCCCCTCATCAGGGATAAATGTGCCTGCACCAGCCAGCGCAAGGGAGCAAAACGCGACAACCGAGCCACTGCCACGAAAAAGCCTAATAGTGTCCCTAACCCAAAACCAATCAGTGATAAGCCCAAAGTCCAGGGCAAGCCCTCCAAAATCTTTGGAATAGCCTCCTTAGCCACCTCAGGGTTAAACATCGCGTCCCAGCGAATATCCATATTTTTTCTCCTTTTGATTTATTTATGCTGTTGATCTCCAACACGAGAAGATGTGAGACTAAGTCAAGCGCCAAACCTCAACTGTACTTTTCAATATGTCAGACCGCCAAGCCTGTTTCATTCACTAACAGTCAGGCCTTACCATTCATTAGACCTATCTTGAAAAAGCTCGTCTTCCACTCAACACTGCCATTTCCAAAGCTTCCTCTAGGCTTTCTGTCCATCGATTCGTTCAAAGATTCACGCACGATTTGAAACATTTTGTATTTTTGATATAATACAATTATAATATATAATAAGCGCTCAAGCGATGTTAAACACATCGTCGCAAGACATTAGAAAGGATGCGCTAAGCGCAAGCGGTAACTTTTCATGGTATATAAAGTCATCTTTTTTTGGATCTGCCTTTTGATCGTTCTTTTTTCTGATAAACTTTTCAAAAAGCATACCCTTGCTTGGAAAATAGTTTTCGCTATCCTGGCAGCAATCGCTTCGATATCGTTTATGTTCTAGTCGCCACTTTAAAGACCTCCTCTGGGAGGTTTTTTAGTCACTTCCTCTTAAAAAAGTTCAGCATGACCTACTAACCCATATAGCGTTTAGAACTTTTCATCAAAAAAGAGCGACAGCACCGACTGCTGTCAGTCTGGTTGGCTGTCCCTCTATGATGTTTTATTTTGAAAAATCAACTACTGGCAATTTATCCGCACCCTCTTCAGGCTTAGTCAAATCAGCACCTGAATAGTATTTTTCAGACAAAGCTTTTAAAGTGCCATCAGCAATCATCTCTTCAATGATTGGATCGATTTTCTGTTTCAAGCTGTCATCAGCTTTGTTCATCACCATGGCCTGTTTGGTTGGGTTATATTTGGCTTTACCCATGGCAAGGTTAGGGAACTGTTCCTTCATCATCTCGACATAGAGCGCTTGGGTGTAGTAATCGTTTGGAATGAAATCTGTTCGACCATTCTCAACGTCGCGCAGGTAAACATCACCTGACACGTTGTCATAAGTGACCAATTCTGCACCAAGTTTTTCTGCCAATTTCATAAAGTTGGTTCCTGCTTCACCAGCAGCTTTTTTGCCCTTCCAGTCAGACAAGTCAGCTTTTTCGATGCCTGATGACCCATCTGCACGGACAATCATCCCACTGACAGAGTATTTGTAAGGAACAGAGAGATTATACTTTTCCTCACGCTCTGGGGTACTGTCTAGATTGTTCACAAAAAGGTCAACACTACCGTTATCAACAGAAGCAAAGGATTCTGCAAAAGCCAGTTCTTGGTATTCCACCTTGACACCGAGACGCTTAGCAATTTCGTTTAATAGCTCAATTTCGTACCCTGTCAATTCGTCCTTGTCATCATGAAATGACGTCGGCCAATAGGTTCCTGGCGTTGCAACTTTAATGACACCTGCTTGTTCAATCTTTTCCCACTGGGTGGTTTCTTTAGCAGTATCAGCTGACTTGCCAGAACAAGCCACTAGAACCAGCGACAAGCCGAGAGTAAATAGAGCACTTAGTTTTTTCAACATGAGTTAGTTATCTCCTATTTTTTGTTGGTAAACCTACCACGTTCTATAGGTTAACACGTCAAATCACTTTTGGCAAGCGTTTTTAACCGAACAACTCACATTTCTAACCTATAACAGTTGGCTAACTGCCAGCTGTTTTATAGCACCTGTCTGATCCAACTGCTCAGCTATTGAAAGGAGCATATCCTCCCGACCCTTAGCCGCCATGAGTTGAATACCGATAGGCAAACCGTCTGATCGCTCATAGGTTGGCAGGCTGATCGCAGGCTGTCCTGTCAGATTGGCATGCGCTGTGATTGGTGTCACTGCAAGGGCTGGCGCAAACATCTCCCAAATCAGCTCCTGCTGCTGGCTCATGGTGTAGTGATCCATTTGGATTAATCGCTGACGCACCGCATCAGATGGGGTTAACTGACCGTGTAGAGGCGCCACATCAGCCACTGTCGGGGTCAACAGCACATCATAAGTCTCATGGAAGACCGCCATCTGATGACTGAACCGATCCCAGTCTTGTAGCGTTTTTGAATAGACTCGAGCTGGAATGGTCAAACCACTCCGATAAATAGCCCAGGTCATCAGTTCCATGTCATCAGGCGTCACTTGTCTTCCCAGCCCCTCCTCAATCTCAGAGAACATCTGAGCAGTTTCCACGCTGTTCATCAGGTAATAAGACTGCAAGAGCGCCACCGCATCGACAGGGTAGTCGTCCAGTTCAACCACTTCATGCCCCAAGTCACGCAGGGCTTGGGCGACTTCTGCCACCGCTGCTTGAGCGGCTTCTGACAGCTGTGTTCCCACAGGAGACTGGGGAAAATAGGCGATTTTTAACGATGTCTTAGCCGGCTGATAAAGGCTGTCCTGTGATAAGGTCGGCAGAGGAAACGGGCTCTCCAGCTGACAAGTCTGCAAGTGCCAGAGCAGATTTCTGGTGTCACGAACGGATTTGGTCAGGGCAAAATGACTAGACGCACCCTGCCATCCTCTGAAAGACGTCGGACCAACTGGCACCCGACCACGACTAGGTTTAAGTCCGATTAAGCCATTAAAACTAGCCGGAATCCGAATAGACCCGCCGCCATCACTAGCTCCTGCTAGCGGCACAAGCCCAGCTGCCACCGCTGCTGCTGCACCTCCGCTAGATCCGCCTGCATTTCGGGTCAACTCTCGAGGGAGATTGACTGCACCGTGTAAACTGCTGTCAGAGATATTTTTGAAGCCAAACTCAGGCGTATTGGTGCGACCAAGAATGACAAAACCAAGCTCCTCCAATCGTTTGACCAGGTTATCTGTGGTGCTAGCGCGATAATTGGCAAAAAGCCGTGAGCCAGAAGTCGAAAGCTGCCCTGCTTGGTTTTGACCTAAATCCTTGAGCAAGATAGGAACACCCGCAAAAGGACGGTCTGACGACCCTTGTCGGTCTAACTGTTCAGCAATTGCTAACGCCTCCTCGTACTGGGTACTGACAACCGCATTGATGAGCGGATTGAGACGTTCTATACGCTGGATAGTCTTCTCCACCAGCTCACGTGCCGTCAGCTCTTTTTGGCGAATCAGCTCTGCCAGCCCCGTGGCATCCTGACGAATCAGCTCTTCTTCCATCCGTCTTTCTCCTTTCCTCTATCACAATATGCCCATGTCCTTGGCCATGTCCTGCAAGTCATCTTTTACATCTGGTTCAATCGCCAACTCTCCCTGATCAAGCATGGCAAGTAGCTCATCAACGACCAGCCCCCATTCATCATGGTCTAGAAAAGTCTGAAAACGGTACGTGTCCTGTTCTGACAGACTCTCACTGCAAGCCTCAAGTAGAGCTCGCAAGCGACCTTTTACAGTAGCTATCGGCATGATTTTCTTAGTCTTTCTCTCAGTGATGCGCATCTTGTATAGCACCTTGTATAACGCAACTAAAGGCTACAAAAACGCTTGGCAATAGGCAATCCCCACCTGTTCTGGCAAATTGGAGAAGATTAGCTCCACAAGCAACTGCACCTTTACGGATTTACTTTTCTACTCTTAGCCCCTGGGTGTCGACAATCAACTGCACCAGCTCACCATCGTGACCCAAACGGTTGACTGCCTGACTGATGAGTTCTACCTTGTCTCTAGGGGCTAAAATCATGATGGTTGGACCTGCTCCTGACAGATAGACCCCGTAAGCACCAGCTGTCAGAGCAATCGATTTGACACTGGCAAATTCTCTGACGAGACGTTGACGGTAAGGCTCATGGAAATGGTCATTTTGAATAGCCTTGCCTGCCAGCACCATATCACCTGTCAATAGGCCCGTAATAGCCATATTGGATACCGCACTGGCCGCTACTGCTTCCTTGTAAGACAAGGTCTCAGGTAAGACACCACGGCTCTCACTGGTTTTGAGCTCATAGCTCGGAATGTAAGCCAAGAGCGAGCAGACAGGAAAGGGGGCTACCAGATGGCTCAGTTCCCCATCCACATAAGACGCCACGACGAGATTACCAAAAATCGCTGGGGCAACGTTGTCAGGATGCCCTTCAATGCTGTTGGCTATCCGTAATTTATCCTCATCAGACAGTTGCAAGTTACCCAGCTGATTAGCCAGTTCAATCCCCGCCACAATCACGGAACTCGATGACCCCAGCCCTCGAGCCAGAGGAATATCACTGCTCATCTTTAACCGATGTGGCAACAGGTTCTCACTCACTTCAAGCGCTGTTGTAATGAGCAAGTTGGTCTTATCAGCAGGAATCTCCTCACCCAAGTCATGCTCGATGATCCAGTCTTCTGTACCCTCTAGCACCTCAACCGTCAGGTATTTGGACACTGCCACACCAACCGAGTCAAAACCCGGTCCGATATTGGCTGAAGTCGCTGGAACGATAATCTTCATCTCACACCCCCAGTACCTTAAAGTGATTGAGCAGGGTTACTTGATCTGCTGTTGCAATTTGCGTCCGTACCCGATCCAGCTGTACTAAACTCATCTCGTGGGTGACAATCACGACACGAGCGGTCTCGCCGTCCCCTTCAGTTTGTAGCACCTGTTGGAAGGAGATGTTTTCCTTGGCAAATAGCTGAGCTAACTTAAAGAACTGACCTGCTTCATCCTTGATGGACAGAGCAAAATAGTAGGAGTTCGTCACATCCTCAGGCTGAGCCAGATGAGTCTCTTGAGCAAAACCGTTAAAGGCTGAAATTACTTGACCATCTGTGATGGCTCTGCCCAATTGGACCAAATCCGCCACGACAGACACCGCTGTCGGTTTCTGACCTGCTCCTGGTCCATAAAACATGGATTGACCGATACCGATAGACTCCACAAAGACAGCGTTCATGACGCCGTTGACGCTAGCCAGCGGATGCGATTTTGGCAAGAAGGTCGGCGCCACCTCAACTGATAAGCCTGATGCTGTTTCACGCACATCACCAACCAGTTTGATGACATAGCCCAGTTGCTGAGCCATGGTCACATCAGCAGGCGTGATGGTCGAAATCCCACTGTGACGAACGGTCTCAAAATCAACCGTCATGCCAAAACCAAACTGACTAAGGATAGCAGCCTTGTAGGCCGCATCTATCCCCTCGACATCGTTGGTTGGGTCGCTCTCCGCATAACCCAGCTCCTGTGCAGTTGCCAGTGCCTGCTCATAAGACCATCCTTCGTCCACCATTTTGGTTAGCATGAAGTTTGAGGTGCCGTTGAGCACCCCCAAGAGACGAGTGACCTTATCAGCTGTCAGAGAGTTTGCCAGTGTCCGCAAAATCGGAATACCGCCAGCCACCGCCGCCTCATAGTAAAACCCAACCTGGTGTTGGTCTGCCAGAGCCAACAGCTCCTTGCCATGCACCGCAATCAAGTCTTTATTAGCTGATACCACGTGCTTGCCAGCTGCCAATGCCTGACTGATAAAGGTTTTTGCCGGCTCAATCCGTCCCATCAACTCAACCACGATTGCAATATCTTGGTCAGTCATAATCTCTGCCACATCGGTAACAAAATGATAGTCATGACCAGCCTCTACAAGACGTTGTTTTTCCGATTCGTCCTTAACCAGAATTTTGGCAATCTCTAGTCGTCCTCCGACAGCCTGCTCAATCTTGCTGGCATTTTCCTCCAACAAGAATGGCACACCGCTGGCTACCGTTCCAAATCCTAATAGTGCAATTTTAATCACGTTTGTCCTCACTCTTTTTTCTAAATGATGTATCTTTCAAATTATAACACAAACAGGTTTACAAAAGCTAGCCGAATCACCTCATCTTCACTCTCTTAGGGATGAAAAAACACCTGTAACAGCTTCACTATCACAAGTGTTTTTTTCAGAAAAGTCATACTCCCCTCTTGTCGACTGCTGTCCTAAAAGGAAATAGCAAGAGCAAGTAGACTTAATCCTTGAGTGAATGATTTCCTTCATCGGTTTAACAGGTTTGACTAGCTGTCTGTTGCTGCTTTAGTCCAGTCGCTCTTCCATGACAAAGTCGATTGGTAGCCAGTTGAGAACATCAACCAGATGCTTTTCCCAATAATACCAGTCGTGAGTTCCTGCGGAGTGGCTAAAAGTCACCTCTAATCCTAGCTCTCTCAAGCGGTCAACAGCCGTCAGGTTAGCCTGATAGAGAAAATCTTCCTCACCGCACCAGGCCCAGAACTGGGTCTCTTTGTCGTGCTGCTCTGCCATTGTCTCCAAAGCATAAGGAGAGGTCGTCCAGTCATCCACCTGACCAAAGACGCCCTGCCAGTAAGCGGGCTTAGCCAACTCCTTGGCGGTAAAGTTTTCAAAGGTGAGAGCCCCAGATAGGCTAGCCGCATAACCGAAGCGGTTGGTCTTGAGAGCTAAGGCAAAGGCACCATAGCCACCCATGGAGAGACCTGCGATAAAGGTCTTCTCGCGCTTGTCGGTCATGTTGGGGAAGAAGCGCTTGAGCACGCGCGGCAACTCCTCAGCGATGGCGGTATAGTAGGCATAACCATACTGGGTATCCGTGTACCAACCGTTGCTGGTATTGGGCAGAACTACAATCAGATTGGTCTGACGAACCAAGCGCTCGATGTGACTGCGTTTAAGCCAGCTGTTGTGGTTGCCATTCATACCATGCAAGAGATACAGCACAGGAATGTCCGTCAAGTCAGGCTCAGTCACCCGACTAGCATCTGGGTAGATGACATTGACGTTCCACTCCATGTCCAAAACTTGCGAAAAATACTCGATGTTAAAAACAGCCATCTCAAAATCCCCCATCTTCATAAAATTTAGAATTCACCAAATACTTAGGTTGGTAATTCTCAATCATCTGCACCAAAAACTCACCCAACTCCTCGTAGGTCGTCTCGTCCCCAATCATTTCCTTATAGGCATCCCGCTCTTCATCGTTGGCTATTTTCTTAAAATAACCCCAGATGTGCTGGTAGGCAGTCCTCAGGGTCGCCCCTGTCGGGGCAATGGCTTGCGCTTCAGCCAAGAGGCGATAAAAATCCTTTTCTTTATCTGCCGACCAGTCATTGCCCTTAAAAAGCAGACGAATAGCATTGTAATGGGCTTGCGAGTGTCCCATGACCCAGTACTTATGATAAGCCCACTGGGCTTGAATGGATGTCGTCATCTCTTCCTCCTCAACCTTAATACACTTGCTCGCCACATCAGTTTGGTCAATCTCATACATCGCCAGAGCCAAAAAACGGTGATAAGCGCTAGTAAGAGAGCCAGTAGCAACTGCCACTTCTCCTGCTCACCCAACATAGCTTTAGATAAAATGACAGTACCAGCAGCAAGCATCAACAAGAGACCGAGATGAGCCAGATAAATCACCCAAGCCAGGCCATACCTTAGCCATGACAACTGGATTGGGCGATCTGCCGCCACATCTTCGACAAAGAGTACAGATAGGTCCGCCAGCAATTCCAGAAACATCTCCAAAAACATGATAACCTCCTACACTAGCGCTAAAAGCGCTGTGACTTCGTCTGCCGTCAGTCGACGATAAGCCCCTTCAGGCAGGTCGTCAGGTAGGCTCAGCGGTCCCATGCTGAGGCGCTTGAGACGAGTTACAGTTTTGCCACGACTAGCCACCATGCGCTTGACCTGATGGAACTTCCCTTCTCGAATGGTAATCCGCACCCGACTGGTCTGCTCTGCCATGTCCAACAACTCCAAAACCGCCGGTAGACACTGGTGGTCACTAAGGGTAATGCCGGCCGCAAAAGCCGCCACGTCTGCCTCATCCATCAGCCCATCTACATCTGCCTCATAGGTTTTGTCGACGTGTTTTTTGGGCGATAGCAGAGCGTGCGCCAACTGACCGTTATTGGTCAAGAGCAGGAGACCTGTCGTGTCCTTGTCCAAGCGACCGACAGGAAAGACCTGCTTGTGGCGAGCAGCCTCATCTAGCAGGTCTAAAACCGTCCGATGCTTGCTATCTTCGGTGGCTGAGATGACACCAGCAGGCTTGTTGAGCAGGTAGTAGACTAGATCCTCATAGACCAGAGGTTGCCCTTGATGAGAGACTTGGTCTGCCAGCTCATCAACCTGTTCCTTTGGCGAAGTGATGACCTGACCATTAACTGTGATCAGCTTTTTCTTAAGCAAGGTCTTGACCTCTGTCCGAGAGCCCAAACCAACTTCTGTTAGAAATTTATCCAGACGCATCCCTTACTCCTTTTGCCCTGTAACCAGCTGTTTAACAGTTCCTCGTCTAGGAATCAGTTCCCCTTCGCGATAGGCCTGATAGGAAGCGTTCAAGACTGCCCCAAAAATCAAAACCTGGCTAAAGAGAATAAACCACATCATAAGGGCAAAAAGCGCCACAGAACCAAGAAATCGCAAATTCTCCATCCGCATGATGGTCTGACTGACGTAAGTCCCAAAAAGGTTAGTTGTTGTTAATAAGACAAAACTGGTGAAGAGCGTTCCAGGGAGCAGATAGCGCTTTTTGGTGATCCGAATATTGGGCAAGAGATAGTACAAAATAAGAAGAGCAATCCCAAAAACAAGCCAGACCATGGGCTGTAACAAGGTGCCCAAAAGCTGATAAAGCTCTGTCACCAAGCCAAAACGCTGATGAAGCAAATCCAGCAAACTGCGCCCAAAGGTAGACAAGACGATACCCAGAGCCAGGAAAACAATGAGAATAACGCCTGACAAGAGTCCAATCAAACGCCCTAGCAAAAAGTCCCTGTGGTCATCACTATTGTCATAAGCCTTGTTGACCGCCTTTTGTAAGAAGAAAAAGCCTCTGGACATGGTCCAAAAACCAGTTCCCAAAGATAACCAAACCAAACCTGTCAGTGGTTTGTTGAAAATATTCTCCACCAAACCAGCAACAATGTCATACAACTCTTTAGGCAACTGTTCCCTCAAAAAGGTTAATAGATCAGTTGTATTTATGTTGAAATAGGGAAAAATATTGGCCACTAAGACCAACAAAGGAAAAAGTGTCAACAATAAATAATAGGCAACCGCAATGCTAGACAAATCAATCTCTGCACTTTGATAGTGGCTAATAAACTTTTGAACCAGAGGGTGGGCTTTTAACGTTTGAAACCGTTCTTTTAGCATCAGTAGGTCCGCTCCTCACCCTGACTGGTCAAGATGCGAGGACCGTCCTTCGTAATCACAAATTGGTGCTCATACTGACAGGACAAGCCACCATCCAAGGTTTTGTGCGCCCAACCTGTCTTCATGTCCGTATCAATCTCCCAAGTACCTGTGTTAATCATCGGTTCGATAGTCAAGACCATCCCTTCCTTGAGGCGCAGGCCTCGTCCAGCCACACCGTAGTGCGGTACCATAGGCTCTTCGTGCATAGTTGGACCGACACCGTGACCGACCAAATCACGCACCACACCGTAGCCACGTTCTTCAGCATATTGCTGAATGGCTGCGCCAATATCCCCGATACGATTGCCGACGACAGCTTGTTCCATCCCAACATAAAGACACTCCCGAGTGACTGCCATTAGGTTTTTAACCTCATCAGATACCTGACCGACTGCATAAGCCCAGCAAGAGTCTGCCAAACCGCCTTTATAGGACTGGGTGTGCTTTTTCATCTCAGCAACATTATCAAAGTTTAGTTTGGAGACATCAAGAACGCTTTTATCCAAAGGTTCACTCATCACCATATCAACTTTGAGCAAGTCACCTTCTTTTAAGATATAATGACGCGGAAAAGCATGCGCAACTTCATCGTTGAGACCGCAACAGGTCGCATAAGGATAATCCATGACATGACCGTCCACACCAATTTGCAGCGGCAATACATTTTCCGCCTTGCAACGTTTGCGAACATATTCTTCCACAGCCCACATGTCTGCTCCTGGCTTAATAATCTCACGCAGACCAATATGAATGCTGGCTAGGAAGTCACCAGCCCGATCCATGGCATCAATTTCTCGTTGGGATTTTAAAGTAATCATAAATTCTCTTTCTAAATATAACGGAGATTGGGGCTGGGACAAAAGTCCTAACCCTTAATGGTATTCTAGTCAGCGAAGAAGGACGCAGTGATTGAGTGGACTCTAAGGCGCTGATCTTATCAGCTGTTACAGTCCTACTCAACTGTGCGGAGGTGGGCTAACGACTCATCGCTCCCTTCGGGTTACCGATTTTTGTCCCACTCTCTCTTTTATTGATGTGGCTGACTAATTTTAGCGAAATATCAGCAGGTGCCTAGCTCATCTTACTAGTCACCAGTGCCTTGACGACAACATGGCTGTTGAGGTGAATTTCGACATCAATGGCAGCACTGCGTCTCGTTTCAGTAATGATGTTTGGTACGATGGCAAGGACATCGTCAATTTGAACTGACTGAAGGAAATAGATCACCATCTGCTCAATGATGATGTTTTTCTTGTTTTTAGACATTAAGCGGCGGTGAACAACCTCTTTGATGAGTTCTGCTAAAATGCCCTGAGCAAGGTTACCAGAGTTGTCCACCATGGCTGGTTCAACAGCGAACTGATAAGTGTCATTTTCTAATTTCAAATTGGACACAATCTGCTCACTATAGGTATGGAGATTGGCATTTTTACTATCTTGCAAGCTCTCCATGACCCGCCGTCTGGTCACGACACCTAGAAGTTTATGGTTTTCGTTAACCACTGGTAGCATGTCATAATCTTCAAAAATCATTTTCTGGCTGATGGTGGCTAGACTGACATTTGGCGTGGTGACAACAGGGTCTTTGGACATGACTTCAGCAATGCTGATATCGCCATCTTTACCAGCTAAATCGCGCATGCTGACGACGCCAAGTACCGTATCGTGCTTATCCACAACCGGAAATCGGACATGGTTATGGTGCTTGAGCATCATGATGTAATCACTGACATGGTCGGTATCCAGCAAGCAGCCATAGTCATTTTTGAACTGGTAAATTTGGTCAACAGTTTTGACATCCGTCTTGATACGGACATTGGATAGGGCTTGATTGATCATGGTCGCTACGGTAAATGTATCATAGCTGGTCACCATGACAGGAATACCGAGCTTGTTTGATGTATCAAGCACACGGTCTGAAACCTTGAAGCCTCCTGTCACAAGAATGGCATTAGCGTGTTCTAAGGCTAGCAACTGAATCGCTTCGCGGTCTCCAACAATCAAGAGCCCGCCCTTCACCAAATAACGAAGAATATTGTCCCGCGTCATGGCACCAATCGAGAATTTGCTAAACTCGTGACCCAGACCCGAGTGCCCCGCCAATACTTCCGAATCACTGACTCTGGCAATCTCCGCATAGGTCAAGCGATCCAAGCGTTCCTTGGTTTTCTTTTCCACACGAACGGTCCCACTTCGTGGTCTTGTTTCAACCAGACCGCGATTTTCCGCTTCTTTTATGGCACGATAAGCGGTTCCGTCACTGACCCTGAGGTGATTGGAAATGCTCCGAACACTGACCCGTTTACCGACGGGTAATTTTTCCAGATAAATCAGTATCTCTTGATGCTTACTCATAGCGATAATCTCCCGATGTGAGTTGATAAGTTAGGTAGGTTCTAATCTGATGTGTGTAGCGGTCACTACCACGGTGACGCTTGATGAGGCGAAAACCCGCTTTTTCAGCGACACGTTGACTAGCTTTATTGTCAATATCACAGACGATGATGAGCTCCTTTAACCTGATTTCATAAAAGGCTATAAAGGTCAAGGTTTTAACAGCTTCCGTCATCAGCCCTTGACCCCACTTGGATTGCTTGAGCAGGTAGCCCAGTTCAGCTCGGCCATTGTTTACATCTAAATGATCCAAGCGAATCAGCCCGATAAGCTCACCTGTCGGTTTCTGGCAAATGCCCCAAATCCCTAGCGGTCGCGTCATAAAGGTCTGCACCAGCAGCTCATCGCTCTGCTCTTGCGAGGTAACTAAAGGTAGGATAAAGCGAGCATTGTCAGGAACACTGACCATCTCATAAAAGGCATCTCTATCCTCAAAACGGATTGGTCGACAAACCAATCCAGCGGTTTCAAAGCTGGCATATTTTGCCAGTGCTGTCCAAATCTTCATCATCTCTGTCTAGTATAGCATAAAAACCCTATCTTGGCTAAATTGGTGACGGATTTACGAGAAAAACCCGCTGCCCAAGGGCAACAGGTTCGACAGTTTATTCAACAGTGACAGACTTAGCCAGGTTACGCGGCTTGTCAACGTCCAAGCCCCGTTGCAAGGAAGCGTAATAGGCAATCAGCTGGGTCGGTATCACCATGGCAATCGGTGACAGGTAGGGGTGCACCGCCGTCACGACAATATCATCTTCAGCTTGTGCTACGCCTTCTTCTGCGATGGTTAGGACACTGGCTCCACGAGCAACCACTTCTGAGATATTACCACGCGCATGGCTAGCCACCGTTTTGTTGTTAGATAGCAGAGCGATGACTGGTGTGCCATCCTCGATGAGTGAGATGGTTCCATGCTTGAGTTCTCCAGCAGCGAACCCTTCGCACTGGATGTAGGAGATTTCTTTCAGCTTTAGACTGGCCTCCATGGCAACGTAATAATCGCTGCCGCGACCAATGTAAAAGGCGTTCCGACTGGTTGACAAGAGCTGCTCCACCTTGCTGGCAACCGCTTCTTTCTCTGACAGGCTGGCCTCAATAGACTGGGCAACCAGCGAGAGCTCTCTGACCACATCAAAGGCTTCTGCTCGGCTATTGCCCATCGCCCGACCAACCGCTGTCGCCAAAATCGCCAAGGTCGCCACTTGAGCTGTATAAGCCTTGGTCGATGCTACTGCGATCTCAGGTCCAGCATGGAGAAGTAAGGTATGGTCTGCCTCACGAGACAAGGTTGATCCTGGGACATTAGTCACGGTTAGGCTAGGAATCCCCATCTGGTTAGCTTTGACCAGAACCTGACGGCTATCAGCCGTCTCACCTGACTGACTGATGAAGATAAAAAGTGGCTTCTGACTGAGCAAAGGCGTGTGGTATCCCCACTCTGAAGCAATACCCAACTCAACAGGTGTCTGGGTCAAGTCTTCTAAGAAGGTCTTCGCTGCAAAACCAGCATGGTAAGATGTCCCTGCTGCGATGATGTAGAGGCGATCTGCCTCCTGAACAGCCTTGATAACCGCCTCGTCAACGACTAATTGACCTGACTCATCCGTATAATTTTGAATAAGTTTGCGCATGACAGCAGGCTGCTCGTCAATTTCCTTGAGCATGTAGTAGGGATAAGTGCCCTTGCCAATGTCAGACAAGTCCAGTTCAGCAATGTAGCTCGCACGCTCAATCGGCTGACCAGCATAGTCTGAGACTGTCACCTTGTCCTTGGTCACGATAACCAGCTCTTTGTCCTGAATCTCCATGTACTCGCTGGTCTCACGAATCATCGCCATGGCGTCTGAGCAAACCATATTGTAACCATCACCAAGACCGATCAAGAGTGGCGACTTGTTCTTAGCCACATAGATGGTGCTTGCATCAGCCTTATCCATCAGCGCAAAGGCGTATGAACCTTCAATCACGCTTAAGGCCTGACGAAAAGCCTCTAGCGTTGAGAGACCTTGTTGAGCAAAATGCCCAATCAAGTGCACTGCAATCTCAGTGTCCGTCTGCCCGAGAAACTGGTGATCCGCTAAATAAGTCTCCTTAATCTCTTTATAGTTCTCAATCACACCGTTGTGCACCAACGTAAAGCGCTGATCTTCTGACTGGTGAGGGTGGGCGTTAGCCTCGCTAGGCTTCCCATGAGTCGCCCAACGGGTGTGACCAATCCCTGCTGTCCCTTGAATATCAATGCCCAGTTTATCACGCAAATCGGCGATACGACCGACTGATTTAATCAACCGTGATTGATCAGCTCCGGATGTCACATAAATCCCAGCTGAATCATAGCCGCGATATTCCAGCTTTTCCAAACCTTGCATCAAAATATCTGTTGCATTTTTATTGCCAACAACACCGACAATTCCACACATGTTCTCTTCCTCCAAAAATTGGTCTAGTCAGATTTACAGACCTCATTTATCACTAAATAACCATATCACTTTATTTTTCGGAAGTCAACAAAAAAATTGGTCTAGTCAGGTTTTGAGCATCAATTTATAAAATAATCATAAATTTGACAGTTTGTCCTTTTTCTAAGTCTTGTCCCCATTTCCTAAAATAAACCATCACTCATTCTACTGAGAAAAAAATAATTCCATACCTTTACAAACTACTTGTTAGTGTGGTACAATAGATGATGTGTGTAATGGACGCACAAAAATACAGTTTATCCGCTGGGTTTAAAAGCACCTATGATTGACAAAGATAGGAGTAAATACATGAATCCATTAATTCAAAGTTTGACCGAAGGTCAATTGCGTACTGATATCCCTGCTTTCCGTCCTGGTGACACCGTTCGCGTTCACGCGAAAGTTGTCGAAGGTACTCGTGAGCGTATCCAGATTTTCGAGGGTGTTGTTATCTCTCGTAAAGGTCAAGGTATCTCAGAAATGTATACGGTTCGTAAGATTTCTGGTGGTATCGGGGTTGAGCGTACTTTCCCACTCCACACACCACGTGTTGACAAAATCGAAGTTATCCGCCACGGTAAAGTCCGTCGTGCGAAACTTTACTACTTGCGTGCCCTTCAAGGTAAGGCTGCTCGTATCAAAGAAATCCGTCGTTAAGGCGGTCAAAGCAAGTCCTGTAGATTTGCTCTGGACAACTACTCTTGCTGCTTAAGTAAGAGTAGTTTTTTATATGTCCAATAGAGGTAAGTGTAATCAGTATGTCCTGCATAGTTGCCCGTTTTATGGTAAAATAGATAAAAAATCAAATTGGAGAACTCATGAATTATTTTAACGTCGGTAAAATTGTCAATACCCAAGGTTTACAGGGGGAACTGCGTGTCCTTTCTGTGACGGATTTTGCAGAAGAGCGCTTTAAAAAAGGCAGCAAGTTAGCCCTTTTTGACCCTAAGGACAACTTTGTCATGGAGGTCGAAATTGCCAGTCACCGCAAGCAAAAGAACTTTGACATCATCAAGTTTAAGGGGCTCTACCACATCAATGAGGTCGAGAAATACAAGGAGTATACCCTCAAAATTGCAGAGGAACATCTCTCTGATTTGGAAGAGGGCGATTTTTACTACCATGAGATTATCGGTCTGGATGTTTACGAGGGCGATGTCTTGATTGGGCAAATCAAGGAGATTCTCCAGCCGGGTGCCAATGATGTTTGGGTGGTCAAGCGTAAAGGCAAGCGAGACTTATTGCTGCCTTACATTCCACCAGTGGTGCTCAAGGTGGACATCGCAGCCGGTCGGGTCGATGTCGAGTTGCTAGAGGGATTGGACGATGAAGATTGATATTTTAACCCTTTTTCCAGAGATGTTTGCGCCTTTGGAGCATTCCATCGTCGGCAAGGCCAAGGACAAGGGACTTTTGGACATTCGTTACCATAACTTTCGAGATTATGCGGAAAAAGCTCGCCATGTCGATGACGAGCCCTACGGTGGTGGTCAGGGCATGTTGCTCCGTGCCCAGCCGATTTTTGACTGCATTGAGGCTTTGGAGAAAAAAGAAAAGCCGCGTGTGCTCTTATTAGACCCAGCTGGTCGCCGATTTGACCAAGCCTTTGCGGAGGAGCTGGCTCAGGAAGAGCAGCTGATTTTCATCTGTGGGCATTATGAGGGCTATGATGAGCGGATCAAGACCTTAGTGACTGATGAGGTCTCCTTGGGGGATTTTGTCCTGACGGGCGGAGAATTGGCTGCCATGACCATGGTGGATGCGACGGTGCGCTTGATTCCAGAGGTCATCGGCAAGGAAGCCAGTCACCAAGACGACAGTTTCTCATCAGGTCTCTTGGAATACCCTCAGTATACCCGCCCTTATGATTTTCGAGGCATGGTAGTGCCTGATGTCCTCATGAGCGGTCACCATGAAAATATTCGCCTCTGGCGCTTGGAGCAGTCCCTGAAAAAAACCTTGGAACGCCGACCAGATTTGTTGGAACAGTATCAGATGACGGAGGAAACAGCTCAGATTTTAGACACAATTCAGTCAGAAAAATGGCGCGAGTCCATCTACCAAGCCTTTGATCTGATGGATCAGGGGGATTTGCAGGGAGCTTTGGCACTGCTAGATTGTCTCGAAGTGTCTGAGCGTTCTTCAGCCTATTATGATTATCTTTCAACCTACGGTTATGTCTATGCTGAGCTGGGACAGACAGAAGCTGCTCTAGCTAGCTATCAGCTTTATCTGAATAAGGCTCAGGCAGAGCAGAATCATAGCCATCAGCACCAAGCCTACCATCAGCTAGCCATGGTCTACCGCATGGCAGGGGATTACACGGCTGCTCAAGAGCAGTTGGCGCATGAAGAGCAGCTGATTCGCAGGCATTTTCGTAAAAACCACTTGATTTGGGCGGTTCATCTGTATGAAGTGGGCTATCTGACCTATCTTTTGGGCGACAATGGCAGAGCTGAAACCATCATGCAGAAAAGCCTTGACCATGCTCTTCAGACAGACGATAGCGTTGCTCAGGCTTGTGCCTATCGAGGCTTGGGTGAAATTCTTTCAAATAGAGACTATCTTGAAAAAGCGCATGCGCTCTTCTCCAGTTTAGATGATGCCAGAGGCGCCCAGGATGTCCACGAGCTACTGACTAACCTACCCTCATCAGATGCCTAAGGTTGCCGAGCAGGACTGCTCAGCTATTTCCAAAAAAAATATCACCAATCGGCGTGACGCTGATTAAAAAGGAGTACTATGACAGCAGAAATTGTTGATATTGCGATTATCGGAGGAGGTCCTGTGGGACTCTTTACCGCCTTTTATGCCGGTCTGCGTGGGGCGACGGTCAAGGTTATCGAGAGCCTATCAGAGCTAGGGGGACAGCCTGCCATTCTCTATCCTGAGAAGACCATCTATGATATCCCAGCCTACCCTGAGATTTCTGGAGGTGATTTGACAGCCAAGCTTCTCCAGCAACTGGAACGCTTTACTGACCGCGTGACTTACTGCCTCAAGGAGGAAGTTTTGTCATTCGACAAGACTGGCGACCACTTTACCTTGACGACCAGCAAGGGTCAGCACGAGGCCAAAAGTATCATCATCGCCTGTGGCAATGGTGCTTTCTCACCTCGACCACTCGGACTTGAGGGTGAAGAGCGTTACGCAGACACCAACCTGTTTTACAATGTCCGCCAGTTAGACCAGTTTGCTGGACAAGATGTGGTCATTTGTGGCGGTGGCGATTCAGCAGTGGATTGGGCCTTGGCTTTAGAAACTATCGCCAAATCAGTCACACTTATTCATCGTAGGGAGGCTTTCAGAGCCCACGAACACAGCGTGGAGTTACTCCAGCAGTCAAGCGTCCGTCTGATGACACCCTATGTCCCACTAACCTTAACAGGAGATAACGAACGGGTCAGACAACTGACCATTCAAAAAGTCAAATCAGATGAAACAGTTGATATCCCTCTGGATAGCTTGATTGTCAGCTTTGGCTTTGCGACCTCAAACAAGAACCTCAAACAATGGGGATTGGACAGCAAACGTTCTAGCCTGCTGGTCTCACCGCTCTTAGAGACCAGCCAAGAGGGAATTTACGCCGTTGGGGATGCAGCTAGTTACCCAGGCAAGGTTGATTTGATTGCGACAGGATTTGGCGAGGCACCTCTGGCAGTCAGTCAAGCCCTCAACTACATCTATCCTGACCGAGATAATCGTGCGGTTCACTCGACATCCTTGATTAAGGACTAGGCAGCTAGGTTAATACACAAACATACCCACTTTCTCTCTTAAATTGAGATTTAAGGGGTATTTTTTTCATCTGCTTTAATTTTTTTCAAAAAATGCCTTGACAAAATTAGTCAGAAAATTTATACTGTTTTATATATTGAAATTTCTTGAAAATGAAAGGAAAACAAATGACAAAAGGACAAGAATATGTGAAGCGTGTTTTCGAACAGGTAAAGGCGGATAATGCCCATGAAGCGGAGTTTTTGCAGGCAGTTGAGGAGGTTTTTGACTCTCTTGCTCCTGTTTTTGACAAATACCCTCAATACATTGACGACAACATCTTAGAGCGTTTGGTTGAGCCTGAACGCGTGGTCTCCTTCCGTGTGCCATGGGTTGATGACCAAGGTCAGGTTCAGGTTAACCGTGGCTACCGTGTGCAGTACTCATCAGCCATCGGACCATACAAGGGGGGCTTGCGCTTCCACCCTTCAGTCAACCAGTCGATCATCAAATTCCTAGGCTTTGAACAGATTTTCAAAAACTCTCTAACTGGTCTGCCAATTGGAGGCGGTAAAGGGGGATCTAATTTTGACCCCAAAGGCAAGTCTGACCGTGAAATCTTGACTTTCACTCAGAGCTTTATGACTGAATTACAGCGTCACATCGGTCCAGATGTGGATGTGCCAGCAGGGGACATTGGTGTTGGCGCGAGAGAGATTGGCTACATGTTTGGACAGTACAAACGCCTCAACGGTTACCAAAATGGTGTCTTGACAGGAAAAGGCCTGACCTACGGTGGCTCACTTGGTCGGACAGAGGCTACAGGATATGGGACAGTTTACTTTGCAGAGCAAATGTTGGCATCTATCGGTCAGCATTTTGAAGGAAAAACAGCTATCGTTTCGGGCTCAGGTAATGTCGCCATTTATGCGATTGAGAAATTGTATCAACTAGGTGCTAAACCTATTGCTTGCTCCGACTCCTCTGGTTACATCATTGATGAGAATGGGATTAATCTTGAGACCTTGAAACGCTTAAAAGAAATTGAGCGCGAGCGGATTTCGAAATACCTCGACCATCATCCAGAAGCCCAGTTTGTGCCGACTGGAGAGTCAACAATCTGGACTGTTAAAGCTGACCTGGCCTTCCCATGTGCCACTCAAAATGAGCTCAATGAGGACGATGCCAAGACCTTGATTGCAAACGGCGTCATTGCTGTTGCAGAAGGTGCCAACATGCCGTCAACCCTTGAGGCTGTGACGGCCTTCCAAGAAAATGGCGTGCTCTTTGGACCTGCCAAGGCTGCCAATGCGGGCGGTGTTGCGACATCTGCGCTTGAAATGTCCCAAAATAGCCAGCGTCTTGCTTGGAGTTTTGAGGAAGTCGATGAGAAACTGTATGGCATCATGAAAACCATTTACGAGAATGCTGCCGCTGCTGCTGAGGAATTTGGACAACCAGGTAACTTGGTCGTTGGCGCTAACATCGCTGGATTTCTCAAGGTGGCTGAAGCCATGTCCGCTCAAGGTGTGATTTAAGTCAAAAAAACTGGGTTACCCCAGTTTTTTTGACGCCTATCAGGCTAAGGTCTGAAATTTAGTCTACCCAGCAAAAAATAATCGCATTTTCAGGCATTTTATACTAAAATAGAAGAGATGAAAAAAACAGTCGGTGTGGGTCTTGCCCACAGTAAGATTATTATGATGGGTGAGCATGCAGTGGTCTATGGCTATCCCGCTCTTGCCCTGCCCTTGCCTCGGGTAACAGCTGTTTGTCAGATCACCGCTTGTGATCTGCCCGTAGTCATCGACCCGCTGGATCCGATTGATACAGCACTGTCAGTGGCATTGACGGTTTTAGACATCGCAGAGCCTCGCATTGCTTATGCGGTCAATTCAGCCATCCCAGAGCAACGTGGCATGGGGTCATCAGCAGCGGTGGCGATTGCGGTCATTCGAGCGGTTTTTGACTACTATAATCAACCCTTATCAGATGAACTACTGGAGGATTTGGTCAACAAGGCAGAGCAGGTGGCTCACGGTAACCCATCTGGGCTGGATGCTAAGACTTGCTTGAGCGATATGCCTATTTGTTACCAACGTGGTCAGGGCTTTTCTCCCTGTCCAGTTAGTCTAAAAGCCCATTTGATTATTGCGGATACGGGTGTTTATGGCAATACCAGTCAGGCAGTTCAACAGGTAGCCAAACAAGGTGAGGCTGCCCTGCCCATGCTATCATACCTTGGTGGTCTGGCTCAAAGCTTTTTAGAGCGTCTGCCTGAAAGGCACTTGCCTAGTCTGGGGAAATTGATGACCCAAGCTCACCGCAAACTGGCTGCCTTAGGCGTTTCCTGTCCAGAAGCGGATCAGCTGGTCGAGGCTGCCTTGTCTGCGGGTGCCTTTGGTGCCAAGATGAGCGGTGGCGGTCTCGGGGGCTGTGTCATTGCCCTGACCGATACCTATAAGGCTGCGCAAGCCATTGCCCAAAACCTAAGAGAAAAAGGAGCTGTCAACACGTGGATAGAGAACCTGTAAGCGTGCGGTCTTACGCCAATATCGCTATCGTCAAGTACTGGGGAAAGGCGGACGCAGCAAGCATGCGACCGGCGACCAGCAGCATTTCCCTGACCTTGGAAAATATGTTTACCGAGACGACCCTGTCGGTGTCAGACCGAGACGCCTTTTATATCGACGGCGTCTTACAAGATGAGGCTGAGCAAAGCAAGATGAGTCAGGTCTTGGACTTGTTCCGCAAGGACAAGTCAGTTTTTGTGCGGATTGATACCCACAATAACATGCCGACAGCAGCAGGTTTGTCGTCGAGTTCGTCTGGTCTGTCGGCCTTGGTTAAA
The DNA here is from genome assembly GCF_000380025.1 of Streptococcus entericus DSM 14446. Classification (GTDB taxonomy): domain Bacteria; phylum Bacillota; class Bacilli; order Lactobacillales; family Streptococcaceae; genus Streptococcus; species Streptococcus entericus. The sequence goes on from NZ_KB904155.1 coordinate 137,995, forward strand.
ACAGCGGCTGACTTTTTTGAGACAGGGCTCAGTCAGTCAGAATTAGCTCAGGTGGCTAAGTTTGCTTCAGGCTCGTCAGCTAGGTCCTTCTTTGGTCCTTTGGCGGCTTGGGACAAGGACACTGGGGAGATTTTCCGCGTGCAGACGGACTTGACACTGGGAATGATTATGCTGGTTTTGAACGACCAAAAAAAACCAATATCCAGCCGTGAAGGCATGAAGCGCTGTGTGGAGACCTCGACCAACTGGGCGGACTGGGTCAAACAGTCTGAAGACGACTATACTGCCATGCTACAGTACCTAGAAGCTAATGATTTTGAGAAGGTCGGTGAATTGACGGAGCGAAATGCTCTGGCCATGCATGCCACCACACGGATGGCTACTCCTGCCTTCTCCTACCTGACCGAAGACAGTTACATCGCCATGGAGCGGGTGCTAGAATTGCGTCAACAAGGCTGGCTCTGCTATTTCACCATGGATGCTGGACCAAATGTCAAGGTTCTCTGCCGCGAGGAGGATTTGGAGGATTTAGCGGCGATTTTCGCTGAGGACTATCGGGTGATTGTCTCGAGGACCAAGTGCCTATGACACGAACAGTTCACACCTGCGGGAAACTCTATTTGGCGGGGGAGTATGCCGTGTTGACGGCGGGTCAACCAGCCTTGCTGGCGCCTATTCCTATTGGCATGACGGCAACCATCGACTGGGCGGAGGCGTTTGCCTTACGGTCTGACCTTTTTGATTATGGGGTGGATTTGACCCCTGATAGCAACTACGCCCTGATTCAGGAGACCATTGCGCTGTTTGAGGCTTATCTGGGGCAGCCTTTGCACCCCTTTGCCCTGACCATTACCAGCCAGATGGCGCGTGATGGTCGCAAGCTCGGTATCGGGTCTTCTGGGGCGGTGGTGCTCTTAGCCCTGCGGGCCATGGCAGAGCTCTATGCCTTAGACTTGTCAGCAGATCAGCTCTTCCGTTTGGCAGCAGCTGTCCTGCTCAAGCGTGGAGACAATGGGTCGCTGGGCGACTTGGCCTGTATCGCCTATGGGGACTGGGTTTATTACCAGTCCTTTGACCGCCAGCAGGTTGCAGACTGGCTGACCCATCAGCCTTTGGCAGAGGTGTTATCAGCCGACTGGGGCTATGTCATCAAACCGATGAATTTAGCGTTAACAGTGGACTTTCTGGTCGGTTGGACAGGTCAACCTGCCATTTCTAGCGACTTGGTCAATCAGGTCAAATCCGCCATCACGCCTGACTTCTTAGCAGCTAGTCGATCGACAGTTGACGGTCTTTATCAGGCACTGACAGCAGGGGATAAGATAGGGGTGATGACCCTACTTGCTCAAGCGGGTCAACTCCTGAGCGCTTTGCACCCAGCCATTGTGACGCCAGCTCTTGAGCGTTTGTGTCAAGCGACAACTGGTTTGTCCGCCGTTGCTAAGTCCAGCGGAGCAGGGGGTGGTGATTGTGGGATTGCCCTTGTGTTTGATGAGACGGACAGCCAGACCCTGATTGACCGCTGGGAAGAGCAGGGCATTCAGTTGATTTATAAGGAGAGGTTTGATGAGTGAGTTGACATTAGTGGTACCATCGGCAGCTTATGGTGAGCAGATTTTGACTTATCGGGCGGCTTTTGCCCAATCGGGAGAACACCTCTACGGTGGGGCACGACTGGAAAACCTGTCAGACCTAACAGAATGGTTACAGTACGTCGCTGCCATCACAAGCCCAGCAGGTGTTGAGCAAGGCCGTGTCCCTTCGTCCACCTTTTTATGCCTCCGTCAATCAGACCAGAAAATGGTCGGCATTTGCAATATCAGACACTCTCTAGACCAGTCTTTTCTGGTTAACTTTGCTGGGCATATTGGCTATTCGATTCACCCAGAGGAACGACGACAAGGTTACGCCAAGGAGCAGTTGCGACTGGCTCTGCTTGAGGCTGGTCAGCTAGGGCTTGACCGCGTCTTGGTCACCTGTGATGAGGCCAATCTGGGGTCTGAAAAGACCATTTTGGCCTGTGGTGGGCAGTATGAGAGCACCTATCAGGACCCTGATGATGGCAGTCGTACAAAACGTTTTTGGATTGAGGTACCCCATGAGTAATCGTAAAGATGATCACATCAGGCATGCGCTAGCTTATCAGTCGCCCTATAACAGCTTTGATGAGCTGGAACTGATTCACTGCTCCCTGCCTGATGTCGACTTGGCAGACATTGACCTGACGACCCAGTTCGCTGGGCGCAACTGGGAAGTTCCCTTTTACATCAACGCCATGACTGGAGGGAGTGAGCGGGCTAAGGCGATCAACCTGAAACTCGCAGAGTTGGCGGAGCGCTGTGGGCTTCTTTTGGTGACGGGCTCTTACAGCGCTGCCCTTAAAAACCCTAGCGACGACAGTTTTCCGACCAAAAGTATCCATCCAGCTCTGCTATTGGCCACCAACATCGGCATCGACAAGCCCTACGCCTTGGCGCATCAAGCTGTCGAGGCGGTTGAGCCCCTCTTTCTTCAGGTGCATGTCAACCTGATGCAAGAGCTGCTTATGCCTGAGGGGGAGCGGGCTTTCGCCCAATGGCCGAGCAACCTAGCGGCTGTTGTTCAGAAGCTACCGGTGCCTGTCGTCCTTAAGGAGGTCGGTTTTGGCATGGATCGACAAACGGTGCTGCGCGCTAGGGATATGGGCGTCAAGACCTTCGACATTTCAGGCCGTGGGGGGACAAGTTTTGCCTATATTGAGAACCAGCGTGGTGGGCATCGTGCCTATCTGGACGACTGGGGGCAGAGTACGGTGCAGACCCTGCTCAATCTGCAAGATTTGACCGATGAGGTGGAGATTTTGGCATCTGGTGGGGTCAGACATCCGCTGGATATGGTCAAGTGCCTGGTCTTGGGAGCTAAGGCGGTCGGTCTATCTCGAACCGTCTTGGAGCTGATTGAGACCCAGCCGCTTGAAGAGGTCATCGCAATCGTCGAGGGTTGGAAGGATGATTTACGCCTGATTATGTGCGCGCTGAATTGTCCAACTGTCGCTGACCTCAAGACCGTTGACTACATCTGCCACGGTCGTTTGAAGAATACTTATCAGAAAAGAGAGAAAAGATGAAAGAAGCAGTCATCGTTGCTGCCGTTCGGACGGCCATCGGTAGTTTTGGCGGTAGCCTCAAGGACTTGTCAGCTGTTGATCTAGGCGTCGCCGTGGTCAAAGGTGCCTTGGACAAGATTGGTCTAGCACCTGAAACCGTTGACGAAGTGATTTTGGGCAATGTTCTGGGGGCTGGTCTGGGACAAAATGTCGCCAGACAAGTCGCTCTGAAGGCAGGTTTGCCAGTGACCAGCTCTGCTATGACCATCAATAAGGTTTGCGGTTCAGGTCTAAAGGCCGTGCAGCTGGCGGCTCAGGCGGTTCGTCTGGGAGATGCTGACATCGTTATCGCTGGCGGTACAGAAAGCATGAGCCAAGCGCCTCACATCCTCCCCAATCAGCGGTGGGGAAGCCGTCTGGGGCATATCCAGATGGTTGATACCTTGCTCAAGGACGGTCTGACCGATGCCTTTGACCAAACCCATATGGGCATCACCGCAGAAAACGTAGCAGACCAATACCAGATTAGCCGCGAGACTCAGGACGCTTTTGCGCTCCGCTCTCAGGAGAAGGCGCTGGCTGCCATTGCAGCTGGTCGTTTCAAGGATGAAATTGTTCCCCTCACTATCCCTCAACGTCGTGGTGAACCGATAATTTTTGATCAGGATGAGCACCCACGTGCTAACCTCACTATGGAGAGACTGAGCCAGCTCCGTCCAGCCTACAAACCCGACGGTACGGTTACAGCCGGCAATGCTTCTGGAATCAACGATGGAGCGGCTGTTGTCGTTGTTATGAGTCGTGACAAGGCAGAGGAGCTGAGCTTGCCTATCCTAGCCAGTATTGCCGCCTATGCCAATGCTGGGCTGGAGCCCAAAATCATGGGCTGTGGTCCCATTGTTGCCAGCCAAAAAGTCTTGGACAAGGCAGGCTGGACAGTAGCCGATTTAGACTTGGTAGAGGGCAATGAAGCCTTTGCCGCCCAAGCCTGCGCGGTCAACCAAGCACTTGGCATCAACCCAGACATTGTCAATGTCAACGGCGGTGCCATCGCCCTTGGTCACCCTATCGGGGCATCTGGTGCACGGGTACTGGTCACCCTTTTGCATGAGATGGAGAAACGTGATGCCAAACGTGGGCTTGCCACCCTTTGTATCGGCGGTGGCATGGGAACAGCGCTTCTAGTTGAGCGATAAGCAAAACCACTAATAAAATTAAAAACTCATCAAGCGATTCTATTAGTATCCCGTTTGATGAGTTTTTTTCTACTTTTTGAGCTCTATTAAGCATTGCTAAATGTCAGACGATTGACATTGATTGAATGAAGAGTATGTGACAGAGGAGTGCATCTATTCAGCAGATGATGACATGTAACCAGTTAAACCACTACTGAGCAAGAAGTCTTGTCTTAGGTAAGTATAATTAGAGGATAGCCACTCTATCTTGTCACCGTTACTTGTCAAGGTATTAAAAATATGAAAAAAACTAGACAATCGCCTAGCATTTACAAACTTCTTCATCGGGAAGACAGGATTCGAACCTGCGACATCTTGGTCCCAAACCAAGCACTCTACCAAGCTGAGCTACTTCCCGAAAATGCACCCTAGAGGAGTCGAACCTCTAACCGCCTGATTCGTAGTCAGGTACTCTATCCAATTGAGCTAAGGGTGCTTATCAAAATGCTGAGGACCGGAATCGAACCGGTACGGGGTTGCCCCCGCAGGATTTTAAGTCCTGTGCGTCTGCCAGTTCCGCCACCCCAGCCTCATACAAAGAAAGCGAACGACGGGATTCGAACCCGCGACCCCCACCTTGGCAAGGTGGTGTTCTACCACTGAACTACGTTCGCCTAACATAATTTTTAGATGTTTCACCAACTATTATAGTTTAACACATAGGAAATGAGTTGTCAATATTTTTTTGATAAAATTGTAAAATATAGTGCAACAAAAAAACTCATAGTGTTTCTGTCGTGTAAACTGTAAGTAAGCACACCAACAGAACACGAGGAAACCTATGAGCTACTCCCATGAACCATAAAAGAGCGACTAAAGATAGAGACTTACTTGGAATTAGGGTTGAATCCTTGTCAAATTGCGAAAAAACTAGGTGTTCATAGGTCCACCATTTCAAGAGAGATGAAACGGTGTCAAGGCGATTATTCCGCAAATTCAGCACAGGCCCAGTACGACCAAAAGGCTAAGCAAAAGGGGAGAAAATCTTGCTTGACGCCTGAGTTGAAAGCGGAGATTGAGCAGGGCTTGACCGCCTCTTGGTCTCCTGAACAGATTTATGGTCATTATCGGCTGGAAGAAAAGTCAATGGTCACTTTTAAGACCATCTACAACTGGCTCTATGCTGGCTTGATTCACCTAGATTTAAGCGTCTTACGTCGCAAAGGAAAAAGCCGACAACCCAGGAAACACGTGGGAAATTCATGATTGGGACACCAATTTCCAAACGCCCTAAAGGGGTTAAGAATCGCCAGACTTTCGGTCACTGGGAGATAGATACAGTAGTGTCCTCCCGAGGCAAAAGTAAAGGCTGTTTAGCGACCTTTGTGGAGAGGAAAACGCGCTTTTACCTGGCTTTCAAGATGCCAGATAGAACAGCTAAATCCATGTTTTCAGCCACCGAACAACTCCTGACCTTATTTCCCAAAAGAAGCCTTTAAAACTGTTCCCTTTTCAGAATAATGGTGTTACTATTAAAGTAATTTTTGGGGATAAGGCCTACTCTGGGAAGGATAATAGTCAATTTGCCAAGAAAGCAAAAGTGTACTAAGTCGCTAAGCTACATCCAGCTGTTTCAAAAGACTTCCATCAGAAGGAAGATGAGTTTTTCTATAACAAGGATGCAGACTTCTTTGTTTGTCCTGAGAGCATATGGCCATAAGGAAGGCAAAAACAGGGCGACAGGCGGGAACATCTAATCCTCAGGAAACCCACTATTTTGATATTAACCCCTGTCAAACCTACCCTTCAAAAGTGGGCTGTTATAGAGAAGGAGCTAAGTCTAAAACCTACTCGATAACCTATAAAACGATGACCATCTTTTTCAGAAGAGGTTTCAAGAAGCGCCTTATTTCAAAGAAAAGGCTAAGCATCGCTACAAGATAGAAGCCAAAAACGCAGAACTTAAAAACAGACACGGTCTTGATGTGGCTAAGGCATCACAGGCCTTTTCACATGGCGTTACAAGCCGCTACAACCATATTTGTAGTTAATATGAAGAGGATTATAGCTCTAATGAATCAAAAATAGTAAAAAGAAAAGAGAAAGCTACTCAATGATGAAATCACTTCCTCTTTTTTCGTTTAACCAGATTGTAGAATGTTAACTTTTTCAGTGGGCTCCCATAGTGGTCTTCTCTCAATGTTAGATTGGTCAGCCCACTACAGTTGACAAAGATCTACAAAAAGCAACGGATTTGATGCCGTTGCTTTTTTGTTTGAGTCAGGCAGACTGTTGCCTAGACTCAGCAGTCTATGGTTCTTCATCAGCTAATACAGGACAAAGAAACTCAGGCTATCATCTAGCGACGATGACGTTTAAGCCCATAGCCTACTGCTGCTAGAACTATCGTACCAAGAACAATGAACAAAATACCATTTGCTTCTCCTGTGCTAGGTAGAGCCACTCGACGACGAGAAGAACCACCTTTAGGGGTAACATTAGTTGTTGTCACTCCTCCTGATGTTGATACAGTGGTCATGGTTGTACCCTCCGTAGTGGTCGTTGTAGACTCAGTGGTACTTGGAGTTGTGCTCTCCGTCGTGGTCGTTGTAGACTCGGTCGTGCTTGGAGTTGTACTTTCCGTCGTAGTCGTTGTAGACTCGGTCGTGCTTGGAGTTGTACTTTCCGTCGTGGTCGTTGTAGACTCGGTCGTGCTTGGAGTTGTACTTTCCGTCGTGGTCGTTGTAGACTCGGTCATGCTTGGAGTTGTACTTTCCGTCGTGGTCGTTGTAGACTCGGTCGTGCTTGGAGTTGTGCTCTCCGTCGTGGTCGTTGTAGACTCGGTGGTACTTGCAGTTGTACTCTCCGTAGTGGTCGTTGTAGACTCGGTGGTACTTGGAGTTGTACTTTCTGTCGTAGTCGTTGTAGACTCAGTGGTACTTGCAGTTGTACTCTCCGTCGTGGTCGTTGTAGACTCGGTCGTGCTTGGAGTTGTACTTTCTGTCGTAGTCGTTGTAGACTCAGTGGTACTTGAAGTTGTGCTTGCCGTAGTGGTCGTCGTGGTCGTTGTCACATATTCATTGACAAACTGTTTTTCAGCAGGGTAATCAACCACCGCTACCAGCTGACCTTGACCATTATCTGTTACAGTAATGGTAATCGTAAGTTCTTTAGAGTCATAAGTAATTTCTGAATCAGTACCTTTAACTTCTTTTACCTTATAGGTGTACTTGCCNACCTTGTCAAAAGTCAACTCTCCAAAGGTAACATTTCCATCACCATCATTGGTTACGGTCTCAATCTCTTTACCAGACTCATCTGTCAGCGTAAAGGAGAACTCGTCTGCCATCAACTCACGTCCGGTCAATGACTTCGCTACTTGAATAGTTGCTTTNGCTGGTGNTGNNGTGTAGCTGTTGTTGAAGGTATTATCGNNGTTCTTATAAGTAATCTGTTCAACTTTTAATTGACCTTGACCATCATCAACCACTTTTACTGTGGCCTCGATTGTCTTTTCATCATAGGTTACACCAGCAACTTCACCTTTATTTTCCTTAATCGTGTAAGTAAATTCACCTGGAGTAACATAAGTTAAGGTAGAGAAGGCAACCACACCTGTATCAGTATTTTTTACCGTCTCAAGGTCTTCACCATCAGCATTGGTGAGGGTAAAGGAGAACTCATCTGCCTTCAACTCACGTCCAGTCAATACTTTAGTCACACTAAGTTGTGCAGTCGTTGATTTAGCTTGGTATTTGTTCTTGAACGTATAGACAGCCGCATTTTCGTCTGGCTCATTTGGTGTGGTAACCTGAGCTTTTAGCTGATTGCCTTCTTTGGTCACTTCAATAGTAACTGCTACTTTAGTTTCGTCATAAACAATACCTGGAAGGTNNCCTTTAACTTCAGCAAGTTCAAACTCAAATTTGCCTTCTTTGTCAAAGGTAAGCTCTTCAAAGCTTACTGAACCATCAGCAGCATTTTGAGCAGAGTAAACCCTATTGGTCGCTTTATCTGTTAACGTAAATGAAAACTGATTGGCAACCAAGGCTTTACCGTCTAAAGACTTATGAGCTTTTACAACTATCCTTGCAGGTGCTGGTTTATTGTAGATATTCTTAAAGGTCAGTGGTTGGCTGCCCTCGTACTCCACTTCAGCAACGAGTCCCTTGTCAGTTGCAATTACTTTAACAGTTGCTGTTTTCTCTGTCTTATCGTAAGTAATATCAGAAGCCTCCCCTGACTTCTCACGAACTTTGTAAACAAATGACCCTTCTTTTTTGAACGTTTGTTGTTCAAACGTCACAAGGCCACTAGCATCATTTTTAGCAGTTGAGACAACTTTACCAGCTGCATCAACAAGCTCAAATGTAAACTCCTCGTTAGCTAAATCGCGATTTTCTAACGTTTTCCGAGCTGTGATTGTTGCAGAAACTGGTGTACGATAGTTATCCCAATATTTCGTAATACCTTCTTTTGCATTGGGTTCAATGGTAAACTCAAATGGCTCTTTTGACATATCATAGCCAGGAAGTGTAGCTGTTTCTCGGATAATATAGGTATGACCGACCGTTAAGCCACCAAATCGCAAGTAGCCGTTGTTGCCTGTCGCATCATTTTTAGCAGTTGTCCCAGAATGCAAAACTTCATTAGTTGCCTTATCAACAATCTCAAAGGTTACACCATTCAAGCCACGGTGAGTAATCCCATCACGTTTATAAATCGTAACCTCATCCACACGACCTTTCATCGTAATTGTCCCTTGAACCGTACTTTCACGACTCTGTGAAGCTGTTTCATTCTCACGGTTAGTAAACGGTTTTACTAGAAGCCCCTCTTCTGTCGCTTGAACACCATTTGTCAGGATAGTTCCGTCATTAGTGGTTGTTGTATCGTATAAGAAATAGTATCCTTCTCCATCGAGCTTACCAAAGTTTACTGTAAAGCTGGTGTAGCTATCATTAAATTTTACTAAATCTGCAATTTCACCTTTTGATAGCTCTTTTGTATTTTTTATATCAATACCTGATGCCGTCCAGCGCCCCTTAGGTACTTGATAAACTCTAAAAGATTCCGGAATAAATTGAAAACCATCTGATTGGAGAGTGTCTGTCAAAACAAATGAATTATAAGATTTACCATTCTCATTGATACGGAGGTACCAATAATGAACAGAATTCCCAGAACGTCCCAGTGCTTCCGAGGTCCAATCTTTCTTTGCTGTCAGACCTGCCATCTTGCGGTAATTGAAGACCGTGCCGTCGTATTCCTGCTTTGGAATAGCGGGGAGGACTTTTATGCTGACCATATTCGTTGCATCAAACCCTTGGAGAGGAACCGTTCTTTCCGTTTCACTGTTAAAAGTAAACTTACCCGAAAAATTTCCTTTAACCCCTTGGACAGAAGTGTATTGTTTTTTCTTCATCCATTCGTCAAGGTTTTTCAACGTCAATTTAACCTGTCCACCTTTATCTGTACCATTTGATGTAATCGCAACGTCAGCAACAGCGATACCGTCAAAGAAAAACTCTTCCGTTTTTCCGATAACATCAAATGGCTCAGGTAAGTCAAAGGTGAAGTAATCACCGTTTGCTAAATTATTATCATAGGCAGTCAAATCAAATTCAGTAAAGAATTCATAGACACCATTCACACGCAAAGCTTGGAGATTGATTTCTTCACGAGCTTCATTTTGAAGCTTTGTTTTAAAAGTGACATTTGTCAACTCTTTAGCTTCTACTGTTTGACTCGTTATAAATAAACTACCAAACAAGAATATCACAGAGGCAAATGCTAGCATTATCCTCTGCAAAAAGTGATTATGTTTCATAATCTGTTTCCTTTCTATGTCCTAAATTATTTGAAACCGATACCATAATCTGAAAGCGCTTAAACTTTAGGTTACTATATTGAGTGTCAAATGATTAATACAGACACTGTTATTATAACCCCCCCCCCCCGAAAAATCAAGTATTTATGTGCTTTTTTTGCTTTTTTTTAAATCTCAAAACAACTAAACAAAAAGCAACATTCTCATTTCAAAATAGATTAAATCGCTAAGTAGCGACCTAGGACGACTCCTCCTACTCCAAGGACATAAGTTAGAATAAGGTAAACAGACCATTCTCTTGGCTTTGTTCTGCGATCAAGCAGCTCCAAGTTGAAAGTCGAGTAAGTACCCAAACCACCTAAGAAAAAGATTAACCACGACTGCAAGTTTGGACTGAACATCGTCGACTGCGAAAGGTACCCAATCGTAACTGCCACTAGAAGATTAGCGCTTAGCGTTCCTAGTGGTAACTGACAGTAAGCGTTGAGCGGTCTGAGTGCATAGCGCAAGAGAGCCCCACAACCGCAGAGTATCATCACTATCATCATCTACTATCCCTCCTCTCTCTTTAGAGCTCGGCTATTTGCCAATAAAGCCACTAAATAACCGCCAAGAATATGGCAAACCATCAAGCCAATTAGTCGCCACCAATCGCCTTGCTCAAGAGCAGTGGCCAAGGCCATAAAAATCGGCGCAATAGTGCTCAATCCTCCAAAAAAGCCCACACTTAATCCTACTTTTAGCGACGGACTAATACTTTTGGAGTGAAAGAGGTGATGTGTCGAATAAACCAGGCCATAAACAGCTCCATAATTACAGCCCAGCAGCCCAATATCTCCGAATTGCAGGACTACCAACTGGCGTAAAAGCCCACCTAATCCTGCAAAGAAGAAGATAAGGCTTACTTTTTTCACCTGTTCTACCATTACTCCTCCTAACAAATAAGGCAGGATTTTATCCATGCCTTACTGATATGTTCAACATTATTTAAACCAGCTTAGAGACCAGCTGCTCTGCAAAATTCTCAAGGGCTTTGATGTCATCATCCTCAGCTGCTAAATCAACTTTAACAGATGCTGCACCTTTTGTTGCGCCACTTTTTTCAAACGCGGCCTCAAAGTCGTCAACAGCCTTGCAGAAAAAATCATAAAAGGTATCACCAGAACCGACAACACCATAAATTTTCCCTGTCAGGTCCAGTTCTTGTAAATCTTCGTAAAAGTCTACGATTTCGTCAGGTAAATCACCATCGCCATAGGTATAGGTGGCAACAATCGCAATATCTGCCTCCTCAAAATCACTGGCATCTACGCTGGTGCATTCCTCAAGTTCAACGGTATGTCCTAACTGGGTCAACTTGTCAGCCACGATATCGGCAATTTCTTCAGTGTTACCAGTCATGCTAGCGTAAACAATCTTAGCTAAAGCCATAATGTCCTCCTATTTTGACCTTATTATACCACATCAGGGGTCTCTAGGCTAGCCCAAAACGTCTTTTTACATAGTAGTGAAAAATAAACAAGTCCTAATCAGTGTCCTCAGCCATGTGGCTATTATCAAGAACCATCAACGTTTGAAAAAAAAAGACTTTTATGCTATGCTAAGGCAAACTAGCATAGAAAAGAGATAACGATGACTGCTCCTTTCCTTTCAATCTTACAAGCGATTCAAGCTTATGATACCATCATCATCCACCGCCACCAAAAGCCAGACCCTGATGCTATCGGGTCTCAGGTTGGGCTGGCAGAACTTATCCGCCATAACTTTCCAGATAAACGTGTGTTAACCACAGGCTATGAGGAGCCAACCTTATCTTGGTTAGCAGCAATGGATAGCGTCTCAGATAAGGATTATACTGGCAGCCTGGTTATCGTGACGGATACCGCCAATAAAGCGAGAATTGATGATGAGCGCTATAACAATGGCGATTGCCTGATTAAAATCGACCATCACCCCAACGATGAACCTTATGGAGAGATCGTTTGGGTTGATACGATAGCTTCCTCTTGTAGCGAGATGATTGCTGAGATGGCTATTGAACTAGGATGGACGATGACCACTAAAATCGCTCGCCTGCTCTATGCAGGTATTGTCGGCGATACTGGGCGTTTTCTCTACCCAGCCACCAGCTCAAAGACCTTCCGTATCGCTAGCTATTTGCTTGACACCGGCATTGATGCTGCCCTCATCACTCGACAACTGGACACCCTCTCGCCCAAGCTCGCTCGCCTGATGGGCTACATTCTGGAGCACCTACAGGTGGACCATAGCGGAGCGGCTCGCATTGTACTGTCTTCAAAAATTTTGCAAGGCTTTGACATCAGACCTGAGGAAGTCAGCCTCGTTGTTGGACTACCAGGAAAAATTGACAGTGTCGACCGCTGGATGATTTGTACGGAACAAGCAGATGGTAGCTATCGGGTCAACCTTCGCAGTAAAACCCTGACCATCAATGGCATCGCCAAGGAACACCACGGTGGTGGACATCCCCTAGCCAGCGGTGCCAAAGCCTATTCACCAGAGGAAATCGCTGCCATCTGGGCAAAATTAAAAGACCTCCGTTAATCGTTGCAGTTATTTATCGACAGATTAACATGGGTTACTCAGCCAAGGTGGTTTCGTTGATGTTAGCCTGTTGCCTACACCACTAGGACTTTTATCCTTAGTTAATGAAAACGAACTATTCTATAAAACGATGAACAGGACAAAGCACAGTTTTCCCAGTCTAAAAAGTGCGAAATAAGCGGTGACCAAGTTCACTCTACAGTACCTGGCACTGCTTGTCTCATGGCTGAACAACTACCGTCCTCAATACGGAGAAAACAAGATGATTAAACGTTTGGAGAAACCTGAAAGCACTGCTCACTTGTTTAACGGGTGGGAACAAGTGCTTCTAACTGCTTGCTTAACTGGTCAGATGGGTGATGTCTGGGGTGACCAGTCAGACAATCCCCAATCTGTTTTGGCACGAATCGGGCAATTTGGTGCCTTTGGATTTTTGGCAGGAGAGCCACTGCTCGATCTGGTTGAACACTGTCATGGTCAAGACATCATTCTAGTACCGACTACTGATGCATGGGCAAACCTGATTGAACATCATTACGGAGAGAAAGCACACGGCTTTACCCGATATGCCATGATTGCGAATCTGTTTGATCAAGCTAGGTTAAGAATTTTGGCAGATGGCCTACCTGATGGCTATCGTTTAGAGTATCTCAATGATTTGGCTTATGACCAGTGTTTAAGAGAACCGTGGTCGCGTGACTTGGTCGGAAACTTTCCGACAGCAACTGCTTATGCCAAAGATGGATTAGGCGTGGTCATCTGGTTTGGTGACGCTGTCGTAGCAGGAGCTTCCTCTTATGCTCGAGTAGACGACGCTATCGAAATCGACATCAGCACCCATCCAGACCATCGCTTAAAGGGACTAGCAACGGTGGTTGCTGCACGTCTCATCCTGAGATGCTTAGAGCAAGGTCTCTCTCCGTCATGGGACGCCCATACGCTCATTTCTCGCCAATTAGCTGAAAAGCTGGGCTATGGCTTAAATTACCCTTATCAAGCTTATGAGATTTCTTGGGAAATTTAAGATAAAGTTCTTGCCAAGCTCTGCTATTTTTGGTAAAATGTAATGGTTAATAACTATGGCTCACAAAGGGCTATGGCAGAAAGGATTTTTTTACGATGAGAAAAGACATTCATCCAGACTACCGTCCAGTTGTTTTCCTTGACACAACAACTGGTTACCAATTCCTTAGTGGTTCAACGAAGCCATCTAAAGAAACTGTTGAGTTCGAAGGCGAAACTTACCCACTGATTCGTGTGGAAATTTCATCTGACTCACACCCATTCTACACTGGACGTCAAAAGTTCACTCAAGCAGATGGACGTGTGGATCGTTTCAACAAAAAATACGGTCTCAAATAAGAACCCCTATTTCTCAGTGGAAATCACTGAGAACAAGCCTTTTCCGAGAATATCGGAAGAGGCTTTTTATGTGCGGCAACCATTTAGGCGCACTAAAAAAGTGGCTAGACATCCAGCCACCTGACTAGTTAAGAGTGCTTCAAGGGACGAGCTAGTAGATAAACACCGGCGAGTAAGCACAGTACAGCATAAATGAGCACAATCGTTTGAGTATTTGGGAAAATTTGTTCCAAAAAAGCTGGCAAAATCGACGAACTTGCTCCACCAAGATTACAGCCTACCAAAACAACCGTCATCTTTTTATTCAATAGACGAGCTGAAACACCTTCCGAGGCTTGATTGAACACGATAGTGAGAACAGTGCTGTAACAAAAACCAGACAAGATGGCGCCCGTTCCAAGCACTAAAAGACTACTTCCCAAACTAACCAACAACACTAATCCAGCAAAAAGAAGAACTGACAAACCCAGCAACTGGCGACCTAATCGTTGGACCAGAAAGCTAAACGAGAACCCTGCCAAAATTCCCATCAGCATCATAGCACTGATGATTCTGCTCGACTGGGCTGCTGTCCCTAGACCAAGTCCTTCAACAAGTAATGGAATTTTCAGGGTCAGCATGGTATTGATATGAATAACAAAACCCGCTATAAGACCTAAAAAGATGGCTTGTCGCCACTGTGATTTAGGCAAATGAACATCTGCGTCACTATCTTGATGGCGCTGACCGGGCTGTGTTTTTGGCACAAAAGCCAGATACAGCCCCAAAATAAGAAAGGCAACCAGATAAATGGCAAAACTGGCTGTCCAGCCTAAAGGCAAGAAAAGCCCGACCAATGCAGTCAAACTAGCTGAGCCGAGCACTTCTGCTGCACCTCGAAAGCCGAGCATTTGCAAACGTTCCTGACCATCATAGTGACTACTGATAATATTGATGGCTCGCGCATTGATAAACCCAAGACCGGTTCCAAGAATCAACCGTCCTAAGAAAATCAGCACGTAAGACGTTGTCACCAAAGGTAGACTACCACCGCAAGCTATCAGTACCAATCCCAAACTAATCATGACCGGCTCAGGCAGATAGCCCTCTAGGTAAGGATTAACCAGCAGAGAAACCATGATGGCTAAGGACGTCACGGTAATCAAAAACTCAACCTGAGCACCAGAAATCCCTAACGGCTCAAAAAAAGCAATCATGGCAGGTAAAGCAGGCGACACTGCAAAGGTTGACACCAGCATTACCGACAAGGATAGGATGCTCATTTTTTCAATCAAACGTTTCATAAAACCTCCAAAATAAAACGGACATCTACCGGCTGGTAAGATATCCTTCACTACCAAATCGACTACTTGGTCAAATCAAATCGCTGGCTTAAACGCTCAATCAGCAATGACCCAATTAAAAGCGAAGCCAATTCTCCCAAACCTGTTGTCACCCAAGTCAAGAAAAAGGGAGCTCCAGCAATAATAGCCAATTCTGCTGCAATGGTAAACATGCTAGCTGCAAAAAATAAGGAAAAATAGAAAAATGCCTTATTAAAGAGTCCACCCAAAACGCGCTCATTCTGGTATTTTTTGAACAGCATAACTCCCAGAGCAACGAAAACTAAGGTCGATAAGCCCCCCACAACCACATCAATCAAGCCATAAGTAAACAAGTTGGCAATAACAACACCCGCAGTAACAGCGATGATGTATTTCCGATGGAAAAATGCCAAGAAGTTCATCATCTCTGATATCCGAAACTGGTACGGACCGTAGCTGATGGCATTAAACGGTGGTGTAATGGTCAACACAACATAAATAGCAGCGACAATAGCCATGTGCGTGTAGTCAGTAACTGTCAATTTTTTCATTTCTTTTCTCCTTTAGCGGCTTTCCCGCGTCTAATATGCTCGGCGAAAGGGAAATAAGCACCGAGGGTCCGTAAACGAACGTTTTTATTGTAGCATATTTTTAGTTTTTTTGGTATAGTCTGAGTATGAAAAAATTATTTAATAACGAGATTTTTAGCTACCTCTTCTTTGGTGTCTTGACCACCCTTGTCTACCTCAGCGTCCGCTTTGCTTTATTTGAATTTCTAAAACAAACGGCTTTGCACTCAGCGGTTATTGCTAACATGACTGCTATTATCTTTGCCTTTTTAGTCAACGATACCTTTGTTTTTCGGCAAAATAAGCAGGGCTGGCAAGCACGTTTTGTTAAATTTTTCCTGGCACGACTTGGCACTCTTGCACTCGATGTGATATTGGCCTATCTTTTCATTGATAAATACCCGCAACTGATTGGTCAGTTTGTTCATCATGACCTCGCCATGGTCAATAAAATTGAGAGCGTCATCGCCCAATTCCTGATTGTGGTTGGCAATTATTTCATTAGCAAACTCCTCATTTTTACCAATAAAAAATAATCTAATCCGTCACTCTTCTCGAAAGGAGTAACCATGCCACACACCTTCAAAGGATTCTCCGCTTTTTCCTTGCGCCTCATCGCTATGATAATCATGCTTATTGACCACACAGGTGCGGTCTTTTTCCCACAATTTCTGTGGCTCCGCTACATCGGACGATTAGCCTTTCCCATCTTTGCTTTTTTAATCGTAGAAGGCTACAGCTACACCAAAGATTTCCGCCAGTATCTTTTAAGATTATCTGCCCTCGCGGTCATCTCCGATTTCCCCTTTCATCTCATGTTACAGGGCATCTGGGGCTATACCCCCTTTCAGAATGTTATCTGGACATTTGTTATCAGCCTGATAACCATCTGGCTGGTTGACCAAAGCCGTCAAATCTTGCCAAAATGGGGCGCATTAGCTAGCGGTATCCTGATCACTGCTATCGCTTACAACCTCGCCCAATTTCTCGATACCGATTACCGCGGTCTTGGTGTAATAACTGTTCTCGGATACTACTTATTCCGAGGCACCACATGGTCACACCGCCTCGGTCAACTGTTCACCCTCCTCTTGGTCAATCTAGGACTTGCCAACCTCTCCTACATTGGTGCCAACGGCTGGGAAAACCTCCCCCTGCTCTTTCAACACTTTGGCTTCTCATTCTTGTCGCCTCAACTCTATGCTCCTTTGGCACTTGCCTTTATCTGGCTGTACAATGGCAGAGCTGGCTACAAATCTAAACCTACCCAGATAGCCCAGTATCTCTTCTACCCTATCCACATGCTTATATTGGGAATCCTCGCATTTTATGTTTTCTAAGCGCATGAATATAGAAGGAAATTCCCCAGCTCAATTTGCTCATACTTCTCTTAAGAGATTTTCTGTGTATTAAAACACACACCCTCACCAAACGAGGCTGGAACAAAAGTCCTAACCTTCTCAAGTGATTTTTAATTTTCAAGCAAGGTGCAGTGGCTGAGTGGGCTCTAATTGGCTGATTTTATCAGCTTTCACAGGCCTACTGAGGGAAATGTCTTTCCCAAATTTCCAACCTCAAACAGTCACTTCCCTGACTGTTTGAGCTATGCGGAGGTGGGACGACTTATCGAATTCCGACGAATAACCGATTTTTGTCCCACTCTCTTTTATCTGTTCATCTTTAGAAAGCATCTGACAAGCTTTTCCTGCTAGCTAAAAAGACATCACCTTTCAAAATTGATGTCTTTTTGTCTTTTTTCTTAGTCTGCTAGATATAAGCCTTTTTTGACACTGCTATCTAACAGTTCCAAGGTCATTTGCCAAAGTTCAGGACTCTCTTTTTCAATAAAAGCTTTTTTAGATAAGACTTGGGTTCTACTCAGCTGAGATGGGTTATCGTTGTCTTCAGCAACCCATAGATGATTCATCAAAGGCGCTAGAGCATCCAAACATCTGGCGTATCTTGCCTCAGGAGAAGTCCCTCGTTCAAATTCCAGCCATAAGTTAAATAAATTTTCCGCCTGATGTATCGGTAATAGCTCTAGACTATTTTTAACAGACTGCAATTCGCTCTCATAGCTCAGTTGCTTCAAAACCATGTTTGTGTTCGACATGTTTATCTTTGAAAACAAACCATCCAACTACTGCTTAGACGTCAGATTTCAGAAAAACACCACCTGCAATTCAAAGTCCTTTCTGACCAAGATAATAATCAATATAAACCTGATACTCTTTTTCAATAGCTTCAGGTAAGGCATCATAGGCAAAAAAACGTACATTCAAACTTTCTGTTCTATCTAGCGTCAACTGGCCCGAATAGGCGATTGCTTTGTAAACAGCAGTTATAACGTAGATTTCATCTTGATTGGGCAGTGTAAAATGATAATCGGGACCAGAAAAAGTGTGAAGCAGTTCTAACTCTGAAATCTCTAATCCGGTCTCTTCCTTCACTTCGCGAATAGCCGCCTCTTCTAAAGTTTCTCCTATATCTAACAGACCACCTGGTAACCCCCACTGTCCTGATAAGCGTTGTTGCAATAATAGCTCACCCTTATCATTTTCCAAAATCACATTCGATCCAACTAGCATAAGCAAATCATGACCAATCTTTTGACGGATTTGTTTGAAATATTCCATACTTTGTATCTATTCTCCTTGATCACCCCATCGCTTTCAGCTCCAAGACCATATCCCTGATTTGGGCGGCGAGTTCGAAATCGAGGAGTTCTGCGGCGGCCTGCATTTCTTTTTCCAGTTTTTTGATGGCGGCTGTCCGTTCGGTCTTATTCATAGCCGAGTAGTCCAAGGTCTCTTCTGCCACCTCACCCTTAGCAGACTTGGTGATGGCGATGAGGTCGCGGATTTCTTTTTTGATGGTTTGTGGGACAATGCCGTGCTTCTCGTTATATGCCATCTGGAGTTGACGACGTCGGGCGGTTTCATCCATGGCTCGTTGCATGGACTCGGTCACCTTATCCGCGTACATGATGACATGACCTTCAGCGTTCCGTGCCGCCCGTCCGATGGTCTGGATGAGGCCTCGCTCATTGCGCAGGAAGCCTTCCTTATCCGCATCGAGGATAGCGACCAGAGACACCTCTGGCACATCAATCCCCTCACGCAGCAGGTTAATTCCAATCAGCACATCAAAGACACCCAGTCGCAGGTCACGGATAATCTCCGTCCGCTCCAAGGTCTTGATGTCGCTGTGCATGTACTTGACCTTGACGCCCATTTCCTTGAGGTAGTCGGTCAGGTCTTCTGCCATTTTCTTGGTCAGTGTGGTGACAAAGACCCGCTCCCCTTTTTCTGCTCTGCTATTGATTTCACCCAGCAAATCATCCATCTGCCCCATGGTCGGACGCACCTCCACCTCGGGATCCAGCAGCCCTGTCGGTCGGATAATCTGCTCGACCACGGTCTCGGTCTGCTCCATCTCATAGTCACCAGGGGTCGCCGACACATAGACAATCTGATGGACGTGGCTCTCAAATTCCTCACGGCGAAGCGGTCGGTTGTCCAAAGCCGATGGCAGGCGGAAGCCATAGTCGACCAGCATCTGCTTGCGGCTGCGGTCGCCGTTGTACATGCCCTTGATCTGCCCCATGGTCATGTGGCTCTCATCGATCATAATGAGGAAATCCTCTGGGAAAAAGTCCAGAAGTGTATAAGGCGGCTCGCCCTCTTGTCGCCCATCCATGTGGCGAGAGTAGTTCTCCACGCCATTGGTATAGCCCATCTCCCGCAACATCTCGATGTCGTAGTCTGTTCGCTGCTTGAGCCGCTGGGCTTCGAGGAGCTTACCCTCTTGTTCAAAATGGCGGAGCTGCTCTTCAAGCTCGGCTTGGATTTGGGCAATGGCCTGCTCCATGTGGTCTTCATTGGTCACGAAGTGGGTGGCTGGGAAGATAGCCAAGTGGTCAACTTCACCTAACACCCGCCCTGTCAGGCTTTCGATTTCACGGATACGGTCGATCTCATCACCGAAAAACTCGACCCGAAAGGCATGCTCGTCTCGGCTGGCTGGAAAGACTTCCACCACATCGCCCCGCACACGGAACCGCCCCCGCTGAAAGTCGATATCGTTGCGCTCAAACTGAATATCCACCAGCGCATTGAGCAAGTCATCACGAGACAACTCCTGACCAGGACGCAGGCTAACCACGCTGTCCGAGTATTCCTTGGGGGACCCCAAACCATAGATGCAGGACACCGAGGCCACCACAATGACATCATTGCGTTCCAGCAGAGCTGAGGTCGCCGAGTGACGGAGTTTGTCGATTTCATCATTGACCGAGCTATCTTTTTCGATGTAGGTATCGCTGGACGGCACATAAGCCTCAGGCTGGTAGTAATCATAGTAGGACACGAAATACTCCACAGCATTATCAGGGAAAAATTCCTTGAACTCGCCGTAGAGCTGACCAGCCAAAGTTTTGTTGTGGGCGATGACCAGGGTCGGTTTGTTGACACGGGCGATGACCTGACTCATGGTGTAGGTCTTCCCCGTACCCGTCGCCCCCATGAGAATCTGGGCCTTCTCGCCCCCCTCAATATTGTCCACCAACTGCTCAATAGCCTGCGGCTGGTCACCTGAGGGACTATACTTTGATACGAGCTTAAATTGATAATCAGATTTACGGTCAATCATTATGCTTTTCCTTTTTCTTCTTTTATTCTATTTTACCACATCAAAAACTATTTGACTGACTTGAAATCAAATCTGTCGAGACTCTAATTTTTATAATGTAAAAAAACCTAACATCAATTAAAGTTGTTTATTGACTGGCAGAAAAAATCTTGTTATAATAGCCCTATATATAACCAAGGAGGCTAACTTTGAAGCGATTTTTAATTTTTATGATGTCACTTTTTCTGACATTCCTTGTGGTTTTATCTGATGGACTAGTTGCTGCAGATGACACTAGCCCAAAACCGATTAAATCAAATTACCACATCGTCAGCGATTCATCATTTGCACCTTTTGAGTATCAGAATGACAGTGGCAACTATGTCGGTATTGACATGGAGCTGATTCAGGCTATCGCTGATCAACAGGGCTTCAAGATTAGCATCAGCAACCCAGGTTTCGATGCCGCCCTCAATACAGTTCAAGCCGGTCAGGCTGATGCCGTCATCGCTGGCATGTCCATCACCGATGCCCGGCGAGAAATTTTTGATTTCTCCGACCCTTACTACACCTCAAACATTTTGCTGGCGGTAAAAAATGGAAGCAATATCGCTGCTTACGAGGACTTGACTGGTAAAATTGTCGGCGCCAAAAATGGCACCTCGTCCTACAAGTTTTTAGAAGAAAATCAAACAACATACGGCTATACCCTCAAGGCTTTTGATGAAGCCTCAGCCATGTATGACAGCCTAAACTCAGGTGCTTTAGATGCTCTAATGGACGATGAAGCGGTTCTCCGCTATGCTATTACCCAAGGCAGAAACTTTGCTACTCCAATCTCAGGCGAACCATCAGGTGAGTATGGTTTTGCGGTCAAAAAAGGCAGCAACCCCGAACTCATCACCATGTTCAACAATGGGCTAGCCGCCCTCAAAGCTAACGGAGACTACGACAAAATCATATCCAAATATTTGGGCGAAACCAGCACAACCGCATCAACTGTTGACGAGACCACCATCGCTGGATTGATTAGCAACAATTACAAGCAACTCCTATCTGGGCTTTGGACAACCTTGTCTCTGGCTTTGGTCTCTTTTGCCTTAGCGACTGTGGTCGGCATCATCGTCGGTATGATGTCCGTCAGTCCTATCAAGGCGCTACGCATCTTCTCAGCTATCTTCGTCGACGTCGTACGAGGCATTCCTCTCATGATTGTCGCCGCCTTTATCTTCTGGGGCATGCCTAATCTCCTTGAGAGCCTGACCGGTCAGCAGAGTCCCATTAACGACTTTGTGGCTGGTACTATTGCGCTAACGCTCAATGGCGGAGCTTATATTGCCGAAATCGTCCGCGGAGGCATTCAGGCCGTACCTGTTGGTCAGATGGAGGCTTCTCGCAGCCTAGGCATTTCCTACGGAACCACCATGCGGAAAATCATTATCCCACAGGCCGTCAAGCTCATGTTACCAAACTTTATCAACCAGTTTGTCATCTCACTCAAGGACACCACCATCATCTCAGCCATCGGAATGGTTGAACTCTTCCAGACAGGGAAGATCATCATCGCCAGAAACTACCAATCCTTCCGCATGTATGCTATACTAGCAGTGATGTATCTGGTCATCATCACCCTACTGACCAGACTAGCCAAGAAACTGGAAAGGAACTAAGCCATGACCACAACAAGAGAATTAAAAATTGATGTGCAAGATTTGCACAAAACCTATGGTGATAACGAGGTGCTAAAAGGCATCACGGCCCAATTCTACGAAGGTGATGTGGTCTGTATCATCGGTCCGTCAGGATCTGGCAAATCAACCTTCCTACGCACCCTCAACCTGCTTGAGACTATTACTAGCGGCAAGGTGATTGTGGACGGCTTTGACCTCTCCGACAAAGCCACTAATGTAGACAAGGCAAGGGAGAACATAGGCATGGTCTTTCAACACTTCAACCTTTTCCCTCACATGACCGTTATTGAAAACATCACCTTTGCCCCTGTCGAATTAGGCAAGCTGAGCCAGAACGAGGCTGATAAGGTCGGTCGCGACCTTTTGGAAAAAGTTGGATTGGCCGACAAGGCAGATGCCTACCCAGACAGCCTGTCAGGCGGTCAAAAGCAACGGGTCGCCATTGCACGTAGTCTGGCTATGAATCCAGACATCATGCTCTTTGACGAGCCAACCTCTGCTCTTGACCCTGAGATGGTTGGCGACGTGCTCAATGTTATGAAAGATTTGGCCGACCAAGGTATGACCATGCTGATTGTCACTCACGAGATGGGCTTTGCTAGAAAGGTGGCCAACCGTGTGATTTTTACAGACGGCGGTCAATTCCTCGAAGATGGCTCCCCAGAGCAACTCTTTGACAACCCACAACACCCACGTCTCAAAGATTTCTTAGATAAGGTCTTAAATGTGTAATGTAGATTCCCTTCACTGAGTTGAGGGGAATTTTTTGCAACTACCAATCAAAAATCAAGGCAAGCACCAATAGTGTCAACCATGTAAAAGTTGTTACAGCATGTTTTGTTTGTTTAACATGTTCTTTTCATCAATTCTTGTGAAAAATCAGAAAATATGGTAAAGTAGAAAGGTCATAAAAAGAAAAGGAGACACTTATGGTTTTACCAAATTTTGACCAGAACCTGAAAAAATACGCCCAGCTCTTGATTGCTAAAGGCGTTAACGTCCAAAAAGGGCATACCCTCATCATCTCAATTGCTGCTGAGCATGTTGCCTTCGCCCGCCTATTGACCGAAGAAGCTTACGCCAAGGGAGCTGCTGAAGTTATTGTAGACTTCGTTGATGACAAAATTTCTCGCCAACGTCTGCTCCATGCTGACATTGAGCGTTTGGAAAATGTACCAGACTACATCGTTGAACGCTCTCGCTATTTGCTCAGTAAAAAAGCTAGCCGCTTAGTTATCCTATCCTCTGACCCTAACGCTTACGGTGGGGTTAACCCAGACCGTATCCAAACCGCTCAGAAAGCTATGGCTATCGCCCTAGAAGAGCAGCGCAATGCCAGCCAAGCCAACAAAATCAGCTGGAACTTGGCTTCTGCTGCTAGCCCAGAATGGGCGGCTATGGTCTTCCCAGACCTAGCGAGCGAAGAAGAGCAGGTTGATGCTCTCTGGGATGCCTTCTTCAAGATGAACCGCATCTACGAGGATGACCCTGTTAAGGCTTGGGACGAGCACGAAGCCCGCTTGACAGAACGCGCTGCTTGGCTCAACGAGCAACAGTTTGACGCCCTCCACTACACTGCTCCTGGCACTGACCTTGTCCTTGGTATGCCAAAAGACCACAGCTGGCAAGCTGCAGGCTCTATCAATGCCCAAGGTGAAAAATTCATCGCCAACATGCCAACTGAAGAAGTCTTCTGTGCCCCTGACTACCGTCGAGCTGATGGCGTTGTGACCTCAACGAAACCGCTCAGCTACGCTGGTGTTGTCATCGAAGGCATGACCTTTACTTTTAAAGACGGTCAAATCGTTGACGTTAAGGCCGAAAAAGGTGAAGAAACCCTCAAACGCTTGGTTGAAGAAAACGACGGTGCGAGAGCTCTCGGTGAGGTCGCACTTGTTCCACACAAGACCCCAATTTCATTGTCAGGTCTGACCTTCTTCAACACCCTCTACGATGAGAATGCCTCAAACCACCTAGCCATCGGTCAAGCCTACGCCTTCTCTATCAAAGGTGGCACCGAAATGACCCCTGAACAACTCAAGGAAGCTGGACTCAACCGCTCAACCGCTCACGTGGATTTCATGATCGGTTCTGAACACATGGACATCGACGGCATCAAGGCCGACGGCACTCGTGTTCCAATCTTCCGTGGCGGAGAATGGGCCTAATCAATCATTAAAAAACTCACCCTCTAAGAGGAGTGAGTTTTTTAATGAGTTAACGTAAGCGTCGGTATAAACCAATGAGCGAATGGTAAATAGCCATGGAAACTTCCAAACCTAAATAGTAGCTCCCAAGACCAGTCATCTTGAAACTCAGCTGGTGCAGGGCTCTGCTATTTCCCAACAAGTAGCGATAGCTTTGTAAATAAGATTTAATATCCTGGTCCTGACGATAAGGGTAAGCATAAGGTAAGATGGAAATATAGGCAATCGTAGCGTAACGCTCCAGAGCCACTTGGCGCTCCTGAGATAAGCCTTGAGTTTGCAAGACCTGGTCAATGCTCCGCAAAATATCCAGGACATTTTTTGCTTTGACGGTGCTGGTAATGCTCCCCTCACGGTTTTGACGGTACATGTACTGGCTGTTTTGATAAATCACGCAGGTTTGAGCTATTTTAAGTAGGTTAGCACACCAAATAATATCTTCAGATAAAAAACCTAAAGGAAAGAATAGATTATCCGAAATTTCAAATAAATCTCGTTTAACACATTTATTCCAAGCTGGAGTAAACCAAATCCCTTTTTCAACTAATTCAACAGAATTATCTTCTAGATTAAAACTAGCACCATCACCAACTGAATAAGATAAACTTACTGTTTTATGACTATAGTAACTATAAGGAAAGATTAAAACATCCACATTATCCGATAAATGCTCAGCTATCCCTGACAAAAACTGATTATCTGTCCAAAAGTCATCTCCATCAACAAAAAGAATATAATCGCCTTTGGATTCTAAAATCCCTAAATTTCTAACGGATGATAGACCTCCATTCTCCTTATGAATTTGTCTAACAACGGGGTAGCGTTTGGCGAGGTCATCGCAGAGCGCAGCAGTACGACCATCTGTTGAACCATCATTAATGAGCAAGATTTCATAATCTTGGTCTTGATAAATTTGCTGAGCAACACTAGCTACGCATTCTTCAAGGTAGTCTGCTACATTATAAGCGGCAATAATAATGGAAAACTTCATGGAAACCTCCTAAGCGTAATAGCGCAAGGTTGTTGCTAAAAGCAATAGAACCAGGAAATAAATGCTAATGCTAATCACTTGGTGCTCCTTGAGAAAGCCTTGACAGCGAGCAAAAGCCTTGTTATTGCTCGCAAAAAAGAGGAGAATCAGAGGGTAAAGGCCAATAAAATAGCGCCCTTGGACCCCTAAAATATTGTAAGAGCCGACAGGTGTCCAAGATAGAAGTAAGGCAAAGGAAATACCTGAAGCAATGGCTGCAAAGACTAAGAAGAGGCCCAGTTTAACCCACTTGCTAACCGTCACCCGATTGGCATTGTTAAGAATAACACTAAATAGAAACACCAGCATCATGGAGGCCATTGGGCCAAGGCCATAGGTCAACCAGCCAAAGGTGTTCACTGAATCCGCGGTCAGAAGGTGACCACCGACATTGCGCATGATGGCAATCAGGTAAAGGTGAGGGGTCTGTAAGACTGCTCCAAGCTGCTTACCTGGGTCAACCTGGCGAAGAAATTCCTCTGTTTGGAAGGTTGGCGGCTTGATTTGACCAGATAATTTATACCACACAATTGCCACCAGAAGGACGGTCAACACGCTACTGAATTTTACCAACCAGACCTGAAACGTTGTCAGATTTTTAAACCGCTTGGTCGGTAAAAAGAAAGGAAGACCAATGAATAAAATATAGGGCAATTTTAAGGTAACCAGCATCAAGCAAAGCACGGTATACAGGGTTATGTCAGCAAGACCAACCGCTTTTTCTTTAGTCAGCATACTGAAGAACAGAGCTGTAACAATTAGTAAGACTCCCATGAAAACAGGGTCTTGACTAAAGGAGCCAGACAAAAAGATGTTCATTGGCAACAAGGCCGCAACAGCAACGAGTTCACCCAAAGAACCTGCCAACCGAACGGCAATAAAGACTAAAACCCCATAAGCCAACACAGTCATCAAACGACCCAGCAGGTAGGTTTTTAAAACGCCTAATCCTAGCCATTCACCAACAATCAAACCAGTTGCCTGAGGAAGATAGCCAAAATTATAATAGACATTGGTCATCAAGACCGATGGAAAACTAATCATTCCTTCCCCATGCTCATGGTTGTTTGGGTTCCCCAGATAAGGCTGACCTGACTGGTCAATCACTGCTTGCACATCCTCAGACACCAGAACCTTGTTCTGGTCATTATTGAGGTTTAACTGGCCTTCAGCCAATAAGCTACTGCGAGCATAGTGAGCATTTTCATCAGGTACATCCATGATAGGTGAGACAATAGCCGAAAAACCACCAAAAATCAGAATAACCAAAGCCGTCGCATAGTCCAAACGTTTTGGCAAATAAGTAATGACCAGAGCAGCAGTCAGGTAAAACACTGCCAATAAACTCAATGGCAAGTCAGGCTGATTAGCATAGAACAAAACACCCAGAAAAAAGACCAGGCTCAGACCAATCAGCAAGGGGTAGCGCTCCTTCAAGCGTATAAGTGTTTGTTGAAAAAACATCATGAAGTACTCCTTACTTTTTTAAAAATAATGGCATAGGTCACAGACAGCCCCACCAACCAAACTACCATGGTTAAAAGATAGGAAACAGCGGCTCCGAAAATCCCAGACCAACGAACCAGTGGTCCAGCGATAAGGAGAGAAACTAACCACGCTAAACCAAAAGACAGCACCAGGAACTTCTGGTAACGGAACACCGTCACCAAATTATCCAAAATCGTCGCAAAACTACTCAATACCCCACCAACCAACAAAATCATGAAGGTGGTTTTATAAGCTGATAAATCAGTCGAATAAACTGTACTTAGCACAGGAATTGCCAGCAAGTGACCCCCTAATAAGACAGTTGCCGACAACAGAGACAGGTAGAGAAAAATACGACGAATTAACTGACGAAAGTCTGACCAATTGCTCCTTGTAAAGTAAACCGCCAACTGGGTAATCATCGGCCGTAGAAGCATGGTCAGCAAATTCATGACAAAAATGGGCATGAACAAGATGTTAAAATCTCTCTGAGCACCTGCTACTATATAACCTTCCTCAAAGAGGCTATTAAGAGCATACTTGGGCTGGTTGTAGATATAAACCAGCAAGAAACCAATGATAAAGAGAGGAACACAGTGCTTTAATAGGGACAGCACCTGGCGATCACATATCGCCTGCCAGTCCCAAGTAACCATGTCTCTAGCAGGACGAAGATCCCACCAGATGATAGCTAGACACGACACTAACAAGAGCAGCCACATGGCTAAAATCAAGTTCTTCGTCAGGAAAAGACTCATATTAAAAACCAGCAACATCAGGCTGTTTCGGAAAAAGAGAGATTTTCCAGCCAAATCCATACGCTCTTGTTGCTGAAAGAGCCCTTGAAAAACATCTGACAAGGCATCTGTTATCCGATAAGCGGTCATCAAGAGTAGCATGACTAGCTCTAGGACGGAAAAACCTCCCCAGAGACCATAAATAGCTGCTACCAAAACGGTTAACAAGCATGTCCATAGTCTCGCAGCCAAGTAAATCGAAAAGGAAAATCGCTGATGAATATCCGTCGCTTGATAATTTCTGACTTGAAACAGGGCAAGCATAGACAGAAGATTACCGATAGCATAGATAAAACTATAACGGTCGCTAACAACCGCAGGCATGGTGCGTGATACTCCCAGAAATAATAGGAAGGCCACTAAACCAGTCGATAAACTCCCCGCCAAGTTCCATAAAAACACGGCCCGTGCACTTCTTTGTTGACTCATCGCTCCTTCTCTTCCTTAATCGCTATGTACTGAACCAAGGTCTTTAATCGAATGTCCAACAAGGCCGTCTTTTTTAGGAGATTGTACTGGTTGAGAATGAGCAAAAAGATAATCACCAAAAAGACAAAATTAGCAGGTGACTCAAAGCCCAAAAACCGCGACAAGACAATAATGGCATGAGGAAAAATGGCAAAAAAGAGAAGAATAGCTGAAAAGATAAACCAAAACAGGCTATCTTCAATCCGAATTTGAGATTTACGGATATTGTTCAACATGACCCAAACCGTCACAATTGCGACAACCAGTAACAGGGCTTGTAACGATACCAACATTAATTTTTCCTCCTGAACCCCTGAATAAATAAGATCGAAATGACCATGTGCACCATGTAGTTAATTGACCGTGACAGGGTCAAGTAAGATTGACCAGCCTGTCGCTCCTGCATGCTGACTTGAACCTCAACGACCTTTTTCCCTTGACGAATCAGATGGGAAATGGTGTCTGGCTCCGGTGTGTAATTGATGTTGGTAGCAAATTCCTTGATGAGTTGTTTATTGAACATTCGCATGCCTGACGTCGGGTCAGCAATTTTCTGCCCAGTGGTCAAGCTAATGATGTTACTAATCAAGGTATTTCCCAACATGCGCAAGGATTTGTGGCGCTCCTGCGTGGCAAAGCGAGACCCAATTGCGCAATCGTTACCTTCCTTGATGGCTGCAACCAAAGGGGCGATGTACTCTGGTAAATGCTGGCCATCCGCATCAAATTGCACAGCTTGGTCATAGCCATTTTGATAGGCATACTTGAACCCGGTTTGAACGGCACCTGACAAACCAAGATTGGTCGGCAGGTCAATGATGTTAAAGCCATTGGCATGGCAAATGGCTGACGTTTGGTCTTTAGACCCATCATTGATGACCACATAGTCAAATTGCGGGTAATCCTCACGCAATTGGTCAACAACAGCCTTAATTGACCCTTCCTCATTATAAGCTGGTATGATGACTAGAGTATCTGATTGTTTTTTGGACATCTACTTCTCCTTTTCTTAGTGGTTGGACGCCTGACTCTTCTCATAATGTGGAATCAGCAACTTAGCCACCCATTTTGGCCAAAATTGCTCGTACATAAACAGGTCTTCCTTAGTTCGGGTATTATCCTTAATTGTAGCAGTTGTTTCCGATTCTTCATGAATTCTGTGGTACATCAACTTATCTGGAATGTAGCTAAAACGTCCAGAATAAGTTGAACTAATGGTGTACCAGCCGTACCAATCCAAAGATGTTTTAAGAGTTTCGCTAAAGCTGAATCCCTGCAGGGCTCGTAAATTGTAACTAACCGCAGGGCAACAAATGGCATTACCGAAAGCCAAACTTCGATTGCGCCAAAAACGACTACTTGGAGCAAGGGCTAAGAAGCGCAACAAGCCCGTTTTAATCTTCAAATTAAGGTTTTCAGGACGGACCTTATCATCTTGCAACTCAGCGTAATCCGTATAAGTAATCAAGCTATCCGGATGCTTCTCAAAAGCGGACAGGGTCTTTTCCAAAAAATCAGGCAGGTACACATCGTCTTGATGGGCAATGGTGGCATAAGGTGTCTCAACAAAGGACAGGGCATTGTTCCAATCCTTACCGATACCGCCACCAGGCTTAGTTTTCAACGGAATTCCGTATCGCTGGCAAAGACCCTCAATCAAGTCATTAGGCGTAGAAGTGTAAAGGATAAGCTCCGAAGACCTCGTTTGTTGCTTGAGCGACTGAATACATTCTTCCAAATAAAGGCTCTCTCCATAAGCACAAATCACAAAAGTATGCTGATTGGACATGGCTAATTCTTCCCTTCAAAAAATTCTTGGTTTGACAATATATAGCCCTTACCTGCTGTTAAATCGTATTGAATGACACGAAGGTCTTCCAAAACCGCAAGGCCTTCGTCCGATAGGTCAGTTTTGTCTACACTGGCTTCTTGCAGGACACGTGTAAGCAAGGCCTGATAAGGGCTCACCTTAGCTTCTAAATGCTCCAACAATGCGGCAACAAAATCGCTGGAATTAATCAAGGGGTAATCTAAACGTTTAGTGTCATGGTTAATCCAAATGAAATAATCCGTCTGGTACTGGCTCTCTGGCTGACTCTCAAAGGTTGCTTGAGGGTAGAATCCAGGCAAATGATCGCCATAAAAGACCACTGTCACACGCTTATCAAGCTTACTCAACTGTTCTAAAAAGGCTTGGGTTTCACTATCCGTATGGCTCAACAAACGGACATAGCTCGCCAGACTACCATTAGCCGTCTCACTAAAACCTTCACCAAAAGCTGTCAAATCACTTGGTTCATCTAATAGCCAAGGCGAGTGATTTTGCATGGTAATCACTGAGAAAAACTGGCTAGAATCGGTCATCCGTTCTAAGATGTTTGCATAAACGGTTCGATCACTCACCAAGGCTCCCACAGCTACCGGTGCCGTCAAGGGATTATCTGTGTCCTTATGAGCCACAAATTCCGCAAATTCTAACTGCTCATAAACCTTATTCCGATTGTAGTTCTTTGGGCTATCAGGGTGGATGACAATACGTTGCTCTGGCGCATAAAATTGGCTGATGGCTGGAATATAGCTAAGACTAGGAACAATTTCCACATAGACAACCGAAACAGACGGTGAAAAGTTATAATAAGGCAGACCCGTCAGGCTCTGAAACTCCATATTAGCCGTTCCTCCACCATAACCATCCGATTGCATCAAACCACTCGTTGTTTGCGCCTTGATCTGATGAATATGAGGCAAGGGATTTGCACTAAGTTTCACCCCAGGAACACGTTCAGGATCTGAAAAACTCTCACTCAAGAGGAAAATTAGCGTTTCATCAGTCAAGTTATTTGGTCGAGACTGGTTAATTTCCTGAGCCAGCTTCTCATAGCGTGCGACAACTTCTGCAACTCTTTCACGACTGTACTGAGCTGGTTTCTCCATCTTCTCACTAGCCAACTGCTTAAACCAAACATAGGTCAAAGACTTGTACTGGGCATTGATGCCAAAGCCCAACCAATCTAGCGGATTGTCATTATTAAGACGAGACAAAATAGGGTAGCCCTCTGGCAAACGACCACTTGCTTCTTGACGAAAAATCTGTGTCAATGTGACAAAAAAGCTTGCAATCATTGCTAGATAGACCAAACGCTTCCCTCGATGATGCACTAAGCGTCCCTTCAAAACAAATAGACGCAATATTAAATAGACAGCAACGAACCCAAACAAGATAAACCATAGCTTAGAGGTCAGCTCTGGTTCAACAAAAGCTAAAACTGCATCTCCTTCTTTCAACCAAATTAAATCAGTGAACAGCAAGGGCTCCTGACGTAAATCAAACTTCATACGATTCGCCAAAGTCAAGAGTGTTCCTAAAATTACTAATAAGAGGGTAGAAAAGAGGTAGCGATTAATCAAAAGGTAAACAAACAGACAGGCGAAAAACAAACAAATCACCTGAAATAGCATGGCTCCTGAGAAGGCTGTTTCCCCCAATAATGCTGTCCCAAAGGTAATCGGTAACTGCAACTGATAGCTCGCAATCACCGCAAAAATCAAACTAGTCAGGATTGCCAAAGAAAGGTTTGAGCGGTTCTTCGACAACCCTCTTATAGCGTTCACCAATAGATGCGAGAGCACCAAACCTAAAAATAAGAAGGGATAAGTGATAATCACCACTTGCCATACTGTCTTGTTCTCCAAAACAAGACCAAAGTGAGACCACAGCTCCCTCTGTAAGGGGATATGTTCAAACAAACTAAGGGTCAGTAAATAGTAGAGAGTCAAGCGTTCTAGACCCGCCCAACGCTCCAAAAAGACTTGAGTTTTAGGCCAAAATCGTCTGGTCAATTCAGCAAAAAAAACTAAAATAACAAGAGTAATCAATCCTTTGAAAAATGCTGGTTGGTAAAAACCATCCTTACCGATCTTCCAAAACACAAATTGCTTATCATTGACATGACTACTTGCTATCAAAAGCCTAATCAACCAGCTGTAAAACCAATAACCAGTGGTATAGCCAAACACCAGCCAAATTACTTGAGACAGTTTCAACAAAGCCGTTAAAAACAAGAGTAAAAGACCTAGAAAACTGTATCGCACCCATTCTGGCCAAGCAAGAATAGTTAACTGGCTATACACAAAACTTGTCAAAAAAACATTAACAGCAAAAAAGACTAATAGCGACGGCCAAGGAGTAGCTAAAAAGACTACTTCGCACCTTGCCTTAAGAGCAGTAAGATTAAAAGTATTCATTATCATTATCTGCGCCTCAACAATCTTTTAACAAGGTATTTAGTAATAGATAAGTTGATAAAAATCGTATACTTTATTGCTCCCTTAATCCCCCCAAAGTAAGTAAAATCAACTGTTGCCAGAGGGTTAAACTTCGCTCCCTCTCTTGTGTTCAAGAGATTAACATCAACAAAAGGTGGCAAGCTAATTGGATTTTTTGAAATCAAAAAATCATAGTCATTTCCCCACGCAATATAGACAAGCATCCGCTCAATTGAGTGCAAGATTGTAGCTGAAGGTAACGGTTCTTCTGGGACATCATTATCCGTCAGCTCCAAATCAAATAGCGGCTTGAGAGCATCATACTTAAACCAGATATAGGTTCCATAGCTCATGACAAATGTCGAGAAAATAAGAAAATCCAACTCTTTTTTCATTCCCATCTGTTCCCATAATCGGTTCATATCTTCAGTTAAAATCCCCTCATAAAAAGGATCTAATTGTACGTAACGAAAATAAGTTGGAATGTCTGCAATCACAACCCCCAAATCTTCACGCCTTGAAAATTGACTAACAATCTGATCCGAGGGTTTAACCAGCATCTCAATTAACTCAGTCCGCCAAGACTCACCAGCCCAATATTCTGTCTCCTTAGATTTTTTAGTATGAAAATGTCCAATATAGTCATACTGAGACAACTCATCTTTCAACTTCAGCATCGGTAGAATATCGCGACCACGATTACCTGTAACCTTAATAGTCGCAGTCATCCCAAATCTAGTCAGAACCTCTTCAATGTCAATACGTTTACTCTCTTCATTGGTCGTGATAAATAGATCAAAAATAAATGAAAATGTTTTAAAAATCTCTAAAAAATCGCCGACCAAATCTGTATAAAAAGCATGTAAATGAATAGCAATCTTTTTTGAAGGTTCGATAACGACAGGAGAATCTGTCATATACTTATATCGCAACAAATAATTAGACGTCGGGTAAAAAACACGCGACATATGAGATACGATCAACTCTATAGGGTAATCACTAATAGTCGCAATTCGATCAATAACAAAGGAAGCTTGCTGTTGATTACCATCCAACGCTTTTACCTTAATGAAAGGAACGCGATGCTCAAGAATTTGTGCCAGGTTATAGTAAGAAAAATCGGGCAATGGCATGTGATGTGTCTCTGCTTTTGTGGTATCAAATACAGCCTGATATTGGAAACCAGCATCAACAAAATTATTAGTTACTGGAGATTCTAGATAGTCAATCACATCTTGAACAATATCATAAGACTTGACCTTGGTCCAAAATTCCTTAAAGACTGGTGATTGGACAACCTGTTGCTTAAAGCAGATGAAATAACTTTGCAAATGTTCCTTGAAGCGCTTGGTCTCACGATGATTGGTCATTCCCCAAAAATCAGTGGTTTGATCCGATTCATAACGTTCATAGTAAGTCGATATGTCCCAAAGGGGGCCAAAACAGGTGTCATTCATAATAGTGACAGAATCATAAGTGGTTAGTTCCTGCCAACCTAGATGCTCCATGCCATCGCGCCAAGCAACAAAGTCAAACCCTTCATTTTCACGTTGAACTATTTCACTAACTAACCCTTGGGTAAGCAAGTGGCAACCATGTTCACTTGACAGTTGACTGTTGGAAATAAAAATAACCTTTGAAAAAAGAGGACGCATTTTTTCCAACTGGAAAAGAACATGTGAGCTTAACTGATTGTATTTATTGTAGTGTACATAAAGAAGTAGGCGATTCATTAGCTTTTCTCCTCGGTTGAAACAGTATAAAAAGTACCTTGTCTAAGTAACATGCCATCGGCAGAGTCGACTTCAGATAGGTCATTTAGGTCCACTTGACGTTGTACAACAATAACTGGCGATTCCTCTTTTTCTGTATGGGCTAAAATATTAAAATTACTATCTTTAACAACAGCAATCAATCGCCATTTTGCCTTGTTGACATAAGGCAAACGACAGGTATAACGGAGGTGTTTCTTACCTTTACCTGTAGCTGGCAGATACAAGGAATTGTCATTATAGAGTGGAAAATGGTTATCGACATCAAAAAAAGTAAAAGCAAGATGAGTCTCGTCATCAATCAATTGCTCATAAGTAAATTCAAATGTTAACTCTTCGTCAGGTGTAACGACCGGTTTAGTCAATAACCTAGCTCGCAATTCCTTGATTACAGAAGTAGGCTTTTCCTCAACCTCTTCTTCAACTTGCTCCTCTTTGGGATGATGCACAAGATTATCCACACTATACTGATTAGCTACATCAAAAGGATCACCGTAGGCTTTGACCAAGCCATTTTCGACTAAGATCGCTCGGTTGCAGTATTTCTTGACCGCACCCATATCGTGGGTGACGAGAATGGTCGTCTTTCCACTATTCTTACGCTCCAAGAAATAATCGTTACACTTGCGCTGAAAGGCCTCATCTCCGACCGCAAGAACCTCATCAAGAATCAGAATATCACCTTGCGCCTTGATGGCCACAGAGAAGGCTAAGCGCACCTGCATACCGCTCGAATAGTTCTTGAGTTTCTGGTTCATAAAGTCCCGGAGCTCAGCAAAATCAACGATGTCATCATACATGGCGTCAATCTGTTCAGTCGTAAAACCCAACATGGCACCATTCATATAGACATTTTCCCGACCTGTCAGTTCAGGATTAAAACCGACGCCCAGCTCGATAAAGGAGACGAGCTTGCCATCAACCGTTACCGTGCCCTGCTCAGGCACGTAAATCTGAGAAATAATCTTGAGCAAGGTTGACTTTCCTGAGCCATTTCGTCCGACAATGCCAAAGAAATCGCCTTCTTTGACCTCAAAGTTGACGTCTCTGAGGACATGCTGCTCCTTGTAACCCTTGATGCCTTTGAAACGGTTGACCAGAGCTGTTCGTAGACTCCTGGTCTCCTCGGTCGGCAGTCTAAAAAATTTGCTGACGTGGTCTACTTTGACCACTGTTTTTCTATCTGTCATTACAAAATCTCCGCAAAACGCTTGGCTTCTTTTTTGAAAATAGCAGAGCCTATCACTAGAACAAGGACTGGCAAGAGATAAGACACCAAACCTAACCATGACCCATCATAGAGTTGCCAGCCACGAAAAGATCCACTGTAAACAATAAAATGCCTAATGTCCTGAATAATCTGAGCCATAGGATTAAGCATCATGACTTTTGCCATGAGTGGTGTCCACGGATTCTCACGCTGTAAAAAGAAATTGAGCGAGTAAATCACTGGTGTAGCATACATGCCCGCCTGCATGATGACTTCCCAAACCGGACCAATATCTCGGTACTTGACAAAGAGACTAGACAACATCAAGGCTAATCCCAAGGCTAGAACAAACAACTCAAGAAAGAGCGGCACCAAGACCAGAACAGACCAGCTAAGTGTAACTCCATTGAGTAGGGTAAAGACCAAAACGACAAGCAAGTTGATGCTGTAGTTAATAGCTGCCCCGACCACTGCTGATAAGACGATAATTTCTTTAGGAAAATTGAGCTTGCGCAACAAATCCCCTCGCGACACAATAGACATCATGCCCATATTGGTCGCTTCCGCAAAGAAATTCCACGTCACCATGCCAAACAAGACGCCAATAGCATTATGTGGTGTCCCATCATCCATCCGTAAAAAGCGGATAAAGACCACATACATGATAGAAAAAAGCATCATCGGCTTCAAAATTGACCACAAATGCCCAATCACGCTCCCTTGATAACGGAGCTTAAAGTCTGTTTTAACCATCTCCCGCAAGAGGATACGGTTTTCTTTGCTAAATAGATTCATCTCTTTTCTCACTTAAATAACCAAACTTGGTTAAGATTAGGGTCGTAAAGACCAGGGTATGAAACCAGCGGTTCTTGGCAAAACCATAACGCCGCAAGGTCGCCCAGCGTTGCCTCAAGGGCTGGTTCATCAGTCCGATATAGGCGTCAACTATTGCTTTTTTGTCTTGGGGCAATGGCAGAGCGAGGAGTTTAGTTGCTTGTGCTTGACTGCTTTTGATGAGCCACCAGTATTTGGCCACTAAAACCTGTGGTCTTAGCCAATTTTTCATGCGCTTGCGCCAGGTTCTCGCCCCAAGGACATTACTATCGTGCTGACGATAGAGCTGAGTAGCTTGGTCAACATAGACCAGCTTGCCCATGCTGCTGGCTACTAGAGCTAGATACCAGTCATGCATGAGCAGGTCGTCAGCTGTTTGCCAAAGCTCCGCCAAAGCATGGTTAATCATCATCGTGCCACCAGTCACCGTGTTCTCCGTCAACTCCTGCTGGAGTTCGGTGTTCGCATGATGAGACTGAGTGGCAATCATGCTCTTATGAAGAACCGTTAATTCCTGATTGACAACCTTGAGGTCTGTGTAGACCAGGAGCGGTTTAGTCATGTCTTCTTGTTTCACCTGTGACAGGGTCACGGCTAGCTTATCAGGCAACCAAACATCGTCCTGGTCGCTGAAAAAATAAACATCTGCAGGCTCATGCTTCACCAAACTGTAGAAGCTTTTAATAACACCAAGATTACGCTCTTCATCTGGATTGACCCAGCGGATGCGGCTGTCCTTAGCAACAAATGCTGCTATCACGGTTCTCGTATCGTCGCTTGAACCATCATCTCGGATAAGGAGCTGCCAGTCAGCATAAGTCTGCGCTTGAATGCTTTCGATTTGCTGGGCTAAAAAACGTGCCCCGTTGTAGGTTGATAAGAGAATATTAACCTTCATTTAAAAACAAGTCCTCATACTCTCCAACAATTTTTTCCCAAGTATACTGGTCACGGATAATGCCCTTAGCCATCTGTCCCAGAACTGTAAAATCAGTCTGCTCATCCACGTCGTCAATCAGACTAGCTAGGTTGCCATCTTGCTTGATCCAGTAATAGCTACTCTGGCCTGCCACCGTGCGGTTGAAGGACACATCTAAAACCAAGTTTAGATCAGTTTGTGCTAAGGCTTCTAGCAGACTAGGATTGGTTCCTCCGACCTCATGACCATGGATATAGGCAAAGGCCTGCTGGCGGATATAAGCCACAAGAGGCTTGTCATAAACTGTCCCGACAAACTTGATCCGAGAATCACGGTCAAATCCTGTCGCCTGCTTCAATCGTTCAAAATAAGCATTGCCCTCTTGGTTACAAATAATGACCAAATCTCTCTGGGTACGACTTTCCATAAACTCGCGAATAATGGTTTCGTAGTTATTTTCAGGGACAAAACGCCCCAAAATCAGGTAGTAATGTTTTTCTCTCAAGTTATGCTGGTCAAAGTAAGCCCGCACCTGCGCATCTCTCGGCGTCAGAGGAGTTGGTTCCACTGTCGTGCCATAGGCGATGCAAGTCGTCTTAGCTTTGGGATAGGCTTGCTTAATGTAATCTTCTATACCGATATTGTCAGCGATAACTAGGTCAGCCGTCTGGCACATGAACCGCTCAGCTAGTTTCAGGTAGGCACGAACAGGACGTGACCACTTGGTACGTCGCCATTCCAGACCGTCAGGGTTGATGTAAAATACTCCCCCTACTGCCCAAATCTGACGAGCTAAGAGAGGCATGATGCCACCTATGGTATTACCCAAAAGGTAAAAAATCGGGCGCTCCCAGCCTTTTGTTTTGACTAGTTTTAGGGCGTATCGGACCGCCATCAAGTCATAAGCCATGACACGCGCCGCTCCTAGTCGAGGCGGGTTGATGGTAAAACAATCTGCCCCTCGGTAGGAGAAATGGGTGCCATGATCGCTATCAGACAGGCAGGCCACATGATAGGTTACGTCTTTTGATTGCTGGTGAGTGACCAATTCCTCAACAAAGGTCTCAAAGCCACCATACTTAGCCGGCAATCCTCTGCTGCCGATGATAAACACATGACGCATATGCTTCTCCTTTCTTTGTTGATTAAGCAGAATATCACTTTATTATACCATAACATCAAGCCATGGAACAAGTTAAAAAGTTATCACGATAAAAACTGAACGAACAGATGAAAGTCACTGTCTTTTTCGGTCATAACCTCCTAAAATATGGTACAATAGGGTTATTATATCTATGGAGGAAAATGTGCCAAAACGAATCAATCGCGTCAGGAGAAGACGACAAGTTACTCTCAACATCACCTTACTAAGCCTGTTGCTTGTCAGCTCACTTACCCTTTATAATGTCGTTCGTCAAATAGAGAACGGGCAAACCCCCAGTGTCAAAACCCTCTGGCAAATCAAGTTACAAGACCCAAAACCTACTTTTGCAGTTGGGCAACAGGTTATTCTCCTTAAATCAGCCAGCAAAAACACCGACGGCACGCCCTTAGATACCCTGAAAAATAACATAGCGCAGGTCGTTTCCAGTAAAAAAGTAACGATTGATGGGAATAACCTGATTGTCTATGATTTGAGCTATAACCAAAGCAAGATGATGAGCGGGGTCGCCGAAACTCAATTACGTGCCATCGATACCGCCTATCGTCTCGGTGAAACAGTGACTATTGCCAATCATCCAGAAGACGGCGAACAGGAAGACGGACAAGTCAACGGTATCCAACTCAAAGAGATTGATGGCAAGGTGCAATACCGCTATGAGGCCACTTTCCCAAACCTCGGTCAGCTAACTGACCTTGCTGAAGAAGATTTCGTTTGGGTGACCACCTTAGGGTTTCGTGAGGATAATACAGCCACTGAAAACAACAAGATTCTACAGGAGGCTTTGAATGCTGCCCAAACAAAATCAAGCTCACGTTTGCTTTTTCCTCCTGGTCGCTTCGCCATTGGAAGCCAAACCCCTGAGACAGATTATATTACGTTGACCTCAAATGTAGAGCTCCGTGGTCAGGACACAACCTTAGTTGTTGACGGCTCAGCACGCTGGTTCGGGCTGACAACAGGCCCTGAAGCAACCGATGGGCTCTCACATTTTACCATGCAGGGGCTAACAGTCGAAGCCAAAGATTTAACACAGGGCAATCAGTTTATCCTCATGGCGAATCACGGCTACGATTGGCAGGTTTTTAATAACCGCTTCACCATGGTACAGCAACTATCCAGCCATATTTTTGATCTCGGCGGGGTACAACAGGCTGTCTTTTCAAATAACGTGTTTGAAGGCTATGCGCCCGAACTAACAACTGTCACAGAAATTGGCAACCGTAGCATCCATAATTTTATCGCAGAGGCTATCCAGCTAGACGCATCATCAAACAATGGCGAATGGGATGGTGGGATGCTAAAAGCCATCGACCCAAATTATCCGGTCAACAACCCTAACCAACTGGTGAGTAACCACATTACAATCCAAAACAATCACTTCCTGCCCTATATCGGTTCAGACGGTCAGATTATTGCCTACGGAGGGAGCGTCGGTCAACATTCGTCAGAGGTTGGTCAGGTAACCATTACAGATAATACCTTCACCTCAACCTTATCCCGACGGTTCATCACAAGTGTCCCCGAGGGCAATCGTTGGGTCTTTGAGCCCATCCATCTCCAGTCCAATGCTGATAATCTCATCTACGCCAATGCTTTTAACTAATCAGACCAAGAAGATAAACCAACCACAGATGAACAATCATAATCGTAGCAGAAAATTGTCTGCGACGATTTTTTGTGCTAAAGTAGATTTATTAGTAAAGTAAGGAGACGTTCTCATGGTAAAAGAATATGATTACATTGTGATTGGAGCAGGCAGTGGTGGTATCGCTTCTGCCAATCGTGCTGCAATGCACGGTGCCAAGGTTGTCCTATTTGAAGCAAAAGACATTGGTGGTACCTGTGTTAATCTAGGCTGTGTCCCTAAAAAAGTCATGTGGTATGGTGCTCAGGTAGCTGAAGCCATCAACCACTACGCTGCTGATTACGGT
Source organism: Streptococcus entericus DSM 14446 (assembly GCF_000380025.1). Lineage (GTDB taxonomy): Bacteria > Bacillota > Bacilli > Lactobacillales > Streptococcaceae > Streptococcus > Streptococcus entericus. The sequence goes on from NZ_KB904155.1 coordinate 178,292, forward strand.
TTCGATGTGACGACCAACAACTTTGATTTTGGGACGCTAAAAGCCAACCGTCAGGCTTACATTGACCGTATCCATGCGTCTTATGGTCGTGGCTTTGATAACAACGGTGTTGAGTTAGTTCAGGCCTATGCTAAATTTATTGACGCCCATACGGTTGAAGCCAATGGTGAGCGCTACACTGCTCCTCATATCCTAATTGCAACTGGTGGTCATGCGATCGTTCCTGATCTACCAGGAGCAGAGTATGGCATCACCTCTGATGGCTTCTTTGAGCTAGATGCCGTGCCTAAACGTGTCGCAGTGGTTGGCGCAGGCTACATCGCCGTTGAAGTGGCTGGTGTCCTCCACGCCTTGGGGGCAGAGACCCACCTCTTCGTCCGCCAGCACGCGCCATTGCGGAACTTTGATAGCTTTATCATCGACGGTCTAGTCGAGGAGATGGCTAAAAACGGCCCAAGCCTCCATACTTTTTCTGTGCCTAAAGAGGTGGTCAAAAACGCCGACGGTAGCCTGACACTTCTTTTGGAAAATGGGCAGAGCTACACTGTCGATACCCTCATCTGGGCTATCGGTCGCAAACCAAACATCTCAGGATTCAATCTGGAGGCCACTGGCGTAGCCCTCAACGATCGTGGTTATATTGCGACTAACGAGTTTGAGGAGACCAACATTGACGGCATCTACGCCCTAGGCGACGTCAATGGTAAAATCGAGCTGACACCAGTTGCCGTGGCTGCAGGTCGTCGCTTGTCTGAGCGCCTATTTAACGGTCAAACAGGATTGAAGCTAGATTACACCAACGTTGCCACTGTCGTCTTTAGCCACCCAGCTATCGGCACTGTCGGCTTAACTGAGGAGGAAGCTAGGAACACCTACGGAGAAGACCAAATTAAGGTCTATACCTCAACCTTCACCTCCATGTATACTGCTGTCACCAGCCATCGACAAGCCTGCAAGATGAAGCTGGTTGTGGCAGGTGACAAGGAGAAAGTTGTCGGTCTTCACGGTATCGGCTATGGGGTCGATGAGATGATTCAAGGCTTCGCCGTGGCGATTAAGATGGGAGCAACCAAGGCAGACTTTGACAATACTGTTGCTATCCACCCAACTGGTGCAGAAGAATTTGTCACCATGCGTTAAATATCTCAAGAACGATCAACAAAAAATGAACCTAAGGTGACTTAGGTTCATTTTTATCATCGCTTTATAATGTTATCCCCAGAGCAATGCGTGCGTAGCGGCTCATGCGCTGAGGTGACCAGGCGGGGTACCAGACCAGTTTGACCTCGGAAGAGGTCACCTCTGGTATGGTTTTCAACACATCATACATCTGGTCCGTAATCAAATCAGCTAAAGGACAACCCATGGTCGTCAAGCTGATGTCAATTTCCGCTCGGCCATTTTGCTCAAAGCGAATCTCATAAACCAGTCCTAAATTGACAATATCAATGCCTAATTCAGGGTCGATCACCTCTTCTAAAGCCTGTAAAATGCGGGTTTTAATGTCTTCAATCTCTTGGTCCGTGTAAGCCATTTCCTCTTCCTCTTCTAAATGTGTCTTAACCATTTCCTCAGCTAACAAAGGCTTCCCCATTGTTAGTATTTTTTGTTTGCCACTCAATGTAAAGCCCTGAGCGTTGTAAAAATCAACAGCTCGGCGATTGTCAGCCAAAACCCAAAGAAAAATTTTTGAACAGTTTGACAAGTGCTTTATCCCTACCTCTAGCAATAAGGTGCCTATCCCCTGTTTCTGGTGTGAAGCTAGAACGCCAATCGCTGAAATCTCTCCCTCGTCAGCCGAAACTTGACGACAAGTCATAAAACCGATAGGCTCCTGATTCAGCCAGGCCAAAAAAGTAGCTTCAGTGTCTAATCTATCCTTCGTGCGCTCCATGAGCTGGGGCAAACTAAGGGAGTTTAAGTAGTTATCACCAACCAAACCTTGATAGGTCTCTTGAAAAATTGCTAATTGGATAGCAGCTTTCTGAGGAATATCAGACACAGACATAGGGCGTATGCTTATCATGATATCTTCTCCTAAAAAACAGGTACAAAAAGAATAAATTAAGGTCTTAGGCTGTCTTCGATTCGCTCAGCAGTACAAGGGTTTTCTGACATGAATCGCACTTTCTAATGCTAAGGGTTCCCTAGCCAACATTTTTCGGGGGTAATCCGGATAATGTTGTGACAGGCGATAACGCCACACTTTCGTCAGACGAAATTGAACGCTAAAACGTTACAATTTCTACCTTCGGTTCGCTACCAACTTTCTAAGCTCATCGCTCAGAAAGTCCTCTGGAATAATGACAGCGTTCTACACCATGACTATCATCAGCTAAACAGGCTTACCTCAAATAACATGATGCAGTAGTTGGCTGGACTTTCTACGCCCTACAGGCTATGAAAACCCTCAACGAATGAAGAAAACAATGTTTCCTTCATTTCCAACCTCAAACAGTCACTTCCCTGACTGTTTGAGCCTTGCGGAGGTAAGGCGACGACATCGAGCCCTTGGGCTACCGATGTCTGTTTCACTCTCACTCATCAATGAAGTCTTTAAGTTGCTTGCTACGGGACGGATGGCGGAGTTTGCGTAGCGCTTTTGCCTCGATTTGACGAATGCGCTCACGGGTCACGTTAAAGACCCTACCTACATCTTCGAGCGTGCGCATCTTGCCATCGTCCAGCCCAAAGCGTAAACGCAGCACGTTTTCCTCGCGGTCAGTCAGGGTATCTAGGACTTCGTCCAATTGCTCGCGCAGCACCACGCGCGTGGTGTAGTCAACAGGGTTCTCAATCACTTCATCTTCGATGAAATCGCCCAGATGGCTGTCATCTTCTTCGCCGATTGGAGTTTCAAGAGACACAGGTTCTTGAGCAATTTTCAAAATCTCACGCACCTTATCAGGAGTCATATCCATCCGCTCTGCGATCTGCTCAGGTGTCGGTTCCGTTCCTAGTTCTTGCAAGAGATTGCGTTGTTCCCTGACCAGCTTGTTGATGGTTTCAACCATGTGAACAGGAATCCGAATTGTTCTGGCCTGATCGGCAATGGCACGGGTAATGGCCTGACGAATCCACCAAGTGGCATAGGTTGAAAATTTGAAGCCTTTAGCATAGTCAAACTTATCAACAGCCTTCATGAGCCCCATATTGCCCTCTTGAATCAAGTCAAGAAACTGCATACCGCGACCAACATAACGCTTGGCGATGGACACCACCAAACGCAAGTTGGCTTCTGCCAAACGTTGCTTGGCTTCGACATTGCCTTCCGCAACCAGAAGAGCCAGTTCTTTTTCTTCCTCGTTAGACAAGAGCGGCACGACACCGATTTCCTTGAGGTACATGCGGACAGGGTCATTAACCTTGGCAGAATTACTGCCGAGCAATTCTTCGTCACTCAATTCTTCAGGTTTAATTTCTTCAATTTGGTAGGTGGTTGACGGATTGCCTTCCTTATCCGTGATCGCAAGACCACCGTCAGTCAGCCGTGTCAAGAGGTCATCAATCTGATCCGCATCCAAGCTAAAGGGAATCACGAGCTGCTCAGTGACCACATCGTCTACAGCTGTCCCAGCTGCCTTATGTTTACGAATAAATTCTGCAACTTGAACGTTAAAGGTTGAAATATCTTGTTGTTTTGTCATACAAACTCCTATTCTAAACGCCTTTTTTGGGCGATGAGGGCTGCCAGAGCATCTTCTGCCTCTAGCAAATTCCCTTGTTTACTGTGTTCACGAACAGCACGCTGGTGCTGGGCAAGTTCTTGCTGGCTCAAATAATGTTGCCGCCAGTAGAGCAACTCCTCAATCTCACCCTCGGGCATGACTTCTGGAAAATGTTCTGCTTGAACATCATAATAGGCCTGTCGACTATCATCAGAAAGCTCAGACAGCATCTGGGAGTCAATCACCTCCTCAGCCAACAAGTGCTCATATAAGGTTTGAAGAGCGGGTGTTACAAAGGCAAAATCCTCGTTATACCTGAACTCTTGCAAGAGATGATGCTGAGTCAATAAGCGATAAAACAGCTGTTGTTCAGCCCTGACTAACCCTCCTTTTTGAGCAGAAGTTTGAGGAAGTTGCTGCCAGCTAGCAGGCAAGGGCTTAGCAAGTGACCTTTTGGGCTCAGGTTGCTGTAGGCGCTGCTGATTGACAGCTTGCTCAACCATAAAATAATCAAAGTCGGGCAACAAATCCGCCACTAATTGGCAGTAACTAGACTGAGCTATGATTGACGGCTCACGAGCAATGAGTTGAGCCATCTGCTCCACATAAGCAATCTGGGCTTGAAGATTGTCTAGATTATCTGGTAACCAATAGTGAGCATAGAACTCTACTTGACTGATTCGGGATTGGGTCAGAAAACGGGCTAATTCTTCTTCAGAATATTTCTGTAAAAAATCATCTGGATCCAGTTGGTCTGGCAATCGGACAATTTCTGTTATCACATCGGTTAAGAGCGATAGGGACTTGTCGGTAGCAGCTTGCCCAGCCTTATCACCATCATAAGCTAAAATCACTTTCTTGGCATAAGGCTTCAGGTGCGTAATATGTTCTGGTGTCAAAGCTGTTCCCATGGTCGCTACAGCATTTGTGACTCCAGCCCGATAAGCAGCGATAACATCCATGAATCCTTCCATCAGATAGAGTTCACCTGTTTTTTTCGCCACACTCTTGGCCTTGTCCAAATGATACAGTTCATAAGATTTATTAAAAACAGGCGTTGAACGTGTGTTTTTATATTTCGCCTGCTGATCCGCTCTGCCATTGTCCCGCCAAATCCGTCCTGAAAAACCAACAGTTCGACCGCTGTCATCAAGCAAGGGAAACATAATCCGATCACGAAAGGCATCAAAAGCACGATCCTCGCTCCAGTTAAATAGCCCTGAATCACTCAATGTTTTTTCATCATGCTTTTTGGATAGATTTTGATAAAGGTAGTCAGACTCATCTGGCGCAAGACCGATGCCAAAATACGTCAGCAACTCATCTGTCAAGCCTCGCTTAGCAAGGTAAGCTTTGGCGGCTTCTCCTTGCGTGGTTGTCATCAGAACTGCCTGATAAAATTTAGCGGCATCGCGATTGATGTCATAGAGCTGTTGATGAGGGTGCTGTGATTGCTGCTGAGGTAACGACTGCTGCCTGACTAAAGGAATCCCAGCCCGTTCCGCCAAAATGTGAGCTGCTTCGGTAAAACTAATTTGCCGATACTCTTCCAAGAATTTGAAGACATCGCCTGACTTGCCACAACCAAAACAGTGATAAAACTGCTTATCCTCCAAAACGTTGAAAGAGGGCGTCTTTTCTTTGTGAAATGGGCAGAGCCCCAAAAACTGTCTCCCCTGTTTAACAAGTGGTGTCACCTCGTTAATCACATCAACAATGTTAACACTAGCCTTGATATCCGCAATTTTTTCCTTGGTTAACAGGTGAACCACCTCCTCCAACAGCTGTTGATGTTTTATATTCCATTATACCACAAGGAGAGGTTTTGGTAAACGAACAAGCGGTGACGATGAAAAACAGGACAAAATGCCCTGTATCATCCATCAGTCTTCAAACCCTTGAGGGTGCTTGCTCTGCCATCTCCAGGCGTCATCACACATCTGCTTGATGCCAAGCGTCGCTGTCCATCCTAGCTCACGACTGGCCTTATCGACCTTGGCATAGCAAGTTGCAATGTCCCCTGGACGTCTTGCCACAATCTGATAAGGAATGTCGCGACCCACTGTTTCTGACATTTGTTGAATAACCTCTAGAACTGAATAGCCCTGACCTGTCCCAAGGTTATAAATCGATAGCCCGGTCTCGGGTGCTAAGCGCTTCAAAGCAGCAACGTGTCCCTTAGCTAAATCCACCACATGAATATAATCTCGGACACCAGTGCCATCAACGGTATCATAATCATCCCCAAAGACACTGACTTGCTTCAGTTTTCCAACAGCCACTTGGGTAACATAAGGTAGGAGATTGTTTGGAATCCCACGTGGATCTTCTCCCAAATCACCGGATACATGCGCTCCAATCGGGTTAAAATAGCGGAGCAACACGATGTTCCAACTCTTGTCAGAATGGTAGAGGTCCGTTAAAATCTCTTCCAGCATCAGCTTTGTTCGACCATAAGGATTGGTCGCTGACAAGGGAAATTCTTCCGTAATTGGAACGGTATGAGGGTTACCATAAACAGTTGCCGATGAGCTGAAAATGATATTTTTGCAGCCATAATCTGCCATCACCTTGAGCAAGTTAACGGTTCCTGAGATGTTGTTATCATAATAGTCCAGCGGAATCTGTGAAGACTCTCCGACAGCTTTTAGACCCGCAAAATGAATCACATGGTCAATCGCTTCTTTTTCAAAAATCTGGCGCAAGAGCTCCGTATCTCGAATGTCTCCTTGATAAAAGGTGACCTGCTGTCCTGTCAATTCTTCAACAACAGCTAAACTTTTAACGTTTGAATTACGCAGATTATCCAGCACAATCACTTGATGCCCGCTTTCTAGAAGTTCCACACAGGTATGGGAACCGATATAGCCTGTCCCCCCTGTCACCAAAATCCTTGCCATGCCAACCTCCTTATGTTAACTGATTTTCTTATCTCTAGTATATACAATTATCCCTTGATTTGTCAATCTAAAACCATGCTTCCCTACTTTGAATATCCCAATAAATAATTTAAGTTTTAAGAGGCTACTTTAGCATTTTGCTTTGCGATTTTTTTAAAATTATGGTAAAATGGCAGAGTATAGTAAACAATGAATGAGGTGACACATGGCTTTTGGTGATCAAGGTCCACGTAAAAAAACATGGTTCGAACGCTTGACGCTCTTCGTCGTTCTTTTGATGGTTCTAGTAACCATTGGGAGCTTGATTTTGAGCGCTTATTCAGCCATCCGTTAAAACGCTACCCAGCGTTTTTTCATTGGTGTGGACAATAGCAGAGCAGCAACAGCTCAAGCAAGCTCAAGAAAGTTGTCGGCTCGACATGCTAAAGACCAGATTGACTTAACAAGATTAGTTAAGTCATCGAGTCAAGCAAAACTCAGACTTGCTGTACTTGTCCGACCAGACTTCAACTAAAGAAAGAATAACTAAACTATGAGTATGTTTTTAGATACTGCCAAAATCAGCGTTAAAGCTGGACGTGGTGGTGATGGAATGGTGGCTTTTCGCCGTGAGAAATACGTGCCAGATGGCGGTCCTTGGGGCGGTGATGGCGGTCGTGGGGGCGATGTGATTTTCATCGTTGATGAAGGGCTGCGTACCCTGATGGATTTTCGTTACAACCGCAAATTTAAGGCGCCATCCGGCGAAAAAGGCATGACCAAGGGCATGCACGGCAAGGGCGCCAAGGACCTCTATGTGCGTGTTCCTCAAGGAACGACCATCAAGGACGCAGTGACTGGCAAAGTCATCACAGACTTGGTCGAACATGGTCAGGAATTTGTCGTTGCCAAAGGCGGTCGCGGAGGGCGTGGTAACATTCGTTTTGCAACACCACGAAACCCTGCACCAGAGATTGCTGAGAATGGTGAGCCTGGTGAGGAACGCGAGTTGGAGCTGGAATTGAAGATTTTGGCTGATGTTGGTCTGGTTGGTTTCCCGTCCGTCGGTAAATCGACCCTGCTCAGTGTGGTTTCTGCGGCTAAGCCTAAAATCGGAGCTTATCACTTTACCACCATCGTGCCTAATCTCGGCATGGTCCGAACCAAGTCTGGCGACAGCTTTGCCATGGCTGACCTGCCAGGTCTGATTGAAGGTGCTAGTCAGGGTGTGGGCTTGGGTACTCAGTTTCTCCGCCATATCGAGCGGACACGGGTCATCCTTCATGTGATTGATATGTCTGCTAGTGAGGGGCGAGATCCCTATGAGGACTACGTCGCCATCAACAAGGAGCTAGAGACCTACAATCTGCGCCTCATGGAGCGACCGCAGATTATTGTGGCCAACAAGATGGATATGCCAGAGGCTGAGGACAATCTGGCTCTCTTCAAGGAGCAACTCGCTGCCAACTACGATGAATTTGATGAGTTACCACAGATTTTTCCAATTTCAGGGATTGCTCATCAGGGGTTGGATGCTCTTTTAGAGGCAACCGCTGACTTATTGGCCAAGACAGATGAGTTTCTCCTTTACAACGAGGACGAGATGTTGGACGAGGAAGCCTACTACGGCTTCACCGAAGACCAGCGACCGTTTGACATCAGCCGTGATGACGATGCAGCTTGGGTGCTGTCTGGTGAAAAACTGGAACGCCTCTTTGTCATGACCAACATGGAGCGCGATGAATCCATCATGAAATTTGCTCGCCAGTTACGTGGTATGGGGGTCGATGAAGCCCTCCGAGAACGCGGTGCCAAAGACGGTGATACCGTCCGCATCGGCAACTTTGAGTTCGAGTTTGTGGATTAGTGAAAGAGTCCAGTGGACTCTTTCAGCTACTCGCCCTAAAATGAAAAAGCGAGTAGGGCTTCGGGGGACCTTATCAACCCAAACCTAAAAATTGGAGAGCAAGCCTAGAAGCGACAAAATAAACAGAGGCTGTAACAACCTAATCAAGCGCGTTGCCTAAAAAACAAGAGCAATGAGAGATTTGTTTGCAAAAAAGGCTCCTTTGACTGGTGCTATGGCAAATATATTGGCTGAAATTCTCGCTCATCGTCTCGTTTTTATTGAGCAAATGGCAAAATAACTTGTGCTAAAATCTTATCAAGGGAGGGTCAAGCATGGGTGATAAACCGATATCTTTTAAGGACAAGGACGGTAACTTTGTATCAGCAGCAGATGTTTGGACAGCTGAAAAATTAGAGGAACTGTTCAACACGCTCAACCCCAACCGTAAACTACGTTTGGAGCGCGAGCGCTTGAAACAAGATAATACCTAAGCAAACGGTTGGACTTCCCAACCGTTTTAATGATGTTCCAAATCTAATAGTTGCCAGTCCAGAGCGTTTAGCAAAGCTCTATCGTGCGTCACGACAATAATGGCACCCGGATAAGCTTGTATGAGTCTTCTAAACTCTTCTTGAGATGTCGGAGACAAATGCCGAGTCGGTTCATCTAGCAAAATAATCTGGTTTTTCTCTAAGACCATTTTTGCAAGACAAAGTTTAGCCTTTTGTCCGCCAGAAAGCTCACCGACAGCATGCTGAATTTCCTGTCTCGTGAACTGGAGGCTAGCCAACAGGCTTCTAGCCGCTTCTTCACTCACTCGCTCTGTCAATACCTCTAAGGCGGACGTCTGTTCTGGCAAGATTTGATGGTAGTCCTGCGGCATATAGCCCACTGAAAGATGTTCTCGCTCAATCAGTTCATCTCTAATAGTCATCAGCAATCTTGTTTTACCGACACCATTTTTTCCGATAATAGCAAGCCTATCCTGCCCTCGTAAGCTCAAACTAAGGCGTTGCCCTGTCAATAAAGGCTTGTGTTCCCAGAACAAGAGGTTTTTTTGTTTTGGAAGAGGGGTAACGTCAGAAAAGAAAAGGTTAATGCTATCCGTGTCCTCAGGAAAATCTATAAATTCTTGACTTTCTCGGTCAAATCGCTTCGTCTGAGATTTCAACGACTTCATCTTCTTAGCTAAAAGACGCCCAGCGACATCATTTTTAGTCTGACGCAGCTGATGCTCAACACGTTGTTGCAGTTGTTGGTGTTTCATGAGGCGCTTGGCAGCTTCATCTCGCTGTTTGGTGGCAACCTGAAGCTGTTTTGTCAGGGCTTCGCTACGCTCTTTTTTATAGTTATCATAGGTCCCCTTATAAAGTGTCCAGCGAGCCTCACGGCGTTTTTTTACTAATTCTAAATGAAGAATACGACTGGCTGCTCTGGCTAATAATTCTTCATCATGAGAGATAAAGATAACTGTCTTATCCGTTTGTCGAATAAAATCTTCTAACCAAATCAAGGTTGCCAAGTCCAAGTCTCCACTTGGTTCATCAAGCACCAACAGATCAGGATTCCCAACTAATATCTTGAGAAGTTGTAACTTGATTTTTTCACCGCCAGATAAGCTAGACAGGCTCTGTTGCTTTTCCTCGAAACGCTCTATCGGTAAATCAAAACGTTCCACATACTTCCAAAAAAGAGCAAAATCAAATTGTTCAATAGCCATATCGGCATAAATAAAATCTGTCACTGTCTGGTTTAGCAACTGTTCAGGCAACCTCTGCGGAAGATAGCCGATACGGTTAAAGTGACTGGTGATATGCCCTGTCACATCAGCATAAGACTCAATGAGATGAGAGGCAAGCATTGCTTGAATTAAGGTTGATTTACCCGTCCCCTCCTCACCGATAATAGCTAGTTTGTCACCAGGATTGACAACTAAGGATAGGTTTTCAACAATAACTTGTAAATCTTTTTTATGGGTAATAGTAACATCTTTCAGTTGTAACATCGTTCCTCCTTTGGTGTATTTCAACATAAAATTCCCTACTTATCCAGTAGGGAATACGTCAAAAATCATGCCAAAAGAGGCACTCTATGGACGCACAAACAAGCCTAGTCAAACTAGGAAAACCTACCAGATAACACTTATCAGTAGACTTACTTGTTCACGTCCTCTTACCTCCGTCTAGTACTAACAATAGTCTAGCAGATTAAATAAGTCCTGTCAAACAAAATCCTGTCTTGAGAATAATCTACCCTATTTACCACAAGCTGAATCGTTGACTGTTGCTTGCCATCAGGTTAGCTGTCCTAATAAGATATTCCTCACATAGCATACTCTTCTTTTTGACTCAAGCAGAAAAAACAGCATTCATGATACCTGTCCATTCGTCCGTTTTAACAGTTCTTTTCGACCCTGTGTTCTCTCAGTAGTTTAACTTTTATTGGCTAAACAAGCCTTTTTTGGTGTATAATAGATTTAATCATTATAAGGAGGCTAGGAGATGTCCATTTTATGACCGTTTTTTCTCAACTTCCCCATTCAGTCTTACAATTATTCGCCATTTTTTTATCCATCATCATTGAAGCCCTGCCATTTGTCTTTTTAGGTGCTATTTTGTCTGGTTTCATCGATGTCTTTGTCACCCCTGACCGTCTTCAATCTTGGTTGCCAAAAAACAAAGTGCTTAGCATTGTCTTTGGTACCTTTATCGGTTTTGTTTTTCCATCCTGTGAGTGTGGTATTGTGCCGATTGTTGGTCGTTTTCTCAAAAAAAAGGTCCCTAGTTACACTGCTATTCCCTTTATGGCGACAGCTCCTGTTATTAACCCCATCGTCTTATTTGCAACGTACTCGGCTTTCGGGCATTCTTTTAGGATTATGTTCTTGCGTTTCTTGGGCTCAAGTCTGGTTGCTATTGTTTTGGGGCTTTTACTTGGCTTTGTTCTTGACCCTGATATTCTAGACAAGCAAGCAGAGATCCCCCACCTACACCATTATAGTCAGCTAAGTGTCGCACAAAAAGTATTTGCCGCACTGGCACATGCTATTGATGAGATTTTCGATGTCGGTCGTTACTTGGTTTTTGGAGCCTTATTGGCCGCAAGCATGCAAATCTATATCCCTACTCGGTTATTCTTTGCTATTGATAATCATCCGCTGATAGCGATTCTCTTGATGATGCTGCTAGCTTTTGTCATGTCGCTCTGTTCAGAAGCAGATGCCTTTATTGGGGCTTCCTTGATGTCAAATTTTGGACTTCCTCCTGTTATGGCATTTTTACTTTTTGGACCAATTATCGATATAAAAAATCTCTTACTCATGTTTCGGGTCTTCAAAAAGCGCTTCATTGGGCAATTTATCGGTGTTGCTGGGGGAGTTGTCTTAATCTACTGTCTTATCTTGGAGGTCATTGGATGAAACGTTTTATTATTCTAGCAGGTTACTGTGAGTTGGGGATGTACCTTTACTGGACTGGTAAACTGGATCAATACATCAATACCCGCTACACTTATCTCGCTTTTTTGTCAATGGGAATTTCCTTCATTTTAGCTGTGGTGCAACTCATAATATGGGTCAAACAGTTAGATAAGCATCAGCATAAACAGCTGGGCTGGGGAAGCCTGCTGACTTTAGCTATTCCTTTACTTATTGGTTTTTTCATTCCAACAGTCACTCTTAATGCCACTACCGTCGCTAGCAAAGGCTATCAGTTCCCCTTGGCGGCAGAGGTTGATGCGGATAGCCAATTGCAAAGCGCTGATGGTACAGATATTCAGTATTTAAAGCCAGATACTAGCCTATTTTTTACAAAAAAGAATTACGAGCTCCAGATGGCAAAGAGCCTCTCGCGTTACCAGCAGATAAACCATATTACGATTACCAATGATAATTACATGGAAGTCATGGAGCTAATTTACCTGTTCCCAGATCACTTTATGGGGAAAACAATCAGTTACTCAGGCTTTGTCTACAAGGATCCCGAAGCCAAAGGGCAACAGTATCTCTTTCGCTTCGGCATTATTCACTGCATCGCTGATTCGGGTGTTTATGGTCTCTTGACAAAAGGCAATGAAATGAGTTATGATGATAATACTTGGATACAAGTGAGTGGTCAGCTAACTAAAGCTTACAATCAAAGCTTAGATCTTTACCTGCCCGCCTTAGATATCACAGAAAGCTCTGCCATATCACCACCAGAAAATCCTTATGTTTACCGACAGTTTTACTAGATTAAAGGAGAAATGATGTTTAATAATCCATACAAAACCATGATTTATGTGGCAGATGTTGAAGCCGAAAAAAATTTTTGGAGTAAGATGGGATTTGTCATTGTCAAAGAAGATGTCATCTTAGAGTTTCCAACATTTGAAATGAAAATCTCACCAGATAGCCAAACTAGTTTTGTGGTCTATTCTACAGCTTTCATTGAACAGTATTCGCCAGAGTTGCTTGGTAATCAGCCTAATTTACTCTTTTTCACTCATAACATCGAGATGGTTTACCAACTTGTCAAAACGGTCAGTCCAGCAGTGAGTGACTTAAACGAACTACCTTATAAAAACTTTAGTTTCGAGTCACCAAACGGGCAATTTTATACTGTTCGCGAAGAAGAAAGTTATTAAATTTTTCTATTTACCAATAAACAAGGCAACTATTGTGTTGTCAAAAGTTACTACCTAAATATCAAAAATCAGGGAAATAATATTTCCCTGATTTTTATTTATTTTACCCTTCAAATCCTTCTACGACTGCTTCTGGAAATTCAGCTTCGACGATAGCAGCACAGTGGTCACAGATGGTAACCCCATAGGCACGCTCTTTGGTCGTTTCGTCAATGCGGCGGCAACGCTGGCAGACCTCACCTGCAGCACGCTCGACACTAAAGCCACTCTCAGCAGCTTCTACAAGGGTTAGCTTGGAGACGATAAGAAGCTGGGCTAGGTCACAGTTGAGGGCTTCCAGCGCTGCTTTTTCACTGGCTGTCACTTGAGCCGTCAGGTGGGCTTCTAGCGATTTACCGATGATTTTCTCATTGCGGGCTTCTTCCAAGGCTTTTTGGGCTCTTGTGCGGAAGTCCATAAAGTCGGTCCATGCTGCCAAAATAGCGGCGCTATTGTCATATTCAACCGCCTCTGGCAAGTCGGTCAACTGAACAAAGTCTGCGGTCTCGTGCTCCAGATAAGACCAGATTTCCTCTGCGGTGTGCGGTAAAATTGGGGTCAACAGCTGGGTCAGCTTCACCAAGATGTCGTAGAAGACTGTCTGCATTTGACGGCGAGCTTTGCTATTTTCCGCTTCGATATAGACCACATCCTTGGCAAAATCAAGATAGAAGGCGGACAAATCAACCGTGATGAAGTTGACCACGCTCTTATAGATGGTCATAAAATCATAGCTGTCATAGGCCGCACGGACAGTTGCCACAAGCGCATTAAAGGCTACGGTCATGTACTGGTCAACGCTACGAAGGTCGTCAAAGGCGACTGTATCTGTCGCAGGGTTGAAATCGCTAGTGTTAGCCAGTAGGAAACGCAGGGTATTGCGGATTTTACGGTAGGTTTCAGAAACCTGCCCCAAAATGTCCATAGATACCCGCACGTCGTTTGAGGTATCAACCGAAGTCACCCAGAGGCGGAGAATTTCAGCCCCGTATTGCTTAGCGACATCGTTTGGTGAGATGATATTGCCCTTGGACTTGGACATTTTCTCGCCTTTACCATCCAGAACAAACCCTTGAGAGAGAATGCTCTTATACGGCGCATGCCCATTGACAGCGACAGAAGTGATCAAAGACGAGTTGAACCAACCACGGTACTGGTCAGAGCCTTCAAGGTAAAGATCCGCTGGATAGGCAAGGTTGTCACGGGCATTCATCACCCCATTCCACGAGCTACCAGAGTCAAACCAGACGTCCATGATGTCGGTTTCCTTGGTAAATTCCCCATTCGGTGAGCCTGGGTGGCTAAAGCCTGCTGGCAGGAGGTCTTTGGCGTCACGCTTCCACCAGATAATCGAACCTTCTTTTTCAAAGAGGTCTGCCACATGGTCAGTGACTTCCTTGCTCAGGATTGGCGTGCCATCTTCGGCATAGAAAATCGGTAACGGCACCCCCCAAGCCCGTTGACGGGAAATCACCCAATCCCCACGGTCACGGATCATGTTGTAAAGGCGGGTTTTACCCCAACTTGGGTTGAAGGTCGTTTTCTCGATATTATCCAAGATGTCCTGACGGAATTTAGACACAGAAGCAAACCACTGCGGTACTGCCCGCCAGATAATCGGCTTCTTGGTCCGCCAGTCAAACGGGTAAGAGTGATTGATGACTTCTTTGGCAAGGAGCAAATCACCCAACTTCTCCACAACCGTCGGCACGACCTTGTCATAAAACTGCCCCTCAAAATCAGGACCCGCCAGCTCATTCATCAGTCCACGCTCGTCAACCGTCACATAGACCTCAAGACCGTACTTAACACCGACATTGTAGTCGTCCTCACCAAAGCTCGGTGCGGTATGAACGACACCTGTACCAGACTCGGTCGTCACATGGTCGCCCAAAATCACCAGCTCGTCCACATGAGCATCCCACGGGTGCTCAGTCACGATATACTCCAGCTCTGCTCCCTTATGCTGTTGGACAATAGCAAAGCTGTCCCAGCCAAACTTGTCTGCCAGTTTGTCCACCAAGGCTTCAGCAAGGAGGTACTTTTTAGAAGAAGCTTCTGGCTGTACCACCACATAGTCCATGTCAGGTCCGACAGTCAAGCCACGAGAGGCTGTGATGGTAAATGGGGTCGTTGTCCAGACCACGATGTAGGTATCCGTATCCAGCACGCCTTTGCCGTCCTTGACCTTGTTGGCATAATAGAGCGAGGTCGAGTCGATGTCGCGGTATTCAATCTCTGCCTCTGCCAGAGCAGACTCAGATGACCATGACCAGTAGACAGGCTTAGCACCACGGTAGATGTAGCCCTTGTCCGCCATCGCACCAAAGACACGGATCTGAGCGGCTTCAAAGTCTGGTGTCAAGGTGATATAAGGATTGTCCCAGTCTGCAGATACGCCCAGACGCTTGAAATCCTCTCGTTGCTTGTCCACCTGCGACAGGGCATAGTCTCGGCACATTTCAAGATAAGTAGCCAGGTCTAACTCCTTGCGTTTAACGCCTTGTTTGGACAAGACCTGCTCAATCGGCAGACCATGCGTGTCCCAACCTGGGACATACGGAGCAGAAAAACCTGACATGGACTTGCTACGAACGATGATGTCCTTGGAAATCTTATTGAGGGCATGGCCAACATGGATATTCCCGTTAGCATAAGGAGGTCCATCGTGAAGATGGAAGGCAGGTTTTCCTGCATTTAACTCCTGACGGCGTTGGTAGAGCTTGGCTTCTTCCCAAGCTTTTTGCCACTCAGGCTCTTTTGTCGGCAACCCAGCCCGCATCGGAAAGGCTGTTTGACCGAGGTTAAGGGTTTCTTTTAATTTCATAATCTTCTCACTTTCTGTTACTTTACACGATTGTCGATGTTCCCTAAAGGGCAATCCGACTAGAAGATAGTTTGGTTGTGGTCAGCTATATCAGTGTTTTAGTCTTGGTAGGCAAGCCTCTCAATACTTCTTAACTCACGAATAAAGTTTGAAATTTAGCATTCTCAGAAACAGACTTCCAAACTAGTTTACTTACCATCTCGGACCACTTTAGACACTATCAAAAAGAAAAAAAGCCTTCATCACAAAGGACGAAAGCTCGTGGTACCACCTTTTTTCAGACAGATCAAAAGACTCTGTCCCTTATGTAGCTAGTAAGGTTAGCCAAACCTTCTGACCTACTCACATTCAGTCAAAATGCTATAAAATGATGGACCAATCATCAGTGATGGCAGGGCTCGCACCGTCCCCTGCTCGCTTGGCATATCATGATTGGTTCGTGTTTTTATGTCGCTTAAATATTCAGTTTGAAGGTTTGAGTGTCACCAGAGACAGTTCCATCAGGAACTGGTCCTTGCTGTTCTAACTGAGCGTTAGCTTCTGCAATACGGCGCTGTAGCTCTGCCATTTCTTCTGGAGAAAACTGGCGTGTCGCATCAATGGAGGCAGTGTCATCTATTTCAGGGACATGCTCACCAAGTACTTTTTCTACTACTTCCTTGAAGGCTGCATCAGAGTTTTGCAGATAAACCGCTGTCGGTTGCAACAGCTCCTGCCACTCAGGAGCATTGACCAGCCCCAACTGGGCTTCTACCGTAGCTAGTAAACGCTGATGGAAAATGCGTGTCTGGCGTTTTAGATCTTCTGTCTCAACAGCCACTCGCTTGGCGTCATCTGAAGCATCTCTAAGCAGTTGGTTCGCCTTTACTTTAGCTTCTTCAATCAGCTGCTTGGCATCATGAGTAGCTTTGTTCAGGATGTTATCCGCTTCTGTACGCGCAGACAATTTTACCTTTTCAGATGTTTCTTGGGCCAGTATAACCGACTGGGTCAGAGATTCTTTCATATCCCCAAAGTAGGCTAATTTTTCTTCCAAATCACGGATACGCTGTTCCTGCTCCCGATTAAGGCGAACTAGGGTTTCATAATCATCGATGACAATGTCTAAAAATTCATTGACCTCATCTCGATGATAACCGCGAAATTCATTTCGAAATGTTTTATCTTTAATATCAAGTGCTGTTAACACATGTCCCTCCTTAACTGTTTACTATTTTGGCAATCATGACTTTATGTTTACCACTTTTGCTGATACCAATATGCTCTGTCAAGCGATAGCGACCAGAACCACGAATACTCAGTAAATCTCCAATAGTAATCTCTTGCGTGACTTTTAAGCTCTCCCGATGATTAACCTTAACTTTACCACTTGTAATCATCACCTGCGCTTGTTGACGGGACTGACCAGTCAAGAGAGCCACCAGTTTATCCAAGCGCAAACTAGAAACTAGATAAAGAGTTGTTTCAGTTTTTTCTTCAGACCTTATCAGCTGTTCAAAGTCAATTTGGCGTAATTGCACACCTGTTCTTGCCATCTTTCTTGTCTCTCGGACAGCATAATCAGCCATCTGCTGGTCTAGGACGACCTGAGCATAGCCCTTTGCAACGATGATGTCGCCAATCACCTGACGCTTCAATCCTAAACCGTTTAGCAGAGAGCCCAGTATTTGGGAATGGCTGAGCTGAGCAAATTTGCCTTGATAGGAAATCTCGACTAGAGCCATCTCAAAATCCGTCACCTCCAACTGGTAATAATCCGGCGCTAAAATAAAGCGTGCCTGCTCCAGAGGATAATAGTCCTGGCTAGAATAATACCTGACCCCAGCTTGTCTTAAAATACTGTGAGCAATCTCTTGCTGTCTAGGGTCAAGAAAACCCGTTAGCTGATGACAGTAATAGGTCTCTAAGCGATCGACTAAGTCCAGTATCTTCTCGACAGTCTCATATTCGCTAGGATTAAAATGTTGATAAAGTTGCTTTGCCATTTAATATAAAAACGAAGATAAGAAACTAGAAGCAAGCTCAATCAACAATAGGGCAAGAAAAACGGTAAAGTCTAATCCACCAAATTGCAAGTTGAACCGACGAAGCGGTGCTAAAACCGGATCAACGAGAAAGCGAACAAAACGTCCCACTGCGCTGTCATACAAGCTTGGAAGCCATGATAAAAGTGCATACGCAATGAATAATTTAGAGTAAAGAGACAAGGTCAAGAGTAGAAATCGAATCACTAGCCCCATCGTTATCGCCTCTTCATGTCGTAATCGTAGTTAACTTCTTGTATCCCTTGATGTGATGATAGAGCATTTTCCATGGTAACAACAACATTTTCAGGAGTGAGCAAAAACATGGTTGCCCCAACCCTCTGCAAGGTACCATTAGCAACGACACAAGCACCTGTCAAGAAGTCAATACAACGACGCGCTTGCGCATCGTCCTGCATATACTCAAAATCAACAAGCAGACATTGCCCCTGTGTGAAGGCATCTGCAATCGCAGATGCATCTTCATAGCGCAAGGGGTGCTTGATAGCGATTTGAGTTTGACCTGGCTTAATCGTCTGTTCTTTTGGACGAGTAATCGGCTGGCTCGGTTTGCTTGTAGGTGCCTGTGGTCGCTCTGGTAAGCGAGGACCTGCTAGTCGCTCTCTACCTTCACGTCCAGCATCGTCAACTGAACGAGAATTTGCTGATGCTGATGGATACTGGCGAGTCGGCTTTGTCGTTGGTGCTTTCGGGCGATTTGAACTCACGTTTTCTTGTTTTTCTGGCAAATTAACCTCCTGCCTTGGTTGAATATCAGGTTCCACTACATCAACATCTGTTTCAGTGTCACTGACATCATCGGTATCAAAATAAGAGATAATTTTGTCAAATCTATCGCGAAATGCCATAGGTTTCTCCTTTACTCAAAGAATAAAGAGCCAATACGGACAAAACTAGCACCTTCTTGAATAGCGATGGCAAAATCACCACTCATTCCCATGCTTAACTCAGTCAATGGCATATTCTTTAATTGTTTGTCTTGTAATTGGTCTCGCAGCTGTCGTGTCGCTGCAAAAATCTGATGGAGTTGGTTAGGACTGGCTTCAAAGGGCGCCATAGTCATCAAACCAACAACCTCAATTTTATCCAGCTCTGCGATTGTCGGCAAGGCCTCTAAAACCTCCTGAGGCGTAAAACCGTGCTTACTCTCTTCGCCTGAGATATTAACCTGAAGAAAGCATTTCACCACTTTCGAGGCCCGCTTTTGAATCTCTTGAGCCAAGGTTAGGCTATCAAGGGCATGAAAATAATCAATGTAATCAATCACATCTTTAACTTTACGACGTTGAAGACTACCGATAAAATGCCATGTGAGGTCTGGATGATGTATCTGCTGGTATTTATCAAGAAACTTATCAACACGATTTTCACCCAAATGGCGAACGCCCGTGTTGATAAGATCTTGTGTGGTTTCTACATCCATATACTTGCTCACAGCCACGACTGTGACGTGATCAGCTCGACCAGCTCGCTCCATAGCGGAGCGTACAGCTCGATTGACCTGTTCTGTTTGTAGCCGTGTCATGTTTAGCGATTTCTAAAGAATGGTGGAGTCTCTAGCTCGTCATCCCCATCAAAGCGGTCTGAAAAAGTTGAAACAGACAATTGACTGTCCAGTTGACCTTCTTTTGGACGAGCGATATTGTCACGCTTCAAGTCCCAGTTACCAAAAGGTGATTCTTCTGGAGTGTGTTGCCCTTGTTGTCTTGATGAGCTAAAGGTTTCTGTTGTTTCACGATTAGTAGGCAAATCAAAAGTTGAACGTTCTGTACGATTAGCTTGTTCACCTGCGTAGTTGGCACCTGGTTGTTGAGCTACAGGACGAGCTCCAAATGTCCGTGGTCCACGATTAAACCCTGCCACTTGGTTCACCTTGTCTTTGCGAACACCTGTCGCTACAACAGTCACACGGATTTCATCGCGCATGCTCTCATCAATCGATGTGCCCAACCAGATGTTTACACCGTTGCCAGCTGCTTGACCAACGATTTCAGAAGCTTCTTCTGCTTCTGTCAAGGTCATGTCAAGACCACCGGTCACGTTGACGATAACATCCTCTGAACCATCAATTGTTGTCTCAAGAAGCGGAGAGTAAATTGCCTTGCGAGCTGCCTCGACAATGCGCTCTTCCCCAGTACCGATACCGATACCCATGAGGGCATTCCCTTTATTTGCCATGACTGTTTTAACGTCGGCAAAGTCAAGGTTAATGAGACCTGGACTGGTAATGAGGTCAGTGATCCCTTGCACACCTTGGCGAAGGACATTATCTGCTTCACTAAGTGCTTCTAAGAGCGGTGTCTTCTTGTCCACGATTTCAAGCAAGTTATTGTTTGAAATAATCAACAAAGTATCAACTTGTTCACGCAGCTCTTCAATCCCTTGAATGGCAAAGGTGCTCCGCTTATTGCCCTCAAATCCAAAGGGACGTGTCACAACCGCAACAGTCAAAGCGCCCAAGCTCTTTGCAATACGTGCGATAACTGGTGCAGCACCTGTACCTGAGCCACCGCCCATGCCAGCTGTGATAAAGACCATATCTGCACCTGCAAGGGCATCTGTCAAAACTTCTTCACTTTCTTCAGCCGCTTTGCGACCTACTTCAGGCTGACCGCCTGCACCCAAACCACGGGTCAATTTTGGCCCAAGTTGAATAACCGTTTCAGCCTTAGACGAGCTGAGTGCTTGAATATCAGTATTCGCTGCGATAAACTCCACGCCTGCTACACCTTCATCAATCATACGGTTGATGGCATTGCCACCGCCACCACCAACACCGATAACTTTAATCACTGCACCTTGAACAGATGCCGCATCAAATGAAAATACCATAATTCACCTCGTTTACTGCTTTTAATCAAATAGATGGAGATTGTCAAAAAGTCCTCTGAAACGGTCTCCTAATTTTTTCTTAGGTGCCGCCGTTTCTTCCGTTGCTGAATAGTCAGACTGTGGACTGTCTTGTTCGGCAACAGCAGGCTCTATCGGCAAGATTTTGCTTGCTAAACGTTCCACTGTTGAGGGTGAAGTCGTCACCTCAATTGGTTTACGTCTCAGCAACTCTTCACCTGATACAGCCGCCTGAGCAATGATATCAACATCACTCATCTGACCAACTGTCTCAACCAAGCTGATAACCGTTGAAAATATCGGATTGCGAATACCAACCTGATGTGGGATATGAAGCTTCACAGGAACACCGAAAATTTGTTGAGCTAAGTCAGCCACACCTGGCAAAATAGCACCACCGCCTGTCACAACTATCCCACCAGGCATGTCAAGTAAACGCGCCTGATTAAGCGTCTGATAAACGCGGTCTAAAATATGACGAATACGGGCAACAATAATCTCAGCCAAATAGTGTTCTGTGACCTCAAGCGGTTGTGATGAACCGACAACATCAACCTGTACAACATCTGTTTGACTAGCCGTTTCTAAATCAGCACTGCCAAAGTTATATTTCAAGGTTTCAGCTGTCTGAATAGACGTTTTCAGAACTTTGGAAATATCCTTTGTCACATAGTCGCCTCCCTCATGGAAGACTTCATTGTGCTGCAATTGTTGATTTTTTATGACAGAAATAGTTGTCTGTCCAGCCCCCATATCGATAACAGTTGCACCGAATTCGCGTTCGCCTTCGTTCAAAATCGCACCAGTCAAGGCTAAGGAAGAAATTACCGTGTGTTCAAGTTTCAGACCAGCACGTTCGATGGCCTTGCGTAGGTTATGAAGAACTGTTGACGGTCCTGTGTAAAGTGTCCCTCTCATCTCAAGACGAATTCCCATCATTCCACGAGGGTCACGGATCCCTTTAAAGCCATCAATCGTAAACTCCTCTGGAATCAATGAGATAACCTCACGTTCAGGGGCGACATTTTTCGTTAAAGCAGATTTGATAACATTCTCAACATCTTCATCTCTGATTTCTTTGCTGCTACCTGCGATGGGAATCATGCCCTGCGTTGGCTCCATCTGAATCTGTTGAGCAGGAAGGGCAACACTGACCTTATCAATCGATACGCCTGCTTTTTCTTCAGCTTGCTCAATCGCCTCACGCACGCTTGCTGCTGCTGCTTCAATATCAATCACAATACCATCTTTAACACCTGCACTTGGAACATTACTAGCCCCAATCACATTCATCTGACCATTAACGAACTCTGCAACGAGTACCTTAATCGAGCTGGTTCCTATATCCAATCCTGTAAAAAAGCCATTTCTAGCCATTAACTCGACCTCTCCGTTTCAACACTTTAATAAAAGACTTTATTTACTATAGTCTTATTCTAGCTTATTATACCACAAAAAAACACAAAATGTCATCATTTTGTGTCAGTCTTTCGGAAAAAAAGCCCTTGTCATGAATTTTTAATATTAGAGTTTAGCCAGACCTGCTAAAACCATCTGGGCAGAACGTTTTCCCGCCTCGATGATAAAGGTATCAAAACTGATATTGGCCTCATGGTCTGCTGTATCACTCATGGCACGCACCACAAGCACTGGTAAATCAAGGCTATGAGCTGCCTGGGCGATAGCAGCCCCTTCCATCTCCACTGCCAAAACCTGCGGAAAATGTGCTTTAATCTCTTGGATGATGGCTGAGCTAGCAATAAAACTATCTCCTGTCGCAATCAAACCAACCCTGCTCGCCAAATCCTGCTCTGCTATGGCCTCTGAAAAAGCCAAACGTAAACGCTCGTCCGTGTCGAAATAAAGGGGTTGCCCAGACATCTGACCGTAGGCATAACCGAAGGCGGTCAAATCGACATCGTGGTAGACCAGCTGGTCAGCCAACACCACGTCACCGACCGCAAGACCTTGGGCAACGGCACCGGCTGAGCCAGTATTGATGACGGCAGTCACCCCAAAATGATCCGCCAAAACAGCGACTGACATGGCTGACATGACTTTGCCAACGCCAGATTGCACCAGAACGACAGATTGACCAGAGAGGCGACCTGTGTGGTAGGTGCGTCCAAGAACCGTCTCGTCTGAGCGATTATCCAGATGCAACAACAACTCAGCCAGCTCTTGTGGCATGGCTGCAATAATTCCAATGGTCATATTTTCTCCTATAATTTGAACATGGCGTAAATTAGTGCGAGTATCAGCAAAATCACAACCACAAGCAGGCGATTGAGTTTGGCACGAACAAGTCCTCGCTTGGTGTTTTCAATCCGCCGACTTTTGTAAATCTGACCAGTTGCCCGATCGGCTGATACCTCTGTGTGCTTGTCCCAGTTCGCTTCTTTTTGCGCCTCTGCAATCATGTCATCGGTCAACAGTGGCTTACCCATGACGACCTCCCCGTGTTAAGGCATAATGCTGAAGAGCAATGATGGTCTTGGCATCGACAATCTGACCAGAGCGCACCATCTCCATGCACTCATCATAGGTCAACTCCAAGAGCTCAATGGTCTCGTCCGCATCTTTTGGACGGGGATTGTCTACCTTGACTAAATCCGTCGCCAGATACAGGGTCAGCTTTTCATTGCAAAAGCCGATCGCTGAGTAAAAGGCATAGAGATAGTCCAGCTGACCTATATAGCCTGTCTCTTCTTCCAGTTCACGCAGGGCTGCCGCTGCTTCGCTACCCGCCTCACCGACTTCCAGCTTGCCTGCTGGGATTTCGTAGCTAATGCTCTCTATCGCCTTGCGGTACTGCTTGACGAGGATGATTTTCTCCTCTGGCGTCACCGCAAGCACACAGACTGCGCCCTTATGGAAAATCAGCTCCCGCTTGGCCTGACCCAGCCCGTTTGGCAGCTCGACATCATCAACCGCTACGGTAAAGATATGACCTTCAAAAATGGTCTCCCGATGGAGGGTTTTTTCTTCAAATTCCATGCTGTCTCCTTTTGGTTGAGAAATGGCAGAGCTTACTTGCTGGTTGGGTGATGCGGGAGGCGTTTGGCGTAGCCATCTTTATTTTCCTGACGAGCTCGTCCGATGGCAACCGTGTCTGTGCCCACATCCTTGGTAATGGTGGATCCAGCCGCTGTCAGGGCATTGTCTGCAATCGTCAAGGGAGCAATCAAGGTCGAATTGCTGCCGATAAAGACGTTGTTGCCAATTACTGTCTTAAATTTATGCTTGCCATCGTAGTTGACCGTGATGGTGCCTGCACCGAAATTGACATCCGACCCAACCTCTGCATTGCCGATATAGGTCAGGTGGCCTGCTTTGCTATTTTCTCCGATAGACGACCCCTTGACCTCGACGAAGTTGCCGATGTGAACGCCTGTCGCAAGACTAGAATCTGGGCGAATGTGGGCATAAGGTCCAACGGTGACATGATCTGCGATGACCGCCTGCTCGATGTCAGAATTGCTAATCACCACATCAGACCCAATCTGGCTGTCCACCACCCGCGTGCCATTGGTCAACACTGTCCGCTCACCGATGGTGGTCTGTCCCTTGAGGACGACATTGGCCTCGATGACCGCTTCTGCTCCAATCGTGACATCAATATCAATATAGGTCGCATCAGGGTGGGTGAAGGTTACGCCATTCACCATGTGGGAGGCGTTGATGCGTTTGCGCATGACTTGTTCCGCTGTCGCCAGAGCAATACGGTCATTGACCCCTAGGCTCTCATCAAAGTCCCGCAAGACGTAAGCGCCGACCTTCTCACCTGCCTGACGGAAGATAGAAATCACATCGGTCAGGTAGTACTCGCCTTGAGCATTATCTGTGGTAAGCTCCTTCAGGGCTTCAAAGAGGCGCTTATTGTCAAAGAGATAGGTGCCTGTGTTGATTTCCTTGATTTGTTTCTCAAAGTCGTTGGCGTCTTTTTGCTCGACAATCTTGAGGACTTCGCCGTCGGTATTGCGGATAATCCGTCCGTAGCCAAAAGGATTGTCCGCTTGAGCAGTCAAAATCGTTGCCACGTTTTTGTGGCTGATGTGGAAATTGATCAGGTTTTGTAGGCTCTCTCCTGTAATCAAGGGGGTATCTCCTGCAATGACCAAGGTATGCCCTTCCAGTCCTGCCAAGGCAGGATCTGCCATCATGACCGCATGCCCCGTCCCTAACTGCTCGCTTTGCAGGGCAAAGTCAGACTGCCCAGCCAAGACTGCTTCGACTAGCTCTGCCTTGTGACCAACAATGGTCTGAATCTTTGCAGGCTGGATGGCTGATACCGCACGAAAAACATGCTCCAACATGGAAATCCCTGCCACCTTGTGCAAGACCTTGGGCAAATCAGACTTCATGCGGGTTCCTTTACCCGCTGCGAGGATAATAGCGTAATTTGACATGTATGTTTCTCAATTCTGTATAAAATTAGAGAGTGAAACAGAAATCGGTCATTCGCAAGAATTCAATTTCGTCGTCCCACCTCCGCATAGCTCAAACGGTCAGGAAAGTGACTGTTTGAGGTTGGAAATTTGGGAAAGACATTTCCCTCATTCGTTAGGGCTGTAAAAACTGATAAAATCAGCGTATTAGAGCCCGCTAGCAGTGGTTCATTGGCGCTAAAGCGCCTAATGAACTGTGCAGGGGCAACTCTAAAACTGGCAAAGCCAGTGAGAGTTACTCCCAACCACTGCGTTTTGTTTAGTTCGTTATAATAAAAAAATGCAGAAACTAGAGCTTTTGCCCCAGCCTCTTGCATTATACCATAAAATAGTGAAACTGTTAAGCTAAATACCAATTCCTACACTATAAAGATGGAGGTTGCCTTGTACCTGATCCATGTGAAAGGCATCGTAGGCTCGCCAAGCTTTCTTAGCTGGTTGAGTCAGCTCTGCCGCCCCCAGTCCAACTGAAACCGAAAAGCTCTTATGAAAACACTCAAGAGCAATCAGAACCTTATTATCTGCTGTTTTGCTTTTGCGGACAGCAGCTAGCACCTCATCCAGCAATTCGCGCATGCGGCGGTCATCGTAAGAGTTTGGTGCCGTTGTCTCAAACTGACTTTGTAGGTCTTCCAAGAGGCGCAAAGCGTCTCGAATCACTTGTGTATCTACCATGATAAACACCTCTTTCATTAATTGATGGCTTTATCTTACGCCTTTGTGATTGAAAGGTCAAGCAAAAAGAGGTAAAGAATGACTAACCGTTCGTACTCGTCGCCATCTCCAAAACTGCCATCACTGTTCGACTGTGGTTCAACTGCTTTTTAGCTGTGGCATAATCGCCTGTACGCATCATCTTTTCAAAAGCGACAAACTCAGCATACATGCGATGATGAGGGCTGTTTTGGTCACTGGTCTGGCTATCCTGCCCATTGAGGGTTAGGGTAACTGATGGCATGGCGTTGGTTGCCCCATTAACCGTCAACGACCCCTTGTCGCCTTGGATAGTGGAGCTGATGACCGCTGAGCTGTCTTTTGACCCGATACAGACTGCCTTGAACTGCCCGTAATCCATGGTCAAAATACCTGACGTGTCCACACCCCACTCCATATTTGGCAGATAGGTGGCTGACAGAGGCTTGCCAAAAAGCCCCACGACCAGATGAATGTTGTAGATATTGAGGTCACGAAGAGCCCCGCCACCCATCTCTGGGTTGAAAGCTGGGGCAATTTCCCCTCGCTTAAAGGCATCGTAGCGAGAGCTATACTGGGAGTAGTTGCAGGTCACGATTTTGATGTCCCCCAGCTGGGCGAGCTGGTCTTTCATGTACTGGAAATTCCCCAGATACTGGTTGGTAATGGCTTCTAGCAGAAAGAGCTGGCGCTGCTCAGCTATGGCTACCAAATCCTCCAACTCATACGCGCGCAGGGTAAAAGGCTTCTCGCAGATGACGTGCTTCCCAGCTAGGAGCGCCTGACGGGCATAGTCGTAGTGGGTGTGATTGGGCGTGCCGATGTAGATGGTGTTAATGGCAGAGCTGGTCAAAATGTCTTCGTAGTCACTGGTCGCAAGCGGTATTCCATACTGGCCAGCCAGCTCCTGAGCAGTCGCCAAACTGCGTGGCGTGGACAAAATCCCCCCAAGCTCAATGCCCTCAATCGTCGTTAAAACAGGCAAGACCTCCTTAACAATCATGCCTGTGCCGAGTAATCCTAGTTTCATCATTTCTCCTCTTTAATTTGTTATCATTTAGTGATTTTTGCCACTCGTCGTGCCATGATGATGGTCAGCACGATGCGAAGTAGCAATTGTGCAATCAACAGCCACATGAACAGGGGCGTTGAAGCTGCTGTTTTGTTAAAAACAATATAGTCCCATAGCCCATGATCCACTGCACACCAAGCAATTTTTTGCGTAAACAAGTAGAGGTGGGCATAGTAAAATCCAAGTACAGTCGTCATGATGACTTGGGCAACGACTGCCTTAACATCGCTACCGGCAAAAATGTTGATGCCATGGAAGGCACCAAATGCTAGTGCCGAATAAATAATAGCTTTTCGAGTTGGAAACTGTTTTAGAAAATAAGGCAAAAGCACTCTTCTGAAGAGAAATTCCTCGCCGAAACCAACTAATAACGTTCCAACAAGAGGCAATAAAACAGTGACGTTAAATTGAGATTGCCCCAGCCACACAAGAATCAAGGTCACCACTAGCGGTAAAAAACCAATGAAAAAGTAATGGCGCTGAGGAGAGATGTCGTTCGGCAAAGTCAATCTTTCGTGATGCTTCCAAACATACCAACTCGTCATAGCAACCAATACTAGCAAGAACGGAATCTCAGCTACAATAAACCCACTATCCTGATAGGAAATTCCTTTGATGTGGAGATTGTAGATAAAACTCAATAACATGACAGCAACATAAGCTGTTGCTAAGCTATATACACTTTTTTTATCAGACATCAGCGCCTCCTTTTTGTTTCATTTTTCTAATACTAATCTATCAAAAACAAAACAAAAAGTCTACCCATCAAAAAGTCTGATAAGGTTTCTTTAAGGTTGGGTAGTGGCCTTGGAGCGAATACCTAAGATGAACTTTAGAGAGTTACGCGACTTTAGACCGCATTTTATCCCATCTTTACTATCCCAAATAAAGACACGGGAGCCAATCCAAAAACGAAGGTAAGTAGACTGAGGTGCTATGGGTCTGACCCAGCCTTTTACCTCGTACTCTGTACCATCGCTTGCCTCAAACTCTGTCCTCATGAACCAACGGTTGCCGAATCCAATTTCAAGATATTTGGTCATTTCACATTCCCTTCCATCGGCAGGATAGCTACAAGCTCAATCTCAGCAATCACTTGTAACACAGGTAAAGCATCTCAGACAATCATGCCTGTATCGAGTAAGGCTAGTTTCATTTTTTCTTTCTCTTCGTTTTCTTCTTCGAGGATGATTCAGACACTGCAACTGATTGCGGATAAGCCTCTGACGTATCCGACTGAAGAGATGTTGGCTCCTCCCACCTGTATCGTTTGGCGAAATAATAAAGTAGCTGCCAACATACAGACAGAGCGACACCCAAAATGATAATTAGCAAAGCTTCCTCACGGGGCATTTGCCATAAGGCAGGCGAAAGCACCTTACCTTTGACTTTTATGCCAATCACTGCCCAAAATAATAAGTTTAGACCAGTAAGCCAACGAAGAATGTCAAATAAGACTACCCATTCTCTTTCTCGTTCTTTTTTGGAAGGCCTAATCATATTGAACCAAATCCACAAAATCGCAACCACTGCTTCCAACCATAGAAAAAGGTTTAGCGAAGAATTTGCAGTTGCAATTAGAAAATAGAATAGAGACCCTACACCAATTGTCACCACAAAATTCAACAAAAAATTTATCCAGGGATGTCTATCTAAAAATAATCGGATTCTTTCCACCATATCACTTCAAACTCCATCCACCATCTATCTTGATGATTTCCCCTTGCAAAGAGCCGGCCTTGCCTGACGCTAGAAAGAGGGTCAGCTCTGCGATTTCCAGAGGTTGGGTATAGCGACCGATTGGGGTCTGATCTGCGACCCAGCTAGCCAGACCTCCCGGTTCAAAATCCGCTTGCGTCATGGCTGTCTGTACCGCTCCTGGGGCAATACCAAAGACCTGGACCCCATCACGAGCGTAGTCCAGAGCCAGCTGTTTAGTAAAGCCTGCAAGGGCGTGCTTGCTAGCCGTATAGGCAGAACCACCGCCCCCTGCTAGAAAGCTCGCGATGGAACACATGGTGATGATGATCCCTGACTGCCTCGCTACCATCTGAGGCAGATAGAGACTGACCAGCCGTGTCACGCTGAAAACATTGGTCGCAAAAATTCGCTCCATGTCCGCCTCCGTCGTCTCCAGATGAGGCTTGTAATCGTCCAAGACCCCCGCTGTCAGGCACAACACATCTGGACGGGGACAAAAATCCTCAACTCCTGCCACATCACCTGCCAGATCCAGCCGCAAAAAATGAAAGTCTCCCCGCAAATCAGGAGCAAGAGCACAGTCCACCCCATAAACTGTCCAGCCCTTTTCTAAAAATAGCTGAGCTTGAGCCAGACCGATGCCCGAGGAAACGCCTGTGACGAGGACTGTTCTAGTCATGAACTTCTACCCAATCTGTCGCCAGGACATCGCAGGGCGTCGGGCTCCACATGGAGAACCCTTCACCCTCACCTGTCACATTAATCAGAAAATAAGGCGTCGCTTCCAGCTTTTGCCCATTGACCTCAATGGTGTCAAAGAGCTGGACATAATTTTCAGCACCACCCCAGCCTGTACGAACGTATTTCTTCTTGTTTTTCAGTCCTGGTAAAATCTCTTCAAATGTCATGATTGTCCTCCTTGTCTTTTTCTGTTGTCACAGATGTTATCATATAATATAAACCACTTAGTAAAAAAGGCACGCCTAAATACCATGGTTTGACGACTATCCCTAGAATAAAGGCAAACATCAAAAATACCAAGCCAAGTATCACATTAATCTTCATGCGCTTAGCCTCCTTTTTCATTATAGCACAAACCTTACCCTGCTTAGCAAGGTAAGGCTTAATCTCTCAAATAGGAACTCGGTCTAATCGAGTCCGCGTTCTTGTCGTTGTTTTCTTATCATTGTAGATAAGGACAAAGCAATCGTACCCAAAACCAGTAAACTTTTGAACCAATAGCTACCCAACATACCGACGTCTACTCCTCTGCTCTGCCATTGTTCCAAGAGGCCGCTAAACCAGAGCGCAAGGGCTGGCAAGAGAAGGATGCGATACCTTGGCATCGGCCAGACTTTGTAGGCGAGGATAGCAATGATGCCCAGTAAAACAACACTGTCCAGCGGACTCGGAATGGTTATGAGCAGACCTGAAGCAGGTAAATGCTCGGTCAAACGAGGGAGAAGCATCCCAAACACCAGACCGTACCAAACTGTTTTCCTATGAGGATTGAACGGAGTTTTATAGAACTTTTTCTTCAGTTGGCGATAAACAAAGGCTAGACCTGCCACCATAAGCCCAGCAGTTACGAGTTCCTTTACCATGTCCACTGTCAGTTGCCCTGTTTTGAAAAACGTCAAGAAAAGATTGACAGCCATAAAGACAACCGTAAATTCCAAGAGACGTCTCAAAGAGTTTTTAGGGCTATTAGCCAGCAAATCATCGGCCATGTCTTTGGGATGAGTGCCAAAGAACGCCTCAGCAGTAAGCCCATCTTTTTCCGCCTCCTGCAAATCCCTCGCCATGGTATAAATCTGTTCATAGAGCTTTTCCTCATCATGGGTCAAAGCTGTGGAAGTCATGTACTGTTCCAGCTGGTCAAAATAAGCCCTGTTTTCAGGTCGCAATGCCTTGAGAATTTGATTGATCTATTGCTGATAGTGATAGATATTAGGTGTTTTCATCATATTTTCCTCCGTTAATTTGACTAACTTTTTCCACTAATTCCTTCCACTGCTGCCAAAAATCACTCAGGTAAACCCGACCGTCCTCCGTCAGCTGAAAATATTTACGGTCAGGTCCATCTGGCGAAGCCCTCATCACACCTGCTATCAAGCCTCTTTTTTCTAGCTTTTGCAGCAATGGATAAATCGTTCCGCCGATAATAGTCGAAAACCCGTACTGTTTTAGGCGTTGAATGAGTTCATAGCCGTAAATTTCCTCCTGAGCAATGACCTCGAGCACACATCCTTCAAGCACTCCCTTAAGTAACTGTGTTTCTGCCATCTTTACTCCTTTCTCATCTAGTATGTTTTACATATTAGGCGCCTACTGTTAGTATAGCATGTCTTATCTAGTTTGTAAAGCATAATAGTGCCTAAAAATAAAAGATTTGAAGAATGTCTTCTCCAAACCTTTCAACTATTCGCCTAGTTGTTGTAGATTGATGTTCTAAAGTCATCCGTCTGACGTAGGTAGGCGTTATAAATCAATCCTTTGAGCTGACGAACACGCGAGTTGCGATTATTGGCTGCAAAATTATTTCTCAAGTCATAATCAACAGCCTCATTCATTAGAGTCTGCAACCGATCAAAGGTTGTGATATTTTCTTGTTTACTCAAATAGGTGATTGTCACTGGTTTGAGACGCTCTTTTTGGGCAATACGCTCTTGGAACATGGCCAACTTGAAGGCACTCCAATCTCCATATTGCCCCCCAAATACCGTTTCTAAAACCATCTTATCTGTCGGTAAGCCGACACCTTTAGCAGTCACTGAACCGGTCGCCTTGGCTTGTTCAGCCAACTGATTACTCGCAAACGGTAGTAAACCACCATCGTATCCCTTGGCTGCCAAAAGTTCATAAGCCAAACGGCGGAACATAAAGTCTCCAGATAGCCCCTTGTCATTAGCCAGAGCGGAGAATACTGGCGAGAACATGCCAACCTTGTAGTAACCATTGCGCTCCAGCACAAGCTCCGTTTCAGTCGTATAGGTCTCACGGCGAGTGATGACATTTTGCTTAATCAAGTCCTCCAACGTTTGAAGACTGCCTGCTTCAGCGTCTGTCAACGGTCGGAATTTATTCACCGCATAGGCTTGGCTAGCAGGCCCATCTGCAATATAGTTGTTCTCGACTTTAGCCCAAAATTTCTTCTTATCGGCCACTGATTTTGGTAAAATAGCTGACGCTTCTGCATAATCCATCAAGTAAAGCACGTCAAAGCTGTTGTGCCAATAATCCTGAAGATCTTGTTGCGATCCAAAACGTTCCGGAGTCTTATTCTGGAAGCGAGAGATGCTGTTCTCCTGCGCGCTGTAGTCAAAAATCGAGTTAAACGTAAAGAAATTAGTTCCTACCCCCTGCTCCGCAGGCGCCTGCAGAAGCCCTTCAGGATAAAACTCTTTCAGAGCACCAGTTCGTGTACCATAGCCACCCATATGGAAAGCACCGTCCAAATTGTGAATGGTTTCGTGAGTGGTGATGGATAAACCATAATCCTCCAACGCCTTAGCTACCAACATATAGCTAGCAAAATCGTCATAGGCAATCGCGCTTGACCCGATATCATCAAATTCATGCCAGCCGCGTCGCTGTGCTACCCTGACTGGTATGTCTGGTAAAATCGGACCAAAGAAATCCTGAACCGCTTGGTTAACATCAACAGAGCCCCAGCGATTAAGATAAACTTTCTTAGAGTTGCTATAAGCATCCCAAATCGGCAAGACACGCAGCAATTCGTCCCTTTTACCATTCGGATTAATTCGATACCAAGTGTCAAAATAAGTTCCCAAACGCTCTGAAGCTCTATCCACTTTTGCCTTCGTT
Organism: Streptococcus entericus DSM 14446; assembly: GCF_000380025.1. Taxonomy (GTDB): domain Bacteria; phylum Bacillota; class Bacilli; order Lactobacillales; family Streptococcaceae; genus Streptococcus; species Streptococcus entericus. Next base: position 210,814 of record NZ_KB904155.1, read on the forward strand.
TCAGCCAGTTTAGTCTCATAGACTTGAGGATTTGTGGCTTTTAGACCCATATCGAAGTAACGATCAAACATGCCATAAGTTAGAGTCGTCATGTTGGACATGAGGTAAATACCTTCCTGAGCAGTTAAGAGAGGTAGAAGACCGTTTTGCTCCACAGGGGTCTTAGTGATACGACTATAAACCGATACATCCGCGTCGGGATTTTCCTTAGATTTGGTTTCAACAATATAGGCCTTCGTCGTCGCTTTAAACCATTCATCATCCGTTTTATAAGTAGTAAACTTCTGACGCATGGTTGTCAAAAAATCAAACAGGCTAGCTTGACCAGTATGACCCGCAAAATCTTTGGCAAAAGTTATCAAGTTATTGTTCGGCCTCAGGTTTTCATAACCTTTCTTAGCAATGCCAATCAGCCATTCTGCGGTATCCACTTTCTGACCAAAAAAGTCTTGATGATAAAGAATTAAGTTCTTAGCATTGAAGCCGCCAAAGTCTAAGTTATACCATCGGTTAACATAAGCCAAGCCCATCATCAGTTCTTCCTTATTATCGATGAGGTATTTAGCTAACTCCTGCTGGTTAGTTGTGACAATATTAGATGTTGCCAAAATCGCTGGTAAGATTGTTCCCAGTTGGCTCTTCACTTCATTGAAGGATTCTTTCAGATAAAGCCTATCCATCAGATTTTCAACGGTGTCGGCCCCATACACAGTACTAGATCCAGGAACCTTATTGAGTTTAGCTAGGAGACTTGGGGTGTAGTAGTCCAACTCTTCCAACGTTGATTGCACCTGTTGAGCGACTGAATCATTAACTCTAGACATCTGATTCGGTGTATAAAGGAGGTCACTCCCCATAAGTTTGTACTCAGCAATTGCTGTATCTCGAAAATCTTCTTGGTAGCTGAGATCTAAGTACTCGATACTACCATCGATATAGTGCACCAAGAGCTTATTGATTGCCGCTTTGTTGCTGATATAATCAGCTACAACCTGTTCTCCAACCATTGGTACAACAGCGATGATTTTAGTGGTCGCCAGCTTCCCAGTAGTCAGTTTATTACCCTGTTTAACGATAAATTCTTTGTTATAAAATGGCAAGAGCTTTTCAGTGTTTTCGTACTTGAGTCTATTAGCTTCCTGATAGCCTGCTACACGACTGTAGTCAACATCATAAGCATTGAGGCTCGGTCTAACTGTATCTTCCAAAGTCACCGTAATGCCCATGGCCTCAATCTTAGCCATCGCCTCCTCAACTGAAATAGTTGGTGTAGAAGTTGGACTAGCTACCGTTGCAGTTGCTCCATCAACTACCACTACACTGGTATCTGTTGCAGTTGTAGCATTTCCGGGTTTAGAAATGACTGCACGACCATTAATCACTTGAACTTGGCTGACCGCATCACGTAAGCGCGTATTAGCATTAGTTGAACCAATAAGTCCACCAACATTAGCTGTTGCGTTACCTTTGTTTACCACGGAACCACTGGCCGTTACATATCTGATGTGACCATTCGGCATATTAGCTGTTGATTCTGCCGCCCCCGCAATTGCTCCAACATGGTAAAATGTTGGGTTTTGAGCTGCATTGACGGTAATCACCGCTTTTACCTTAGCTTTATTGATGCTGCTAGCTTCCCTCAAATAACCAACGATTCCACCTGTGATGCTACCTTGAAACACGTGATTAGCTGTGACACTGCCATCAAAGGAAACGTTCTCAAAGTTGGTATTACGTGCCTCATAGACCAAACCACCAACGTTTCTATCACCAGTAATTTCACCTTGAACAGCAACATTGATAATGCTACTTTGACCTACTTTCCCTTCGGTCGTATTGGCCAAAGCTGCAACTCTAACCTGATTACCTGTGATAGCAACCTCTTTCAAATCCAAGTCACGCACCACAAAGGCGTCCTTCAGTTTATTAAAGAGTGGAGCTCTCAAACCTGTAATTGCATGATTGGCTCCGAATAATTTCCCAGTGAAATCCCCAGGAACATAGCTCGTTGCACCACTCGTCAAAGTTACCTCATCTACCAACAAGTCATCTCCCAACTCAAAGGTGCCTGCTGGATTAGCGGTCATAGCACTAATTAACTCCTTAAAGCTAGTATACTTGCCATCTGCTGAGGATTCTTGCTTGGCAACATAAAAGTGGTAATGTGGCTGATTGTCAGTTCCTCGACCGCTATATTCAATCAACTGTGGCGCTGTCGCAGTAAAGATGAAGACTGGCTTATTGCCAACAGTACCCTCTGATACTGCCGCAATGGACAGGTAAATATCCTTTTGCTGATTATCTACCACTTTGACATAATAGTTTGTCAATTCAACTGGTATTTGGCTAAGTTTTCTTACCTGACGGTAACTATTATCAGCCTGTTTTTCAAACAGAATCGCCTCATTAACATGTTTGATTTCAACCTTCTTATAGTCCAGCTCAAACTGGCGAATACTCAAGTCCTCTGTTTTAACCCCGTTACCGTCTTCCAAATCGTAGTTAAATTTGCCTTTGAGGGTGTAGGTAATGTTCCAATCCAAATCAGACACATCAAACACATCCATAGTAGATAGGGTAAATTCTCTGACCAGTGTATCGCCATTATAAATCGAGATGGTCGCTCCCTTATAACTGTTTGTTGGGTCTTCTAGCGCATAGTTGAGGGTTATTTTCTTGTCCTCATCGAACTCAACCAACTCTTCCAAAATTAGATTTGGCTTGGTCTTGTTTTGGATAACATTGATGGTGACAGGAACCAAGTCTGTCGACTGATCAGTATAAGTCACCAAAACGATCCCTGGAACATTCTGACCAACGGTCGATGTTGACGGCTCTGTCTGCCAAGTATAGCTAGCCACATTAGTCAAACCTGTCGCCTCGACACTAGCCTCAGCATTCGGGCGTTGACCAACAGAAACTGTTTGAACTACTGCTGCTGGCGTCGGATTCTGACGCTCAGCTTCTGTTCTCACTTTTGTCCCTCGCTTGACAACTGCTCTAATGGGTTGGGTTGTGATTGCCTCAGTCGGGGTACCGACGACTTCCGATGTCTGAACCCCACGAACAGTTTTGTAAACGGTCGTGATGGTCTTCTCACCTGCAACAGCTGGGCTGACATCTTGGGTCTCGCCCTCATAGAGGTCTGGGCTGTCTTGATAGTCAATCTCCATCGTCGTCACTGGAGCTGTCGTCACAACTGTTGTCGTACCTTCGATTGGTTTAGTGCCTACAGTGATGACCTTATCAACTGGCACAGTGGTCACACGGCTACTGCTAGTGAGCGGTGCCCCCTCCTTTTGACCTCTCACCGTCGCAAAGGTTTCAGTAATGGTTAGAACACCATCAGCACCGTCTGCCTCGGCACGATAGTCTGTATACTGTTCAGGGTCCTCAACCATGCGCTCACCGTGAGCGATTGGCTCCGTACGCTCCTCGGTCACCTGACCTGCAATCGGCTTAGTTCCACGTTTAACAACTGCTTTAACCGGCTGAGTTGTGATTGCCTCAGTCGGGGTACCGACGACTTCTGATGTCTGAACTCCACGAACAGTTTTGTAAACGGTCGTGATGGTCTTCTCACCTGCAACAGCTGGGCTGACATCTTGGGTCTCGCCCTCGTAGAGGTCTGGGCTGTCTTGGTAGTCAATCTCCGTCGTCGTCACTGGAGCTGTCGTCACAACTGTTGTCGTACCTTCGATTGGCTTGATACCTCGCTTGACAACTGCTCTAACGGGCTGAGTCGTGATTACCTCAGTCGGGGTACCGACGACTTCCGATGTCTGAACTCCACGAACAGTCTTGTAAACGGTCGTGATGGTCTTCTCACCTGCAACAGCTGGGCTGACATCTTGGGTCTCGCCCTCGTAGAGGTCTGGGCTGTCTTGATAGTCAATCTCCGTCGTCGTCACTGGAGCTGTTGTCACAACTGTTGTCGTACCTTCGATTGGCTTAGTCCCTACGGTGATGACCTTGTCAACTGGCGCAGTCGTCACACGGCTGCTGCTAGTGAGCGGCGAGCCCTCTTTTTTATCTCTCACCGTCGCAAAGGTTTCGGTAATGGTCAGAATACCGTCAGCACCATCTGTCTCGGCACGATAGTCTGTGTACCGATTAGGGTCCTCAACCGTACGCTCACCGTGAGCGATTGGCTCCGTCCGCTCCTCGGTCACCTGACCTGTAATCGGCTTAGTCCCTCGTTTAACAACCGCCTTAACCGGCTGAGTCGTGATTGCTTCAGTCGGACTGCCGACAATCTCATCCGTACGCTGCCCATCTAGGGTTTTATAGGTGGTCGAAACAATCTTTTCGCCCGAAATCGCTTCGCTAATTAGCTGGGTTTCGCCGACATACAGTTCATCACTGTCGATGTAGTCAACATCAGTAGACACGACTGCCACACGGCTCTCAACAACCTCGACACCCTCGACTGGCAGAGCTGGAGTGACTGGACTGGTCGGTGGTGCTGGTGGCATTGGCGTTGGAGTCGGAAGAACTGTCTCACGAGGTTTAGTTCCTCGCTTAACCTTGGCATTAACAGGTGCGCTGACTAGGGTCTCGACTGGAGTGCCGACGACCTCATCCGTACGTTGTCCATCTAGAGTTTTATAGGTGGTCGAAACAATCTTTTCGCCCGAAATCGCTTCGCTAATTAGCTGGGTTTCGCCGACATACAGTTCATCACTGTCGATATAGTCAACATCAGTAGACACGACTGCCACACAGCTCTCAACAACCTCGACACCCTCGACTGGCGGAGCTGGAGTGGCTGGACTGGTCGGTGGTGCTGGTGACATTGGCGTTGGAGTCGGAAGAACTGTCTCACGAGGTTTAGTTCCTCGCTTGACTTTGGCATTAACAGGTGCGCTGACTAGGGTCTCGACTGGACTGCCGACAATTTCATCCGTACGCTGCCCATCTAGGGTTTTGTAGCTGGTCGAAATAAGCTTCTCACCTGAGACCGCCTCACTAATTAGCTGGGTTTCGCCAACATACAGTTCATCACTGTCGATATAATCAACATCAGTAGACACGACTGCCACACGGCTCTCAACCACCTCGACACCCTCGACTGGCGGAGCTGGAGTGGCTGGACTGGTCGGTGGTGCTGGTGGCATTGGCGTTGGAGTCGGAATTACAGGAGAAGTCGTTGATTCATTCTGACTTAACTGTTCAGAATCTTTACCTGTTGCCTCCTCAGCCTGTGACAGGTCGTCTTTTTGACTTTGCTCAATAGAAGATTCGCCCTCTTCCTTTTTATCTACCGGCGAAGTTTTTTGAATTGGAGCTTTATCTGGTTCTAATTCTTCTTGAAAAATGTAATAAGCAAATCGCTGATGGTCTACAAGCTCGGAAAGCTGTTTCGGTCTAGGCAAATGCTCCCCAAACGTCACCACATATTGCTCTGTCAGAAAGTGTTTCAAGGCAGTTTGTAAAGCCTCTGTATCCGTCACAGAAAGCACCGCCCCAGCTAAACCAGTAATAACGATGAGCTGAGCGACTAAGTGCTTATTTTGGCGTTTTACGGCAAGAATCACCCCAACAATCCCTAAACTGCCTAAAAGTGTCAGCAAGGTCGTCGCTGTGTCCCCAGTGCTCGGCAGAGACAGCAGTCCAGTATCCCTCTTATAAACCAAGACATACGACTGGTCATTGGTCGCGATTTCCTCTGTAAAATCTTTATCTGTACGTCTGAGTAGGTTTTGTTGCTCAGGCGTTAACTCATCATAGTTAACATAAATATAATCAATGGTTACGGTTTTCTCTGACTGAACTTGTGCTGTTGTTTGCTCATTTGCAGCAACATAACCAGTCTGTACACCAGCTAATCCTCCAAAGATAGCGATGCCAACAACCGTTGACGCGACTGCAACCTTAAACTTTCTAATCGAAAAACGCAATTGTTTATCATTCCAGATCATGGTATCATTCCTCTTAAGTATTGGTAAGCTTCGACATTATAGCATAAAACAGGGAACAAGCCTAACATAAGGTCTTTTCATTCGTTCTCATTTTAGCTAAGAGTTGTCAAATGCTCTGAAATACCGTACAATAAAAGAAAAGGAGTTTTTTATGACATTTACCAACTATACTTACACGCGTCCTGATTACGCTGCAATTAAGGGGCAAATGGCAGAGCTAACTGCCCAGCTTCGTGCAGCTCAGACCCTAGAGGACACCAAGGCTGCTATCCGTGCTATCCAGTCTATCCAAGCAAATATCGACACCCAGAGCACCCTCTGCTCCATCCGCCACTCCATCAATGTCAAGGATGACTTTTACAACCAAGAAACCGACTTCTGGAACGAGCATGGACCGCTCTTTGACGAGATTTTTTCAGGTTATTACAAGGCTGCGCTAGCTAGCCCTTTCCGCGATGAGCTGAGCGACCTCTTGCCTGAAACCTTCTTCCTCATGGCAGAAAATAAGCTGGCTACCTTTTCTTCAGCGGCTATCCCTCTTTTCCAAAAGGAAAATGAGCTGGTTGACCGCTACAACAAGCTGATGGCGACCGCTCAGATGGACTTCCAAGGCGGTACTTACAACATCTCTCAAATGGTGCCTTTCTATGAAAACCTAGATCGTGCCACTCGTAAGGAAGCCGTAGACACCGTGACTGCCTACTTTGAGCAACATGAGGCTGCCTTTGATGACATCTATGACAAGTTGGTCAAGGTTCGCCATGAGATCGCGACCACTCTAGGCTTTAAGGACTATGTAGAATATGGCTACAAGCTCATGAACCGCTTTGACTACGACCGAAACATGGTCAAGACCTACCGTGAAGAAATCAAGCGTCTGGTTGTTCCGATTGTCAACCAACTCCGTGAACGCCAAGCCAAGCGGATTGGATTAAGCGAGCTCAAGCATTACGACCTCGGCCTAGAATTTTTAGCGGGCAACGCTACACCAAAGGGCACCCCTGACGAACTAGTAGCCGCTGCACAAAGCATGTACCGTGAGCTCTCTAAAGAGACAGGCGAGTTCTTTGACTACTTGGTGGACAACGACCTCTTGGACTTGGTTGCAAAAGACGGCAAGGACACTGGCGGATATTGTACCTACATTCCAAACTACCGCAGTCCCTTTATCTTTGCCAATTTCAACGGCACCAGCGGTGACATCGATGTCTTGACCCATGAAGCAGGACACGCTTTCCAAGTCTATAACTCTCGTTGGATTTCTGCTGGTGAAGTCCTCTGGCCAACCTATGAATCCGCTGAAATCCACTCCATGTCCATGGAATTTATCACTTGGCCGTGGATGGAACATTTCTTCAAAGAAGAGGCCAATAAATACCGCTTCAGCCACCTGTCTGGTACCCTCTTCTTCCTGCCGTATGGGGTTCTTGTCGATCACTTCCAGCACGACGTCTATGAAAAACCACACATGACACCTGCTGAGCGCAAAGCCACTTGGCGACGTTTGGAAAAAGAATACCTGCCAAGCAAGGACTACTCTGAATCAGAAGCGCTTGACCGCGGTATTTTCTGGTTCCGCCAAGGACATATCTTTTCTAGTCCATTCTACTACATCGACTACACACTGGCTCAAGTCTGCGCCCTACAATTCTGGAAACGCACGCAAGTGGACAAGGACGAAACAGCCTGGGCAGACTACCTCCACATCTGTCAACTGGGTGGCACCAAGACCTTCCTGCAAATCGTTGCCGCTGCCAATTTACGTTCACCATTTGAAGAAGGGGCATTAGAAGACACCCTGAAAGCAGTAGAAACTTACCTCAATAAGGTCGAGGATGCTCAACTATAGTATTCAGTTCCGACCTGTCACCCTATTATCCCAAAGATAACCGAAACTCTCACCCATGTTGTCTGTTAGATAACATGGGTTTTTGAATTTTTTTGTTTATTTTACCGTTTATTAGCAGACAAATAAACCTTTTTATGATATACTGATAGCGCATACAATATCTATATCAAGAAAGGAAGTAAATATGAATTGGACAAACAAAACACTAAGGTTTTCCATTCGTAAATTAAAAATCGCTGTTGCATCGACCGTTGTCGGTATTGCTACTACAGCTATCGTTGGGCAGGGTTTCCCTGACCATTTAGCCAAATTCGCTCCAACTTGTTCACCAGTGACGGCTCAGGCTGATACTCTGGATGAACAAGTCACCATCACTTATCATTATGTCAATTACACAGATCTCAGCAGTCATGAAAAAGATCAACTGATTGACGGCAAGCAATTCAGCCAAGAAATCGCACGAGCAGACTCCACCTACATCCTCGTTTATCAAGAAAATAAAGGACTTCTTCGACTCCCTAATACTGGCGAGCAAGCACGTCACCTCATCGGGCTATTGGCAGGGTTAGGCGTTACTGCTGTTGGGCTTCTACTGACCAAACATGATAAAAAACGGGTGGCTAAACTCATTATCATTAGTGGTTTGGGCGGGGCAGTCCTCACGACTGCCAATAGCAAAGCCATCGAAGCTGGGCTACAGGCATTTCTGACGGAGACACACCTCGTTACTTTAGGCGAGCAACTACCACAGCCAGAGAGCACTATCAATGGTCAAGGCTTCAGCTACTATTTCCCAGCTAGCAAAATCAACCAAGCTAGCCAACACGAAGATTATTCGCCAGAGGATAAAGCTGAGATAACAAATGAGAGAACGTTAGAGATTGAATCGCCCTCATCATCGGAAAAGCCTCAAAAAGATACAGGTGAAACTAATCAAAATACAAGCAACCCAGTAAGTGAAGAAACAGCTGATCATTATGACAAACCAGAGACAAACGAACCTCTGGACAAACCTGATGAAGCAACCGAGCCTAGTAACAAGCAGGAAAACTCAGAAGAAAATACAGACAAACCAATGAATACTTCTGAAAAGCCTAACGAAGAGACAACAGAAAACAAACAAGACTCCGAAACACCTGACAGCTCTAACATTTCTGAGGACAAGCAAGATAATCCAGAGACAAATAAACCTCTGGACAAACCTGATGAAGCAACTGAATCTAGTGACAAGCAGGAAGAAACTGAGGACAATTCAAACAAACAGAGGGACGCTTCTGAAAAGCCTAACGAAGAGACAACGGAAAACAAACAAGATTCCGAAACACTTGACAGCTCTGACAGTTCCGAGGACAAACAAGATCAGCCAGAGACAAATAAACCTCTGGACAAACCTGTTGAAGCAACCGAGCCTAGGAACAAGCAGGAAAACACTGAAGACAATTCTGATAAACAGTCAAGCACTTCTGAAAAACCTAACGAAGAGACAACAGAAAACAAACAAGACTCCGAAACACCTGACAGCTCTGACAGTTCCGAGGACAAACAAGATCAGCCAGAGACAAACAAACCTCTGGACAAACCTGATGAAGCAACTGAATCTAGTGACAAGCAGGAAAACTCAGAAGAAAATACAGACAAACCAACGAATACTTCTGAAAAGCCTAACGAAGAGACAACGGAAAACAAACAAGACTCCGAAACACCTGACAGCTCTGACAGTTCCGAGGACGAACAAGATCAGCCAGAGACAAACAAACCTCTGGACAAACCTGATAAATCAACTGAACCTAATAATGATAAGCAGGAAAACTCAGAAGAAAATACAGACAAACAGACGGACACTTCTGAAAAACCTAACAGAGAGACAGCGGAAAATAAACAAGACTCCGAAACACCTGGCAACTCTGACAGTTCCGAGGACAAACAAGATCAGCCAGAGACAAACAAACCTCTGTACAAAACTGATGAAGCAACCGAGCCTAGTGACAAGCAGGAAAACTCTGAAGACAATTCTGATAAACAGTCAAGCACTTCTGAAAAACCTAACGAAGAGACAACAGAAAACAAACAAGACTCCGAAACACCTGACAGCTCTGACAGTTCCGAGGACAAACAAGATCAGCCAGAGACAGACAAACCTCTGGACAAACCTGATGAAGCAACTGAATCTAGTGACAAGCAGGAAAACACTGAAGACAATTCTGATAAACAGTCAAGCACTTCTGAAAAGCCTAACGAAGAGACAACGGAAAACAAACAAGACTCCGAAACACCTGACAGCTCTGACAGTTCCGAGGACAAACAAGATCAGCCAGAGACAGACAAACCTCTGGACAAACCTGATGAAGCAACTGAACCTAGTGACAAGCAGGAAGAAACTGAGGAAAACTCAGAAAGCAAGCCTAGTGTCCCTGAAAGTTCCCTTGATAAAAGTCGCTTAGCCATCGCACTGACCGAAGCTCAGCAGTTCGAATCATCACCTTATACCACAAGAAGCTGGAAAAATCTTCAAGATAAACTCATTCAAGCACAAGCTATTCTTCAAGATAGTCAATCAACTCAAGAACAAATTGACGTTTCTGTTCAAACCATTATTCAAGCCATCAGTCTGTTGCAAGCCAAAAAACAAGTACCGTCGCTCACTGTAGCGAGTCTTTCTCAGGATAATTTGACTAAGACAGCTACAATAGCCTATCAACTAACAGACCCTGATAAGGCTTTTGAAAAGGCCGTCATCCGCGTTTATAATGACAGCGAACAGGTCGGCGAGTTCTTCGTTTCACAAGAGGAGCTCTCTGGAAAAGTCATTTCATTAGCTAATTACAACACCCCTTATTCACTCCGCACAGTGATGGTCTATACCACTGACCAGACACCTCAGGCAGAATTGATTGACCGGCGTGAACTCACCTTCTCGCTCAAAAAGCTGGAGATTAAAGATGTTGATACCGTCACCTTACAGACCTATCAAAATGGGCAACTACTGACCATCGATAGCTTTAAAGAGCAGCCGATGCTTGCCCCGTCTGAATATATGGCTCGTGTGAGTTCCAAGCGTTTTAAAGATATCCTCCTACCCATTCAACATATCGAAGAGACCACGCTAAATGGTCAACCAGTTTACAAAGTGACAACAACTTTTGATCAACTGGTCGAAACCATCGAGGCAGGCAAGTACCGTGAACAGTTCAGTTTCTATGTCGGCAAAAATGCTCCGCTAGATACTAATGTTAACAGACGGCAAATAGACTACACACTTTTGCCTGGTGCTAGCAAAAATCGTGAGATTGCCTATGCTAATATGGAAAAACTCCTACCGTTCTACAATAAAGAAACGATTGTGGATGTCGGCAATCAGATTGACCAGACAGATAAACTCTACACCAACAGGCTTTTGTCTGTCACTCCAATGATCGGCGACAAGCTCATTGCCGATGTCAGCAGGGTACGCACGGAGCTCAACCGTCTCCTCTTGCACTTTGAAGATGATAGCATCAGCTATTTGCCAATAGCCTTCAAGGAAAATTTTGCCAATCCAGTGGTGAGCGAGTACACAATCACAGGAACCAATTTAATTTATACCCCTAATCAGTTTCTATCCAACTATGATAATATCATCGCAGCTGTGTTACCAAGTCTTGAGAACTTAGATTACAAATCACCAAGCATGTCTAGTGCGCTGGCAATCGACCCTAAATTCGGTAGTTTGTCAGATGCCATGGACAAGCTGTATCTGGAGGATAGTTTCAACGCCATCAAATCTGACCTCCCTAACCAGATCCGTCAGATTTTGGCAACTGACAGGGTTATGAACACGACAGGGGGTAACTTTGACCAGTATCTAATTGACTACATCCAGAGCAATAAGGAGCGTATCTTGTTAGGTTTGGCTTATTTGAACCGCTGGTATGATCTTGCTCTAACCAATGCTGGCACCCAGCAAACAACAGCTTTGAAAGACTTGATAAGCTTCCATCAGGATTTCTTTGGCAAACCTGTCCACACCTTGGAATGGTTGGTCAATTTGACTGAAGGGAAAGAGGGATATGAGCTTCTCAATCCCGCTAACCATGTGCGAACTTATGCTGAAAAAATCGCGCCAAATACTGGTAAAACTGACCTGCTTAGCTATTTAACAACGAACCGAAAACTCTTTACCGACTTTACTGATGATAACAGCTGGTTCAAAGCAACAACCAAGGCCTATATCGTTGAGGAAAAATCAAAAGAGCTACCTGACCAAGATGTCCGTGTTTACCATTTGCTATCTAGCGACCGTGAGCAAAACGGTATCCTGCCACTGCTGACCGCTAAGGAGGGAATCTACATCATCACCACCATGGGCTCTATCTCCTACGGCATGTATGACAGATACATTGACGCCAGCAGCAGTCAGTCACGCGCCGAGCAAATTGAGCACATCAAGGAACGGGTGCGCTTGACAGCTGAACGTCAGGCAAGGCATTTTGATGCATGGTACCGTTTGGCTCCAGCGCGTAGTCGTGACCGCATCATCAAGCCAATGCCTGTATGGGATGGCTATTATGTCAACAATAACCAGAAGTGGTTACCGATGTTCGGTACAGAAGCTAATCAAGCCATTAAGGATTTCTTTGGACCTATCGGAAATCGTGCGTTCTTCCCTTATGGAGCTGGTCAGGGCGCCTTTGCAGATGGCACACGGATTGCCTTTGTTTATGATAAATTACTGGATGATTATGGCGCTTCTGTCTTTACCCACGAAGCTGTCCATAATAACGACGGTATAGCCTATCTAGGTGGCTATGACCGACGACCTGGTATGGGAGCCGAAAACTATGCGCTGGGGCTCTTACAGTCAGGCTCTTACTTCCTCCATGCTGAGGATGCATTGACCTATAACCTCATCTTTGATTTTAGCAAACTCAAGGAATATGAACACGCTAGACGCTATGTCAATGTCTCACCAGACCGCTTCAAACAGGCCAGTGATTTGAAAGACTACATGAGTGGTGTCTTTGATGTGCTTTATACCCTAGACTATGCTGAGGCAGAGGCTGTTCTCAAACAACCTCGCGATATAATCAAGGACTGGTTCAATGTCATCAGTAACCACTATCCAAAAGATGAGTACGGTCAAGATTTTCATGCCGGTAATGCTATCCGTCGCCTAACCGATGACGAAACTGAAGCTTTGAAGACTTGGCAAGATTTGGTCGATAAGAATATCATCAGTCGTCGTCGCTATACAGAAAACGACAAGTTTGACCGCAACGGCTACTATCAGAGCTACCTCTTCTCTCCAGTTTATGCCGCTCTCTCTAACGACAAGGGTGCCCCTGGTGACATCATGCTCAGACGGATTGCCTTTGAACTTCTGGCTGAAAAAGGCTATGAAGAAGGCTTTATCCCTTACACGTCATGGGCACTAGGTGATATGGCATTGGCTGACCATTCAACGGTTTATAGTGACTGGTATGGTCGCCACATCCCACGAATTACCGACCAGCATGTTCTCAAAGCCGTCTTTAAAGAGGAGTATCCAGATTGGGCAGCGTTCAAAAAAGCCATGTTCCAAAAACGCATCGATAAGACTGATCATTTAGCCCCAATTACGATTCAGTACTTGGGCGAGAAGCACACGATTACCTCATTTGCAGACATTCAAGGACTGATGGAAAAGGCGGTCGCCTACGATGCCAATCAGAAACTGTATAGTTTTGGTTTCCAAACTGATGACGATTGGCGTAAATGGCAAGCATCCCATGTGCAGCAGCTAAAAGCAGCCATCTATAATGCCTACCTGCGTCAAACTGATGACTTCAGGCAGCCGATTTATCTCACTGAGGATGCCAATGTTAAGCCATAATATATAAAAAGCCTACTATTAGCCAAAATTGGGCTAATAGCAGGCTTTTTTGCTGACTGTTGCAGGACACAAACTAATTTTTTTCTTTTAAGATGCTTCTCACCATCCGATAGACGACTAGAAAGACTAAAACGATTATCCCGATAACCATCAACCAGCCCAGGTTGCTGTCGACCAAGAAATCAGGCAGTGGCACGTTGATGCCGAAAAAGCCCGTGATAATGTCTGGAGTCGCTAATAGAATCGACAAGACCGTCAAAATCTTCATGGTATCGTTTAGCTGGTTGTTGAGGACATTGTTATAGGTAGACGAGAGCTGCCCCATGGTCTGGGTATTGAGCTCTGCCATTTCCAAAATCTGTCGCGCCTCAATCAAGGCATCGTCCAGCTTTTCCCGTTCCTCATCGCTGAGCTGACGGATTAGACCGTGCGCAGTTAGTTGCTCTAAGACCAAGAGATTTTGCTTGCTATCGGAGCGAATATAAATCATGCTCATTTCGATGTCAGAGAGTGCCAAAAGCAGGTCTTTGGTCGTCTTTTGACGGATAAGATGATTGGTTTGGGTCAATTCCTTGTCAAGGCGATCGAGAATTTTGACATAGTCTTTAGAAATGACGACCAAACTCCAAAAGAGAAAATCGTAGACTGTTTCAGGTCGGTACTTGGTCATCATCTGATTGAGTCTCTCAAGCAAATAAGCCGTTTTATTCGTTACCAAAGTGGTCACGCGGTTTGGCTTGAGGATAAAGGTTATGGGACTGCTGTCATAGCTATTATCCTCTTTTTCTTGGTGAATGACATTGTAAATCAAGACCAGACGCCCTTGGTCTTTATCATATTCCAGACGAGCCATCTCGTTCTCGTCGGTGATGTAGGCTGCTAATTCCTCATCAATGGCCAGTCGATCTTCGAGGCTAGTGATATCGGATAAGCTATCCAGATTGATGGCTAGCCAAGTGTTGGTTGAAAATGTTTTGGTGTACATGATTTTCCCATCTATCAAAACAAGCAGCCACAGCGGACTGCTTGTTCTTTTTTTATTTATTTTACTAACGTTTAACAGGGCAAATGAGAGGCAATGTCAGAAATCAGTACAAAAGTCACCACCTCTTTGTTTTATTATCACAAACAAACTATTATTGACTATTCCAAGGCACAAACCTTTGTGGATTTTTGTGGATATAGTAGAGTAGTGCCCTGAGCTCGCTCTGCTAGCTCAAGCAAGTGTTTTTAGACAGTATGCGCTTTGCGATGATCTTTTCAATCACAAACCTAACATGGCTCTAGCCAGGAGGTCATAAGCCTGACTGCCGAAATGCAGACCATCATCCAGACTGCCCTTGAGCAGGTCTGCCATAGGCAGATCACTCTGTTCAAACAGGGCAACCGTATCCAGCAAGCCAGTGCCTTCCTGTCTTGCCACTCGCCTCACCTGCTCGCCATAGTAGGTCTCCAGACGATTGGTGCGATAAAGCTGCTTGGTCTCATCAACAGGCGCCGGCAAAAGTAGGCAAATCTGATCCGCCAAAAATTGCTTCTTCAGTTCCGCAACAATGACCGTCAGGTTCTGGGCATATTCCCCCAGAAAAACTTGCTTGTGCTGAGCCAGGTCATTGGCACCGATGAAGACAAAGACCTGATCAGCAGCTGGCAAGGTCCTACTCCTGAGCAAACTGAGCAAGTCTGCCGAATTATCCCCAGACACCGCCCAGTTATCAATAACCACGTCAGGACGATGCTGGCTGAGCGAATAGTCGATATGCGGTAGCTGCTTCCCCTCATGGCGAGCAAAGAGGCTATCCCCTAGTAAGAGCAGGTGCATGCCCTAGCCCACCAAACTGCCATTCGGCACGCTTGGGTCAACGGTCAAGAGGGTCAGATGACCATCATGCTCAGCCGAGAGAATCATGCCTTGACTGAGAAGTCCCATCATCTTGCGTGGTTTGAGGTTGGCAACGATTTGCAGTTTTTTCCCGACCAGCTCTTGCTCGTTAGGGTAAAACTTGGCGATACCAGAGAGAATCTGACGGTCCTCACCATCGCCTGCATCCAGACGGAATTGGAGGAGCTTGTCCGAGCCCTCGACTTTCTGAACCGCCTTGACCTCGGCAACACGGATTTCCACGGCGTCAAAGTCCTCAAACTTGATGGCTTTCTTGCTGTTTTTTAGCTCGATAGTTGCTGGATCCCAGTCTTTTTCCTCTTGGGAAATGGCAGAGCTGCCACCCATTTGGTTCTGGATATAAGCGATTTCTTCCTCCATATCCAAGCGTGGGAAGATTGGTGTCCCCTTCTCCACAACGGTCACGCCTGCTGGTAGGCCAGACAGAGTCAAATCTTCCAAACTAGACGCTGCTGGTAGCCCCAGCTGTGCCAAGATGGCAGCAGATGTCTCCATCATAAATGGCTGAATGAGGTGTGCCACCAGACGCAAGCTGGCTGCCAAGTGGCTCATGACTGCTGCCAACTGCTCCTTATCACCCTCTTCTTTTGCCAGCACCCACGGTGCGGTCTCGTCGATGTACTTGTTGGTTCGAGCGATTAGGTTCCAAACAGCTTCTAAGGCACGCGGATAGTCAACGGCTTCCATATACTTATGGTAGGCTGTCAGAGACTGCTCTGCCATTGCCTCCAAATCCGCATCAAAAGCCGTCACGCCTGCCACAAAGGTCGGAATGGTGCCGCCAAAGTACTTGTTGACCATGGCAACGGTGCGGTTGAGGAGGTTTCCTAGGTCATTGGCCAGCTCGTAATTAATCCGACCGACGTAGTCCTCTGGGGTAAAGGTACCGTCAGAACCAACAGGAAGGCTCCTCATCAGGTAATAACGAAGTGGGTCAAGACCAAAACGCTCCACCAGCATTTCTGGATAGACCACATTTCCCTTGGACTTGGACATTTTGCCATCTTTCATGACAAACCAGCCGTGGGCAATCAAGCGGTTTGGTAATGGCAAATCAAGCGCCATCAGGATAATTGGCCAGTAGATAGAATGAAAACGGAGAATATCCTTAGCTACCATGTGGTTGACCTCTGGACTAACTGTAAAGTCCCAGGTCTTACCAGTTTCATCCGTCCAAGATTTGGACACCGTTTGACCAGACCAAAACGTCTCAAACTTGCTGGTGTCAGCCTGACCATAGCCTAAGGCAGTGATATAGTTGAGTAAGGCATCAATCCAGACATAGACGACGTGCTTGGGATTAGACTTGACTGGCACCCCCCAGCTGAACGTCGTCCGAGACACTGCCAAGTCTTCTAGTCCAGGTTCGATAAAGTTTTTCAGCATCTCATTCATGCGGGAATTTGGACTGATAAAGTCTGGATTGGCTTTGAAGTAAGCTTCTAAATGTTTTTGGTACTTACTGAGACGGAAAAAATAAGACTCTTCAGACACCCAGGCCACCTCGTGACCAGATGGGGCAATCCCTCCTGTGACCTTACCTGTCTCATCTCGGAAAACTTCGGCCAATTGGCTCTCTGTGAAAAATTCCTCATCAGAGACAGAGTACCAGCCTGAGTATTCTCCCAAATAAATATCGTCCTGCGCTAGCAATTTCTCAAAAACAGCAGCCACCACTTCTTCATGATAGGAATCAGTCGTACGGATAAAGCCGTCGTAAGAGATATCCAAAAGCTCCCAGAGTTTTTTGACACCGACTGCCATGCCATCAACGTAGGCTTGGGGTGAAATGCCCGACTCCTCAGCCTTGGCTTGGATTTTTTGCCCATGCTCGTCAAGACCAGTCAGTGAGTAGACTTCCTTGTTCATCAAGCGATGGTAACGGGCCAAAACATCGCAGGCGATAGTCGTTGTCGCATTACCGATATGAAGTTTACCTGATGGGTAGTAAATCGGGGTCGTAATATAAAATGGTTGCTTAGTCATCATTATCATTCCTTCCAAACTAGACGAATGAGTCTAGGTAATAACATCTTCAATTATAGCAAAAACTTGATTTTTTCGCAAAAATAGAAGAAAAAAGACTGCAAAACGCAGCCTTTCGTCGTTTATCTTAGTTTTTAAGAGCAGCTGCCATGGTTGCTGCAACTTCTGCTTCAAAGTCGTTTGATGCTTTCTCGATGCCTTCACCTACCTCAAAACGAGCAAAGGTAATGGCTTTAGCGTTGACGCTATCAAGGTAAGCTTCAACAGTCTTGCTGTCATCCATGATATAAACTTGTGCAAGAAGGGTATACGCTTGGTCAACTTGTGTGTTGTCCAAGAGGAAGCGATCCATCTTACCTGGGATGATTTTATCCCAGATTTTTTCTGGTTTGCCTTCAGCAGCCAATTCTGCTTTGATGTCAGCTTCTGCTTGAGCGATAATCTCGTCAGTCAACTGAGCTTTTGAGCCATATTTCAAGAGTGGCAAGGCAGGCTTGTCAACCATTGCACGGCTTTCATTATCTTGTTCGATTTTGTGGTTAAGTTGCGCCAACTCATCTTTGATAAACTGCTCATCCAACTCAGTGTAAGACAAAACAGTTGGTTTCATCGCAGCGATGTGCATAGAGACTTGTTTAGCAAGTGCCTCATCCCCACCCTCGATAACAGAGATAACACCGATACGACCACCGTTATGTTGGTAAGCACCGAAAGCTTGGTCATCAGTTTTCTCAATCAAAGCAAAACGACGGAAGGAAATTTTCTCACCGATGGTTGCTGTTGCATTGATGTAAGCCGCTTCCAAAGTTTCACCATTTGAAAGAGTGATTGCCATTGCTTCTTCATTGTTAGCAGGTTTTTGTTCAGCGATAGCTTTTGCAGTCTCGTTAACCAACTCAACAAATTGCGCATTTTTCGCAACGAAGTCAGTTTCTGCGTTAACCTCAACAACAGCTGCAACGTTGCCGTTAACGTAGACTCCAGTCAACCCTTCAGCGGCAACACGGTCAGCTTTTTTAGCCGCTTTTGCCATACCTTTTTCACGAAGCAATTCAATCGCTTTGTCGATGTCACCATCAGTTTCAACAAGTGCTTTTTTTGCGTCCATAACACCAGCACCTGATTTTTCACGCAATTCTTTAACCAAAGCTGCAGTAATTTCTGCCATTATTTTTTCCTCCAATTTTTTAAGAAAAGGGGAGGGCTGGGCCCGCCCCTTAAGTTATTTCACGATATTAAGCGTTGTTACCTTCAACAACTTCAACCAATTCTTCGATTGATTCAGTTGAAGCAGGCTCAGCTGCCAACTCTGCTTCAACAGCAGCAACTGAATCTTCACCCTGACGACCTTCAATAACAGCGTCAGCCAATTTAGCGGTGATCAATTTAACCGCACGAATAGCGTCATCGTTAGCTGGGATAATCACATCGATATCATCTGGATCAGCATTGGTGTCAACCATAGCCACAACAGGGATACCAAGTTTTTTAGCTTCTTTCACAGCGATTTGCTCTTTGTGTGGGTCAACCACATAAATCACGTCAGGAATACGAGGCATATCAGCGATACCACCCAAGAATTTCTCAAGACGAGCACGTTGTTTGTTAAGCAAAGCAACTTCTTTCTTAGGAAGAACATCGAAAGTTCCGTCTTCTTCCATACGGTTGATGTCTTTCAAGCGAGCGATACGCTTTTGGATTGTTTCCCAGTTAGTAAGAGTTCCACCCAACCAACGGTGGTTGATGTAGTATTGACCAGCACGAGTAGCTTCTTCTTTAACAGCTTCTGATGCTTGCTTTTTAGTCCCAACGAAGAGGATAACCGCATCGTTAGCTGCAGCGTCACGAATAAATTCGTAAGCTTGGTCTGCTAATTTCACAGTTTGTTGCAAGTCAATCACGTGGATGCCGTTGCGTTCTGTGAAGATGTACTTAGCCATCTTAGGGTTCCAGCGACGAGTTTGGTGACCAAAGTGAACACCAGCCTCAAGTAATTGTTTCATTGAAATAACTGCCATGAGTATTTCTCCTTTTGATGTTTTTTCCTCTTTCAGATTTCAACTCGCAGACTCACCACAAGGGCAACAAGTCCACGATTCATCCAAAATGAGTATTTGTTGCTCAAGCAACTTGATTATTGTACCATAAAACACAACAATTGGCAAGTATTTTATTCTCCATTTCATGATAGACAGCGAAAAAAGAAAGCTTGTCATAAGTTCTCAGAAAATTAGATGTACAGAGTGAAAACTGCTGAAATTTCTTTTTCAGGCTTCAATACGCCACTGCTGTCAAAAAATTATGCTAAAATAGTCTTATGCGTATCCAACAATTACATTATATCATCAAAATCGTTGAGACTGGGTCAATGAACGAGGCGGCTAAGCAACTCTTTATCACTCAGCCGAGTCTATCCAATGCCGTCAGAGAGCTCGAGAAGGAATTGGGGATTACTGTTTTTATCAGAAATTCCAAAGGCATCAAACTGACCAAGGATGGCGTCGAGTTTCTGTCCTATGCCCGTCAAGTCGTCGAACAAACAGTTTTGCTCGAAGAGCGTTACAAGGGTAAAAATAAGCACCGCAAGCTCTTTAGTGTCTCTGCCCAGCACTATGCTTTTGTAGTCAACGCCTTTGTCTCTCTTCTCAAACAGACCGATATGAGTCAGTACGAACTTTTCCTGAGAGAGACCAAGACTTGGGATATTATCGACGATGTCAAACATTTTCGCAGTGAAATCGGTGTGCTGTTTCTGAGCGCCTATAACCGAGATGTGTTGAGTAAATTGCTTGAAGACAATCGACTTTCCGTTATCCCCTTGTTTAAAGCACATCCTCATATCTTTGTCAGTCGTCATCACCCTTTGGCTGGTCGAAAAAAGGTGACCTTAGAAGACCTTGTAGACTTCCCTTATCTCAGTTATGACCAAGGCATCCATAACTCCTTTTACTTTGCTGAAGAAATCCTCTCTCAGCTTGAGCACAAAAAGTCCATCGTGGTCAGCGACCGTGCTACTTTATTCAATCTTCTGATTGGTCTAGATGGTTACACTATTGCCACTGGTATTTTGAATAGCAATCTTAACGGCGACAATATCGTCTCAATTCCGCTTGACAGCACGGACGAGATCGACCTTGTTTACATCAAACACGAACAGGCCAATTTATCAAAAATGGGCGAACAATTTATCCAGTATCTCCTAGACGAGGTGCAGCCCGAAAAGATTACTCCCAAATATGACTATTGATACCGACTACTTTTTTAGGAATAATCAAGAAGAGAATCACATCAAATTAGACATAGAAAAATAGAGACTCACGCAAAAGGTGAATCTCTATTTTTCTTAGGCCAGATTTCTTTTATCTATTTTTTTGATATGAAATATGACAATCATCCTGTCCGCACATTTTACGATTGTAAATTTTATTTATCTTTCCCTCCCAATGATAGCCACAACTTTGGCAACAAAAATACCCCTTAGACTTATTATTTGGAACACGCCCAAGAAAGATAATATTCTGCAAGATTTCATCCATTTTAGCTTGGATAGCTTTTTCTTCCTCTGAAAGGGAAGCCCCAGTCGCTTTTGCCTGTTCAATCTTCTGTTGTAATATTTTGTATTTTTGACGAGCTTGGCGGCTGTCTTCTATAAATTTAAAGAAAGCCCACCAGAGAACGATCGAGGAGAGAATCAGGAAATAGTTATTAGTCCCACCATGACTTAAGTCATAATGGATAAGTCCACCTTTAGCTTCAATAGTGTCTTTGATGACAAAAAAGGGAACAATCAATAAAACGATAATCGAAACAAGAATTAAGAAAGTGCTCCCCACTATTGCACCAAGTAGCTCTTTGAAAGTTTTTTTGTACTTCAAACATTCTCCTCCATTTGTTTTTCAGCCAGATGTATTGTAAAAACGGATACTCTTGCAAATCAAGGTGGTTTCAATAGCACTTTGAAAGAAGGTACTCTGAAAAAAACTGCAACAAAAGGTCTAAGCTTTTTAACAAGTGCTCATCATCTGTCCGATAGGCAACTATCTTGTTTTTATTTCTTCACTTTTTCAACGTTTGGACTACATTTTTAGTAAGACTTATGAGGATGGGAGTGAAACAGGTTTGGAGACGATTTCAGCCCAATCCCTAGAAGTAGGGTAGGTGAGGAGAACTCTCTTTCCATCTATCGAGTTTTTGTCTGGCTCCCTTTCATTCTCTTTTATCATATTCTAATCCTGATTCTGGATGAGTTTTAAGATGGCTAAATTAGCTCGGTCAAAGTAAAAAACTGCCCTGTCATAGGTTAGGTCACAAGCTTCTGCAAGAGCGATGATGTGATCAAGAAAAACTTGTGACGAAAAACCTGTTGTCCGATGTAACTCTTCTTCGTCAAATGGTTTAATCAGATGTGCCAAGGGGTTTCGAACATTTTTTTCAAATTGTCGCAAGAGTTGAACCGTTTGTTTTGTGTCCTGTGGCAAGTTCGTTTCCATAATTAAGTCAACTAAACTACTGGACATGACCCGACTGTCTCGTCTACGCTGGATAAAAGATTGAATGGCTGGATGAGGACTGTTACTCATCTGATCAAAACGCCATCTGTCATACTGGTCACTTTTTGAGTTATGAATATAGTCATCCAAGTCTGGAATAAGCTGATAAAGCAAGCGACGATAGAGCCTGTAAATGATTGGGCTGACGGCTCGAACAAAGTCAATCAACTGACCTGTTTTAACCTTGGCTTCGAGGTCATAAAGGTAATTGATGAGTTGCTCAGCTTCTTGAGTAGGGGCTAACGGAGGGAGACTAAACCGCTCTGACAGCTCTGCTATTTTCCCTGAATGCCTATAAAGATAGGCAACGTTCAACTCCCTGCGCTCCACTAAGGTCGTCAATAATAAGTGAGCATCTGCCGGTAGGTCAGTTGCAAGTAGCAAAGCCTGACGATAGGCATAGGTTGCAAGCAGACCTTCAAATGCTGTATACGCAGGCTTAATCGGCAATCAAGGTCTCCAATCCTACCGCCATCATATCGGTGAACGTATTTTGACGCTCTTCAGCGGTCGTGTCCTCATCTGGGTTGACGAGACTGTCCGAAATCGTCATGATACCAAGTGCTTTTACCCCATGCTGCGCTGCCAAATAGTAAAGAGCTGCCGCTTCCATCTCGATGGCTTTAACACCAAGCTCACCCAATTTCATGTTGCGTTCGGGCATGTTTGAGTAGAAAACATCAGAAGACAAAACAGAGCCCACATGGGTTATCAACCCCATGTTTTTGGCGATATGATAGGCCTTATCAAGAAGACCAAAATCCGCGATTTGAGGGAAGTCAAATTCTGGGAAATCGTTGCGAATGATATTGGAGTTTGTTGCCGCAGCTTGAGCTAAGACCAATTCGCGGACATGAACATTGGGGTCGATCGACCCTGCTGTTCCCACACGAATCAGTTTTTTCACGCCGTAGTCGACAATGAGCTCACGCGCATAAATAGAGATGGACGGCATGCCCATCCCTGTCCCCATGACAGAGACACGGTGCCCCTTGTAAGTCCCTGTGTAGCCAAACATGTTGCGCACTTCGTTGAAGCAGACGGCGTCCTCAAGGAAGTTTTCTGCAATAAATTTAGCGCGGAGTGGGTCTCCAGGAAGTAAAATTTTATCGGCGATATCGCCTGGTTTTGCTGAAATATGGATGGACATAATAATATGTTCCTTTCTTTATATAAAAAATATACTACTAATAATATTGTGTCACCAAATGACTAATTTTTTCTTTTTCCAAAAGCTAGATTGAGGAAAAAAGAAGGTAAAGAAGATAGCAAGCCAAGGGACGTCCCCTTGAAACAGCCCAAAGAGAACTTGGACAAAACTCGCACCAGCTAATCCTACAAAAAGATACTTCAAAAACGGGTTCATACTCTTTTTTCTTTCTTATTTTTTCTTACCGTCTTGAGCAGCTAAAGTGATAAAAATCATACCTGAACTCATAAAAAGGAGGCCAGAAGTCTTATTATTACTTGTAAGAAATATAAACAAACCCACTAGCATCTGTATCAGACCACTAAAAAGGGAGATCTTTTTTTATCCATCCTACAACTCCGCCAAGATCGCCTTGACCAAACCTTTGAAATTACCCTTGATTTGCTGGGTGACTTCGACCACTTCTTCGTGGTTGAGTTCGGCTTGGAAACCTGCCGCCTTATTGGTGATGGCAGAGATACCGAGGACTTTTAGCCCTGAATGGACAGCGACGATGACTTCTGGCACAGTTGACATGCCGACCGCATCTGCTCCCATGCCCTTAAAGGCGCGGATTTCAGCTGGGGTCTCATAGTTTGGTCCAGCGTAGCCACAGTACACACCTTCATCCAGTTTAAGGCCCTGCTCTTCTGCCACTCGGTGAGCAATCTCGCGCCAAGCTTTGGTGTAAGCATCTGACATATCTGGGAAGCGCGGACCAAAGTCATCTAAGTTTGGACCAAATAGGGGGTTGTGCCCTGTCATGTTGATGTGGTCAGAAATAGCCATCAAGGTTCCTGGTCCAAAGTTAATGCCACCTGCGGCATTGGTGACGAGAACTCCCTCACAACCCAGAGCCTTCATGACACGGACAGGGAAAGTTACTAACTCAAGGCTATTGCCCTCGTAAAAATGAAAGCGTCCTTGAAGAGCCAAGACCTTGCGGCCTGCGAGATCTCCGTAGACCAGCTTGCCTGCGTGTCCAACGACATGCGACTGCCCCCAGTTGGGAATATCTGCATAGTCAAGGATGATGCTGTTTTCGATTTCGTCTGCCAGCTCACCCAGACCAGAGCCCAAGATGAGACCAAATTCTGGCTTAATCATGCCTTTTTCTTCTAAAAAAGCTTGCGTTTCTCTAATTTTTTCTAGTAATGACATACCTATTCCTTTCAACATTTATTATATAGTATCCCTAATTTTCTTAGGAAGCTTAGCAACAACCAACTGATAAGAGGTCTCTATTAAAGCAGCCAACATGTCTTGACTCACCTCATCAGTTGTGACATCAATAGAGTTCCAATGGGCTTTGTTTGTATAATATCCTGGCACAATGGACTTATAGGTTGATCGTAGTACTTCATTCCTTCCAGGGAGATTTTTTAGGGTGATAAAACTCCCTTTTTCTGAATGGTTTGAGAGGAGCCCAAAAAATTTTCCGGCAACATCAAAATAGTAACATTCCCAATCCTCTCGATAATAAACCCGAGCACCTGTTAGCTTCTCGCCTTCAGCAATGCAAAAATCTATTTTATCTTGAATCGACATTGTTTTCTTCCTCTATGTCTTTTCAACCAACTCCCAAACTCTTTCAGGTGGGCGACAGATGAGGGCTTGCCCTTTGTAAACTACGATAGGACGCTCAATGAGACTCGGATGCTCTGCCAAGAGGGCAAAAATCTCTTGGTCAGATAAATCTTCTGGTAGCTCCAAGTCTGTGTAGAGCTGATCTGTGCTTCGCAGCAAGTCTTTGGCATTCAAGCCTAGGCTAGCGAGTTCTGCTTGTGATGGTGTTTTGGTTAAATAATTAATCACCCTTGGTTCGTAGCCTGCCTCTCTCAGCAACTCAAGGACAGCTAAGGACTTGCTGCAAGTCTGGTTGTGGTAGATGGTTAGCTCTGCCATTAGACCAAAGCCTCCAAGAAGCTTTCGCCAATCATGGCTGTATCAACACCAAAGTTTTCAGCAACTGTGGCTGAGATGTCGGCAAAATGCCCTTGTGGGATGACACCGTTGCCCTTGAAAGCAGGACTGTAAGCCAAGAGTGGGATATACTCACGGGTATGGTCTGTCCCAGCGTAGGTCGGGTCATTGCCATGGTCAGCTGTGATCAACAGCAAATCATTCTCACGCATGGCGGCGATGATTTCTGGTAGACGTTCATCAAATTCATGCAAACAATCACGGTAGCCGTGGGCATTGCGACGGTGACCATAAAGGGCATCAAAGTCAACCAAATTGGTAAAGGAGAAGCCTTTCTCAAACTCAGGCAAGCCCATGGTCTTGATTAAGGTATCCACACCGTGGTTGTTGTCCTTATTGTGTCCCATGTCATTGGTGATGCCTGAACCATTGAAAATATCGTTGATTTTCCCAACGGAATAAGTCGGCACGCCTGCGACTGCTAGCTTGTTCAAGACAGTATCTTCAAATGGCGATACTGCATAGTCGTGGCGGTTAGCCGTACGGGTAAAGTTGCCAGGAGTGCCCACATAAGGACGAGCGATAATCCGACCAAGCAGTGCAGGGCGCTCCAGCGTAATGGAACGTGCATACTCACAAATGCGGTAGAGCTCCTCCAGCGGAATGATGTCTTCATGGGCAGCGATTTGAAGGACTGGGTCTGCCGAAGTGTAAATAATCAGCTCGCCTGTTTCCATCTGACGCGGTCCAAAATCATCAATAACAGCTGTTCCAGAATATGGCTTGTTGGCTTCACGAATAACCTTGCGACCAGAAAATTCTTCAATCTTGGTCAGAATTTCCTCAGGGAAGCCATCCCAGAAGGTATCAAATGGCTCGGTGATATTGAGCCCCATGATTTCCCAGTGACCTGTCATGGTATCTTTACCGAGTGAGACTTCTTCCAACTTAGTCACATAACCAGTTGGATGTTCCTCAGCAGGGACCGTTTTCAGAGCTTGTGGACGGGGGATATTCCCCAGACCAATTTTTGCCATGTTAGGCACATCTAGCCCCACTGTTTTGGAAATATGCCCCAGCGTATCAGACGCGCCATCTGGCACACCGGCATTGACAAAGTTATTAGCATCGGGTTGCGCCCCAATCCCTACTGAATCTAGTACCACTAGATGAATTCGATCAAATGTTGGCATAACACCCTCCTTATTTTTCTAAAATCCTAATACCGTCCTTGCCCGCTGCAATCACGGTATCGACCATGCCATTAAAGAGCCCGTGCTCCACGACACCGACCGTTGTATCCAGCTCCAGCGCCAAAGCCACAGGATCAGCAATCACTTTGAGGTCGAGGTCAATGATAAAGTTCCCCATATCCGTGACATAGCGCTCACCATCTGCCTCACGAAAAGCTGGCGAGTAGCCTTTTTGGGCAAAATGACGCAGCAGTCGCTCAGCGCCGTAGGGAACCACCTCGACAGGGAGCTTGAACGCTCCTAGTTGGCTGACGAGCTTGGTCTCATCGACCACCCAGATATAGTGCTGGGTCGGAACGGCGACGACCTTTTCCATGAGGAGGGCACCGCCCCCACCCTTGATGCCATTAAAAGCTGGGTCAACCTCATCCGCCCCATCGACCGTCACATCAATGCGGTCAATCTTATCTATCGAGGCCAGCGGAATCCCAAGGCTTTCTGCCTGAGCCGTCGTGCGACTGGAGGTCGTCACCCCCACCATCTGCAAGCCCTCTTCCTTGACCCTGCGCCCCAACTCCTCGACAAAATAATAAGCTGTCGAGCCTGTCCCGAGACCTACCGTCATGCCATCTGTGACATACTGGGCAGCCCTGACGCCAGCCTGTTTTTTCAGTTCTTCCATACTTGCCTCCATTCACTCATTTGTTATTTCCAGTATACCATATTTTCAAGAAATTTGAAAGCGGTCTTAAATCTAGCAACAACACCATTCGCCCGAAATTGATAAAACTATGCTATAATATTAGAGTTATAAAATACAGAATGGAGTATCTATGATTTCTTGGATTAGTCGCCTGATTAAAGGCATCATCATCGCACTAGGCTTTATTCTGCCAGGGGTTTCTGGTGGCGTTTTGGCTTCCATCTTGGGGCTCTATGAGCGTCTAATTGGCTTTTTGGCCAATATCCGAAAGGATTTTGTTCAAAATGTCCTCTTTTTCCTACCTGTTGGTATCGGTGGGATTTTGGGGATTGCCCTCTTTTCAGCCCCTTTAGAATACTTGCTTGAACACTACCAAGTCCCCGTTCTTTGGGCGTTTACAGGAACCATCGTCGGAACATTTCCAACTCTCTGGGCAGAAAGCACACAAAACAGGCAACGTGATTTGGCCGACTGGCTTTGGCTTGTAGTGACTTTTGTCGTTTCAGGACTCTTGCTCTTTTTCCTCAGCGACTTGGTCGGTACTATTCCTGCTAATTTCCTAGGCTTCGTGCTGGCAGGTAGCCTGATTGCCTTGGGTATTCTCGTCCCTGGTCTCAGTCCGTCCAACCTCCTGCTCATCATGGGGCTCTACACACCTATGCTGACAGGCTTCAAAAAACTGGATTTACTGGGTGTCTTCCTGCCTATCGCCATCGGCGGTGCGCTTGCCATGGTGCTCTTTTCAAAAGCCATGGACTACGCCCTCAAAACCTATCACTCTCGCGTCTACCACTTTATCATGGGGTTGGTTTTAGCCAGCACACTCCTCATCGTGCTACCTAACCCACGCAGCGCTGAGTCCATCAGCTATGCCGGTTTAGGCTTTGGGACAATAGCTAGCGCAGCTCTGCTATTTCTGGCAGGTATCGCCCTAGGAGCATGGATGACCAAGCTGGAGGAAACCTACAAATGAGCCGAGCTAAAAAGTTGAAAAAGACTCTAGTAGAGCAGATATTAGATAAAGCTGGTATTGCTCACGAGGGACTTGCGCTCAATGCTCTTGAAGGAAAGCTAGATGACCTTCCTAGAGAGCACATCTTTAAAACTCTTGCCCTCAACGGTGATAAGACTGGACCACTGATTGGTATCGTCCCTATCACCAGCCACCTGTCTGAGAAAAAACTGGCTCAGGTCTCTGGCAATAAAAAAGTGACCATGATTCCCCAGAAAGACCTTCAGCAAACG
Source organism: Streptococcus entericus DSM 14446 (assembly GCF_000380025.1). Taxonomy (GTDB): domain Bacteria; phylum Bacillota; class Bacilli; order Lactobacillales; family Streptococcaceae; genus Streptococcus; species Streptococcus entericus. The sequence continues at coordinate 239,124 of NZ_KB904155.1, forward strand.
ACAGGCTATGTCCATGGCGCTAACAATCCTGTCGGCATCCGCCAAAAGCACCGTTACCCTATCTACATTGATCAAGTAGCACTCGAGATGGGGGAAATGATTGTGTCAGCAGGCGAGATTGGACGTTCTGTCAGACTCAACAGCCAGCAACTAGCTAGTTTTGTCGGTGCTGATTTTGCTGATTTGATGGAGTAACTCATGGTGATTTAAGGACTAGATGACTAACCACAGACTTCTTAGCAGTGGTTGGTCTTATAAAACTCTTCCTACCTGGCGGTAGGGAGAGTTTTTATATAGAAATCAGAGGTAGTCTCTTGTACAATATGCTATATTTAATCAAGACGATTCTACTGGGCTTTGTGAGGATAGTAGCGGATAGCTCTAGTTTCTTCATCAATAGGATGATGGCGTCAGCTGAGTATAAGCCCTGCTCAAATTTTCAGGGGTGGGAGTGAAACAGTCTGAGAAACGGTTTTAGCCCGAGCCCTAGAAAGTTGACAGGTGAGGGAAAATCGAATGCTACAAATTGCCAACTGAGACCCACTCTCCTTAAGATGATTCAACTCTGTATCGGCAACTTTAACAGAGCAACTTAGAACGACAACGTATGCTCACTGGCGAAAATCAAAAAACGAAGCGACCTCTCTAGGCATCTAGAGAAATCACCTCGCTATGAAACCATAATCGTCTGTCTCAGTCATCTGTTTTTACTCAAAAGAGATAGAGACCTGCTAGCACAAGGAGACTTGACAGCGCCCCCAGTGACCAGAGGAAGGCATCAACCTGCCATTCACTCCACTTATCCCCTTTGCCTGACAAACCACCGAGTTCTAGGTGATGATGAAAGGGGGTCATGCGGAAAATACGTCGCCCTTCACCATATTTTTTCTTGGTGTACTTGAAGTAGGTAACCTGTAACATGACCGAAAGAGTTTCAATCACATAGACAAGACCAATCAGTAGCAAGGTCCACTCTTGGCGCAAGGTAATGGAAATAGACGCTAATAAGGCACCCAGAGCAAGGCTCCCCACATCTCCCATGAAAACCTTGGCTGGCTTTTTATTAAAGACAAAGAAGCCCAGAAGACCACCTACCACAGTCAGATTGAGCAAAAGAATATCAAACTGCTTTTGCTGCACAGCGATAACACTATAAGCCAGAAGACTAATCACCACCGAAATTGACGAAAGACCATCGATGCCATCTGTCAGGTTAACCGCATTTGAAAAACCGACCAACCAAAACAAGAGAAATGCCAGATAAAAGATGCCAAGATGGAGCTCAATCCCCAAAATATTGAGACTATCTGTACCGCTTGGTAGCACATGCACCAGATAAAACACGAGACCACCAAAAATCTGTAAGGCTAACTTTTGCTTCGGTGTCAGGCCTTCGTTGATTTTTTTGAAAATTTTCAGAAAATCGTCCAAAAACCCGATAGTGCCGTAAATGAAAAGCACCAGCAGATTGCCAAAAATCGCCCCCAGCTGAGGTGTTCCCTTATAAAGAAGCACACCAAAAATACCTGCCACCAAGAGAGAAACGAGGATAAAGACAGTGCCTCCCATAGTAGGGGTCCCAGCTTTTTCAAGATGCTGTTTCACATCGGCGTGCATCTGCTGACCACCGATTTTTTTGAGCTTGTAAAACCTCATAAACGAGGGCATAAGGAGAACTACTAGCCCAAAAGCTACTAGTCCTGCCACAATACCTGCAATCATCATTATTCCTTTCATCTAATCATCATCAAGTGTAACGGTTAATTTTTTCACCGTTGACAAGGTCGTCCCTAAGGCCTGATTTTGTTTAACCACACGACCAGTTCCCTTGATTTCTAGTTCAATCCCTGTCCACTCTGCAAACAGCTTGACATTTTCTTCGGTCCAGCCATAAAGATCTGGCATGGTGTCGAATTTGTTGGTCAAGAGCAAAATCTGATGACCTGGTGCCAAGTCTGTTCCTTCCTGAGCTGACACCTTACTAATTTTATTACCATTTCCTAAAATAACCGGGTGTAGCAAGTGACGCCGCAATTCATCTTCTGTATCCCCTGGGTTTTCTCCTTTTAGTTTGGGCAGTTTGTAGGCTGTCACGCCTGTCTCGTCCGAGTGGTCAGTTGTATCGAGACTGTCTTTAATAAACATGGCTTCTTCCAAGATTGGATTTATCAGGTTTTGCCAGTAGATACCTGACCATTTTTCTCGTGGCTGCTGAACAGTCGTATACATGATAAACTCTGGGTCTTCAGCAGGCAACATGGCAACCACTGAATGGATATAGTCGTTTTCCCCGGTCAAATACCCACCGCCATCTGGGTTAGCTATCTCAGCTGTCCCCGACTTAACCGCAATCGAATAACCATTGACCTGAATCAAAGGTCCACCTGCACTCGGGTAGAACATGGTACCAAAGTAAGGGTCGGTTCCGACCTGTACCATGTATTCGAGGGTTTTATCTGTTGATTCCTTGGATACTGGATTCCCCATCACTTCAGTTGTTGCAACACGGTTGGTGTCGGTATTAGGATCGTACAGACGTTTGATAAACTGTGGTTGCACCATCACACCATCGTTTGAGATAGCTGTAAATGCGCGTAGCATCTGAAGCTGCGTTACCGAAATTCCATGACCAAACGAACTCATGGCATAGGTCACAATGTTATCTTCCGGAAGCAAGCCTGTCGCTTCGCCTCCAATTCCGATTCTTGCTGGCAAGCCAAAGCGAAATTTCTCAAGGTAATTCAACCAGCGGGCATCTCCTAGTTTTTGTTGCAACAGGGTCATTCCGATATTACTTGAAAATGGCAGAGCGTTGGCCATCGTCATGTATCGCCCTTCACTGATACCCGAATTGACATCCCAGTCCTTAATGATGGCATCTGCAATCTGGATTTGATTGTTAAAATAAGCTTGGTTGGGGTCAAAAACTCCTGCGTCAATGGCTGATGCTGTCGTTATGGTCTTAAGTGTAGAACCTGGTTCGTAATTGGTCTGGTAAAGGACGTTATTCCACGAGAAGCCCTCTGCATCCAGACCTTCCTTGGTGTCCGAATTAAAGCTAGGGCGTTGAGTTGTTGCCAAAATTTGCCCTGTTTTAGCATGGATTAAGGTTGCACTGGCAAAAACACCATTGGCTTTGGATTGAAACTCATCCATAGCTGTTTCAAGGTTAATCTGTAAAGGTGCTGATAAGGTTGTATAAACATCTTGCCCATCTTTGACTTGCCGTTTAACCTGACCTGAACCCAACTGAGGTAAACCAGCTCGGTCCTTTTCATAAATAACGATACCGTCTTGCCCCGCTAGAATACTGTTGAGCGAAGCCTCCATGCCTGTTGTACCGATAAGGCTTTTACTGCCGTCTTTATTTTCTTGTTGCTGTGCCAAGCCGATAAACTGCGAAGCAAAAGCACCGTTTGGGTACATTCGATTAGCACTGCCTGTAAAATGAACTCCCTGAATCTCACGTTCTTTCAGAGCGTCGGTAATGGCTTTCATATTACTGTAGGAGATGTTGCTCCCTCCGACACCAAAAGAAACCTGAACGAGCCCATCTTGACTGAGCTGGCTGATGGTGTAGTCTTTTTCGATGCCTAGAACATCATGAAAAACATCTGCAACAGCCTGAAAATGTTTACCTTCAACATACAGAGGCTTTTCATCAATATCTATGTGCTTTTTATCAATCACGGCATGGACAGTATAGGTCGTTGAGGCTTCTGCAATCGGCACTCCATTACGGTCATAAATTGTTCCTCGCTTAGCAGGAATGAGTTGCTCAACTTGATGAACCTGTTTAGCAGGTTCAGATAACTTGACCCCAAACTTACTGTCTGTTCCGATGATCACTGCAAAATTGATAATGAAGACAAAGAAAATCACAATGGTCAACATCATCAGATTTTGTGCGACACGTTGCCTGTTTTCTTTTGGCGTTTGGCGACGATCCGTCAAGACAAAACTCAAGAACCATTTCTTAAATCTATTCATGCTTAATCCACTTTCTGTAAATTACCACTTTGTGTTTTTATATCTGATTTGGTCACAATGTCGGTAATGCGTTCCAGCCGTGTTAATTCGTTAACCTCTTGCTTGGCATCGTTCAACTCATCCTGCTGGTCATTGATCTTGTTGTTGAGGACAGTAATATCTTGTTGTAGTTGCTGATGTCGAATTTGCATGTAGACCACACTCACTGCCATAATAATCCCAGTGATCACCAGACACAGGTAAAAGGTCTTCTCAATTCTTGAAAAGGTTCTAATCTTATCCCCCAGCACTCGTCTGAGGTCCTCAGTATACTTTTCCTTAGCCATTTGCTTTACTTCCTTATTTTTTCAGCCACCCGTAATTTTGCGGAATGGGCTCGATTGTTTGTCATCAATTCAGCCTCAGATGGTAATATCGGTTTTCTATTGACCAAACGAACCATGGGCTGGAGGTCTTCTGGGATAAAGGGGAGGCCTTTTGGTACTTCAACAGTTGAAGCCTCCTTAAACAACTGTTTGGTCAGTCGATCTTCTAAGGAGTGGAAGGTGATGACGGAAATTCTTCCCCCAACAGCTAGCAGTTCCAAGGCCTGCTGAATAGAGGCGTCCGCTGCACCTAATTCATCATTGACCTCGATTCGAATAGCCTGAAAAATTTGCTTGGCAGGATGCCCTTTTTTCTTGAGTTCTTTGGCTGGTTTGGCAGATTTGATGATATCCGCCAGTTCTGTTGTGGTCTCGATTGGTTTGACTTGCCTGATTTGCTCGATTTTTCTAGCAATCTGTTTGGCAAATTTATCCTCACCATACTTGAAAAAAATCCTTACTAAATCATGGTAGTCATAACCATTAACCACATCATAGGCAGAAAAAGCTTGGTCGCGGTTCATCCGCATATCCAACGGCGCATCTTTTTTATAGGAAAATCCTCGCTCCCGCTCATCCAACTGCGGACTAGATACCCCTAAATCATAGATAATGCCATCAATTTCTGCCACACCATGTGCTGCTAAAGCCTGCTTCAACTGGCGAAAATTGGCTCGGATAAAGGTCACCTGCCCTTTTTCAACGTATGGCTTAAGCCTTATCTTTGCATGGTCGATTGCTGTCTGATCTTGATCGAAACAATACAAATGCCCCTTATCGCTCAGTTGAGATAAGAGGTAACTGGAATGCCCAGCGCCACCCAAGGTCGCATCAACATAGATACCGTCAGGCTTAATAGCAAGACTATCCACAGTCTCTTTTAGAAGTACTGTCACATGATGAAATTCTACTGTCATAACCTTTATTGTACCATATTTCCAATTTTTTATAAAAGGAAAGGCTGAGTTTTTGACGTAGCAATGAATTTGTTATGTTTTCGATAAGGCATTGTCATCACAGCCAATGTCAGTTTTGACCAGCGACTCTACGAAAGCCTCTGAATCTGCTGACAAACTTTTCACCACAACACTAAAAAATTTGGCTTTAGACAATCAAAGCCAAATCTCTTTATATATTTGTTACTTCATCATATTAGACTAAGACACCGAGAGGCCGCTCAGCTATTTCCAAAACTCATCAAAAATTGTAATCGGCAGATGGCGTTTGTGCTGGGTCTTATGCCACCAACTTTCAATAATCTGGCGGTCTTGCTCTGCGATGGTCTTGCCTTCAAGATAGTCGTCAATAGCCGTGTAGGTGACACCGAGCGCTACTTCGTCAGCCTGCTGAGGTTTGTTTTCCTCAAGATCTGCAATTGGGACTTTGTTGTAAAGGGCAGGGTCTGCTCCTAGTTCCTGCAAGAGTTGCTTCCCTTGGCGTTTGTTGAGACGAAACAGGGGCAGAATGTCTGCGCCGCCATCACCAAACTTGGTAAAGAAACCTGTGATATTCTCAGCAGCATGATCCGTTCCGATGACAGCACCCTTGTTATCCCCTGCAATAGCGTACTGGGCAATCATGCGCATTCTGGCCTTGATATTGCCCTTATTGAAGTCAGAGATGGACTGTCCAGCTGCTGCTAAACCAGCAACCATGCCATCAACACCTTCTTTGATATTGACCGTCAGGGTTTGGTCCGGTTGGATAAAGGCTAAGGCTTTTTGGGCATCGGCTTCATCTGCCTGGACACCATAAGGCAAGCGCACAGCGATGAACTGATAACTGTCATCACCGGTCTCCTGACGGAGCTCTGCGATGGCGAGCTGGGCCAGGCGCCCAGCGAGGGTCGAATCCTGCCCACCTGAAATGCCCAATACCAAACTTTTAAGAAAGGGGTGTTTGCGCAGATAAGCCTTTAGAAAGTCGATGGAGAGGCGAATTTCTGTTGCTGGGTCAATGATGGGTTTGACCCCCAGTTGGTTGATGATGTCATCTTGTAAACTCATTGCCCGTTCTCCTTTGCTTGTTCTTGTGCTTTCTTGCGGAGGTCATCGATAATCTTCATCTTGTTATCCCAGACGTCTTGAGCGAGGTCAACTGGATAAGGCTGCGGGTTGAGAATCCGCTTGTACTCGTCCCAGAGTTGGTCGTACTGCTGGCGGCTGTACTCTTTAATCTCCTCAAGGATCGGCAGGTCATAGACCAGCTCGCCGTCTCTGAAAATGTCAATCAAGAGCGGCCTGGCTTCGAACTCACGCACCGTCTTATTGATGTAGGTGTAGACGGGATGGAACATAAAAATCTCATCCATACTGGTCACATCAACATCAGCATAGGTGATGTAATCCCCTTCTGACTTGCCTTTGGCACAGCTGGTGATGCGCCAGACTTGTTTCTTACCTGGTGTGGAGACTTTTTCGGCGTTGCTGGAGAGCTTGATGGTATCAACCATGCGCCCTTCGTCGTTTTCGATGGAGACAATCTTATAAACCGCACCAAGAGCTGGCTGGTCATAGGCAGTAATCAGTTTGGTGCCGACGCCCCAGACATCAATTTTGGCCTTTTGCATCTTGAGGTTGAGGATGGTATTCTCATCGAGGTCGTTTGAGGCGTAGATTTTGGCATTTGGGAAGCCAGCATCGTCTAGCTGTTGACGGACTTTCTTAGACAGGTAGGCCATATCACCCGAATCCAGTCTCACTCCTTTAAAGTTAATCCTATCCCCGAACTCTTTAGCGACAGCGATGGCCGCAGGCACCCCAACTCGAAGGGTATCATAGGTGTCAACGAGGAAAACACAGTCGTAGTGGGTCTCGGCATAGGCCTTAAAGGCCTTGTAATCATCACCATAGGTCTGAACCAAAGCGTGAGCATGGGTTCCAAGGACAGGAATGCCAAAAATCTTGCCTGCCCGCACATTGCTGGTGCCGTCAGCCCCACCGATAACAGCTGCTCGTGTTCCCCAGATGGCAGCGTCCATCTCCTGAGCCCGACGTGTTCCAAATTCCAATAAAGGCTCGTCCTCGATAACAGCCTTAATCCGAGCTGCCTTGGTCGCAATCAAGGTCTGGAAGTTTACGATGTTGAGCAGGGCGGTTTCAATCAACTGGCAATGGGCTAGCGGTCCTTCAATCTGCACCAAGGGCTCATTGGCAAAGACCAAGTCCCCCTCACGCGCCGACCGAACCGTTAGCTGGAGCTTGAAGTCCGCTAGATAAGCTAGATAGTCCTCATCATAGCCCATCTCCCGCAGGTAAGCGATGTCTGTCTCCGTAAAACGCAAATTCTGCAGATACTTGACCAAGCGCTCCAAGCCCGCAAACACGGCATAACCATTGTTAAAGGGGAGCTTTCGGAAGTAAGCCTCAAAGACCGCATGCTTGTTGTGAATACCTTGCTTAAAATAGACTTGCATCATGTTAATCTGGTACAGATCCGTATGCAGGGTTAAACTGTCATCTGGGTATAGCATATTTTCTCCTTTTCTGGACATAGCAGAGCTAGTTTTCACCTCACCATTATACCAAAAATAGCCCAAGAGGGCTATTTTTGTGAACTTTTACTCAATAACAAGAACAGGCTCTTTTATCCGTGTTCCACAATGTACTGATAAGCCTGCTGACCAGCAATGGCGCCATCACCCACAGCAGTTGTAATCTGACGCAGGTGTTTTTGACGAACATCACCGATGGCAAAAATTCCAGGTACCACTGTACGCATCAGCTCATCTGTCACAATCCACCCTTGCTCATCTGTAATGCCAAGACCATCAACCATACCTGAAACTGGGTCTAGACCAACATAAATAAAGACCCCGCCAAAGGCATGTTCAGACAGCTCACCAGTTTTGACATTCTCCACCAAAACACTATCAACCTTGATGTCACTGCCCTTAATTTCCTTAACGACACTGTCCCAGATAAACTTAATCTTATCGTTAGCAAAGGCTCTGTCTTGCAAAACTTTTTGGGCACGAAGTTCATCACGTCGGTGAATAATGGTGACACTAGAAGCAAATCGTGTCAGAAAGAGGGCTTCTTCAACAGCAGAGTCTCCGCCACCGACAACCAAGAGGTCTTGTCCTCGGAAGAATGCCCCATCGCAGACCGCACAGTAGGAGACCCCACGGCTAGTATAGGTAGCCTCACCAGGTGCTCCCAAGAGACGGTGCTTGGCTCCTGTCGCCACAATGACTGTCTTCGTCTCATAGGTCGTGTCAGCTGTTTTCACCAATTTATGGTCACCCTTGTCCTCAATACCAGTGACAATGCCATAAAGGTTTTCAACTCCCATTTTTTCTAAGGGTTCGTGCATTTTCATGGACAACTCTGGTCCTGTAATCAGGTCAAAACCTGGGTAGTTTTCAATGTCCAAGGTGTTGTTCATCTGACCACCAGGTGCCCCCTGCTCAATCAGTGCCGTTTTTAAGTTACTACGTGCCGCATAGAGGGCAGCAGTCATCCCCGCAGGGCCACTACCAATAATAATCGTATCGTACATATCGTTTACTTCCTTATTTATTTTTAAGATTTCACCATTAACAAAATAGCCATAAAGGCGAAGGCCATGACCGGAATCGTCATCAGCATCATAAGAGACAGCTCATAAAGCACTCGACGGCGTTGTTTTTGACTATCGTCCAATCCCCTAGCCGCGCGGTAGAGTAACCATAGCCCTCCCAGAACAACTGCTGTTACCGCCGAAAGCCCCAGCCCTTGTAAATAAAAACCAAAAATCTCTGCCAGCATGTCCTTGTCTCCACATCATAAAAATACTCACTAAAAAGGAGTATTCTCATTATATCAAAACTTCTTGCTTTTTTCGACTAATTAAAATTCTTCTTATAGTTAGCGAAAAACTCTCTTGTTCGCTCATGTTTCGGCTGGTTAAAAATCTGATCTGGCGTGCCTTCTTCCAAAATTTTCCCTTTTTCAAGGAAAAGTACCTTATCTGCCACTTCGTAGACAAAGCCCATGTCGTGACTGACCAAAATCATGGTTTGACCGTTCTTGGCTGCTGCTGCGATGGATTTTTCAACCTCACCGACCAGCTCAGGGTCAAGGGCTGATGTGGGCTCGTCCAGAAGCAAGACATCAGGTTTCATAGCCAGTGCCCGAGCAATCGCAACCCGCTGTTTCTGACCGCCAGAGAGATGTTTGGGGTAGTGCCCCATACGGTCGGCTAGTCCGACTTTTGCCAACTCTTCTTTGGCAATAGCTGTCGCTTCTTCGTCGGAGAGTTTCTTGACCAGTTTAAGGCCTTCTTTGACATTATCAAGGGCCGTCCGACGTTCAAAGAGGTTGAATTGCTGGAACACCATGGCCAATTTGCGACGCAAGGTCAACACCTGTTCCTTACTAATCTTGTCGAAATCAACGATAAAACCGTCAATGTCAATGCTGCCTGAGTCAGGCTTTTCCAAGTAATTGAGCGACCGTAAAAAGGTCGACTTACCCGCCCCTGAGGCACCGACCAGGGCGATAACCTGCCCTTTCTCGATGGTCAAATTGAGGTTATCCAAGACAGTTTGTCCAGAAAATTCCTTTGAGAGGTTGCTGATTTTAATCATGTGCTCGTCCTCCTTCCACACGGTCTGGTGACTGAATCTCCATCTTCTTCTCGAGCAAACGACCGATATTTTCGATAATAATGCTAATCCCCCAGTAAATCAGAGCAACAGAGATGAAGCGCTCGAAATAACGGTAGTCACTCCCACCCAGAATCTGAGCTTGAGCAAACATTTCGACAATCCCAGCGTTAAAAGCTAACGATGTGCCCTTGGTCAAACCAATCAAGGTATTGATGAGTGTGGGTGTTGCGACCACCGCCGCATGGGGAATGATGACCCGGCGATAGACTTGAGCCTCGGTCATCCCAAGGCTCCTTGCCGCCTCAATCTCACCAGGATTGACCGATAAAATTGCTGCCCGAAGCGTCTCACTAGTATAAGCTGCTTCATTAAAAGCAAAGGCAGTGATGGCAAAAACCTGTGCAGGAATATCGTTAATATTAAAGTTAAACCCATACTTTGTATTGATGGCTTTGAGCACCAGCGGAATCCCATAGTAGGTCAGCATAAGTTGCACCAGAACGGGCGTCCCCCGCAAAAAACTCACAAAAACCGCTTGGATTGGGTAAAGCACTTTGACCCGATTGATTTTGACGATGGCAAATAGCAGAGCTAGTACCAAGCCAAAACATGCTCCTGCAAGCGTCAACCCCAAGGTCACAGGGAGACGTTCTAAAATCTTTGGCAGGGCATCAAATACCGCTCGCCAGCTAAATAATTTACCAGCTGGAATCCATTCTAAAAACTCCTGATACCATGCTGGTACGGCTACTAAAAACATAGGATAGGTCCCTTTCTAACGTTCCAAAAGTTTACGTGGAACTGCTACTAATTATACTAGTCTATCACATTCTTCCTCTATTTCCTAATAGTTAGTTCTAATAGACACGATAGGAAAATCTTATGAAGAAAAAACCAGATGCCACCGCATCTGGCTTGTAAAGATAAACAAGTGATCACCTAAATCCATGAAAAGCACTGGCTAAATAGCCTAACATGCCATTCTTAGTAGTCTGATTGCCCTCTCTTTCCTTGACATTTTCCCAGACTTGTCGCTCCTCAGGGGTCAAGCGAATGACCTTTTTAATCACCAAATCAGCAAAACTCTGACGAGCCTTTCCAAGTCTTGTTGCTAGGACCAGTCCGTGATACTTCTCTTGTTTCACGATGCAATGGTCTCTTATAAGAACTGAGTAACCTGATCAACCACCTCTTGATTGTCGACTGTCCGCATTGACAGGACAATAGCTGTCAATCGCTCCAAATTTAATCGTACCGATTCTTTGGTCATTTTATCACCTTTTCTAGGGAATGTCTGTTCTGTCATAAGCAACTGCTATCATTATTCCACATCTTTAGCAACTGCCTTAGCAATTTTTACCGAATTGGCCAGTCCAACGGCATATTGTTGATTGATTTTTTTGATACGATCAGCCTCTGAATCAGTTTTTAATTGGCGTAAAAACCTCTCCTCCGCCCCAGGTTCTAAGAGTAAATGGGTCAACTGATTTGCCGAATGACTTTTTTGCTTATTCAACAATATGATCATCATAAGTTGAATAATTGCAATTCCCATCCAGACCAAGTACCGTTCCATAGTAAATCCCTGCCTTTCTATTGCAATAGCTTGCTTTTTTATTTTGTTATATCATAAAGAGACTGGTTTGCAATGATTGTGTTCCCACTTTCCATCATCAACAACAAAAAGATTGAAGAATAGGCTCAAACGCCACCTCTTCAATCTTTATTTGTTTTCTTCACATTCAGGAAAACAGCTTAAAAACTTTGCTTTTTAGCTTTGCGCTCGGCTCTGCCTTTGGCACGGGCTTCAATGCGTTTTTCCTTACGGCGTTTTTCTTTGACCGCCCACTGAATTTTTTTCTTGTAACCTGGTTTGATTTTCTTTTTTTTCTTTTTAACCAAGCCAATCATCTCGATGTCAAGTTTCTCATGAGATTTTTCCCGATTGACTCGACGATCACGGTCGTAGGTATCAATGATTTCGCCATCTTTGATGGTTTTTGGTGTAAACGTCACGCCAAGTTTCTCTAGCTCACGAATATCGCTGTCATCACTCGGTTGATAGAGGGTGATAGCTGTGCCGCGCAAGCCATTGCGACCCGTTCGCCCCACTCGGTGCACAAAAAAGGACAAATCTTGAGGAATAGCATCATTGATGACGTGACTGACCCCTTCAATGTCGATACCACGCGCTGCCAAATCGGTCGCTACGATGTACTCGTAGTCTAGGTGCTTGACCTGCGCCATGATACGCTTACGCTCGCGGGGCTGGATGCCGCCGTGGATTTTAGCTACCTTGAGCCCATTGGCGACCAGATAGCCGTGGAGGTCGTCTGCTCGCTCCTTGGTGTTGACGAAAATCATGGCCAAGTAAGGCTGTAGGGTCTTAGCGATCGCCAAAATCTGAGCGTTCTTATCTCGTCCTTTGGTGGAGACCAGCCAGTTGTCAATGGTGTCTGCGATGACTGTTTTGGTCTTGATTTGCTCCATGACAGGGTTAGTCAGGTATTTTTTGAGAAATGGCTGGAGCTTCTGCGGAATCGTCGCTGAGAAGACCAAGATTTGCACCTGCTTAGGCAGGCTAGCCGCAATCTTATCCACCGTGTCCAAAAAGCCCATGTCTAATGTCATATCGGCTTCGTCAACGACAAAGGTATGTGCCTTATGGATACCCAAATCACCTGATTTGACCAAGTCATAAATCCGACCAGGTGTCCCGATGACGATATGGGGCTGACTGCTTTTTAGCTTGTCAATCTGGCGGAGCTTGTCTGTACCACCGACATAGTTGACCACCCGAATCTCCTTAGCTGAGTGAGCGGCAATCTGGCGGGTCGCTTGGTAAATCTGAGTCGCCAGCTCCCGAGACGGGGCTGTGATGACCGCCTGCACATGATCCGCCTCTGGATCAATCTTTTCAAAAATAGGCAAGAGGAAGGTGTGGGTCTTACCGGAACCGGTCTTTGACTCGCCGACCAAGTCGCGACCCGAACGCACCACAGGAATCAGCTTTTGCTGCACCTCTGTCGGCTGAATAAAGTTCACCTCGTCCAACGCTACTTGGATAAAGGGCTTAAAATTAAAATCCTTAAATGACATGATAACCTCGTTTCTTTGTCTTCTCATTATACCATACTTTGCATGAGAAAGATACGGACGTAGGTTTGAGTTCCAAAGACTTGCTGGAATATCGCTTGCCATATCATGAGTTAGGGTATCGTTTTTCTGAAATCAAAAGAAACATCACATCGCTACCTGCTAAAAACGATTCCTACTTTTATAGCTATTCACCAATGAGGCAAGCCTACTATCACTTTCTCACGAGTAGTTATCCTGCACAACTGAACAGCAAAAAAGACTGAAGAAAACAGTCTAAACGACTTTTTCTCAAGTCTGAGAGCGGGACTCAATCGTTCATTGATTAGTAGTTGATGCCTCCCCACCTGTCAAATATCTAGGATTCGGGCTAAAACGGTCTCTCCCAGACCGTTTTTGACACTTGCTCAGCAAGTGTCATTTCCCGATAAAAAGGCATCCTGACCTTTTTATCCCACCTCCGCATGGCTTCAACAGTTAAGAAGTGGCGATTTGAGGTTTGAAATTTGGGAAATATTGCTTTCCTCATTCGTTAGGGCTGCTCAGGTGATGACACCAGAACATTAGAGAGTAGAGTTGCCACCTTCAAGGCACAGGCAGCTTGAAGCACTCAACCGCTGCGTCTAACGTCGTTAGCAATAACAAAAAGGAGAGACTAGGACATTTGTCCCAGCCTCTGCACTACTATAAATTCTCACCAACAGCTGCCAGTAAGTCCGCTATCTTGCTAGCGTCAGCTCCTCCTGCCATGGCCATGTCTGGCTTGCCGCCACCACGACCGTTGATGATTGGAGCGAGAGTTTTAACCAGATTGCCAGCGTGAGCGTTTGCTGACTTGCTAGCGACAAGGAGGTTGACCTTGTCACCGATAGCCGCCACCAGAACCAAGACATCTGAGTAGTCTGCCTGCTTCCAGTTGTCTGCAAAGGTGCGAAGAGCCCCTGCATCAGCAACATCAACTTGACTAGCAATATAGCGAAGACCGTTTGCCTCTTTGACCTCCTTAAAGAGGTCGCCAGCCGCTGCTGCTGCAGCTTTTTCTTTCAGACTAGCATTTTCTTTTTGGAGGTCACGGTAGTCAGCCTGCAGGCTGGCCACCTTGTTTGGCACTTCTTTGAGTTGCGGTGCCTTAAGAGTCGCCGCAATCTGCTTGAGAGCATCCTCTTGCTCACGGTAAGCCAAGAAGGCTTCACGACCTGTCACCGCTAGGAGACGACGAGTGCCAGAGCCGATTCCCTCTTCTTTGACAATCTTGAAGAGGCCGATTTCAGCGGTATTGCCGACATGGGTTCCCCCACAAAGCTCGATGGAATAGTCGCCAATGGTCACGACACGCACAACCTTGCCATACTTTTCTCCAAAGAGAGCCATGGCTCCCATGCCTTTTGCCGTCTCCACATCCGTTTCAACAGTCACAACAGGAAGGGCCTCCCAAATTTTCTCATTGACCTGCTCCTCGATGCGGCGGAGCTCTTCTGCGGTCACCGCCTCAAAGTGGGTAAAGTCAAAGCGAAGGAAACCAGCTTCGTTGAGGGAGCCTGCTTGGGTCGCATGCTCACCGATAATGTCATGGAGAGCTGCATGAAGCAAGTGCGTCGCAGTGTGGTTTTTCTCCACCGCCTGACGGCGTGCCTTATCAATCTCCAGCACATAGCTTGTGCCAACAGACAGGCTAGCCAAGACTTCTACGGTGTGGAGCGGCTGTCCATTCGGTGCCTTTTGGACATCAATGACCTTCGCCACCGTGTCGCCCTTGTCATTTTTAATCACACCGTGGTCAGCCACCTGACCACCCATCTCCGCATAAAACGGTGTTTGCTCAAAGAGCAACAGAGCTTGTCCTTCAGAGATAGCTTCTGTCCGCTCATTGTCAGCGATGATGACAGAGAGCGGGCTCGTCAAACTGGTCTCTCCGTAGACAAAGGTGGATGGCTCAACCAGAGCAGCCAGCGTCTCGTTTTGCATGCCCATAGAGCCACCTTTTACCACGCTAGCACGAGCACGTTCTTGCTGCTCTTTCATGGCTGCCTTGAATCCTTCATGGTCAATGGCAAAGCCAGCATCTTCTGCCAATTCTTCGGTCAACTCGACAGGGAAACCATAGGTATCGTAGAGTTTGAAAATGTCCTGACCAGATACGGTAGTCTCACCAGCTTCTTTCAAGACTGCCAAGAGCTCATCCAAGTGGACAGACCCTGCATCTATGGTGCGGGCAAAGGTCTCTTCTTCTCGCTTGACAATTTTCTCAATAAAGTCACGTTTTTCAAGGATTTCTGGGTAGTAGCTCTTCATGATCTCGCCCACTGTCACGACCAGCTCGTAAAGGAAGGGCTTGTCAATGCCGAGACGGCGACCATGCATGACCGCACGACGGAGGAGGCGACGAAGAACGTAGCCACGCCCTTCGTTTCCAGGCAGAGCCCCATCACCGATGGCAAAACTGAGGGCACGGATATGGTCGGCGATAACCTTGAAGCTCATGTTGTCGCCATCTGGGTCATAGGTCTTACCAGACATGGCGGCCACTCGCTCGATAATCGGCAGGAAGAGATCGGTCTCAAAGTTGGTCTTAGCCCCTTGGAAAATAGAGACCAGACGCTCCAGACCAGCTCCCGTATCGATGTTTTTGTTTGGCAGTTCCTTGTACTCGCTGCGTGGAACCGCAGGATCAGCGTTGAACTGGGACAGCACCACATTCCAAATCTCGATGTAGCGGTCGTTTTCGATGTCCTCTTCCAGCAGGCGAATCCCGATGTTTTCTGGGTCAAAGTCTGTGCCACGGTCAAAGAAAATCTCTGTGTCTGGTCCTGATGGTCCAGCACCGATTTCCCAGAAATTATCCTCCAGCGGAATCAGATGGCTAGGGTCAACCCCCAGCTCAATCCAACGATTGTAAGAATCCGTATCTGCAGGATAATAAGTCATGTAGAGCTTGTCCAAAGGCATGGCAAACCAGTCTGGGCTGGTCAAGAGCTCAAAGGCAAAAGCAATCGCTTCATCACGGAAATAGTCCCCGATAGAAAAGTTGCCCAACATTTCAAACATGGTGTGGTGACGAGCGGTCTTACCGACATTTTCAATGTCATTGGTACGGATGGATTTTTGAGCATTGGTAATCCGTGGATTTTCAGGAATCACTGTCCCGTCAAAATATTTTTTCAAGGTCGCTACCCCAGAATTGATCCAAAGCAGGGTTGGGTCGTTGACCGGTACCAAATTGGCTGATGGCTCAACGCTGTGGCCTTTTGAGGCAAAGAAGTCCAGCCACATTTGGCGTACTTCAGCTGATGTCATGTATCTCATTATCAATATCTCCTTTAATTGGCGGTTGAGCTAGCGCTAGCTGCCGCTTCTGTTTCTTTAACGTAGTCAATCGCAATGACAAGGGCAATTACCAAATCGCTGTAGGCTTCCTCATGAACCGTCACTTGGTAGGTTGAGGTGAGACGAAACCATTCTTGATTGATGTCTGCAACCTTGCGACCGTCCTTTTTCAGGGTGAAGTCCATGTCCCAGAAATCACCCTGAACAACCATATCTAATCCCTCAATCCGATAGCGTGGACGAAACCAGCTAAACTCCTTTTGCAGGGCAAACTGCTCCCCACTGGCTAAGGTAATGGTAAACCGCGGCAAAAACCATGTCCACTGCCGCTTAATCCGAGCGACCTCCTGACCAGCCATATCAGTGATGGTAAATTCTTTGAGCCACTTGAGCAAGGAACCGGCTACCTCATAGTGCGGCTGATTATGCTGGTCTTTGACCTGAAACTTGCCTGCCAAGGACCAAAATTTTTGCTTAATATAGAACTTCTTCATCTTGCACAATTCCTCGAAAAATGACAAAACCACCAAACGAGGGGCGAAAAACCGCGGTACCACCCTCATTCAATGACCTTGTCATCCTCTTCTTTATTTGATTTTCTTAGTAAGTAGCAGACATGTTAATCAATGACTGGCTCACAACAGCCGCCAGCTTTCTGAACATTGATGGTTAACACTCATTCTTACCTTATTCTGATTTTTCCTCTGAACTAGAGGTCTCTGCTGAACTATTGCTGGTTTCAGCGCTTGATGACGCTACAGCATCTGTTGCCGCATAAGCTGATAAAATATTGGCGAAAGCATCATCTTTGATTTTAACATTTGCCTTCTCCAAAGCTGCCGCAACCACTTGACGTTGGAAATTGCTGTCAGCCTTTTTCTCAGCAAGAAGCATCAATTCCAAACGATCTTTATAGGTCTTCCAATCAGAAGCCTTCTCTGTCTTAGCCGTTGTCTTGATAATGTAGTAGCCTGTTGTAAAGGTCTGCTGGTTAGTGACAGGGACAATCTCTGAAATACCGTTAACATCAAGCTTCGCAGCTGCTGCACGCACTTCTGCAGGAAGATTGTTTTCTGCACTATCAAACTTATACTCCGTCTCAGAAGCCTTGGTTTTTTCCTTAGCAATCGCTGCAAAGTCAGCACCTTGAGCCTTAACTTGCTCTAAAACAGCTTTTGCTTCATCCTCTGTTTGGAGGAGAATAACTTGTGCTGTAATTTCTGGGGTATAAGTTTCAAAGGCCTTGGCATAGGTTTCGTCAGTGATTTCTTTTTTGGCAGCTTCTTCTACCGCATATTCCAGCAGTAAATTTTTGCGCAATTCTTGCTTATAAGTCTCTGTTGTCAAGCCGACTTGAGCCAGAGCATTAGCAAAGTTGTCGCCGTACTGCTCTGCTGTCTTGTTATAGGCTTCAGTAACTTTTTCCTCGGACACTTTATCACCATATTGTTCCTCAAAAACTCGTGATAAAATCAAGGTCAGCATAGCTTGTTGAGCAGCAGATGTTTTCTTGACCTCTGCATAGAAATCAGAAACTGTAATCGTGTCACCTTTCATTGTGACCAATTTCGTCTCTTCTGTTGCCCCCTTGGCACAAGCTGCCAGCGTTGTTACCGACAGAAGCGTCAAAGCTCCCATCACAAAGCGTTTTTTCATGATTAGTTACTCCTTTTCAATCTTAACCCTATCATTATAGCACATTTTCTTAAAAATAACTTAGTCTGGAAGGACAATATTTTCTGCGTTTTTACGAATCATCAAAAGCCCGTCACCTAGTGGCAGTAAAGTTGCTGTCAAATCAGGGTGATTCAGGGTCGCTTCAAAGAGCTTGTGAAGTCCCTTGTAGATAGCCCGTTGTCCACGGTGGATTTGGTCAAATGGCAGAGCAACGTCACCGCCTTGGAAGACGTCGTCAATGACGACGACACCGCCGACCCTTAATCGCTTGAGGATTTCAGGGAGAAAGACGATGTACTTGGATTTAGCAGAATCCATAAAAGCAAGGTCATAAGTTTCCGTCAGTCCACCCAAAAGATCCACCGCATCGCCCTCCAAGAGGGTAATTTGCTGGCGATGATCATACTGGGCAAAGTTAGCCTTGGCCAGCTCAATCATCTCAGGATTGCGGTCGATGGTCGTGATTTGAGCAGACGGGGCATTGTCAGCCATAAGCAGGGCTGAAAAACCGATAGCCGTTCCGACTTCTAAAATCTGCTTGGGTTGCAAGGTCTGCAAGAGAAAGCGGAAATAAGCCACCGTCTCATGAGGAATCACAGGGACATTGTGTGCCTTGGCAAAAGCCTCAAGCTCCGCCAGATGACCAGTAACCGGCGCCTGCTGGTTTCGCATAAAATCAACAATTTCAGGCTTGACCACGGGGCGTCTCATGTTGTGATTGGAGTGTTCATTATATGTTTTTACCATAAGACGATTGTACCATATTTGCTAGAAAATCGGTAGTGCTAAAATATCCAATAAATGTTCAATGTTGGTATTGGTTGGACTGTCTGGCTGGGTCAGGTTAATGGAGTGAATCCCTGCTCGCTCGGCAGCTTCCCTATCCAGAGAACGGTCACCGATATAGTAGGTCTTGGTGTTGTCCAGTCCATACTTGTCCAAAAGATAGAAAAGAGCATCCGGCTCTGGTTTTCTGGCAAAACCGTGGGTGCTGTTAATCACCTCAGTGAAATAATCGGCAATGCCCAGGCGTTTGAGGACTACGTCAGTTGTCGCTCCCTTGTGGGTATAGATAAAGTGACGAACGCCAGCCGAGGCTGTCTGAGCCAGAACGTCTAGAGCACCTGGCATCAGGATAATCTGGTCATCTAACTGCTCCTGCCCTGCCATAAAACTAGCCATCAGTTGGAGGTCATCCCCTTCGAGATTAGCCTTCTTTGCTTGGGTCTCCAACAAGTGTTTAACGGAAGTCTGAAGGATAAACTCCCCAACCTCCGTCTCATCAAAAGCCCAGCCATGCTGCGCGTAGAGTTGTTTTAGCACAGTCATAATGGCTGGATAGGAATCTGCTAGAGTGCCGTCAAAATCCCAAATAAACGCGGTATTTGTCATTCTAATTTCCCTCTTTGAGTGTTCTAATATACTTCCCACCCCAGACCTCGATTTGCTCCAAGACAGCGTGAAATTCCTGCCCAATCGCTGTTAAGCTGTACTCAACCCGAGGCGGGACTTCTGGGTAAACCGTTCGTGTAATCAAGCCCTCGTCTTCTAGATAGCGTAATTGCTTGGTCAGGGTGGATTGGGTAATTTCTCCCAGATCTCGTTGGAGTTCCCCAAATCGCTTGGTCTGTCCATCCAAATGATGCAAAATCAAAATCGCCCATTTCCCTGAAATGAGTTTTTGCGTGGTTACAAAGGGGCACTTGCCAAATAATTCCATCTTTTTCTCCTTGATATCATCCATTTCTACCCAAAAAGATACTAACTATCTATAAAAAACCTACTTGCTATTTTCTACTAACTTGTTAAAATAGTGGTGTAATCGATTATAACACAATTTTGTCAAAAAAGGTAGGTAGACTCTATGAAAATTGCCATTATCGGTGCCAACGGCAAAGCTGGCAAACGCATTGCTCAAGAAGCCCTCAAGCGCGGTCATGAGGTCACAGCCATCGTCCGCGATGCTCAAAAAACGGATCTCCTCTCTGTGATTGAAAAATCTATTCACCAGTTGACAATAGATGATTTAGCTCCATTTGACGCTGTCGTTTCCGCCGTTGGTTATTGGACCCCAGAAACGTTTCCACTTTTTTCGGAAGATATTCGTCATCTAGGACAACTCTTATCCACTAGCACTACACGCCTGATTATCGTCGGTGGTGCAGGTAGCCTCTATGTAGATGATAAACACACTCTTCAACTGCTCGACACCCCCGATTTCCCAGCAGAATTCTACCCCTTAGCTAAGGCTATGACTGACGCTCTCGCTATCTTACGAACATTCTCTGGCCTTGCTTGGACCTTCTTTAGCCCAGCAGGAGATTTTGATGACAATGGCAGAGCAACTGGTCAATATCAGCTAGGTGGCGAAGAACTCATTCTCAACGCTGCTGGCGAGAGCTACATCAGCTATGCCGACTACGCCTTGGCCATGGTTGATGAGCTGGAAAACGCCCGTTTCATCCGCCAACGGTTTACAGCTGTATCTGAGCGCTAAAATCAACCCCACTCTCGATAGATAGTTGAGAGTGGGGTTTTCTTATCTCGTCACCCAATAGCGGGCTAAGGTTTTTCCGTCCTTAAGAGTGATAATGTCCTGCAACACACCGCCGACACTCTCAATCGTCTTGCAACTGGGCAGATTGTCCGCCAAAGCAGTGATAAAGATACGGTTAATTCCTCTTTCCTCGTAGCGGTCAAGGGCATAGCGGAGCAGAGTCCTCATAACCCCCTGCTGACGAAACTTGGGTGAGGTAACATAGCCGATATGCCCACCCACAGTCGCTAAATCCCCCTTATCTAACTCCCAACGACAACCGATTCGTCCAGCTATCTCATTATCGATAAAGGCGTAGTAATTAGTTGACGTTGACCAGTCAGGGTTGGCAGTTGTTGTTTCCTCTCGTCTGGTCTTTTCGTAGAAAGTCTTGAAGTCCTCGACTAATTGAGTTTCCACAAAAACATTTCCAGCCTCACGTTCCGCCACCAAAAGGCGGTTAAAATCGAGAAAAGCAACCTCATCAGTTATTGCTAATCGTCTAATGTCCATCGGTTATCCCTCCTTAACGAAAAGGGCATTCAGCCGCCCTTTTATCATCTATTTGTGTGCACCTTTTGCAACCAACTCTTCCAACTCGATCAAGCGTTTCTCAAAAACAGCGAAGGCTGCTTCAAGATAGTCCACTTCTTCCATATCAACACCAGCTTTTTTGATGACGTTGAGTGGGTAATCTGAGTTACCAGCCTTGAGGTAGTCCAGATACTTATCCTTATCCTCTTGTGTGCCATAGACAATCTTGTCTGCCAAGAAGTTAGCAGCCGCAAAGCCTGTTGCATACTGATAAACATAGTAGTTATAGTAGAAGTGCGGAATACGCGCCCACTCATACTGAATTTGCGGATTGTCCTCAGCCGAGAGACCGTAGTACTTCTCATTGATATCCGCATAGAGCTTGTTGAGGTAGTCACTGGTCAACACTTCACCAGCCTGATCAGCCTTGTGGATAGCATCTTCAAACTCTGCAAACTGAGTTTGACGGAAGATGGTGCTACGGAAGCCGTCAAGGTAGTTGTTGAGAATAGCAAAGCGAACTTTCTCATCAGTGACTTCTTGCAGAAGGGCTTCCGTCAGGATGTTTTCATTAGTCGTTGAGGCAATCTCTGCTAAGAAAATAGAGTAATCACCGTACACATACGGCTGGTTCTCACGGGTGTACATGGAGTGCATGCTGTGACCCGTCTCGTGGAGTAAGGTGTAGAAGTTGTTGAGGTTGTCCTGCCAGTTGAGGAGCATAAAGGCGTTGGTGTCGTAAGACCCACCAGAATAGGCACCAGAGCGCTTGCCCTTGTTCTCGTGAACATCAATCCAACGGTTCTCAAACGCCTCCTTAACCCGACGGGCATAATCCTCTCCAAAAATAGACAAGACTTCTTGTCCCTTGGTCAACGCTTCCTCATAGGTCATTGAGAGGTCAGTTTCTGACAGCGGGGTTAGAAGATCATACATCTTGAGGTCAGGCAAATCAAGGATATCCTGACGGAGCTTGATGTAGCGATGAAGCAAGGGCAGGTGTTTGTTAACTGTTTCCACCAAGGTCTCATAAACTGACTCTGGGATAAAGTTTGCTGCTAAAGCTGCTTGACGGGCAGAAGCGTATTTTCTAACCTTAGCTTTATAATTGTGGACTTTGACATTGGTTTGTAACGTCTTGGCATAGGTGTGTTGGAACTGCTCATAGACACTATACAAGCCTTCATAGGCCTCACGGCGAACGTCACGATCCTTGTTTTCCAACAATTTGATGTAAGTCCCATGAGTCAACTCGACTACACCACCCTCACCATCTGGTACTGTTGGGAAAAGAATATCCGCATTATCTAAAATGGAGAAGGTCTCGGATGCGGAACTAAAAATCTCACTAGCGCCAGCCAGTAGCTCTTCTTCTGCCTGTGATAGAACATGCTCTTTTTGTTGGAATAAGCGCTCAAAATAGTGCTTATAAAGCGCAAGTCCTGCTTCTTCTGACAGAAACTCCTGGTACTGCTCATCTGTGATGGTCATAAACTCTGGTTCATAGAAAGCAAACGTTCCACTGAATGCCGCATAAACTGACAGTGCTTTAGCTTGGAACTCCTGATACTTCGCAACCGTCGTGTCCTCGTCATTTTTCATGGAAGCATAGACATAGAGTTTTTCGATGCGACGCGCTAAGCCTAACTGAGCCTCCGTAATGGCCAAAAGACTGGCTGCCGAGTCCAGCAAATGCCCTTGATACGCTACTGCTGATTCAACATCAGTCTGTAAAGCTTCAAACTCTGCCTCCCACGCCTCATCTGTTGGGAAAATAGTGGTCAAGTCCCAAGTGTGCTTGACATCAAGATGTGTCCGATTTTCTGACATAAATCATTGTTCCTTTCCTATCGTTCTGTTCTCCATTATAGCATAAAATCGCGGAGGATAAAGGGTTTGTCTGCTCGTTGCCCCATTTTTCTCATAAAAAGCTGTAAATTGCGCCAAATATCGCCCCAAATCAAGCCCCTCCACAGCCATAGGCTGCACCTGAGGGTAAAAAGCTGCCGCTGACCAGGTTAAAAGATTATCCCCTCGCGTGTAAGCTTGCGCCTGACGCTCCAGCCATCTGGTATTTTTCTGAACAAGCTGCCGCTGAACATAGGTGGCGGGGTCCGCTAACACATCTACCGTCAGCTGAGCAGACCGCTGACTGGCAAAAGGCTGCCGCAGAAAATCCATCACATCACCGCTTAAGGGGCGGCTCATCACCAGCCCTTGCAGGCGACCAGTTAAGTCTTCGTGCAACAAATACCGCAACCGTAATTCCTGCTTAACGGCATCCAACTCCCAGAGATAAATTCCCATATTTTGTGAAAAATTAGCCATCTGACGATGAAGTTGGCTGGCTGTTTGCCCTAGCCAGAGCTTTTTTCCCAATAGCCAGATAACTTGGTAGCCTGCCTGCTGATAGGCTACTGTTCGCTCTCTTAAACGCACAAGGCTCAATCGACTGCACTGAACTTCCAAAACCAAGCTGCCATTAACCAATAAATCTGCCACCTGTCCCAACTCAGGCAAAACTGCCTCAATCTCCACTGAAATCCCGTGGGCCGATAAACTGCGATAGAGAGCGGCTTTTAATTCCAAGTGCTCTGCGGATTCATTTTCATGGAAAAATTGACAATCTGCCAAGCGAATGTGGGCAAAATGTGGTCGCATGACCTTCCCCTGCTTGAAACAGACAGGTGCCTGACAAGCAGGGCACCGATAAGTCTCTTTTTTGGAACAAGCCTCCTCCAAAACATTGACCAGACGACCATCTGAACGCATAGCGACTAACACCTCTTCACCTCCTATTTTCTTATTCGTCAAAAAATAAGAAAAAGAAGTGCCATAACACTTATAAATAAGCAGACCACCTTTTAACTGGTTATTTCTCTTGTTCAATCTGGAACAGCTCATAAGCCTTGTTAAAAAGACCAGGACTTTCGTCCCAGCCTCATTACTACTCTTAATCTAACTTGCTAGCCGCTGCGTCATCGACAATGACATAGACTTCTGGATGGTTTTGCAGGCTGCTGGCAGGCAGGTCCGTTGTCGGCTGACCATTGACCATTCCAGCAATCGCGTCAGCTTTTGCCGCCCCATAAGCCATCAAAATGATACTCTTAGCTGCTAAAATGCTACTGATGCCCATGGAAATGGCTTGGCGTGGAACCTCGCTTTCATCATCAAAGAAGCGAGCATTAGCCTTGATGGTGTCCTCAGCCAAGTCAACCACCTGTGTTTTAGCTTCAAAAGGCGTTCCTGGTTCGTTGAAGCCAATATGACCGTTGTTGCCAATCCCTAAAATCTGCAAATCCACAGGGTACTGCTCAAGAAGCGCATCGTAGCGCTTGGTTTCAGCGTCCAAGTCTTCCGCTAAGCCGTTAGGCAAAAAGCTCTGCTTGAATGGTTTAGCATGAAAGAGATTTTGGTGCATAAAGTGATGATAAGATTGGTCGTTGTCAGCAGACAGTCCGACATACTCATCCAAGTTAATGCTACGTAACCCCGATAAATCAAGGTCACTGGCAACGATTTGCTTGTAAAACTCGATTGGCGTGCTGCCTGTTGCAAGTCCTAATGTTTGAGCTCCAGCTGCTAATTTTTCCTTGAGCAGTTCAAAAGCAACCTTGCCGCCTTCAACGCTATCCTTCACACGAATGATTTTCATGATGTCTCCTTTTGGTCTATACCGATTGATACCTCTATTATATGGTATAGACCAATTTTTGTCAAGGCTTTCATCTTATTTTTAGGCTAAAATGTGCTATAATGAAAACCATGAATACGAAAGACTTTGATTTTTACTTACCCGAGCACTTGATTGCTCAGACACCGCTGGAACAACGTGATGCCTCACGCCTCCTCGTCATCAACCGTGCTAGCAAGGAGATGACCGATACCAGCTTTGACCACATCATCGACCAACTCAACCCTGGTGACGCTCTGGTCATGAACAACACCCGCGTTTTGCCTGCCCGCCTCTACGGGCAAAAGCCTGACACAGGAGGCCATGTCGAGCTTTTGCTCCTCAAAAACACGGAAGGGGACTGCTGGGAGGTGCTGGCCAAACCAGCTAAACGCCTCAAGACTGGGGCAAGGGTTAGCTTTGGGGACGGTCGCTTGGTTGCGACCATCATAGCAGAGCTGGAGCACGGTGGACGGATTGTCGAGTTTAGCTACGATGGGATTTTTCTTGAGGTGCTGGAAAGCCTCGGTGAAATGCCTTTACCTCCCTATATCCATGAAAAGCTAGCAGATAAAGATCGCTACCAAACCGTTTACGCCAAGGAAAACGGCTCTGCGGCAGCCCCAACTGCAGGACTGCACTTTACACCAGAGCTGCTGACAGCCATTAAAGCCAAGGGGGTTCATCTGGTCGAGCTGACCCTACACGTCGGACTGGGAACCTTTCGCCCTGTCTCTGTGGAAAATCTGGACGACCATGATATGCACTCGGAGTTCTACCAGCTGACAGCAGAAGCAGCCAATACCCTCAATCAGGTCAAAGCTGCTGGTGGTCGTATCGTTGCCGTCGGCACAACCTCCATTCGTACCCTAGAGACCATCGGACAAAAATATGGTGGCAAGCTCCAAGCTGACAGCGGTTGGACCAATATCTTTATCAAACCAGGCTATACATTTACCGTTGTGGATTCTTTTTCGACTAATTTTCACCTGCCCATGTCAACCTTAGTCATGCTGGTGTCTGCTTTTGCAGGACGGGAATTTGTCCTCGATGCCTACAAGCACGCGGTCGACGAAGGCTATCGTTTCTTTAGCTTCGGTGATGCCATGTTTGTCCAGTAGGGACGTTCCTTCTGCCTAATCAAAAGCATCTGCGAAACTATTGGAAAGGAGTCTTATGCAACTAACAGGAAACGAAGATTTACGGGTGAAACGAACCATTTCAGCTATTTATCAAGCCTTTGAAGAACTGATTTGTCAAAAGGACTATGACAAAATCACGGTAACTGAACTAGCTAAATTAGCCCTAATCAACAAGAAAACCTTTTACCGCTATTATCCAACCCTAGATGATTTATTAGCGGAAATGCAGGAAACCTATGCCCAGTCCTATATCCAGCTCATTCGAGATTTCAAGCTCCCAGATGATTTAGAGAACATCCAGCGAGCATTCTTTGAATTCTCAGCCCAACAAGGTCCGGCCTACGACAAGATTACCATCAGTCACTCCACCTATTCAGACATTCGGCAGGACATGATTGATATGGTGATGGCAAAGACTTGGTCGCAGTCCCCCCAAGTTCAAGCCTTATCTCCTTTTCAAAAAATCAGCCTACTCAACTTTATCCAGCAAACCACCCTGTCCATCTACCGCCAATGGGTAGAAGAGGGCAAAGTGACGCCTTTAGAGGAGGTTATCCAAACGTCTGTTTTACTGACTGAAACAGGAATTTCTGCTCTCTTGCATCAAGATTAGTCCACTAATTTTCAAAAAGTGTGGCATAAGCCTCAACATCAAAACAATCGCCCATTGTCCTAACAGCAATGGGCTTTTATAATAAAATCATCAAAACTAAGGAGGTTCTGATGACACAAACAGACCAAGAGGCCATCATCGCCTTGCAACACCAAATTTGGGAGGCTTACATCACTAAAAACATCCCTCTCCTAGAGATGATCTATCCTGAAAATCATTACTTTCGCCATACAGGTGGTCGCTACCAAGCAAGAGATGAGTTTTTGGCAGACATTAAATCGGGAGTTTTCCGCTATTATAGTTACCTGCCTGAGTCTGAAACGGTGACCTTTTTGTCCGACAGCACTGCCATATTGCACACCAAGGCTAAAACAGATGCCCGTATCTATGGCTTTCGCAAGGTCTGGCGGATGGATTTTGACCTAGCCTTCGAAAAAATAGATGGAAGATGGCGACCAGCAGATGACCGGAAAATCAGGGGCTAGATAGATCGGAAGTCGTAGGCTATCTGAATACGGCTAGAGACCCTCACAGTACCCAAGATTTTAACAATAACCAACCGAAACAGGACAATTTAGGGGTTATTGTCCCCCTCTATAACCAGAGAAAGTTGCTCATGATAGCTATCTGAGCCAACTAAAAAGACCGATGAGAACTGGCTGACAGATATGGCGAGCCGTCAGCTAATCTGCCTTGCTTTTGATATTAGGAGTTCTCATTGTCATGAGGAAAAAGAGAGTATTGCCCTTGTCATGCGGCTAATTAGAGAGTCTGTAGCTAGCAAAAGCTTATTCCAAAGATAAAGTGGTCAGTGGTAGCTGGTTGGTTAGAGAACTTCAACATAAGCTGACATATTTTTACCAAGATAATACGAGACGTCAATACAGACGAACATTATATATAAAGGAGTAAATTGATGACAAACACAGAAATTGCCAACCGATTGGCTTTAAAAGAATTAGTAGATACCTTTTCAAATCTAGCAGACACCAAAGACGTGTGTGCTCAGATGAAGCTGTTCAAAGAAGATGCTAAGGTTGTCTCCATCAATGGCGACCAAAAATTTGTCTCAGAAGGTAAGGAGGCAATCGGCAAGGCCTTTAGCGACTACCTTGACCTTTTCCATAGCGTTTACCACCTCAATGGTCAGTAAACGGTTAGTTTTCAAGATAACAATCATGCCCAAGGTATCTCCTATTGTCAGGTCGTTTTGATCACAAATCAAGATGGCAAAGAGGTCACAAGGACATCAGGTGTCCGCTACCAAGATTATTATGAAAAAATTGATGGTAACTGGTTGATCGCTAGTCGTGAGTCCCACTTTATGTGGACCAAAGTTGACTAAGCAGATAGACTAGGAAAGGAGACTGACAAATGACTACACCGCTATATAAAACATTAAATACTGGGTATCACATGCCACAAATGGGTCTGGGCGTCTACCTCATGGCTCCAGGTCAGGAAACTTATGAGGCTGTTCGGACAGCTCTACATTTAGGTTATCGCCACATCGACACAGCTCACGCCTATCAAAATGAGGCAAGCGTCGGACAAGCTATCGCTGACAGCGGACTGAACCGCGAGGAGATCTTTATCACCACCAAATTATGGCCGACAGAATACGGTGAGCAAGAAAGTCAGACTGCAATTGATAAAATGCTCAATCGTTTGCAAACTGACTACATCGACCTCCTGCTACTGCATCAGTCTATCGGCGATTACATAGGCGCCTATAAAGGCATGGAAGCCGCAGTCAAGACTGGAAAAGTACGCTCTATCGGTCTCTCTAATTTTGAAGATGAGCGTCTAGATGAGGTGTTGACTAAAGCTGACATCAAGCCTGCTGCCTTACAAGTGGAAGCTCATCCCTATTTCCCTCAGGATGATTTAGCCGCTCACATTGCCCCTTATGGGACAGTCCTTGAGAGCTGGTACCCTCTTGGACACGGAGATCCTGCCTTACTCAATGAAGCAGTTGTTTTAAAAATTGCTGAACGCTTAAACAAAACACCGGCTCAAGTCATTCTCAGATGGCATCTGCAAAAAGGTTATATTGTCTTTCCTAAAACAACTAATCCTGTTCACATGGCGGAAAATTTTAACATTTTTGACATAACATTAACCGCAGAGGACATGGCTGCTATCGCCACATTGAATTCCGGTAAACGCTACTTCACCATGTCCATGGCAGATCGAGAAAAGAATTTTATGGCTTATGTCCCAGCAGATTAGAGGTAGGCGAGTTCTTTACACCCCTAGTTTACCCCCAAACTTTGTTGCACACAACACTCATCTTGGTCATTGACGAGAATACAAAAACGAGATTAGGATGCTTGTCCCAGTCTCGTTTTTGTGTTCTTATTCCCACATTCGACTAAAATCACTGCTCATAGGCGCAGAAATTAGTGTTTAATGTTTGGCAACAACTGATGATTTTATTTGATTAACTCATAGATAGCTTCTGCGTAGATGGCTGCTGAGCGGAAGATATCATCCAACGCCATAAACTCGTTCGCTTGGTGCATGGTGTTGATGGAATCTGGGAACATGGCCCCATAAGCGACCCCACGCTTGAGCAGACGACCAAAAGTTCCGCCTCCGATAACCATTTCATGCCCCTTGAGACCAGTTTGCTTCTCGTAAACAGACAACAGAGTCTGCACCAGCGGGTCTTCCAGAGGGGTATAGTGTGGCACATGACCGTGGTCTGACAAGGTCACTTTCTCAACAGTTGCCAGCTGTTCCAGCTGAGCCTTAATGGTTTCTGGATCAGTTCCTTTTGGATAGCGGAAGTTGAGGGCGATGGTGTTGTCTGCTTTGTCAGCTTCAAAACTAAAGACACCAGCGTTCATGCTCAAGTCACCCATGCGCTCATCGCTATGAGCGACTCCTAAATTGACCGCCAAGAAATCTTGATGAAGTTTATCAGCAATGATAGTGATGTAGTCTTTAGCGGCACCTGCCAAGTCAAACTGGGTCAGGAATTTAGCCAAATAGGTCGCACCGTTAACACCCTCTTCTGGGGTTGAGCCGTGGGCTGATTTGCCATGGATAGTGATGGTCAGCTGATCATCACCTGTAACCTCACCACGAACCTCTGGGTGGGCAGACAGGAAGTCTGCAAGGGCCGCCTGAGCTCTTGCCAAGTCAAGACCTGTCAGCTCTGCGGTGGCTGACTCAGGCACCATGTTCTCCCGAAGACCGCCTTGGAAACTGAGCAAGGTCACTGCTCCGCCATTGCTCCCAGCATAGTGAAGATAGGCCGTAATGTTGCCTTTTTCACCGTTGATAATCGGAAACTCCGCGTCAGGTGAAAAGCCAAAATCAGGCAGAGGCAGACCGACGTGCTCGAAATAGTAATCCATATCCTGCCAGCCAGACTCTTCATCAGTACCAACGATAAAGCGGACTTTTTTAGAGGTTGGCAAGCCCAGTTCCTTGATGATTTTGAGACCGTAGTAGCAGGCCATAGTTGGTCCCTTGTCATCAGACGAGCCCCGAGCATAGAGGCGACCGTCCTTAATCACTGGCGTGTAAGGGTCAGTGTCCCAACCCGAACCTGCAGGCACCACATCCAAGTGTCCAAAGATGCCCAGCACCTCATCTCCCTCGCCAAACTCGAAGTGTCCAGCATAATTGTCAACATTGGTGATCGGATAACCGTCACGCTCCGCCATGGCCAGGAAATGCTCCAGCGCACGGACTGGACCAGGTCCAAAAGGGTGCTCCGGCGAGATTTTGTCGTCTTCACGCTCAGACTTGATGCTGAGGATAGCGGTCAAATCCGCCAAAAGATCGTCTTTACGTTTTTCTACTTCTGCTTGAAAGTTAATTGTCATGTTTTCTCCTTTTATCTAAATTATCCGCATAAGCCTGCCTATTTGCCTGACTTATCTTTTTTTACTGTTTTTTTTGGGGGAAAATGGCAGAGCTATTCACTGGATGTGACCAAGAGACACAGGAACTGCCTCACTTATCCTCCTAACGGTGCTCAATCACCTCATCAACAGGTAAGCGGTAGCTCGGCTCTGGCTTGTCGTCGCTGTAACCAACCGTGATCAAGAGTTCTGGACGGAAACGGCTGTCGATATCTAGCACTTCATTGATGGCTGATTTATCAAAACCAAGCAACATATTTGAGGCAAAACCTTGATCCGTCAGCGCCATGACCAGGTTCATGGCAACTAGACCGCTGTTAAAGGCCAGATAGTCGCTGGTTGTTGCCTGATCGTACTGTTCAAAAAGCTTAGGATAGGATTGAGCAAATCTAGCCAGTTGCTCATCCCCCAAACTATGAACGCCAATCCGTGCAATCTTGCGGGCACGCTTAGGCAAATCGGTATCACTAAAAAGAGCGATAACCACCTTAGCCTGACGGATTTGCTCACCGTTGGCTCTGAACCCCAGAGTTGCCAGTTGGTCTTTCTTATCCGTCACAATGACGAATTTCCATGGCTGCATATTATGGGCCGACGGAGCCAAGGTCGCAATTTCGATAGCTGTGCGAATATCTTTAAGATCGACAGGCTTATCGTTAAAGGTCTTGTAAGCATGCCGCTTTTTATTCAATTCTAAAAATTTCAAGGAATGTCCTCCGAAGGTGATATGACCATTATAGCATAACATCAGCATAAAAAGCCAACATTTCAATGACTACTATCCAAAATTGAAAGAATACAATATCCCAGCAAGATAGGCAATAACAGCAGTATGGCAAGGTAGAGCAACCATCCCAAGCGATGTCGAGGCTTGAGGCGAACACCCACTCCAGTGATAAACAAGGATTCCCAGTCCTAAAAAGATCTACTTATTTTTCATGTTTTTCTCCTAATTTCTCCAACACCCTCTCCGCCACTTGCTCTGGAATGCCTAGCTGGCGGATATCTTCGACAGTGGCTTCTTTGATAGCGGTGATACTTTTGAAGTGCTTGAGGAGAAGCTGCTTGCGTTTGGGACCCAGCCCTTCGATGCCGTCGAGTTGTGAAGAGAAGCTGTTTTTGCTGCGAACTTGGCGATGGAAGGTGATGGCAAAGCGGTGCACTTCGTCTTGGATACGGTGGAGGAGGAAAAATTCCTGTGAATTGCGGGGCAAATCCACTACCTCTAAGGGCTGTCCAAAGAGCAATTCATGGGTCTGGTGGCGGTCATTTTTTTGCAGGCCTGCGATGGGAATGGACAAACCTAGCTTATCCAGGCTAGCCTTAGCTGCATTGACCTGTCCTTGCCCACCGTCGATGATGATGAGGTCAGGCAATACCGTCCCCTCTCGCACCGCTCGACTATAGCGCCGCTCGATGACCTCTCGCATGGAAGCATAGTCATCTGGTCCAGCAACGGTCTTAATCTTGTACTTGCGGTAATCGGACTTTTTGGCTCTGCCATTTTCAAAAACGACCATGGCAGAAACAGGTGAGGTTCCCATGATATTGGAGTTGTCGAAAGCCTCGATGCGATAGGGCGTGGCAATTCCAAGAAGTTTGCCTAAGTTTTCAATCGCCCCTTGGGTCTTGAGCAAGTCTTTTTCCGCTAGGTCAAATTGTTGCTGAAGGCTGACGGTCGCATTTTTGACAGCGAGGTTCACCAGCTGCTTTTTTTCCCCTTTTTGAGGGGTGATGATTTTGGTCGGGACGATAGCACGTACCAGCTCCTCGTCAATCCCCTGCGGGATAAAGATTTCCTTAGGCAGAAAGTGCCGCTTGTCCTGATAAAACTGCCCCATATAGGTCAGAAAGTCCTCGTCTGGGTCATTGTAGTAGGGAAAAAGCTGGCTATCGCGCTCGATGAGCTTGCCCTGACGGACAAAGAAGACCTGCACGCTCATCCATCCCTTGTCCACCGCATAGCCGAAAATATCACGGTCTTGCATGTCGGCACTCATGACCCGCTGCTTGGTGCGCAATAGCGCAATGCTGGACAGCAAGTCCCTGTACTCTGCCGCCCGCTCAAACTCAAGCGAACTGGCAGCGTCAGCCATCTTGCGCCGCAAGTCCTCCAAAATCTTGTCGTCTCGACCATTGAGGAAGCCTTTGACATCCTCTGCCATCTGGGTAAAATAGCTGCGCGTCACCCCACAAATCGTATGGGCATGGCATTGCCCGATATGGTAGTAAAAACAAACCTTTTCAGGTGGGTTGGTGCACTTCCTAAACGGAAAAATCCGATCTAAGAGTTTTTTAATCTCATTGGCTGCACCGCTGTCTGGATATGGACCAAAATAAATCCCCCCATCTCGCTTGACCTGACGGGTGATGAGCAAACGCGGATAGGTTTCGTTGGTGATTTTGATGAAAGGATAGGACTTATCATCTTTGAGCTTGATGTTGAACTTGGGCTTGTTTTCTTGAATCAGGTTGATTTCGAGGAGCAGGGCCTCTGTATTTGACCCTGTCACGATAAACTCAAAATCCGCAATCTCTGACACTAAGAGCTCGGTCTTGGTGTCATGGCTACCACGGAAATAAGAGCGGACACGGTTTTTCAAATTTTTAGCCTTGCCGACATAGATAATCTGCCCCTGCTTGTCCTTGTGGAGGTAACAGCCTGGACTATCTGGCAGGAGCTCGAGCTTATGTTTAATCAGTTGGTTCATGACACTATTATAACACGATTTTAAAGCTTTTCCCCAAGAAAACCCTGCCTGCATGACCTCCCTGTCTCCTAAACGTTAGCATACAAGTTAAAATGTGGTTTAATTTAATAGGAAGACAGTTTGAAAATACTTTTCCTAAAGGTCAGTAATGGTTAAAAAAACCTGAAAAAGCATGTGTTTTTCATTGACAAACCTTGAAAATAGGACTAGACTAGATAAGTAAAAAATGTTTAAGGAGAATTCTATCATGAATCTTGGTATTTTGGCACTCGGTTTGGGCTGTTTGGGCGTAAGCCTTGGTGAGGGCTTCCTCGTTGGTTCCTTGATGAAGGCGGCGTCTCGTCAGCCAGAGATTATTGACCAATTGCGTGGGATTATGATGTTGGGTGTCGCCTTCATTGAAGGAACATTCTTTGTCACTTTGGCTATGGCCTTCTTCCTCAAGTAAGCCAGTTAACAATTAAAAAATGAGGTGAATGAGATGGGAACACATGACTCCCCGACCCTGACCCTGGGGCCAGTCAGTTTTGATCTGGTCTTGTTAACCATGTCTTTGGTGATTGTTGTCGCCATTTTTGGCTGGGTCTTTTGGTCAAGTCGTCAGATGCAACTGCGTCCGACAGGAAAACAAAATCTGCTGGAGTACTGCTACGAGTTTGTTTTTAATATCGCTGAGAAAAACCTAGGACCTGTTTACAGTCGGCAGTATAGCCTCCTGCTGTTTACGGTCTTTACCTTTTTAGCTCTGGCCAACAATATCGGTCTCTTGACCAAGGTGCAAACCTCTCACGGGACTAACTTTGTCACCTCGCCAACGGCCAACATCTATTATGACCTTGGTTTGGCAGTGTTGATGACCATTATTATCCACGTGGAGGCTATTCGGCAACGCGGTCTTAAGGCTTATCTGAAAGAATTTGTGACGCCACCAGCCATGACACCGATGAATATCCTTGAAGAGGTAACCAATGTCGCTTCATTGGCTTTGCGTCTCTACGGTAACATCTTTGCTGGTGAGGTGGTCATGGATTTGATTTTGATGTTGGGTGATGCCCACTTGGCTCTCTGGCCAGTCGCTATTCTGCTCAACATGCTGTGGACAGCTTTCTCAGTCTTTATTTCCTTTATCCAAGCCTATGTCTTTACCCTCTTGGTATCCATTTACTTGGGTAAAAAGCTCAATAGTTAGGAGTATCTATGTTTTTGTTGTCAACTAACCCGATGAGCTTGCTCTGGGGTAACTTTATCATCGTGACTGGCTCGGTCGCTCTGCTATTTTTCCTGATTAGAACCTTCGCTTGGAAGCAATTGACCAGTACCTTGGATAATCGTGCGGCTAAGATTTCTGGCGATTTGGATAAGGCAAAAAGCTTGCGCGACCAATCTGAAAACTTGGTTAAAGAGCGCGAGGAAGCGCTACGTGACGCTCGAATCGAAGCCAGCCGTATCGTGTCAGAAGCCAAAACCCTAAGCCAGTCTCAGGCAGATCGTATCTTGCGTGACGCCAAGATTGATGCCCAGCAAGTTAAGGAAAAAGCGCGTCTAGATATTGCGGCTGAACGCCAAAAAGCAGTCAGCGAGTCTCGTCAGGAAATTAGTCAATTGTCGCTTGACGTGGCTAAAAAAATTCTCGGACAGGAGTTGGACGACAGTGCCCAGCATGACCTGATCAACCGCTATTTAGATGAATTAGGAGAAGGCTAATGGCAAATCAAGTGGAAGCCTTGGTGGATCGGCACGCTAAAAATCTCCTCCGTTTGGCTAGGTCTCGTCAAGAGGTCGGTCAGCTCAACCAGCAAGTCAGTCTCTTATTACAAATTTTTGAAGAGCACCAGTTGCAGGCTTACTTTTCTGATCTGTCACTCAGCCATGAGGACAAGTTGCAGTTAGCACGGACGCTTGGGGAGTCTAGTCTGGATATTCTAAACAGCCTCTTTGAGCAGATTTTATCCGCCTCTCAGGAGGCCTATCTCTATCCGATTTTAACTCGAGTTTATGAACTCTTGGGTTATGAGCAAGAAGAGGTTGAGGTTTATGTCACTGCTGCAGTGAGCTTGACGGACCAAGAAAAAGAGCGTTTTATGTCCCTGGCAAAACGCCGTCTGGGTGTGATCCGGGGGCGTTTGGTGGAAAAGGTTGAACCTGCTATTATTGGTGGCTTTATCCTAGAAGCCAATCACCAGGTGATTGACACCAGTATCCGCCACCAATTACAAGAATTGAGAGAAGAAACTAGACGCTAATGTGCGACGGGTTCAACAAGCGAAAGAACTAATCTAAGAAGAAAAGGTGGTATGACCTTGTCTATTAACACACAAGAAATCAGCCAATTAATTCGTCAACAGATTCAGCAATTCCAGCCACGGTTTAACATTACCGAGACTGGGGTTGTGACCTATGTAGGGGACGGGGTTGCCCGTGCCCACGGGCTGAACGAAGCCATGAGTGGGGAACTGTTGGAATTTGAGAACGGTGTCTATGGCATGGCACAAAATTTAGAGAGCAACGATGTCGGCATCATTATTTTGGGGCCTTTTTCAGGTATTCGTGAGGGCGACATGGTTAAACGAACAGGTAAAATTATGGAAGTACCTGTCGGCGAGGCTTTAATTGGTCGGGTAGTAAATCCCTTGGGGCAACCGGTCGATGGTCTAGGCGAGATTGCAACAACAGGTACTCGTCCTGTCGAAGTGCCTGCTCCTGGTGTTATGGAGCGCAAATCTGTTTCTGAGCCCCTTCAGACAGGGATTAAGGCGATTGATGCCTTGGTGCCAATCGGTCGTGGGCAACGGGAGCTGATTATCGGTGACCGTCAAACAGGTAAAACATCCGTGGCGATTGACGCTATCCTCAACCAAAAAGGGCAGGATATGGTCTGCATTTACGTTGCCATCGGACAAAAAGAGTCAACCGTTCGAACTCAAGTCGAAACTCTTCGGAAATACGGCGCACTGGACTACACAATTGTCGTGACCGCTTCAGCGTCACAGCCATCACCACTCCTTTACATTGCGCCTTACGCTGGAGTTGCCATGGCTGAAGAGCTCATGTATCAAGGCAAGCATGTCCTCATCGTCTACGATGATTTGTCAAAACAGGCCGTAGCCTATCGTGAGCTGTCGCTCTTACTTCGTCGTCCGCCAGGACGTGAAGCTTATCCAGGGGATGTCTTCTATTTGCATAGTCGTCTTTTGGAGCGCTCAGCCAAACTATCTGATGAACTGGGCGGTGGCTCTATCACTGCTCTGCCATTTATCGAAACTCAGGCAGGCGACATCTCGGCCTATATCGCCACTAACGTCATTTCAATCACAGACGGTCAGATTTTCTTACAAGAAAACCTCTTCAACTCTGGTATCCGACCAGCCATTGATGCAGGGTCGTCCGTATCTCGGGTCGGTGGCTCTGCTCAAACCAAGGCCATGAAAAAAGTAGCCGGTACCCTGCGTTTAGATTTGGCTTCCTATCGTGAACTTGAGGCTTTTACTCAGTTTGGTAGTGACCTTGATGCAGCGACTCAGGCTAAGCTCAACCGCGGTCGTCGAACAGTTGAAGTGCTCAAACAGCCTCTGCATAAGCCACTCCCTATGGAGAAGCAAGTCCTTATCCTCTATGCACTCACTCATGGTTTCTTGGATGATGTGCCAGTAAATCATATTTCAGCCTTTGAAGAGGACTTGTACGCTTATTTTGATACCCATTTTGACCATATTTTGAATAATATTAAAACCAGTAAGGACTTGCCAGATGAGGCAGTGCTGGATGATGCCATCTCAGCCTTTAAAGCACAGTCCATTTATCAAGCCTAGTAGGAGGATAGCATGACCGCATCGCTTAGTGACATTAAGGCGAAAATCCAGTCAACGGAAAAGACCAGTAAGATTACCTCAGCGATGAAAATGGTCTCTTCTGCTAAGCTGGTCAAAGCAGAGGCTGCTGCCCGTGATTTCCAACTCTACGCCAGCAAAATTCGCCAAATTACAACAGACTTGTTGCAAACCGAGTTGGTGACTGGGTCCGACAACCCCATGCTGGCTTCTCGTGAGATTAAAAAGTCTGGCTACATCGTGATCACCTCAGACCGTGGTCTAGTCGGTGGCTACAATGCCAAAATCCTTAAGGCCATGATGGACTTGATTCGGGATTACCATCCAGATGGTCAGGACTACAGCCTGATTGCGATTGGCAGTGTCGGTGCTGATTTTTTCAAGGCTAGAAACATGCCGGTTGCTTTTGAATTGCGTGGTTTGGCTGACCAACCTAGTTTTGAAGAGGTTGGACGGATCATCTCTCGTTCGGTCGATATGTATGTCAATGGGCTCTTTGATGAGCTCTACGTCTGCTACAACCACCATGTCAACAGCTTGACCAGTCAAGTTCGGGTACAGCAGATGTTGCCCATCACGGACTTGGATGCCAACGAGGCCGACAGTGAACGGCTCAATAGTTTTGACCTTGAGCCAAATCGTGAGGCGATTTTGGAGCAACTCTTGCCCCAGTACACAGAGAGCATGATTTATGGAGCCATCGTTGATGCCAAAACCGCTGAGCATGCGGCAGGCATGACGGCCATGCAGACTGCAACTGACAATGCCAAGCAGATTATCACGGACTTGACTATCCAGTATAACCGTGCCAGACAGGCCAATATCACTCAGGAAATCACTGAAATCGTCGCAGGAGCTAACGCTCTGGAATAAGTAGCTGTTGAGAAATGGCAGAGCAGATAATCAGTTGGTGGTCAGCTCTGCTATTTTCCAAAGAACATCAGTAACAGCTTTGTGACAGACGAGAAGACTTAGTAAAATTGAGGAAAAAATATGAGTTCAGGTAAAATTGCTCAGGTAGTTGGTCCAGTAGTGGACGTGGTGTTCGCCGCAGGCGATAAGCTACCTGAAATAAACCACGCTCTTGTGGTTTATAAAGATGGCGATAAAAAGCAGAAAATCGTTCTGGAGGTTGCTCTGGAGCTTGGGGATGGTGTGGTGCGCACCATCGCTATGGAATCGACAGACGGTCTAAAGCGAGGGCTCGAGGTGCTAGACACTGGTCGCCCTATCAGCGTACCCGTTGGTCCGGAGACACTCGGCCGAGTCTTTAACGTTTTGGGAGATACCATTGATTTGGAAGCGCCCTTTGGAGAAAACACCAAGCGCGAGCCCATTCATAAAAAAGCCCCAGCCTTTGATGAGCTGGCGACCTCTTCAGAGATTTTGGAGACAGGCATCAAGGTCATCGACCTTTTAGCCCCCTACCTGAAAGGTGGTAAGGTAGGTCTCTTTGGTGGTGCTGGTGTTGGTAAAACCGTTCTAATTCAGGAGCTAATTAACAATATTGCCCAAGAACATGGAGGTATCTCTGTCTTTACAGGTGTTGGTGAACGTACCCGTGAGGGAAATGACCTTTATTGGGAGATGAAAGAATCTGGTGTTATTGAGAAAACTGCCATGGTCTTTGGTCAGATGAACGAGCCACCAGGCGCTCGGATGCGGGTTGCCCTGACAGGTCTGACCATTGCTGAATACTTCCGTGATGTAGAAGGGCAGGATGTGTTGCTTTTCATTGATAACATCTTCCGCTTTACACAGGCAGGGTCAGAAGTTTCTGCCCTCCTAGGACGGATGCCGTCTGCGGTGGGTTACCAACCAACCCTTGCGACCGAGATGGGGCAACTGCAAGAACGGATTACTTCTACCAAGAAAGGTTCTGTAACCTCCATTCAGGCCATCTACGTCCCTGCGGATGACTACACTGACCCAGCGCCAGCAACTGCTTTTGCGCACTTGGACTCAACAACCAACTTGGAGCGTCGTCTGACACAGATGGGGATTTACCCAGCGGTTGACCCGTTAGCTTCCAGCTCACGTGCCCTCTCTCCTGAAATTGTTGGAGAAGAGCATTACGCGGTTGCCACTGAGGTGCAACGTGTACTCCAACGCTACCGTGAGTTACAGGATATTATTGCTATCCTTGGTATGGACGAGTTATCAGAAGATGAGAAAATTTTGGTTGGGCGTGCGCGTCGGATTCAATTCTTCTTGTCACAAAACTTCCACGTCGCCGAGCAATTCACTGGACAGCCTGGTTCTTACGTCCCAGTAGCAGAGACCGTCAGAGGCTTCAAGGCTATCCTTGATGGAGAATACGACCATCTACCAGAAGATGCCTTTAGAAACGTTGGCCCAATCGAAGATGTGGTCAAAAAAGCTGCTAAAATGGGCTACTAGGGAGACCGTTTATGGAAAAAGAACCAATGACCGTTCAGATTGTCACACCAGACGGGCTCAAATATGATCATCATGCCAATTTTATCACTATCCGTACGCGGTCAGGTGAGATGGGGATTTTACCAAATCACGCCAATACAATTGCGCCCCTAGAGGTACATGAGGTTAAGATTCGGCGAATTGATGATGATAGCCATGTAGACTGGGTAGCCGTTAACGGTGGGATTATCGAAATCAAGAATAATCTGATTACCATTGTTGCTGATTCAGCTGAGCGTGACCGTGATATTGATGTTAGTCGTGCAGAACGAGCCAAACTTCGTGCAGAACGAGCACTCGCCGAAGCCGAGTTGCGTCATCAGACTCATGAGATTGAACGCGCTAAAGTCGCCTTGCAACGAGCTCTTAATCGCATTAGCGTTGGGGAAAAAGAATAAAATCAACCGTGGGTAAACTTGCCCACGGTTTTTATGCTTATGAATTTGGATCGTCAAGACTTCTGCCATGCAAGCCCTTCTCACGCTGCACTTGCCGTAGGCGCTCTGGGGTGATATCATTGCCAGCCTCATCGACAATCTTAATCCCCTCCACATGGGTACGCACGCTGCGTCGGTAGCCTTCGATGTACTCCTCACGCAGGGCAGCCTGCTCAGCCAGCTCGCTTTCCGTCAAGCCTTCGGCTTTTTTCTTTCGAGCCAATTCATTGATTCGATCAATTTTTGCTTGTTCCACTGAAAGTCCCTTTCTTTTTCTTTATTTGATTATCGCCTAGGGTGGTGAGGCACGCAAGGCAAATCATCCCGCCAAATTCTATGGAACTTTGGCTATGATTTGCACTAGCTTGATTGGTCATGTAGTATCGACACGACCAATCAAGCGTCGCGACGGTTCCATTGCTAAATCTGGAACCGAAAATCTCCAGATTTGCCTGTCAGATGTCTGACAATCAGACATCTGATTTTCACCACAGTGGCGATAATCGGTTTCTGTGCTCGCTTCGCTCGCCTTTTACTTGGTATTGAGCTGATTAAATACCGCCACTTGACCTGCCTTCTCCGCCAAAGCATTGAGCAGGGCCAAGCGATTGTTGCGAACCGCCATGTCGTCCGCCATGACCATAGTGTTGTCAAAGAAAGCGTCAATGACTGGGCTAAGAGCAAAGAGCTTGGCTAGGTTATCAGCCATGTCCTCACTCAAACTCAAGCCCTCGACAGCCGCTGCTAAAGCTTTTTCCGCCTCGTTTTCAAAGAGATCGGCTGACAGGTTGACACCTGCTTCTGCTTTCTCCGCCAAGTTAAAGACCCGAGCCAAGCTTTCCACGGCTGACTTGTAGCCGTCCGTCTTAGAGGCTTGGAAAATAGCTGAGCTGGCAGCCAGAAGATCCTTGACCACAAAGGTAGAGCTAGAGAGAACTGCTTCACGGATGTCTTTAGGAATGCTGCTGTCCATCATCTTCTCGATACGGGCAGCAATAAAGCTCATGACATCCGCTTGGTTGGCATAGGTCAGACTATCAAAGTTGAGAGCATACAGCTCTGCTACCAGCTTGTCCAAAGGAACGGTCCAACCAAACTTATCCAAAATCCGCACGATACCAGCGGTCGCCCGACGCAGGGCATACGGGTCGTTTGACCCAGACGGAATCAAGCCCACTGAGAAGAAGGACAGGAGTGTATCCAGCTTGTCAGAAAGCGCCAAGACCGCACCGACTTTTGTCTCAGGCAGCTCACCTTCGGCAGAATTTGGCAGGTAATGCTCACGGATAGCTACTGCCACACCAGCGGTCTCGCCAGCCAAGAGAGCGTATTTCTCCCCCATGATGCCTTGGAGCTCGTCAAATTCACCAACCATGCCGGTCAAGAGGTCGAACTTGTAGATGCTGGCTGCACGGTCAAGGTCTGCCCGCTCCTCGTCAGACAGCTCTGCCATTGCCGCCAAATAATGTGCAATAGTCCTAGTCCGTGCCATGTGCTCGGAAAGACTGCCGATTTTTTCATGGAAGGTGACATTAGCAAGCTTGGCCACCAAGTCCGCAATCGCCAATTTCTGGTCCTCTTTCCAGAAAAATTCGCCGTCTTCCAAGCGTGCCACGAGGACTTTTTCGTTGCCCTTGATGACATTTTCAAGGTGCTGGTCGTTGCCGTTGCGGACAGAGATGAAATTCGGAAGGAGCTTGCCGCTCTTATCCCGCACGACAAAGTAGCGCTGGTGGTTCTTCATGGAGGTCACCAAAACTTCTTCTGGCACGTCCAGATACTTGGCAT
This sequence comes from Streptococcus entericus DSM 14446, assembly GCF_000380025.1. Lineage (GTDB taxonomy): Bacteria > Bacillota > Bacilli > Lactobacillales > Streptococcaceae > Streptococcus > Streptococcus entericus. Next base: position 280,747 of record NZ_KB904155.1, read on the forward strand.
CAAAGCTCCCCATAAAGGCAGTCGGGTACTCGACGAGGTTGAGCACCTCGCTCAAGAGCTCCTCATCAATATCCACAACCACCCCTTGTGCTGCCTCGATAGCTCTGATTTGACTGACAATCATGCTTTGACGTTCCGCTGGGTCTGCGATGACAAACTGCTCCCGCAGGTCGGCTTCGTAACTGTCAGCAGTCATAATCTCTGTCTCTTTCCCCAAAAAGCGGTGTCCACGACTGATGCGACCAGATGTGATGTCAAGGAAATCCATGTCCAAGGCCACATCATCCACCAAGACCGTCAAGGTGTGGACAGGGCGGATGTATTTGAAAGTGTTTGAGCCCCAAGCCATGCTGACAGGGAAGGTTAAGGATTTGAGTACCTCTGGAATACCTGCCAAGACCGTTTCAGCAGGTTGACCCGCTTCATTTTTGGTCACGTAGACATACTCCTCACCCTTCATCTCCTCAAAGCGAATGTCAGCTGTAGTCAAGCCCTTGCCACGGACAAAGCCTTCGGCAGCCTTGGTAAAGTTGCCATCCGCATCCAAGGCGATTTTCTTAGCAGGTCCTTTGAAGTCTTCAGTCAGGTCAGTCTGCTGGTCTGCCAAGCCACGGATTCGAACCGCCAAACGACGAGGCGTTGAAAAACCTTCGATGGTCTCAAAAGCCAACCGATTCTCCGTCAAGAAATGAGCTACCTTATCACGTAGCTGGTTCATGGCAGGCGTTACGATGTAGGCAGGGATTTCCTCCAAGCCCAGTTCAATCAATACAGTTTTTGTCATGTTTTACCTCAAAAATTCTTTTTGAAATGTCTTTTGGGATAGATTCTGAAGTGGTGGGGGACGCCGGTAAACCGTTGGTTTTGTGGCTAATTTTGGAGCCTAAGGTCTCCAAAATCCCCTCGGACAGAGAGTGGTACAAAGTCTCGCTCTCTCCACCTTATTATCATCAAATAAGCAAGACGCAGTGGCTGAGTGGGCTCTAATACGCTGATTTCATCAGCTTTTATAGCCATACTCAACTGTGCGGAGGTGGGACAACGAAATCGAATTCTGACGAATCAACGATTTCTGTCCCACTCTCTGTCCTGTCACCACGGCGAATCTATCCCAGGATGCTCGCTAGCGCTCGCTCTATTCCTCGTCCGCCAAGAGTTTGGCACGAGTTGCCTCATCTAAAAGCGGATAGCCCAAGCGTTTGCGTTCTGCGACAAAGGTTTTGGCGACCACACGCGCCAAGTTTCGGATACGAGCGATGTAGCCTGCCCGCTCCGTCACCGATACTGCCCCACGCGCATCTAAAAGGTTGAAGGTATGCGAGCACTTGAGTACATAGTCAAAGGCCGGGTGCACCAGATGCTCATCTAGGCAACGTTTCGCTTCGGCTTCAAATTTGTCAAAATTGCTGAGCAACAAGTCTTGGTCACTGACTTCAAAACTGTATTTGGAATGCTCGTACTCTGGCTGGGTGAAGATTTCGCCGTACTTGACCCCACGTGCCCACTCGATATCATAGACCGACTCAACTTCTTGGATATAGGACGCCAAGCGCTCCAAGCCGTAAGTAACTTCAGCAGTGACAGGACCTGTCTCAAGCCCCCCCACCTGCTGGAAGTAGGTGAATTGGGTGATTTCCATACCATCAAGCCAGACTTCCCAGCCCAGACCCGCAGAACCCGTTGATGGATTTTCCCAGTTGTCCTCCACAAAGCGAATGTCATGCTCCAAAGGATTGATGCCTAATTTTTCCAAGGATTGCAAATAAAGCTCTTGGATATTGCTCGGCGATGGTTTCATGACCACCTGAAACTGGTGGTGCTGGTAAAGACGGTTGGGGTTTTCCCCATAGCGACCATCTGCTGGACGGCGAGACGGCTCTACATAAGCCGCATTCCACGGCTCAGGACCGATGGCACGCAAGAAGGTATATGGCGACATGGTCCCCGCCCCTTTTTCCGTATCGTAGGCCTGCATGAGCATACACCCCTGCTCATTCCAAAATTGTTGTAAGGTCAGGATAATCTCCTGGAAAGTCAATTTTTTAGACATAATATTCTCCTTAAAAATAATGTTTAGGACTTGCGATACTCTCATCACTCAACCGATAATGTTTAGTAATTAGAGCTAGCAGAGGGGCTCCGACGGCTCATAGCAGTCCAGCTGTTTCAGATATAAATCCCTCCATACTCGACTATCTGGCGTCAGTACGAGACGAACAGCATTGGTATAGGCTGGGATGAGGCAATCTCTGATAATATGGCTAGCCGCATGAGCAGTCGCCCAAAGAACTGCTTGCGGCAGATCTCTGACCGCATAGGCCTCGGATAGAAACTGAATGTAGTCGACTATGGTCTTATCATACTTAGCCACAAAGGCTTGATAAGATGCCAACTGTTCCTAGCTATCAACAAGATAGAGATAATCCATCGCTCTCCTCTCTAAAGCAAAGAACCCCATCCCACACACTCCTAGCTTAACGCATAGGGGCGTGCGAGACGCGGTTCCACCCTAATTTATGACTTGATTGGTTATCAAATTGTGAACAGAAAGTGCCGACCCAACACCTGTTTCACTTGGCTCTCACCCCCCCAAGCTCGCTTCAGAAACCCTATGATGGTTCTCTTTCCAGTAATTAGTCTATCAAAAAATCTCAATCTTGTCCAGTAACGATTGTTTTCTGCCTTCTTACATACACTCTTTCAATGACAGAACAGTTACACCATGAATCTAAGGTTAATTTTTCCTTCAATCAAAAGACTTCTTAACTTCTCCAAATGGATTAAGACAGATTCAGCCTGATAAACAGGTTAGCAAATTATGCCTGATAAACTTTTTGACCGTCAATATATGTGGCAACCAGATCAAGGTCCTTGGTCAAAACAATGAAATCAGCATCGCGACCGCTCTTAATCTGACCACATTTGTCATCAATCTTGCAGGAAATGGCTGGGATGAGACTGGCCATACGAACGGCTTCGACACGGCTGGCAATGCCCCAATCAGCCACATTTTTGAGCCCTTGGTAAAGTTTGAGGATAGAACCTGCTAAACTAGCTGTGTTATCCTTGAGTCGTGCTGTGCCATTTTCCACGATAACAGGGAAATCACCTAGCATGTAATCACCCTCTGGCATACCGCCAGCTCTCATACAGTCTGTGATTAGCGCCACATGGTCATGGCTTTTTTGTTTAATAAGAATTTCGCAAGCTTTTGGATTGACGTGGTGCCCATCACAAATCAACTCCGCATAGGTGTTTGGAATATCGTAAACTGCACCAACCATACCTGGCTCACGGTGGTTGAGACCGCGCATGCCATTATAGGCATGCACCCAGACACTAGCACCAGCGTAGACCGCTTCCTGAGCTTGAGCAAAGGTCGCATTAGAATGCCCTAGAGCAACAACGACACCTTGATCCGTCACGTGGCGGACAAAGTCTGCAACACCGTTGCGCTCAGGTGCAAGGGCGATTTTAGAAATCAACCCTTGGGCAGAAGCCTGCCACGTTTCAAACTGTTCGATAGATGGGTCGCCCATGTAAGCTGGGTTCTGAGCCCCCTTGAACTCCTCGGTAAAGTAAGGTCCTTCAAAATAAAGCCCTTGAATCTTAGCTCCTTTAGCATGTTTGGCTTGAGCAACCTTGTCACAAACCTCATTGAGAATCTCAAAGGTTGACGTCAAAGTTGTTGGCAAATAGCTAGTCACCCCAGTTGATGGCAAACCTGCTGAAATCGTCTCGATGGCTTCGACACTGTTGTCCATCACATCTGCACCACCAAAGCCATGGATGTGGGTATCCACCAGACCAGGTGCAATGCTATAGCCTGTATAATCTAAAATTTCAGCATCAGCAGGTACTTGAGCTGTCCAGTCTCCAAACACGCCGTCTGTTACTGCGAGATAGCCTCCACGCCGCTCTTCGTAAGGGTAAAAGAAGGAATCTGCTTTTATGTAGTAAGTCATTGAAATCGCCTCCATGTACTTGATATTTCTATTATACTCCTCTTTTTTAGATTTGTAAATGGTCTATACCAAATTTTGAACACTTAAATCCCTATATACCTGCTTTCACACCTAAGATTTGGTTAAATACTTTTCTATTTTAGCTTATCCTGCTCGTAAGTATGAACCAAGTCCAGTCCAGTAAACTGTTGTTGTCTAAGTGCCTCATAGACTAGCAAGCACACAGTATTAGACACATTGAGGCTTCGAACATGATCATCATTCATCGGAATGCGAAGTGCCTTGTCCTCATGTTGTCGCATAAATGCCTCTGGCAGACCCGTATCTTCTCTTCCAAACATAAGGTAGTGATCACCTGATAAGGCAAAATCAGCTTGGTCATAGGTTTTTTGAGCAAATTTACTAATTAAGTACAGGCTGCCTTGACAAGCATCTAGAAACTCTTCTAAACTATCGTAATAATGCACCTCTAGCTTATCCCAATAATCTAGACCAGCTCGCTTCATCTTTTTATCATCAATAGGAAACCCCATGGGCTTGATGATGTGCAGGGGAGAATTAGTTGCAGCACAGGTTCTGGCGATGTTGCCTGTATTTTGTGGAATCTGGGGCTGATAAAGCACAATATGATTACGATAGGTCATCATGTCTCCTTCACAATACAAAAATAGTCACACCGTCCGGAATAACTCAGCAGACAGCGTGACTGGCGGTGCTTCATTAACTTAACTCATAACAGGGAAGAGCTAAATCAACGAATGCTTACTACAAGTATAGACCATCTGACATCATTTGTCAAGACTTCTGCTTACACATGACACAACATATTGCTCAGGAGATATCGAGTTGCATCAGCTCTACTATTTTTCATCAAAAATCGTGCTATCCGGCTAAATTTGTGTTAAAATTAAAGGTAAAGACAATTTTTGGAGGACACTATGTCACATTTGGAAGAATTAAACGACCAGCAGTTGGTTCGTCGTGAGAAATTGCAGGCCTTGATTGAGGCAGGAATTGATCCATTTGGGAAACGCTTTGAACGCACGGCTAATTCCGCAGAGTTGAAGGCTGAGTTTGACGAGAAGAGCAAGGAAGAATTAGAGGAACTCGGTGCAACAGCGGTGATCGCTGGCCGTCTCATGACCAAGCGCGGTAAAGGTAAGGCTGGTTTTGCCCATCTCCAAGACCGCGAGGGACAAATTCAGATTTATGTCCGTAAGGACGATGTCGGCGAAGAGGCCTATGAGATTTTCAAAAAAGCTGACTTGGGCGACTTCCTTGGCATTGAAGGAACTGTCTTCAAAACCAACGTTGGTGAGCTGTCGCTCCATGCGACCAAACTAACCCACCTGTCTAAAGCCCTGCGTCCTCTGCCTGAGAAATTCCACGGCTTGACCGATATTGAAACGATCTACCGTAAACGCCATCTGGACTTGATTTCTAATCGTGAGAGCTTTGACCGCTTCATCACCCGCTCAAAAGTCATTTCTGAAATCCGCCGTTATCTGGACGGTCTGGGCTTTCTCGAAGTGGAAACCCCTGTCCTCCACAATGAGGCAGGTGGGGCGGCTGCTCGGCCATTTATCACTCACCATAACGCCCAAGGCATCGACATGGTACTCCGAATTGCGACTGAGCTCCACCTCAAACGCTTGATTGTCGGCGGTATGGAGAAGGTCTATGAAATCGGTCGGATTTTCCGTAACGAGGGCATGGATGCGACCCACAACCCTGAGTTTACCTCGATTGAAGTCTATGAAGCCTACGCAGACTATGAGGACATCATGAACCTGACCGAGGGCATTATCCAACATGTGGCGAAGAGTGTCAAAGGTGATGCGCCTGTCATCTATCAGGGGACGGAAATCAAGCTCCACGAACCCTTCAAACGAGTACACATGGTGGATGCCATCAAGGAGCAAACAGGCGTGGACTTCTGGCAGGACATGACCTTGGAAGAGGCAACAGCTATTGCTAAGGAAAAACACGTCCCAGTTGAGAAACACTACACGGAGGTTGGGCATATCATCAACGCCTTCTTTGAAGAATTTGTCGAAGATACCCTAATCCAGCCAACCTTTGTTTACGGTCACCCCGTCGCTGTATCACCATTGGCCAAGAAAAATGACGAGGATCCTCGTTTCACTGACCGCTTTGAGCTCTTTATCATGACCAAGGAATACGGCAACGCCTTTACCGAGCTCAATGACCCGATTGACCAGCTGGAGCGCTTCAAAGCGCAGGCAGCAGCTAAGGATCTAGGTGATGATGAGGCAACAGGCATTGACTACGACTACGTTGAGGCTCTGGAATACGGTATGCCACCAACAGGTGGACTCGGTATCGGCATCGACCGCCTCTGCATGCTCTTGACAGACACGACAACTATCCGTGATGTGCTCTTATTCCCTACAATGAAGAACTTGTAGGGTGAATAACAGTTCAGGCACCACAGCAAGTTCATCCCTCGCTTTTGGATTTCCAAGCGAGGGGTTTTTGTTTAATAGTCGGATAAAATATTCACAGTGAAGATGCTGTAAGGCGAGATATTGTTGTCAAAGTAATATTCTTCATTCATGGCTTGGCTTGCTTTGACAACTCGACAGCTGAGTTGATTTTTGCGATGATGGTATTCTGAAAAAGCAACAAAACCACCAATTAGTCATTTTAACTAATCGGTGGTTTCTTGATATCGGCTATCCTGTTATTAGCCTGATTAGCATTAGCCAAAAATTTTACCAAAACCAGCCGTCGTTGTCATCTTTGACAGGCTTGGCTTGTTTGACTTTGCGAGGACCTGTGCCATACTGCTCTTCAAGCAAGTCTTCTTTATATGGCAGAACAAATGCTAGGATGAGATAAATCAGAATTCCCGGTATATGCGTAAAGAAAATAGCTAACATAAACAGCACACGTACCAAGGACAAATCCCAACCAAAACGATCAGACAGACCGGCTAGGACTCCCGAAACGGCTTTTTGCCGACGAAGTTTATAAAATTCTGTTGTCATGACTGACCTCCTCATGTGATGATAAGTCTAGTATAACCGAGGTTTGTCGAAAAAACATCGGTCATAAGACTGATTTTACAAATTCAAGTCTAGCTGACCTAAACATTTGCCACAACGGTACTTGGCTAGATTGATTCGTCGCTGCCTTGAGTAAATCGTCCCGCAAGCTCGGCAACTATAATGATAAGTTGCTTGCCTGCTTGATGGAACAAATCTTAGCCCGTCTACCTGCTTGAGCAAGTCCTTAAAATCTTTATCTCTATGCCGATAGCCCTTCTTTGCGTTATAAAGGTGATAATGGCAGAGCTCGTGCCTGACGATTTTCCGAAAAACAGCTTCGCCATGCTCTTTTAGAACCTTGGGATTGAAGTCCAAATGCCCATCATTTGGAAAGAAGCGACCACCTGTGCTCCTCAATCGGTTATTCCACACAGCCTTGTGGCGAAAAGGAAGACCGAAGTCTTCTAGCGACACTTGCCGAACATAATCATCTAAGTTCATCGAGTGGCACCAAGGACAGATTAACCTTTTGACGATCCTGATCAATCTTAGAAACCCATACCGTCACAATGTCTCCCACCGAGACCTCCTCACTCGGATGCTTGATAAACTGACGGCTCATTTGTGAAATATGAATGAGTCCATCCTCATGAAGACCAATATCAACAAACGCACCAAAGTCGACCACATTTCGAACCGTGCCTTCAAGCTCTTGTCCAATAGTCAAGTCAGAGAGTTCTAAGACATCTTGACGGAGAATTGGTGCTGCAAATTCCTCGCGTAAATCGCGACCTGGCTTGAGCAGATCAGCGATAATGTCCGTTAGCGTCGCTTCACCGATGCCCAATTCATGGGCAGTCTCTGCAATCGGTAAACGCTTGAGTTTCTCTTGAGCAAGCTCATCCAGCTGGGAAATCCCTAGCTTATCAAGCAAGGCTTTCACAGCAGGGTAGCTTTCTGGGTGAACGCCAGTATTATCCAAAATATTATTACTCTCTGGAATACGCAAAAAGCCAGCGGCCTGTTCAAAGGCTTTTGCACCCAAACGGGGCACTTTCTTCAACTCAGTCCGGCTCCTGATGAGCCCGTTTTCTTCACGGTAAGCAACAATGTTATCTGAAATCGTCTTGCTCAGACCAGAGACATGCGATAACAAGGCACTGCTTGCCGTGTTGACATTAACACCGACTTGGTTAACCACCGTCTCGACCACAAAATCCAGATGGTCTGCTAATTTCTTCTGGCTGACATCATGCTGGTACTGGCCGACGCCGATGGATTTAGGGTCGATTTTAACTAGCTCGGCCAACGGGTCTTGGAGCCGTCTGGCGATGGAAATAGCCGAGCGCTTCTCCACAGTCAAGTCTGGAAACTCTGCTCGCGCTTGTTCAGAAGCAGAGTAGACAGAGGCACCGCTCTCGTTGACGATGACATAGGAAACCTCAGGATAATCTGTCAGCACTTCAGCCACAAAAGCTTCACTTTCTCGACTAGCTGTGCCATTTCCAATCGCGATAATCTCTATCGCAAACGCCTCGATAAGCTGCCTCAAATCAGCTTTTGCCCCTTCAATCTGTGCTTTGCTAGCAGGCTTAACTGGATAAATCACCTGAGTCTGTAGGAGCTTACCTGTCTGGTCCACTACTGCTAATTTTGCCCCTGTCCGAAAAGCAGGGTCAAAGCCCAAAACCATTTTCCCTTTGAGAGGAGGAATTAAAAGCAACTGACGGAGATTGGTTGAAAAGAGCTGGATAGCCCCATCTTCTGCCATTTCGAGGAGTTCTGACCAGATGCGTCGTTCAATAGCAGGTAGAATTTTTTTCTTGAGGGCTGATTGGATAATCTGGTCAATGTACTGGTTCTTCTCTTTGAAGCGAGCTGCTAAAAATCGGGTCATTTTGTCCACGTTATGGACAAAACTGAGTTTGAGGATTCCTAGTTTGTCAGCCCTATTGAGCGCTAGAACCCGATACCCCTGCAATTTATTGACAGGTTCTATAAAATCATAATAAATTTGAAAGACTTTTTTCTCATCAGCTTTTTCGTCTTTAAGCTCTGAGGTTAATTGTCCATAGCGCCAAACCTCGTTGTAAACCCATGACCTAACCTTGTGATCATCAGCCAACGCTTCAATTAAAATGTCACTAGCACCTGCTATAGCTTCTTTAGCTGTTGGGTATTGTTCGCTGACAAAAGTTGCCGCCTGTTGACTCAAATCATCAACATTCTGCAAGATGAGACGCGCCAAGGGGAATAGACCTGCTTCCCTGGCTTGTGTTGCCTTGGTACGGCGCTTTTCTTTATAAGGAGCATAAAGTTCCTCGACTTCTGATAACTTTGTCGCCTGCTCGATGGCAGCTTTTAGCTCTTCTGTTAATTTTCCTTGCTCAGCTATTTTACCTAGTACAGTTGCTTGGCGTTCCGCCAATGCCGTCAAACTCTTGTCTAAATCCACAATAGCCTTGATGGCAACTTCATCGAGGTTACCTGTTGCTTCCTTGCGGTAACGAGCAATAAAAGGAATGGTGTTGCCCTCTGCCGTCAAGGCAAGGACTGTTTCAACTTGTGTTGGGCTCACACTCAGGGTGTGAGCAATTTTTTCTTTCTGTTCCATAGGACTATTATATCACATTAAAAGGTAAAAGAAAAAAGCATCAGGTGATGACGAGTGGCAACTAAAAAACACTCGTCACGTCAGTTGTCACAAGTGTTTTATGCATTGACTAAAATTTAACGATTGACTGTCAATGATGCTGAAATCCTGATGCCGTTAAATGATAAGGGTTGACTATTAGTTCCTCCATGCTCATTTGTACTGGCAGATTCATTTACGCTTTCCCAGCAAAATAAGCACGTACCTTTGGTGCAACCTGTTCACCATAAATCCTGATTGCCTTTAGGGTCTCAGCATGTGGCATAGAGCCAATCGGCAAGTGTAGCATAAAGCGATCTAGGTCTAAATCCTCAATCAGGCGAATCATCTTTTCAGCCACGGTATCGGCATCACCGACAAACATGGCGCCATCTGGTCCAACTGCACTGTCATAATACTCACGAGTCAGTGGTCGCCAGTAAGGGCGTGTCCGCCCAATATTATCGGAAGCAATTTTAGTCGGTAGGAAATAATCTTCGACAGCTTGCTCTGTTGTTTCAGCCAACCATCCCCACGAATGGGCAGCAATTTTTAACCGATCACTATCATGCCCTGCTTGCTGACCAATCTCTCGATAAGCTTTGGTTAGTTGTTTGAAGGCTCTGGGATTGCCACCGATAATGGCGTAAGCAATCGGTAAACCTTTTTCTGCAATCTTGACAGTCGAAGCCGCATTACCGCCAGTCGCTACCCAAATCGGAAAGTCTTTTTGCACAGCACGAGGTAAAACTGGCTTGTTATCAACGGTTTGGGTATGCTTTCCTGTCCAATTCAGATAGGTAGAGTCTTTAATCGCTAAAAGCATCTCCAATTTTTCATCGAACAGTTCTTCATAATCTTTCAAATCATAGCCAAATAGCGGAAAACTTTCTGTAAATGATCCTCGACCAGCCATAATCTCTGCTCTGCCATTTGACAAGGCATCAATGGTGGCATACTGCTGGTAAAGGCGAACTGGATCAATAGAGGACAAAACGGTCACCGCAGAACTCAAGCGAATGTGCTTGGTCTTAACCGCACCAGCAGCAAGGACAATCTCTGGTGCAGAAACCGCAAAATCTTCTCGATGATGCTCCCCAATGCCATAAAAATCAAGACCAACCTGATCCGCTAATTCAATCTCCTCAACCAAATCACGCAGGCGCTGGTCATGAGCCAAGGGCTTTCCTGTGCCAACCAGTTCAGACGTGTCACCAAATGTTGAAATACCTAACTCGATCTGTTTCATGCATAAACTCCTTAGTTATATGATGGGTATTATTTTATCACTATGTAGTGATTAAGTCAATTCATTTGCTCAGTTCTGATGGCCGAAAATAAAAAGTGGAAAGCAACCGTTCATTCAATAAGGTGTATTCCAGACCGACACAGTTGAATAAGTTAACGAACTCAGCACATCAGAGGTACTCAGCCACTGCTCCCTGATTAATTAACTGGAATAAAACGAAGAGACTAGGATTTCCCCAGCCTCTCCTAATCCTATCTGACGAGTGACTCACGCGCAGTCACTCCGTTGGAAATACGCTATCAAAGCTTTACAGACTAGCGGTTAAAGCTGTGCTTGATTTGCATGACCTCCCTTTGACCAACACCAGACGGCTGCTCAAAAGATAATCCAACACGCTTGTTCACACTTTTCCGCTTAACTTAAAACGAGCTCATCGCTAGCCAAACGTTCACCACTATTTTTGTGGAAAAGCTCCAGCAAATCTGAAACTGTCAGCTTCTCTTTTTCCTGACCAGAAATATCCACCACAATATTCCCTTGATGAAGCATGATCAAGCGATTGCCATAGCGAATAGCGTGTTCCATGTTATGGGTAATCATCAGGGTCGTCAATCGGTGGCCTGTCACAATCTTATCCGTCAGTTGCATCACCATATCGCTGGTCTTAGGATCAAGGGCAGCTGTGTGCTCATCCAGCAAAAGGAGCTGTGGTTTAACCAAGGCAGCCATCACCAGAGTGAGCGCTTGCCGCTGACCGCCTGATAGAAATGCCGTGTCGACCTTGAGGCGATCTTCTAACCCTAGACCTAACTCTGCTAATTCTTGGCGAAATAGCTCGCGCTGGCTCTGTTTAACTCCCTTAGTCAGCCCTCTAGCTTGACCGCGTTTGTAGGCGATAGCCATATTCTCCTCAATGGTTAGACGAGAAGCTGTCCCCATCTTAGGGTCTTGAAAGACCCGACTAATCATCTTTGCCCGCTTAGCGACAGGCAAATCCTTAATGCTTTTACCACCAAGTAGGATATCCCCCTGATCAATGGGTAATGTGCCTGCTAAACAGTTCATCAAGGTCGACTTGCCTGCCCCATTCCCTCCAATTACGGTGATAAAATCGCCCTCTTCTGCGATCAAATTAAGGCCTCTCAAGACATGGTTTTCATTGATTGTTCCTGCTTCAAAGGTTTTATGGATTGCTCTTAATTCTACAAGTTGTGTCATCTCATTCTCCTATCTTACACGAGGCTGTCTCAGTTTTAGCTTATCTTGGACTTCTGGCACATAGAGCACCACCGCTAGTAAGCCCGCTGAAAAGAGTTTGACCATATCTGCATCAACACCTGGCAAAGAGAGAATAGCCAGCAAAATTAGACGATAAATCACCGCACCAACAACGATAGAAACCAGACGCCAACCCAAGGTTAAATGACGAATCAACACTTCTGCGATGATAATAGAGGCTAGACCGATAACAATCGTCCCAACACCTGAATTGATGTCTGCATAGCCATTATTCTGTGCCAACAGCGCACCACATAAGGCAATCAAGCCATTTGACAGGGCATAAGCAATAATTTTCATATTATCCGTATTGATGCCATTGGCCGCACTCATGGGAATATTGTCCCCTGTCGACCGTAGGGCTAAACCAAGTTCTGTATGAAGCAAACCAATAAGACCTGCTAGGATAATGCTTAGGGTCATCAAGCCAATCACCATCACTGCTCCTGTCTTGTCTAGACCAAATTCTCGCAGGCGACTGACCAACGTTTCCTGCTGAAGAAGAGCTAGATTAGCCTTGCCTAGAACCTTGAGATTAACCGAATACAGACCAGTCAGGACGACAATCCCTGTCAAAAGACTAGGTAGCTTCATCTTGGTATGTAATAAACCTGCTACCACACCAGCTAATGCACCGCCAACCGCAGCGAGCAAGGTGGCCAGAATAGGGTCGACACCATTGACAATCGCAATGGCACAAATTGCGCCGCCAAGTGGGTAAGTTCCCTCAGCAGTCAAATCCGCGATGTCCAAGATGCGAAAGGTCAGATAAACACCAATAACCATAACCGCCCAGAGTAATCCCTGTGAAATTGTTGATAAGATAAGTGACATCAAAAAGCCTTCTTTCTAAGATTTAGTTAGTCGTAAGAGCTGAAAGGTCAAGGTCCAGCTTGTCTGCCATATCCTGATTGACATAGAGTTCTAAATGCTCAGGTAACTCAACTGACAGACGAGCAGGTTGTTCCCCAGATAGGATTTTAACCGCTTGACGAGCGGTTTGAGCACCTAGTTTTTGGTAATCCGTTCCGTAGGTGAGAAGTCCACCGACTTTCACCATATCAATAGAACCCCCAACAATCGGTACCTTCTTCTCAATGGATAATTGCCCCAACAGCGCCATGGTTGATGCAATGGTGTTATCTGTCGGCACAAAAACCACATCAACTGTTGACATTAAGCTACTCGCTGCATCTTGAACATCATTGGTGCTTGAAATGCCTTTTTTATCGACGGTGTAACCTGCTGCTTTAAGGGCTTCTTCTGCCTGTTTGACCTGAACTTCCGAATTGGATTCATTGGTGGTATAGAGGATACCGACTTTTTTGGCAGATGGCAGAGCTTGTTTGATGAGCTCAACTTGCTTACCAATCGGTGCTTGGTCACTCGTGCCAGTCAAGAGACCGCCAGGTTTTTCCAAACTCTCAACTAAGTCTGCCGATGCAGGATCCGTCACAGCTGTAAACAAAATCGGCGTCTCTGTGCTTGCTAGAGCCAAAGACTGAGCCGCAGGAGTTGCGATACCAAGTACCAAATCACTATCTGCAACCAGTCGCTCAGATATGGTCTGAAGTTGTGATTGATCCCCTTGGGCATTTTGATAATCCCACTCGATCGTGTAACCCTGCTGTTCTAATTCTGTTTCAAATCCCTGACGGGCTGCTGTCAAAGACTCATGCTCGACATATTGGAGAATGCCGACTTTAACAGTCTTTCCTGATGAGGAACCACTATCCGTCTGCTGACAAGCTGCCAGGGTCACTGCTAACAAACCAACGCTCAAATACTTAACTAAATCTTTCATTATTTTTCTTTTCCTATCTGTTTAATTGTTTCTGGGTTAAGCCCAAGTAATTTTGCCATATCTTCATTAACTGCAATACTAGTAGCATCTGGGCTTTTAACGCTTAACTCAGAGGGCTTTTCCCCTTTTAAAATCTGCACCGCTAATTCTCCAGCTTGTTTTCCAACGGCTTTAAAATCAACTCCTGAGGTCAATAAAACACCTTCTAACACCGCTTCATCACTACCAAGAGCAGGAACCTTTGCTTCTCTTAAGACATCACCTATCGTAGCAATGGTTGAAGCAACTGTATTATCTGTTGGGAGGTAGATGGCATCAACTTGAGTTGCCAGCTGACTCATCACCTGTTGCACATCATTGGTGCTGGTCACGGTTTTTTCAATAATTTCTAAACCTTGTTGTTCTAAGGCTTTTTTTGCCACCTTAGCCTGCGATTCTGAGTTCACCTCACTGGAATTATAAAAGATGCCAATTTTTTTGGCTGTTGGAAACAGTTTGGTGAGTAGTTCAACTTGTTTAGCCACATCTAGAGCATCTGTCGACCCCGTCATATTGCCGCCAGGTTGCTCCAAACTCTTGACCAAACCAGCTGCTACAGGGTCAGTGACTGCGGTAAATAGAGCAGGTGTGCTATCATCGACAGTCAACAGACTTTGAGCAGCAGGCGTGGCAATGGCAAGATGGAGATCATTTTGCCCAGCCAGTTTCTCAACCATCGTTTGGAGATTACTCTGATCAGCCTGAGCATTTTGCAAGGTTACCTTGAGGTTATCTCCTTCTGTGTAACCAGCTTCTTGTAGGGCTTCTAAAAAGCCTTCACGCGCCGCATCGAGGGCAGGATGTTCAGCATACTGGATAATCCCCAGCTTCACTTGATCATCTGTCATTTTCCCACAAGCAGCTAAGACAACCGCTCCAAAACTCATAACGACGAGCATTTTTAAGGACTTCAAAAACATCATTTTCCTCTTTCTATTCATTAAAGCACAACAGAAAACCACTTAGAAAATTCTAAGTGGTTAACCGAGGATTGTATAAAACATACAAAACAGGTAGGCCTGTCCACTTAGATTTTTTCATCTATGTGGACAAACAACTCAAATAGCCATGACCCCATAGATACAAACAACTGTTTGGTCTGTTTGCATCTATGCCTGGCATAAACACAAACACTATCTAAAGTAGCCATAGTAAAATGCTGCTGCGACGGTGATCGTGCGGTTGGTTAGCATACCTTTTTCCTCCTTGATTTATTTTTTATTATTCTATGCCTTTTTTTCTCGTTTGTCAAGCTTTTTTGACATTTTTTTATGTTGAGGTGATTGCCAAGTGGTCGACAGCAACAATGACTTAATAGTCACCGCCTTCAACTCCGTAATACTCTTCTAGGGTGAGGCCTGATTGGTAAATCGCAGTGGCTTCCTGACCGATGTAGCGAACATGCCAGCTCTCAGCCATATAACCCGTGATATTCTCCTTGCCTGGCAAGTAGCGCACCACAAAACCATAGTGGTGAGCATTGTTTGCCAACCATTGACTGGCAGCAGGCTCTTCCAGAAGCTGCCCTGAAGCATCTAAAACATCAAAAGCCAAACCTGTCTGGTGTTCACTGTAGCCTGGTCTGGCCGAATAACGGTCAGCAGCGGCTTGTCCATCTTGATTAACATAGCTCTGATAGAGACTGGCTTGATAATCATAACTTCTAAATCCGCTGTAATTGTCCGACACACTAAAACCTGCTGCTCGCATGGCGCCCAAAAGCTCCCTAAAGGCAGCCCCAGCTACCCCATCTTCACCAGGATTATAATCGGCTGCCAAAGGGTGTTTCTTATTGACAATAATCACATCGCCATATTTGCCACGAACACTGTGGTAAGAACCCGTTGATGGAGTGCTTGCTGCTTGAGAAGCAGCTGTTTCAGTCTCAGGCTTGTCTTCAGAGACAGGGGTATTTTCTTGAGAACTTTTTGGGCTCTCTTGGGACATGGCAGAGCTGTTAGACGATGATTGGCCCTGAGCTTTTTGACTGTCTGCTACTTTAGACACTGTGGCTGACGAGGCTGACGATTTAGCTGTTGACATCGTTTCCGCTTGCTTTTTCCCACAGGCAGTCAACAAAATCAAGCCACAAGCCAAAATGATAACCTTACTTTTCATCAGATTTCCCTTTCTCTGCTACTGCCGCTTACGTGCAATCAGATGGATTGGGGTTCCTTCAAACTTGAAAGCGGCGCGGATTTGGTTTTCTAAGAAGCGCATATAAGAGAAGTGCATGAGTTCTTCCTCGTTGACAAAAACAACGAAGGTCGGTGGCTTGATCGCCACTTGGGTGGCGTAAAAGATTTTCAGTCGTTTGCCCTTGTCGGTCGGTGTCGGATTGATCGCAACAGCATCCATGATGACGTCGTTGAGCACTGCAGATGGGATACGCGTGTTTTGGCTTTCAGAAATCCGCTTAATCAGCTCTGGTAACTTGTGCAGGCGTTGCTTGGTCACAGCTGACACAAAGATAATCGGTGCATAAGACAGGAACTGGAAGTTATCTCGAATATCGGCCTCCCACTGACTAACGGTGTGGTTGTCTTTTTCCAAGGTGTCCCACTTGTTCACCACGATGATGAGACCTTTTCCGGCCTCATGGGCAAAGCCAGCAATCCGCTTATCGTACTCACGAATGCCTTCTTCGGCATTGATGACGAGCAAGACCACATCTGAGCGGTCAATGGCCCGCATGGAGCGCATGACAGAGTATTTCTCCGTATTCTCGTAGACCTTACCAGATTTGCGCAGGCCTGCGGTATCAATCATGATGTACTCTTGCCCCTCGCTATCGGTAAAGCTAGTGTCGATAGCATCGCGCGTTGTCCCTGCAATCGGGCTAGCAATCACACGGTCTTCTCCCAAAATGGCGTTAATTAGGCTTGACTTGCCGACATTTGGACGACCAATCAGGCTGAATTTGATGATGTCTGGGTTTTCTTCGGCTTCTTCTGTTGGCAGATTGTCCACGATGGCATCCAAGACGTCACCTGTCCCAATCCCGTGGACAGACGACACAGGGTAGGGATCACCCAGCCCCAGTGAGTAGAAATCGTAAATTTCGCTTCGCATCTCGGGGTTGTCAACCTTGTTAACTGCTAAGATAACAGGCTTATTGGTCTTGTAGAGGATCCGTGCCACATACTCATCGGCATCAGTCACACCTTCTTTACCTGACACAACAAAGACGATAACATCAGCCTCCGTCATAGCAATGTCTGCTTGGTGCTTGATTTGCTCCATGAATGGCGCATCAACATCGTCAATACCGCCTGTATCAATAATGGAAAATTTGCGGTTGAGCCAGTCAGCTGTCGTGTAAATACGGTCACGCGTCACACCTTCCACGTCTTCAACGATGGAAATTCGCTCCCCTGCGATACGATTAAATAACGTCGATTTTCCTACATTAGGGCGCCCGACGATGGCGACGGTTGGTAAAGCCATGTGTTCTCACTTTCTAGCGTCGATTTTTCCCCAAAAGATGGAGCTCGTTAGCCACGGCACGAATTCGTTCCAAAACTCGTTTGGCCTGCCAAGTTTCATCCCCTTGCTTGCTTTGAGCTAATTTTTTCTCTAAATCCTCTAAACTGTAATTGGACGTGAAAAAAGTAGGCAATTCCTCCAGCATACGGTATTGCAAAATGACCTGTAAGACGTCATCACGCACCCAGCTGGTTGAAGTTTCCGCACCGATATCATCTAATATCAGAACGGGAGCAGCCTTGACATCATCAATTTTCTCCTTGACAGAGCTTGTCGAGATGGCATTTTTGACATCAACCACAAAGGTCGGGTAGTGAAGCATGGTCACTGCCACACCTTTTTGGACGGACAGTTCTCTAGCTAAACCAGCTAGCAAGAAGGATTTCCCTACTCCCATATTCCCGTAAAGATAAATGCCTTTTTGAACATTTGGATAAGCTTGCAAAAACTGACTCAGCTCTGCCAATAACGTAATACGGTTAGGATCACTAAAATCAATATCTGAAAAACTGATGTGCTGATAGGATTTTGGGAGATTGATCAGCTTGATACGGTCTGTTGCCTCTACTTGTTGCTGACGATTGATCAGTTCTTTTGTTTCACGATAGGCCACATCAGCATAGCCCTCATTCATCACCAAAATTGGCTCATAACCTTTGGCTAAATAGTCTGATGATTGGCTGATGAAACGCTCTTTTTCTTGGCGGTACTGGTTGAATTTGGGCAGGCTTCGTTCAATCGTTGCCCGATCCAGCTGATGAGTCACGATAAAGTTAGCGACATCAGGATGGGCCAGAACATCCTGCAAGACCTGTTCTTGGTCTTGCAAAAATTTTGGCATCTTACTTGATAAGGTGTCTCCAATTTTTTTCATCTTATTCCTCCCTTCCTGATTGTCCCAACATCTGACGTTTTAGCTCTTCTAGTTGCTCTTGCTCTTCTTGACTGGACTCCGTTTTATAGTCTTGATGACTCCAGCTTGGCACATTGGTTTGATGGTTGCTGCCGGCCTTTGGTTTAGCGGATGACTGTGGCTTTTGTTGCCAATAAAGCAGAGCTTGCTCTCCTGTTTTGATGCCCTTATAGGAAAAATCATTGGCAATCTTCATCAAATAAACCTTGTTAAGATTAGCAGACTTGGTGCGTTGTAAGGTGTAGAGCACCATGAGATTGATCACGTCATCTAAAAAGCCCATCTGTGCCAATTCGCGTAGCAACTGGCGCTCCTGATCGGTGACCATCGCCTTTCTCATTTTTTTCAAGGTAGACAGGTAAACTTCTGGAACATGGTTTTGCGCCGTTTTTAGAGCAGCTTGTTCCTCACGAGTTAGACCAGTACTCTGACTCGGTTGCTCTTGCTGTTCCTGCTTAGCACGCAAGCGAACCAGTGATAGTTGACCCTTAACTGCTGTGGCTTTGGCTAACTGATAAGTATCAAACCAGGTCAGACCATTCTCCTCAGCAAAATGATAAAGACCTAAGACATCCGTTTGTTCATTGTCAAAATAGAGACCATCTCGTCTCATCAGCTGCTTGAAATGCTCGAGATCAAAGTTAATATCAGCTTGTTTGGGATGATGGTAGACCTCTCCGCGATCAGAAAATACTTCTGAAAAGCGTTTGGTCTGATCAACGGCCTCGACTGGCAAGGCCATTTGTAAATCTTCCACAGCAACTTCCCCAATATAGCTGCTTAGCAGGCTACGATAAACAGCATTATTCAGAAAACTTTCCCTATCCAAGGGGCTGTTAAGCTTGATCAAATAGGTTTGATGGTGTTGATAAAACTTGATTAAGCCTAAAGCCCCCAGTTTATCAAAAGCAGTCCGTAAACGGTCAAATCCAAACTGCAAGTGGTTAAGCAGTTCGGTAAAAGGGTGCAATGCTCTGCCATTATCAAAAAAATGAACCAGATAATTGTACACCAAATAAGCGTCTGCACCCATAAGCGGCTGATAAAGTTGTAACAAACTAGCCTGATCAGGGTAGACACAGTTATTTTTTAGATAGGAGAAGGTATCGTTAGGCTTCATCGGAACGCCGTCCCTTCTTGCTACGAACCCTCTTGGTAATCTGTTGCAATAATTCCTCAATCTCGTCAACGTCCTTAAAGCTCCGATAAACAGAGGCGAAACGAACGTAGGTGATTTCGTCTAATTCTGCCAGCTCATCCATAACAAGATTGCCGATATGGGTCGAGGGGACCTCACGTTCAAAGGTCTGACGCAAAGACTGTTCGATGCGGTCAACAACGCCCTCTAGGTCATCGCTAGAGACAGGGCGTTTCTGGGCACTACGCAAAATACCGTTAAAAATCTTATCCCGAGAAAACTCTTCTCGCGTCCCATCTTTTTTTATCACCAACAAGGGTATTTCTTCCAATCGCTCAAAAGTTGTGAACCGATTTTGACACTCATCGCAAGACCTGCGACGACGGATGGCTGTGCCTTCTTCCGCTTGACGACTATCGACAACACTTGATTTGGTGCAATGGCATTTCGGACAACGCATAGTCCCCTCCTTGATGGCTTTATTTGTTTTATTATAACATAAAATACCCCTAAATACTAGAAAACAAAAACCTATCTTGCCTAAGCAAGATAAGTTTTGTCAGAACTATTCTGAAACAGTTTCGGTAACCTCAACTGGTGCAATATCTTCTAAGATTTCGATATCGTTGACTGCTTGAGGTTCAATGTTGCGATAACGGAACATACCAGTACCAGCTGGAATGGTCTTACCGATGATAACATTCTCCTTGAGACCCAGCAAGTGGTCACGTTTACCACGGATAGCGGCATCAGTGAGGACACGAGTTGTCTCTTGGAAGGATGCGGCAGAAAGGAAGGAATTAGTCTCCAGAGAGGCTTTGGTAATTCCCATCAGCACAGGACGAGCGGTTGCTGGGATTTGTCCAGCAATCACGTACTCCGCATTGGCATCAGTAAAGTCTGCGATGTCCATTAGAGTACCAGGCAGAAGGTCTGTATCCCCTGGATCCATGACACGTACTTTGCGGAGCATTTGACGCACCATCACCTCAACGTGTTTGTCACCGATTTCTACCCCTTGGCTGCGGTAAACTTTTTGTACTTCCGCAAGGAGATAGGTCTCTACAGAAAGGGTATCACGGACTTCTAACAAGCGTTTTGGCTGGATAGACCCTTCTGTCAGCGCTTGACCACGGTTGACAAAGTCACCTTCGTTGACTGTCAGACGAGCGGTGAACGGTACTTGGTACTCACCCATGCCAGTCTGGCCTTTGACGTAGACCTTCTTGGTCCGAGTGCTAGCGTCTTCGTCGATTTGTACCACTTCACCTTTAACTTCGGTGATGACCGCTTCCCCTTTAGGGTTACGGGCTTCAAAGATTTCTTGGATACGTGGCAAACCTTGGGTGATGTCGGTATTTGAGGCCACACCACCCGTGTGGAAGGTCCGCATGGTCAACTGGGTACCAGGCTCACCGATGGATTGAGCGGCGATAGTACCAACTGCTTCACCAACTTCAACCGCATCACCAGTCGCCAAGTTGATACCGTAACAATGACGGCAGACACCGTGACGGGTGTTACATGTAAAGACGGAACGGATGGTGACTTCTTCAACACCAGCTTGGCTGATTTCAGCCGCCTTAGCTTCCGTAATCAACTGATTAGGACCGATGATAACCGCACCTGTTTCAGGATGCTTAACTGTTTTCTTGGTGTAACGACCAGCCAAGCGCTCCTCGAGGGTCTCGGTCACTTCCTTACCGTTGGTAATAGCTGTGATGGTCAAGCCACGATCAGTTCCACAGTCATCCTCACGAATGATAACATCCTGCGCCACATCAACCAGACGGCGAGTCAGGTAACCTGAGTCCGCAGTCTTGAGGGCTGTATCGGTCATCCCCTTACGAGCACCGTGGGTGGAGAAGAACATCTCGAGTACCGATAGACCCTCACGGAAGTTAGACAGGATTGGCAATTCCATGATACGACCGTTTGGCGCCGCCATCAGACCACGCATACCGGCCAGCTGGGAGAAGTTTGAGATGTTACCACGAGCTCCAGAGTCCATCATCATAACGATTGGGTTCTTCGGATCTTGGGTTTCAACCAAGCGTTTTTCCAGAGCTTCCTTGGCCTCACGCCAAGTAGTCGTAACAGCGATATAACGATCCGTATCGGTCATCAAACCACGACGGAAGGCCAGATTAAGCTGCTCCACTCGGTCGTGCGCTTGTTCGATAATCTCTTGCTTGTTGTCAATGACAGGAATATCCGCCACACCAACCGTCAAGCCAGCAAGGGTAGAATGATGGTAACCCAAGTCTTTCAAGCGGTCAAGGAAGGCAGACGTTTCTGTCGTTCTCAAGCGTTTGAAAGTCTCTGCAATGATATGCCCTAGATTTTTCTTTTTAAATGGTTGGTTCAATGGCAGAGCTTTAATGACAGCTTTAATATCTTGACCAGATTCCAGGAAGTACTTATCTGGTGTCCCGTCAGTCAGATTAGCCATCGTTGGCTCTTGCAGATAAGGCAGGTCATCTGGGATAACTTTGTTAAAGATGATTTTCCCAACCGTTGTCATCAAAATCTTATGACGCTGGTCATCTGTCCAAGGCTTATCAGGCATACTATCAACAGCGATACCAACACGGCTGTGCAGGTGAACAACACCATTTCGCCAAGCCATAACAGCCTCATCATAGTCCTTGAAGACCATGCCTTCACCTTCGCGACCCTCGTCTTCCATGGTCAAGTAATAGTTACCAAGAACCATGTCCTGAGATGGCGTTACAACTGGTTTACCATCTTTAGGGTTGAGGATGTGTTCCGCCGCCAACATCAGGAGACGAGCTTCTGCCTGTGCTTCTTCAGATAATGGCACGTGAATAGCCATCTGGTCACCGTCAAAGTCGGCGTTGTAGGCCTCACACACCAACGGGTGTAGACGAAGCGCACGTCCGTCGATTAGGACAGGCTCAAAGGCCTGAATTCCCAAACGGTGAAGGGTCGGTGCGCGGTTAAGGAGCACTGGGTGTTCTTTGATAACCTCTTCCAAAATATCCCAGATGCGCTCATCGCCACGTTCCACCATACGTTTTGCCGCCTTGACGTTTCCAGCCAAGTCACGAGCAACGATTTCTCGCATGACGAATGGTTTGAAGAGTTCAATCGCCATCTCACGTGGGACACCACATTGGTACATCTTCAAGTTTGGTCCAACAGCGATAACGGAACGCCCTGAAAAGTCAACCCGCTTACCAAGTAGGTTTTGACGGAAACGCCCTTGTTTACCTTTGAGCATGTGGCTGAGGGATTTTAGAGGACGGCTACCAGGTCCTGTGATCGGACGACCACGTCGACCGTTATCAATCAAAGCATCAACCGCCTCTTGCAACATCCGTTTTTCGTTCTGCACAATGATGCCTGGGGCATGAAGCTCCAAAAGACGAGCCAAGCGGTTGTTACGGTTGATCACACGACGGTAGAGGTCATTGAGGTCAGAGGCCGCGAAACGACCACCATCCAGCTGCACCATTGGGCGCAAATCTGGTGGAATAACTGGCAGGATGTTAAGGATCATCCATTCTGGCTTGTTACCAGACTTGTGGAAAGCATCCAGCACATCCAAACGACGAACGATTTTCACACGTTTTTGCCCTGTTGCTGATTTTAGCTCTTCCTTTAGAGCAGCAATTTCAGTTGGCAAATCCACTTGCTTGAGCAAGTCTTGGATGGCTTCTGCCCCCATTTTGGCCACGAAAGAGCCGTGACCGTACTCCATGAGTTTTTCACGGTATTCGCGTTCGGTCAAAAGAGATTTGTGCTCAAGCGGTGTTTCCATCGGATCGATAACCACGTAGGCCGCAAAATAGATCACCTCTTCCAACGCACGTGGGCTCATATCCAAGGTCAAGCCCATCCGAGATGGGATACCTTTAAAATACCAGATGTGAGAAATCGGCGCCTTGAGTTCAATGTGTCCCATGCGTTCACGACGGACCTTGGCACGAGTGACTTCAACACCACAGCGGTCACAGACAATGCCCTTGTAACGAATACGTTTGTATTTGCCACACGCACACTCCCAGTCTTTGGTCGGTCCAAAAATGACCTCATCAAAGAGACCTTCGCGCTCTGGTTTTAGGGTTCGGTAGTTGATAGTTTCTGGCTTTTTCACTTCACCATAGGACCATGAACGAACCTTGCTGGGTGATGCCAGAGTGATTTGCATACTTTTAAAACGATTTACGTCAACCACTACATTTTACCTTTCTTAATTTCTGCTATACAAAAGAATAAGGAACATTTATCTTGTTTCAAAGGATATTAGCTGAGAGCCCTTGGTGATTAACAAACCTTGTTGTCCCTCGACAAACTGGTCATAGAGCCCTTTTGAAACATCGCGAGTCAACTGGTGACCCCTGCTATCTTCAAGAACCAAAAAGCAACGTGAACGTGGGAACAAGGTGAGGAGGTTATACTTTTTGAACTTCCTCACCACCCTGACCTCTCGTTGATGAATCGATGCTTTTTTGTCTTTCAAATACAACAAGACCTGCAATAAGATACAAACAGCTAATGGTAATACAACTCTTTCCATACACTAATGTCCTTCTCAACTCGCAAGAAGTTTGGACTAGGCGAGGACCGCCTAGTCAGCTTCTTATTATTAATCTTCTAATGCTGCCTCATCTTCTTCAGCTTCTTCGTCAACCTGTTCCGTTGTCTTACCTTCTTGCTCTGCCAATTCACGAGCAAAGGCTTCTGCTTCACGTGCTTGACGCTCACGAGCTTTTTCAAGGTCATCAACGTGCATCACGTCATCATCTTCACCCTCGTCCAAATCACGAAGTTCGACTTCGTTGTCATCCTCATCAAGGACACGCATGTCAAGACCAAGTGACTGCAATTCTTTAACAAGAACGCGGAAGGATTCTGGCACACCTGGTTTTGGAATTGGCTTACCTTTAGTGATGGCTTCATAGGCTTTGAGACGCCCCGTCACATCATCTGACTTGTAGGTCAAAATTTCTTGCAAGACATTTGATGCACCATAGGCTTCAAGCGCCCAAACTTCCATCTCACCAAAACGCTGACCACCGAACTGAGCTTTACCTCCGAGCGGCTGCTGGGTAACCAGTGAGTATGGACCAACTGAACGGGCATGGAGTTTGTCGTCAACCATGTGGTGGAGTTTGATCATGTACATGACCCCAACAGAGACACGGTTGTCAAACGGCTCACCTGTCCGTCCGTCGTAGAGAACAGTCTTAGCATCGCTATCCATGCCAGCTTCTTTAACGGTTGACCAGAGATCTTCTGAAGTCGCTCCGTCAAAGACTGGGGTCGCAATGTGGATACCTAGGTTTTTAGCCGCCATTCCGAGGTGAAGTTCCATAACCTGACCGATATTCATCCGTGATGGTACCCCGAGCGGGTTGAGCATGATATCAACTGGTGTGCCATCTGGCAGGTATGGCATATCCTCAACTGGAACAATACGCGATACGACACCTTTGTTCCCGTGACGTCCCGCCATCTTATCACCCACCTTGATTTTACGCTTCTGAGCGATGTAGACACGTACTAGTTTATTAACGCCAGATGGCAGTTCATCACCGTTGGCACGAGTAAAGATTTTAACATCACGAACAACACCATCACCACCGTGTGGTACACGTAGAGAGGTATCGCGCACTTCACGTGACTTGTCTCCAAAGATAGCATGGAGGAGACGCTCCTCAGCTGAGAGGTCTTTTTCACCTTTCGGTGTTACCTTACCAACGAGAATATCGCCCTCTTTAACTTCAGCACCAATACGAATAATCCCGACTTCATCAAGATCACGAAGAGCATCTTCACCGACGTTTGGAATCTCGCGAGTAATCTCTTCAGGGCCTAACTTGGTATCACGAGTTTCACTTTCATATTCTTCCAAATGGACAGAGGTATAAACATCCTCTTTGACCAAGCGTTCACTCATGATGACCGCATCTTCGAAGTTATAACCTTCCCAGGTCATGTAGGCAACGATTGGGTTTTGACCAAGCGCCATCTCACCATTTTCCATAGAAGGACCATCAGCGATGAAGTCCCCTTTTTCAACCAAGTCACCCACCTTAACCAAGGTTCGTTGGTTATAGGCTGTTCCTGAGTTTGAACGGCGGAATTTGGTAATTTTGTAAACGTCAAGGCTACCATCGTTACGACGAACCTCAACCTTATCTGCATCAGAATAGACAACTTTACCATCATGTTGGGCGATGACAGCTGCCCCAGAGTCGTGGGCTGCCTGGTATTCCATCCCTGTTCCCACATAAGGGGCTTTAGGGTCAATCAGAGGAACGGCCTGACGTTGCATGTTAGCTCCCATCAGAGCACGGTTGGAGTCATCGTTTTCAAGGAACGGAATACATGCTGTCGCCACAGCAACAACCTGCTTCGGAGACACATCAACGAAGTCAACAATGTCTGCTGGGAATTCTTGGTTGTTACCTTGATGACGTCCCATGACAACTTCTTCTGCAAAAGTATTGTCGTCATTGAGACGAGAATTAGCCTGCGCAACAGTGAACTCATCTTCTTCATCAGCTGTCAGCCAGAAGATATCATTGGTGACCTGACCAGTTGCACGGTCAACCTTACGATACGGTGTTTGGATAAAACCATAACGGTTAAGACGTCCAAACGAAGACAAGTTGTTGATCAACCCAATGTTTGGACCTTCTGGCGTCTCAATCGGACACATCCGACCATAGTGGGTGTAGTGTACGTCCCGTACCTCGTAACCCGCGCGGTCACGCGTCAAACCACCAGGACCAAGGGCTGATAGACGGCGTTTGTGGGAAAGTTCAGACAGCGGGTTATGCTGATCCATGAACTGTGAGAGCTGGGAAGAACCAAAGAACTCTTTGACCGCAGCGGTCACAGGGCGGATATTAATGATTTGTTGTGGTGTGAGAGCCTCGTTATCCTGAGCAGACATCCGCTCGCGCACATTGCGCTCCATCCGTGATAATCCGACACGGAACTGGTTCGCTAGGAGCTCACCAACCGCACGGATACGACGGTTACCCAAGTGGTCAATGTCGTCCACCTTGCCAATACCTTCTGCCAAGTTGAGGAAGTAACTCATCTCTGCCAAAATGTCTGCTGGGGTCAAGGCACGCACCTTGTCTTCTGGATTGGCGTTGCCGACAATCGTTACCACACGATCTGGATCAATAGGGGACACGACCTTGAATTTCTGTAAGAGGATCGGTTCAGTTAGCACAGCAAAATCATTTGGCGTATAGACAAATTTGTTAAGATCCCCATCCAAGTGTTCTGCGATACCATCAATCACCTCGCGGGTCATCAAGGTACCAGATGCCACCAAAATCTCCCCCGTTTCAGGGTCAACGAGGTTTTCAGCAATGACTTGGTTAAGCAAACGCGTCTTAACATTTAGCTTCTTGTTCATCTTGTAGCGACCAACAGCTGCCAAATCATAACGCTTGTAGTCAAAGAAGCGAGCAATTAAGAGAGCTCTTGAACTTTCAGCCGTTTTTGGTTCACCTGGACGTAGGCGCTCATAAATTTCTTTAAGCGCCTCTTCTGTACGAGCATCGGCTGGATTTTTATGGATATCTTTCTCAATCGTGTTACGAATTAAATCGCTGTCACCGAAAATGTCAATAATTTCATCATCACCAGAGAAGCCCAAAGCACGCACCAAGGTCGTAAATGGAATCTTCCTTGTGCGGTCAATACGCGTATAGGCGATATCTTTAGAGTCAGTTTCCAGCTCCAACCAAGCCCCGCGGTTTGGAATAACTGTTGATCCGTAACCAACTTTCCCATTTTTGTCAACCTTGTCATTAAAGTAAACACCGGGTGACCGCACCAACTGAGAAACGATAATACGCTCTGCACCATTGATGATAAAAGTCCCCATCTCGGTCATCAATGGGAATTCACCAAAGAAGACCTCTTGAGTCTTGATTTCGCCAGTTTCCTTGTTAATCAAACGGAAAGTCACATAGAGTGGTGCTGAATAGTTCGCATCGTGAGAGCGTGCCTCTTCCAAATTATATTTTGGAGTTTTCAGCTCATACCCAACAAACTCAAGCTCCATGGTGTCGGTAAAGTTAGACACTGGAAGCACATCTTCGAAGACTTCCTTCAAGCCCGTGTTTAAGAAATCTTGAAAAGAATCTGTCTGAATTTCGATCAAATTAGGTAAGTCAAGTACTTCCTTGATGCGTGAAAAACTACGACGGGTCCGATGTTTCCCGTACTGAACGTTATGTCCTGCCAAGTTAAACTCCTTTGTACATAAGAATACGATGACCTGAACGGTCAAGTTTAGTTAACTGCATGATGGCGGTTTGACCGCCGCCTACATCGCGTAGGTTATTTGCCGTGGTCGCTGAAATGTCAGAATCTTTAAGTTTTAATGACAAAGCCATTTTCCCCTAAAAATAGGCACAAAAAGAGCAGCTAAATCTTGAAAAGCTCTGATTTAACTGCTGCTAGTCTTGATTGGACAAGATTTCAACCAAAACAAACGACAAATATCTTATGAATTATAACATATTTATCTTTTTTTGGCAAATTTATTGACCTGTAGTTGTTGCCTCAGTTTGCGGTGCTGGTGCTGAACTAGTGGCACTAGAGGATGTGCTTGGGGCACTGCTGCTGGACGCACTGCTAGGGCTCGGTGTCTGAACCCCTACAATAGCCGCCCAAGCCTGCTGGCGGTCGCTAGCTGACCCTCCCACCATAAAATCACTAGTGGTCACAGGTGCGCCGTTTTTAGCCCAGTAAGAAACCGTCGTCGCGCCTCCTATACTAATCTGTCGACCATTGACCGTCACCGTGCCCGCTTGCATACCAGTGGAGGTAAGAACACTAGATGATATGGTCTCAGGCGCTAAATTGAAGCGCTGTTCTAATCCTAAAATTGACGGATCCGCCTGATGGATGGCATTGACCAACCGAGCAACATAAGTATGAGTGTGGCGACCTGAAATATTGCTCATAGGTGAATTATCATCATGACCAGCCCATGTGCCCAGGGTAACTGCCGGTGTACCAACCATTAACCACGAATCCACATTCTCATCACTGGTACCTGTTTTGCCAATCCAGTCTCCGTTTGGCAATTGAGGGTTCAAAGCACCAATTTCACGGATAAATGCCGTTGTCGCACCAGATCTTAGCGGTCCACGTAAAAGATGGGTCATGATCCCTGCTCCAGCAGGGGAGAAAATTCGCTCACCTTTGTCATCGTACTCATAGATTACCGTGCCATCGTTTGCTGTTATTTTTTGGACAACATGTTTCTTATGATAAATACCGCCATTAGCAAGCATCTGATAGCCATTGGTCTGTTGAGCAACACTCATCTCTGCACCACCACCAATCGGCAAACTCTCAATGCTGTAGTCATCAAATTCATAGCCCATCT
Source organism: Streptococcus entericus DSM 14446 (assembly GCF_000380025.1). Classification (GTDB taxonomy): domain Bacteria; phylum Bacillota; class Bacilli; order Lactobacillales; family Streptococcaceae; genus Streptococcus; species Streptococcus entericus. The sequence goes on from NZ_KB904155.1 coordinate 309,656, forward strand.
TGCTCATGTAACCCTCAACATCAACACCCCGTTCTCTCAGAAGCTTATAGGTCCAAAAAGCGGGGATATTGTAAGACATGTCCAGAGCATTTTGTAAAGTGACAGCTGCTGTTCCTCTGCTACCCACATACAAAATCGGTTGACCGCTAGAGAAATTAGCAGGATAGTTGGATAGCACGCTAGCGCTACCAATCAGCCCTTGATCAATAGCGATGCCGTAAGGGAGGAGTGATTTGATGGTTGAACCTGGTGACCGTTTGGTATCAAAGGCGTGATTGTTTTGGTTATCAGCGTAGTTACGACCACCAACAAAACCAAGTACCGCCCCAGTTCGATTGTCCATGAGGACATTGCCTGTTTCTACAAGCCCTGTCCCATCATCCAAGAGGTGTCCAAGATTAGCAACCGTGTCCTGCATGGCCTGATGAACCGTTTTATGAATCGTCGTTGTGACATGGTAGCCTCCTAAAGCCAATTCTTCTTTAGCTTTTTCACGGTAGGCAGTTTGTACAGCATCACTTGTTTTTTCTAAATCAGAAACGTTATCCCGCTTGAGCAAATAGTCGTAAAGCAGATCCTCAGCCTCTTCCATGACCGTATAGTAGAGAAAGCCGTGATTGGTCTCCTCAATCGCCTCTGGCTTCTTGAAATCCTGAGTGATATCGTATGCCACATAATCATCATAAGCCGGTTTATCAATAACACCCGTACGGTACATATTGTAGAGCACATTTTTAGCTCGTTTGATTCCTATCGCCATATCATCGGGTGTCTTAAAATTGCCATCCGATGTGTAAGGGGAATACACAATCGGACTCTGTGGCAAGCCCGCCAAAAATGCCGCCTGAGGAATCGTCAAATCTTTAGCAGACACCCCAAAAATCCCCTGAGCAGCCTCCTCTATACCTGCAATATTTTGACCACGGTTGTTACGACCAAATGGCGACACATTGAGATAATTCGTCAAGATCGTGTCCTTGTCCATATGACGTTCCAACTCTAAGGCATAAATCATTTCTTGCGACTTCCGCTTAAAAGTCGGCACATCGCCCAAGACCTGTTGCTTGATCAACTGCTGGGTCAAGGTTGAGCCACCACTAGTCTCACCGATGCCCAAAATCGTCGTCAGCGCCGCCCTCAAAACTGCCTTTGGCAAAACACCTTTATGAGTTGCGAAATTTTCATCTTCCGTAGAAACAATAGCCTGTTTGATATTGTCAGAAATAGCAGAGCTCTCTACAGGCGTTCGCAGTAAATCCGTATCAATCGCAGCAATCAAGCTACCATCAGAGTAGGTCAACTGCGAAATCCGCGTGAACGTCCCTACTTGCTTGACTAACTGTTGAACCTCTGGTACCTTGGCCTGATCAATCTGACTCGCCAGGTAACCAAATGCCGTACCAATCCCCATCATACCAAACAATAAGGCTATAATGTATAAAAAATGAGATAATATCCTTACGGTCTGTAAAACAACTGAACCGATATCCCAAATGGTCAACTCCGACCAGGCTTTCTTACGATGACTTTTTTTCATAACATACCTCAATTTATATTATAGCAAAAAACTCATCAAACACCAAAAATTTGCTGAACATCTTATCATCATTCAACAATCATGGGACCTACCTACCAAACTTAAAAATTAAATAAATGCCCTGTGCAAACAAATGTTTATATGACTTGCTTCTGTAAATTATTGGCTGATTTGAATATCACATCACGTTAACCATTTTTTGTAAACAGCTGCTTATTGGTTCGTAAAACCAGACTTTTCGATTGATCAAGAGCTGTTGCATTAACAGTGTCCATTACAGTATTTAACAGACACATGACAGAAAAATAGCAGAGCTTGTTTGAATTTTTTTAGGAAAAATAGTATAATGTTTGAAGCATAATTAAAGGGGATAATGAATGATTACAGCGATTGTATTTGATGTAGATGATACCATTTATGACCAGCAGGCTCCTTATCGGATTGCTATGGAAAAATGCTTCCCAAACTTTGATATGAGCCAGATAAAACCTGCTTATATCCGATTTAGGCACTATTCCGATATCGGTTTTCCTCGTGTAATGGCTGGAGAGTGGACTGTCGAATACTTCCGCTTCTGGCGCTGCAAGGAAACACTGTTAGAGTTTGGGCACCCTGAGATTGATGAAGCAACTGGTACACACTTTCAGGAAGTCTATGAGCGGGAGTTAGATAACATCACCATGCTGGACGAGATGCGTCTGACACTAGATTTTCTCAAGTCTAAAGGTGTGCCTATGGGCGTTATCACCAATGGCCCGACAGAACACCAACTGAAAAAAGTTAAGAAACTCGGACTTTATGACTACGTTGAGCCTAAGCGTGTTATCGTGAGTCAGGCGACTGGCTTTCAAAAGCCTGAGCGTGAGATTTTTAACCTAGCTGCTCAGCAATTTGGCTTCAACCCAGCAACCACTCTCTATGTTGGAGACTCCTATGACAATGATGTCATGGGAGCTCATAATGGGGGCTGGCGCTCCATGTGGTTCAACCATCGTGGACGAACGTTAAAAAAGGGGACGACACCCGTTTTCGATTTAGAAATTGACAGTTTTGAACAACTTTATGGGGCAGTCAAAGTGCTGTTTGACTTGCCTGATAACAAATTTATCGTTGATGTCAACGATAAACGCAATCCAATTCTAGAGTTCGGCATCAACAACGGCCTGATGATGGCAGCTGAACGCCTGCTCGACAGCAATATGTCCATTGATAAGGTGGTTATCTTGCTAAGGCTGGACAAAAAGCAGGAGCGAATGCTCCGCATCAAGTACGGTCGATAAACATGAATAGTCTATGCTAACATTAACATGAAGGAGATTGGGACAATAGTCCTGGTCTTTTCGTTTTAAGTTACAAAACACCTCAACCTATTTCAGCTAACAAGTACGACAACTACAGCGAACTTACTTTCCCAATTTACATCCACCAACTGCTATTCTTAGTTTGTTTATAAACTAACAACTCATCAGATTTTATTGTTCTAGCGATTTAGCCCTCTACTATAGTGATACTTTCCAGAAAATCCTTGACTTTTTTGTGAAATTGCGTGATAATAAGGTGATTGTAATTATTGTTAACTGATTAATTTTTGAACGAATGTAACAGCATTCAACCTCTTTTATATAAGGAGATTAGTAATGATAATTATAGAAAATCTCACCGTTACTTACGACGGTGACCAACTGGTCTTAGACGGTCTAACGTGTCAGATTGACCAGCCTGGCATTATTGGGATTATCGGTCCTAATGGTGCCGGCAAATCAACACTGATGAAGGCCATTCTAGGCTTTGTCCCCTTTCAGGGGAATGTGGCGATTGACGGGCAGACAGGGGTAGCTGCACGTGAAAAAATCGCCTATGTCGAACAGAAAAGTCACATTGATGTCACCTTTCCGATGACTGTTCGGGAATGTGTCTCACTGGGATTTTATAAAAAGTTAGGGTTATTCAACAACCTAACGACTTCACACTGGAAGAAAATTGATGACGTCCTCAGTCAAGTCGGTCTCACCGAACTATCAAAGCGTCCTATTTCAGCTTTATCAGGCGGTCAGTTTCAACGAATGCTGATTGCGCGTTGTTTGGTACAGGAAGCAGACTTTATCCTCTTAGATGAACCCTTTGTTGGCATTGATTCAGTGAGCGAAGCCATTATCATCGAGCTCCTCAAAGAACTGAAAAACGCTGGCAAAACCATCTTGGTGGTTCATCATGACTTGAGTAAGGTCAAGCAGTATTTCGACCATCTGCTTATTCTCAACAAAAAACTGGTGGCTTACGGTAAGGTGTCTGATGTATACACACCTGCTAATCTGCAAGCAGCTTATGGCGACCTTTTCTTCAGTCATGAGGAGGTGAGCCATGCTTAGTCGTTTTATCGAAGCTGTCGCTTCCTACCAGTTTTTGCAAAATGCCTTAATCACAGCTGTCATCATAGGAGCTGTGGCAGGTATTGTTGGCTGCTTTATCATCCTACGGTCCATGTCTCTAATGGGGGACGCTATCTCTCATGCCGTTCTGCCTGGAGTAGCCATTTCTTACCTACTAGGACTGAACTATTTAGTCGGAGCTTTAGTGTTTGGCCTTTTAGCTTCCGTGCTCATCACCTTTGTTAAGGAGAATTCAACGCTCAAAGGTGATACAGCGATTGGGATTATCTTTTCAGCTTTTTTGGCTCTTGGAATTATCTTAATCAGCCTAGCACGAAGCTCAACAGATTTATCTCACATCCTATTTGGAAATGTCTTAGCCGTTCAGGATACTGACAAATGGGCAGTTATTATCGTTTCGCTAGCAGTCCTTGCCATCATCGTGGTTTTCTTCAAACCATTGAAATTGACCTCTTTTGACCCTGTTTTGGCGCAGTCTATGGGTATCAAGGTGAGTTTTTATCACTACTTACTCATGATTTGCCTAACCCTAGTGGCTGTGGTCGCCATGCAGAGTGTCGGTACTATTTTGATTGTTGCTTTACTTATTACCCCTGCAGCAACTGCTTATTTATTTACGAACAGTCTCAAAAGCATGTTGCTTTTGTCTTCTATCTTGGGTATGTTCTCTTCTGCCCTAGGTATTTTTCTTGGTTATAGTTTTAACCTACCAGTTGGATCAAGTATTGTGCTAACTGCCACTTTAATTTTCATTACTTCTTTCTTNATATCACCTAAACAAACACTTTTTAGAAAGAAAGGAAAGAACACATGAAAAAATTACTTGGATATCTTAGTCTAGCTTTCACCTTGCTTTTGGTGGCTTGCTCACCAAACACCGGGCAAACTCAATCAACTGATAATGGTAAGCTAAAGGTTGTAGTAACCAATTCAATTTTAGCGGACATGACCAAAAATATCGCTGGAGATTTGGTTGATTTACACAGTATTGTTCCAATTGGACAAGACCCACACGAATACGAGCCTTTGGCAGCTGATATTCAAAAAACAACTGATGCTGATGTCATCTTTTACAACGGTCTAAACCTTGAGACTGGTGGTGATGCGTGGTTTACTAAACTGATCAAAACTGCCAATAAGGTTGAAAATAAAGACTACTTTGCTGTTAGTGACGGCGTTAAGGTCATTTACCTTGAAGGACAAAACCAACAAGGCAAAGAAGACCCACATGCTTGGCTCAATGTTGAAAATGGCATCATCTACGCTCAAAATATTGCTAAAACATTGATGGATAAGGACCCAAACAACAAAGAGACTTATCAAAAGAATCTAGACACTTACGTCGCTAAGCTCTCAGAACTGGATAAGACCGCTAAAGCTGCTTTTGCTGCCATCCCATCAGAAAAAAAACTTATCGTGACCAGCGAAGGCGCCTTTAAATACTTCTCAGCAGCTTACAACGTCCCATCGGCTTATATCTGGGAAATCAATACTGAAGAAGAAGGAACACCAGAACAAATTACAACATTAGTGGAAACTCTTAGAAAATCAAAAGTTCCATCACTCTTTATCGAATCATCCGTTGACCGCCGTCCGATGGAAACTGTTTCTAAAGACACAGGTATCCCTATTCACTCTGAAATCTTCACAGATTCAGTAGCGGAAAAAGGTCAAGAAGGTGATTCTTACTACGCCATGATGAAATGGAATCTGGAAAAAATTGCGGAAGGTTTGGCAAAATAAGCTAGACGACCACAAATGGTTTACCGCAACCAGCAAAAAAAGATTGGGCTTACTTCCCCAATTCTATCTCTTACAACATTATTACAATCCTTTAAGGAGCAGGCTTCGTACCTGCTTTTTTTAGTTCATTAAATAATCATTTTTCGCACAAAAAAGAAACCCTGATAAATCAAGGTTTCTAACCGATTATTTACTCCGCCAACAGGGCTTGAACCTGTGACATCATGATTAACAGTCATGCGCTCTACCAACTGAGCTATGGCGGAATTAAGCTAAGCAACTACCATATCTCACAGGGGGCAACCCCCAACTACTTCAGGCGTTCTAGGGCTTAACTACTGTGTTCGGCATGGGTACAGGTGTATCTCCTAGGCTATCGTCACTTAACTCTCGAATGATTAAAATAAACCACTCACAATTGAATACCTACTCATTGTAACAAATTAACCTAACGCTGTCAATATCTAATTAGACTTCGGATAAGTCCTCGGACGATTAGTATTGGTCCGCTCCATGCCTCGCAGCACTTCCACTCCCAACCTATCTA
>NZ_KB904156.1:0-147153 GCF_000380025.1 Streptococcus entericus DSM 14446
TGCCTTACTCACATCAATCCCGAAAACTGCACGCATGATACTACCTCTTTGTCTTGAATGATTCCTTGTTTTAGAGATGTCATTTTCAATACTCGACGTCTAGCGTCCCACATACTTTGATAACATTCTTTCTAAAACAGGTGTCTTGCCAGTTTTTGTTGCGACGTCTAGCGTCAAAAAGCCCCACGACTTAACAAGACACCTCTACTTTATCATCTTGAGAATGAAAAAAGTAGTGAGTACTCTCTCCCGTCGGAGATTTCCTCACTACTAATCTTAGTATGTTTTTGTTGCGGTGATTTGTTTCATGCCCCAACCTAACTTTGGCTTGGAGGAGACCCCAGGGATTCAGCACTTTGGCCGCGTTGTTGTTTTACTTCGCCCCTTCAACACCCTTTGGGGTTGGCAAGAGATAAACAGTTTTTGGCAGCTGGTCTGGGTTATCTGCCAAAACGTGATGAATATTTTTCTCCTCTATCCGCTGGTTCTTGGTTTGCTTCATCTTTTTCCGAGCTTGCGCTCAATGGCTCGCGCTATTAAACTAGCTTTTTACCTGAGTTTGAGCATTGAGCTGACACAGATTGTTTTGGACCTTCTCATTGATGCCAATCGGGTGTTTGAGCTTGATGACCTTTGGACAAATACGTTGGGTGGTTTGCTTGCCTACCTGACCTATCGCCATGTCACTAGCAAACACATTAACATAGACTAACCACTTGTTTGCTCTTTTTCAGACAAACAGGTCATGTTCAACAGAAAAAACGTTTTCCTTAGTCCTTGTCAGCTAGACCTAGTGCAGAAAACGTGGTATAATAGCCTATCATCCTCAGCACCGCTATGGTGCTGATTTGTTTGTTACTGCTCTTCTTTTGGGCTAACTCATGACAGGAGAGCAGACTGTTTAGCTCTGCGATGGCCTTTAGGAGAAAGAAAGGAGAATTCATGAAAATTGTACGTGATTTATGGTGGTTTTTTAAGTTAGAAAAACGCCGTTACTTGACAGGGATTGTGGCGCTTAGTCTGGTATCTGTCCTAAACCTAGTGCCTCCTATGATGATGGGGCGCGTGATTGATGGTATTGCTAACAAACAACTGACCCCTCAGCAACTGCTATGGAGCCTGTTGTGGCTCCTTTTAGCGGCACTTGGGATGTATGTGCTTCGCTATATTTGGCGGATGTATATTCTAGGGACTTCTAGCCGTTTAGGGCAACTGATTAGGTCGCGCCTGTTTGAGCACTTTACCAAAATGTCGCCATCCTTTTACCAGACCTATCGGACAGGTGATTTGATGGCTCACGCGACCAATGATATCAACGCCTTGACACGTTTGGCTGGTGGTGGGGTCATGTCGGCAGTGGATGCCTCGATAACAGCCTTGGTGACCCTGTTGACCATGTTTGTGACCATTTCCTGGCAGATGACGCTTGTCGCTATCATTCCGTTACCTTTTATGGCGATGACGACCAGTTTCCTCGGACGACGTACCCATACCAGTTTCCAAGCCTCTCAAGCTGCTTTTTCTGACCTAAATAACAAGGTTCAAGAAAGCGTATCAGGGATCAAGGTGACCAAATCATTTGGTTATCAGGCTCAAGAGCTGGCTAGCTTTCAAGAGACCAACCAGATGACCTACCAAAAAAACATGAAAACCATGTTCTATGATGCCATGTGGGATCCGGTTGTTTTGCTTTTTGTGGGGAGTTCCTATGTTTTGACCCTCCTTGTTGGTTCAATCTTTGTCCGTTCTGGGCAGGTGAGTGTCGGTCAGTTGGTGGCCTTTATCACTTATCTAGATATGCTGGTCTGGCCACTGATGGCTGTTGGTTTCCTGTTTAACATGATTCAGCGTGGGTCAGTTTCTTATGACCGTATCAATAGCCTACTATCCGAGCGTTCAGCAGTTGTAGAAGCGACTGATCCTTTACCTGCTATTGAAAATGGTCGTCTGGACTATGCGGTGGATTATTTTGCTTATGATAACGAGGAGACGTTGCGTGATATCCACTTTAGTTTAGAAAAAGGGCAGACGCTGGGATTGGTTGGTCAAACTGGCTCAGGTAAGACCAGTTTAATAAAATTGCTATTACGAGAGTATGATGTCACAGACGGTGAGATTCGTCTAAACGGTCATAACATCAAGGCTTACCGCTTGTCTGATTTGCGCTCTCTGATGGGTTATGTGCCGCAAGACCAAGTGCTCTTTGCGATGTCTATTGAGGACAATGTCCGTTTTGGCAATCCGAGCCTATCCCAAGAACAGGTGGAACAGGCAACTAAAATGTCCCATGTTTATGATGATGTGATGGGTATGCCTGATGGGTTCCAAACCATCATTGGAGAACGTGGCGTGTCCTTATCTGGTGGTCAAAAGCAACGTTTAGCCATGAGTCGTGCCATGATTTTGACGCCTGATATTTTGATTTTAGATGATTCTCTATCGGCTGTTGACGCTAAGACGGAGCATGCCATTATTGATAACCTTAAGCAAACGCGTCAAGGGCAGACGACGATCATCACTGCTCATCGCTTGTCAGCAGTTGTTCACGCGGATCTGATTTTAGTGATGCAAGATGGTCGTATCATTGAGCGGGGTCGTCACGATGAGCTGGTTGCAGCAGGAGGTTGGTATGCGACAACTTATGCTAGCCAACAGCTGGAGATGGGAGATTAAGCTCATCGGATGAGCAGCAGCTTCGCTTTTATAGGATCTGACTCACTGGCATAACGAGGATCACCTGTAAACGTTATAGACTGGCTATACGGTTCTGGCTGCCCTAGTTTAGCCGTGATGGGAGCGCTCGTTTGCTGTGCCCTATGGTAAGTCAGCTCGTTAGTAACCTATAGACCGAACCGAGTATTTTTTAGAGACGGCACTCATTTGGTTTTGGGTTGCCTTGACCTTGCTCGTCTCTTGCTTGTTATGATGTTTTGAAAGGAGTAGTCAATGCCCAAACAAGCTCAATTATGGTCGACCTTTCGTCGGCTGATGACCTACTTGACCCCTTATGGTCTACTGACCACTTTTTCCCTAGCTCTGCTATTGGCCACAACGGTGGTAAAAAGTCTTATCCCCCTTGTGGCTAGTCGATTTATTGATGGCTATATCGCTGGTCAGACGACAGACGGGCTGAGCCTTTTGATTGGCTATTATGGCCTTTATATGGCGCAGAGCTTGCTGCAGTATTTTGGTAATTTTTTCTTTGCCAAGGTGTCTTATAGTGTGGTGCGTGATATTCGACGAGATGCGTTTGCGACCATGGAAAAACTGGGAATGTCGTATTTTGATAAAACCCCGGCTGGGTCTATCGTGTCGCGAATTACCAACGATACGGAGAGCATCAGCGAGATGTTTTCAGGCATTTTGGTAAGTTTTGTCTCGGCGGTGTTTATTTTTACCGTGACCTTGTACACCATGTTGACCTTGGACGTCAAGCTCACTGGACTGGTTGCCCTCTTTTTGCCCTTGATTTTTATCTTGGTTAATCTTTACCGCAAGAAGTCGACTGCAGTGATTGCTAAAACGCGGAGTTTACTCAGTGATATCAATAGCAAACTGGCAGAAAGTATTGAGGGTATCCGCATTATTCAAGCCTTTAGTCAGGAAGCACGTCTTCAGAATGAGTTTGATGCGATCAATCAGGAACATCTCACCTACGTCAATCGGTCATTAGCCTTGGATAGTTTGTTTTTACGCCCTGCCATGTCCCTCTTAAAACTCCTTGCTTATGCGGTGTTGATGGCCTATTTTGGCTTTAAGTGGCAAAAACTTGGGATTTCTGCAGGTTTCATGTATGCCTTCATCCAGTACATTAACCGTCTCTTTGATCCGTTAATCGAAGTAACGCAGAACTTTTCAACCCTGCAAACCTCTATGGTTTCTGCTGGTCGTGTCTTCAGCCTCATTGATCAGGAGGTGTTTGAGCCTGCTCAGCTGGGGGAAGTTGAGGACATCCAGTCAGGCGATATTGTATTTGAAGACGTTTCTTTTAGCTATGATGGAAAGAACCAGATTTTGGATAAGGTATCCTTTCGGGTCAATAAGGGTGAAACGATTGCATTTGTTGGGGCGACAGGCTCTGGCAAGTCCTCTATCATCAATGTTCTTATGCGTTTTTATGAGTTTCAATCAGGGCGTGTGTTGATTGATGGCACAGATATTCGGCAGTACAGTCAGGAAGCTTTACGCCGAAACATCGGTTTGGTTCTCCAAGACCCTTTTCTCTATCATGGGACAATTTCGTCTAATATCAGGATGTATCAGGAAATCAGCGACGATGAGGTTCGGGCTGCGGCGGAGTTTGTCGATGCTGACCAGTTTATCAGTAAATTGCCAGCAGGCTATAGCGAACCTGTCACTGAGCGTGGAGCAACCTTTTCAACAGGTCAACGCCAACTGTTAGCTTTTGCTAGGACTGTTGCCAGTCAACCTAAGATTTTAATTCTCGATGAGGCAACTGCCAATATTGACTCCGAGACGGAGCAAATCGTTCAAAATTCTCTTGCTAAGATGCGTCAAGGACGGACAACAATCGCTATTGCCCATCGTCTATCAACGATTCAAGACGCTAATTGCATCTATGTCTTGGATAAAGGTCGAATCATCGAGAGTGGGGACCATGAGACCTTGCTAGCTCTAAGGGGAACCTACCATAAGATGTATCAACTCCAAGCTGGCATGATGGAAAAATAGCAAGGAGCAAGTTATTCTTAACTATCCCTGTTATTGTCGAGTTAAACATTTACCGAAAAGACTGAAAATAACCTGCTTAGAGCAGGTTCAGACGATAGCTCAAGCTCTTAGAATCTCATTTCTAAGGGCTTGAGCTAGTTTAAGTGTATAAAATGCTCAAAACCGATAGAAACGACAGCCGTAAAAGATTTCTGATTTGTCTTAAACCGTCAAAATGCCTGCTTATCAATCATCAGGACGCTATAAATTTCGCAGATATAGAAAAAGACAATCCACTGTTTGAGGATTGTCTTTCAGTTGAAATGTCCAAAGGAACGCTTTATTTTGATGCCCTTATACCATCTTAAGGTACTCGATTTTTAAGCACCTGTTCATGACAATGGCATCGCGACCAGCCTGACGCAGGAGTTTTTCTGCGTCTTCACTCTCGAGACCCAGTTGTGCCCAGTAGATGTCAGCGTCAGTTTCGAGAAAATCTCTGGCAACATCTGCCAGAAATTCACTGCGACGAAAGACATTGACCATGTCGATATGGACAGGCACGTCTTGCAGTCTAGCATAGACTCTCTCACCGAGGATTTTTTCCCCAGCAAGCTTCGGATTGACTGGAATGATGGTAAAACCAGCCTCCTGCATGAGCTGACTAACGCGGTAAGCAGCTGTCTCTGTACGGTCAGATAAGCCAACCACCGCGATGGTCTTGGTTTGCTTGATATAATCGAATATCACCTCTTGAGGTGGGTTTTGGAAGGTGTAAGTCATGTGTGTTCTCCTTTATTTGCTAGATGCTCTGTTAAGGCAACTCTTGAGATAATCTAGTAATGACTCATATGCCATAGCCTCAGCACTATTGTCCCATGAATAAATGTTACCAGATTTATCCGATAAGATAAAATAGTTGTCCATATGCCAATCTTCAACGATAAATTTATCTTTTGGGAAGTGTTCGTTATATTTTCGGGCTTCTAGTGTTGCAACTACCACATGGCAATAGTCATCAACATTCAACCCCATCCATTCAGTTGCTTCAAAGCTAACTGCCCCAAAATGGCTCAAGTAAGTTTTAAAGTCATCTGAGAACGTCAGTTGCAATTCACTCTCCGCCTGCTTAATCTGTTCTGAACTAGCAGGAGAACTGTGGTAAAGAGGGTGTATTTTTTTTAATTCTTCAATAATTTGTGACATGTTTATCTCCTTCACTAATGGCTCTGGATATTAACTTTTTATCTGTTATAAACGCGAGGCCATGGTCAACGCCTTCTTTTGCTGGGTTGTGCAAAAGAGATTTAAATGTATTTTCACGATGCTCTTCCTTAGTCAGTAAGGCGTAGTGCCCTCCGTTTTCTTGACCAATATGATGACATTCGAGGATTTTTCCATCTTTTATCGGCAAAAGACCGTTATCCAATCTTTCTTGATTGGTCCGACCAAACGAATCAACTTTAGTTGTCATCTCCAACTGTTGGGGCACTAACACGTACCGCTCTTGTCCCATTTCTGTTTTAGCAAATAGTTTTGGAACAAGATTCAAATCCATATAATGCTTTAATTCCTGACCACTATACATAGCATCTAATACGGATAAGGGATAATCTTTCGACCAACCAATTACTTTCTCTAGAGGAGTCAAACCATCATAATGATGTGAAGGACTCTTCTCCACAGGATTGAGGCGCTTTTCTTGGTCAAAAAAGTTATCTGTTGCATCACCAACCTTGCGAGCAACTTCACCAATACTTTCCCTTGCTTCTGCTACTAGGGTTTTGGCTAGCTGTTCAAGTACCATTGCTTAGAATCCTCCTTTGTGAGCCCATCGTTGAAGAGCTTGCTCATCCTTTAACTCATGCAAATAATAATGCGTTACTGCTGCCTGCAATACATCTCGTCTCGTCTGCTCTGCAACAACATCCAGTAGCAACTCATCAATGGTTTGACGAAGTATAACTGTTATCTGTTCTGCTTCCGTACTTTTTTCATCTAACTGACGAATCAGCGAAATAAGCTCTGGGTAAAGCTGCCCAACGATTGCGGCATACTCTATCATGTTGCCATCAAGTGATTGCTCTAAGGACCAGTTCAGAATTCTCCGTTTAGTCAATCCGTCAATAGATAGATTGGAAACTAAAATGTTTATATCTGTCTTGTCTATCATGGCGCGTTCATCAGGTTCTGCACTCAGATAGGACAATAAAAGAACTTTTCCTTTTTCATCATCTAGTACTACGGGTTGTGGGGTATGCTGGTAGATTTTTTCTTTGAGCGTCGTCTTATCAATTTGGCATAAGACGGGTTCCAGCCAGTCATTTTGATAAACAGCTGCCACTCCTTTAGGAAGTTTTGCTAGTTCAATAATCTGATCGTCCGTTAGATTAGCTGATTTTCCAACTAACTGACGATCTGAAAAATCTGGCAACCGCAAGATAATTTTTGTATTGGTATTACGGATAACTGACCTATCTAATAGGCCTGGTGCTTGATCAGCAATGATAACCCCCTCGCCATAGGTTCTCATCTCAGCAATACTCGTTGCCAGCATCTCAACGCTTTTTCCGACTAGGTTAGCACTTTCCATCATCTGCTCTGATGATGTTTTCTTCAACAAGTGATGGGCTTCTTCCAAAACAGTAAGGTGTTGCAAGGGTCTATTTAGGTCAGTTGCATTGGTCAAGCGGTATTCTTGCAATTTTAAGATAAGTATCCCCATAATGAGTGACTTTGTCTCTGTTGAGCCGACCCGACTGAGATCAACGATAACATTTTCATCAAATAGAGCTTGGTCTGATAACCCTTTATCTGTAAAGATAAGGCCGTTCAGACCCGTTGTTAAAGAAGTCAAGCGTGTTAACAAGGCTCCTTTATAAGCTCCTTTGCTCTCGTTATCGTACTCACTGCTATTAATGATAGTCTTGATATTTCGAATAATATCATCAAAGGTTGGATAGATTCTATACTGATTTACTGAAGTCAATAGATTCCACCCACAGTCTTGATAGGCTTGCTCGACAGCATTTTTAAGTACCGCAGGCATTGCAGCATACATTGGCCAACAAACATTAAAAAGTTCAATTAAACGATCCAAATGTTCCAAAATATGGATACCTTCTGGGAAGGCAAATGGGTTAATTTGTAAGAGCGGACTAATAGTCGGATTGGTTCCATAGACAAAGACATCGTCATCATTTCCGAAAACCTGCTTGTACTCCCCTTTGGCAGGTTCGATGACTAAAAACTTAATGCCTTGACGACGACTATTTTCAAGAATGGTGTAAATTGTGTTGCTCTTACCAGTTCCTGTGCTTCCTGTAATCAAGGTATGAGAGGCCAAGGAATTTAATCCAAGCGGTACTCGCAGATGTTCAGCATGGGTCATATGGAAAATCCTACCTAAGTTAATACTCTCACCAATAGCTTCTTCATAGGAGCTGATATTCCTACCAAAAGCGGTACAGGATAAAACAGGCAAGCCCGCGATGGAGGTTTTTGGAAAATTAAGCGAATAAGCTAACTCTTTTCCAGACAAAGCCGTTGTCGCTGTGACAAGAGGAGGATAAACCAAAAAAGTTTCATCTTCCTCAATTAATTCTGGATTAAGGGCAAAAATAGGGTGTCGCAAATCTTTTAAGTAAGCAACTATTTCTTGAGCTTGAGCTCGTTCCTCGCTCACATCGCCTCTCCAAAGGTTTACAACTGTTTGTGAGAGATGAGACTCTTCTCCCTGTGTTAAGGCTAGATACGAATGGGCAACATTGTTGGCCATGGTTGGGTCTTCGCTGAGGACATAGGCAGCAAACTCCCACATTCCTAACGCTGTACTTTGTTCCAAGCGTTTGGCTTCTTTATCTAAAAGTTCTAGGGTATGCTTAACGGTATGATTGGTAAAGGTTTGAATAATTCCTTCGTTTTTTCCAATTGTTGCTGTGACATTAGAACTTCTGGCAAAGTTGGCACCGAAATTAATCCCAAAATTTAGAGCGTTGGAAGCACCTGTTGTCACGGCGTTGGAAGCTGTCTTTGCAACTGTTTTTGTCACTCCCTTGGCCAAGGATTTTGCTGTCGAACTTGTTTCTGACCAATTAAGACTTCCCCCCAAAGAAACGCCCAAAGCACTGCCCAAAGAACCGCCCAAAGAACCGCCCAAAGAGCCGCCCTTCGAGTTACTTTTTCCCTTAGTATTGGTTAGTGATTCGGTCTTCCCTTCTGTGTCAGTCAGTCCCTCACTAACTGTGTTTGCTGTGTTATTGCCTGTCTGTCTTCCAGCACTGCCACCAAGATTGAGACCGACTGTTGCAGATGAACCGAGTGCTTGTGATTCATTGAGAGTAAAGTTTGTTTGCCAAGATGCATAGGGAGCAAGGTCTGAATAAATCTGGGATAACATCAATTTTCGTTCCGCAAGGTCACGAATCGGCGTTGCTAGAAGGACTAGCACATATTCTTGTTCAAAGGTTTCAGGTACAAAGCCATCTAAGAGTTTTTCGATAGTTTGGCTGATAAACTGTTGAGATTTCTCCGTTGGAATATTTGAAGCTGTTGCAACAGAGTAGGAAGTATGTTCGCTGAAACAAGGCAATTGACCACGACCAATCTCTTTTGCCCACGTTGAACCAGGAAAATTCCCTTTGATGGCAGACTCTAGGCGTCTTCGATAGCTATCCACATCAACATTGTTGTTTGCATTCGCTGTGTTGGTCACTGCCAGGTAGACTTTGGTCTGATTTTTTTGTCGGTGAAAAACGAGTGAGATGTTACAAGCTTCATTAGATAGAACATCGTAAACGTTGACCAGTTTCTCTAGACTATTTTCAGTTTTATCTGTTACCCATTTGGTAATATTGATGTAGCGAATATTTGTACTTGGACGAAAGTCTTTGTCATATTCAGCTTGTCTTTCTAGTGGTAGGTAGAGTTCTTTTAATTGAGAAAGGTATGCATGGTAAATATCTGTTGCATGTTTAGCCAGAAGACGACTGATTTGCTCTTTGCTGTCTTGACTATCAAGTTCTGGTTTCTCTGCTAGGTAAGTGTCTTGCTTCTCCTGTAATTGTTGCAGTTGCTCAGGGCTTAAAGCAGATAAATGACTGATGGCATCCGCAGCCTTACCAGCTGTATTCTGGATTATTCTCTTAATTCCCATCTTAAATTTCCCCTTGTCTCCTATTTTCAAAACTCATTAGGCTTATCAGCTCTTCTGAATAGTTTTTTAACTGCCTTAATACTGCTTCGTAATGTGCTATACATTCTTGTTTGTCAATCAATAATTGATGTGTTTCGCGTAACTTAGGATTAAATTCAGTAATATGGCTATTGATTAGGGTCAATAGTTGTTCTAACCAATGCTGGATAGTTTGCTGGTGGTCCCTTACCAAAGTATCAAAAAATAGCCTAGTTTCTTTTAATAACGTATGATGGTATAATTTCACTAATTTATCAAGGTCAAGCTTATAGGGATTTCCAAATAAATGTACATCACCTAATTTAAACCCCTGTACGACTTTTTCTTTATCAAAGCGAATATGATGCTTTAGCTGGAGGGTTTCATGAGATAAAATGAGCTCTTTTATTTCCTCGCGCTTATCAAACGGCAATGTGTCTGTTAAACCAATCTCAAATGCCAGCCGTTGTTTCAAATTTAGACAAGCTTGTTCCAGTTCTTGGGCAGACTTAGAAAAAAGGAGCTGCCGTGTCTCTTGCCAATCCTTATCAAAAATCGCTTGAGCATCATTAAGTAAGGATTGAGAGACTTCCTCGAAGATTTGGCGTTTTTTCTTCCCATAGGCTTCTGAACCTTTGAAACTTTCTTTAGTATCTTCTTGGATTTGGTCAAAAGTTTGTTTGAGAATTGTAATGTCACGCTCGTCAAGAGCAGATTTGATATGCGAACCAAGGTTAGAAAAATGATGTTGTAGATTTTTCCAGTTCTGATCTTTATCCTTTCTAAATTGTTCAAGACCAGCAGATTTTTTCTTATTCTGATATTCTTGTTCACACAAATCAGCTAATTTTTCAGCAGTCAACGTGATATTGGGAGATGATAGCAAGGCTTGAAGAGAGGAGTGATGAACATCAAGTAAATCCATCAGCTGCTGTTTGCCTTTTCTAGTTGTTCGATTGATTAAATCATTCTTTTCACTTTCTAGTTTATCTGCTAAGCGATTAGCTTCTTCCTCTAGCTCTTCTGTTAGGTGGGTAATATTTTGCTCAGTTGTTAAAATAGTCTTTTCCAAATAAAGCTTGGCTTGCTGGCATTTATTATAAGGAGAATAATAACGAGCAAAAGTATCCAACTCTTGCTCCAGACTGAGCAAACCACTGTTAGCAAATAACAAAGCATCTGTTGTCACCTGTTTTGCCTGTTCAATTTTTGCTTTTTTCAACTGTTCTGGAACGATCATATAGCGATAAAGCTCTTGGTAGTAAGGGGAAGTTGGATTGGTAAATTCATCTAAAGATTTTTTGAAGATTCGATCATAGGTATAATCTGTGAATTGTCCTGCCGTTTTATGTCCAAGCCCCATTACTGGTGATACAAAATATAGTCCTTGTGAATAAAGCTGCTTTGGTAGTGCCTGACTAAGAACTTTAGTTTCATCAAAATCAGAAAAATCAATCTGATCAGCTTTATTGACAACCAAGATAGTAAAACGAGTATCAATATCCACTTGCTGGCTCAGCTCACGGTAAAGTGCCATGTTATCCAGTGCATCTAAAGAAGTGTAATCTGTTACGAAGAGAATAACACCGTTACTCATATTAGACATGGCTTGTTTAAGCACCTCTAGGTGGTTTTGATTTGATGAAGAGTTGGAGCCTGGTGTATCAAAGATGGCAAAACGATGATCAGGCTGCCCCAGGACACCTTGAGTAATTGGAATTCTAACTTGAACCAATTCTGAGATGTGTCGTTCGTCTGTTTGAGGAGCCTCATTTAGATAGCTTAAGAAACGTTGAAACACCTGTTTCGGACTATTTGAATGAGTAGAAAATACCATCTCTTTCAGTTCAGGAAAGTCTGCTTCGATTCTCTCACTTCCTTCAGTAAAAATAAACTGGTCTCGCTTATAACTCAGTTTAATTGGTTCTTGATTGAGTTCAAAAGCCAATTCCCAGACGTCTTCTTTATCCGATGGACGAATATCGATAATTTTTGCAGTTGCAGGACTATCACTGCTAGGCAATAAATCTTCCCCAATCAAGGCATTGATAAGACTGGATTTTCCAACACTATAATTTCCCAAAACAACCACAGGGATCACATCACTAGCTGCCTCTTTAAACTGCATTATATCACGATTAACAACTTCATCAGTTGTAATTAATTGTTTAACCCCCTCAAAAATCGTGATTACTCTTGGCAAAATTGTACGAGCATTTTGTAAACGGAGAGATGATTTTGTTAAATTTAATGACGCTTCATGGGAATGATGCTTGATAAGGGTGTGTAACTCCTCAAATTCTTCTGCGGTTCCTTCAAAAATTAGTTCGATCTCTTGTCCATCATCGTACTCTGTAATTAAGATATCCACGATTTCCCTAACCTTGAAAGGGAAAAAGGCTGTTTTAATTTGTTCAGAAATTAGTTGACTATTACTATTTTGTTGATAGGTGATATTTTCCCAAACTTGTTGCTCTTCTTCCCACTTTTGAAAAGTAATTTGTTTTTCATAAGGGTGACTAATAATCTTGAGCTGCACCATTCGCCAAGTTCTCCTTTAGTTTTATACTTTATTATATCACATGTAAGCTGTACCAAGATAATAAAAATTGAAGTGAGAAAATATCTCTTTCTCACTTCAATAAACCAGTAGACTAATTTTATTATTTTTTACAATCTATCCCATTAGAGAGCCTCTATTGTTCAACAACTTTAAAAAATTCTGTGACAACTAAACCTGTCTCTGAAAAGTCCAGTCCGACAGTTGGCAGATGCCGCTGCCAGAAGTCACCGAAAATCCGTTGCCAGTCAGCAACTGTGGTGTCACCCTCTGCATTGCACCGCGCTGTCTCTTCTGAAATCGCATTAAACGGTTCGATGATGACCTTTACAGTTTCAAGCAGGACTTCCTGAGTGGGGTGTTCAGGATTGTCTAACATAATGGATCGGTCACCTGGTTGATCCAGCTCATCTGGTGAGGCGTATTCCGCATACCAGGAGCTGGTGGCAGTTTTTGTGCCTTTGACAGTTAAATCGTATAATTCTTTATAGTCAGCAGGGTGTGCCCAGACCTCTAGGTCTGGGTATTTAGCCTGTAAATCACCATATTTGGCCATGTTTGTGCTCCTTTAGTTTCTATGGCTGTGTTACTTCGCCTCGTACCAGTTTTCTCCTGAACTGCTATCGGCAATGAGGGGTACAGACAACTCGATGGCAGACTGCATGGTCTCGGTGACCAGTTGGCTAACAGCCTCCAGCTCTGCTATTGGCACCTCAAGGACAATCTCGTCGTGCACCTGAAGGAGCATGCGTGCCTGATAGCCACCAGCGGTCAGGGCCTTATCTAGGTTAATCATGGCAACCTTGAGAATGTCTGCGGCAGACCCCTGAATCGGTGAGTTGATGGCTGTGCGCTCGGCGAAACTCCGGACGTTGAAGTTGCGCGAGTGAATGTCTGGCAGCTCACGGCGGCGGTGAAAGAGAGTCTCCACATAGCCCTGTTCCTTGGCTTGAGCAACCATCTCGTCCATGTAGCGCTTGATACCAGGGAAACGCTCAAAATAGGTATCAATGTAGTCCTTGGCGGCCTTTCTGGTGATACCTAAGTTATTAGCCAAGCCAAAATCCGAAATCCCATAGACCACGCCGAAGTTGACGGCCTTGGCATCGCGACGATGGTTTGCCGTCACGTTTTCAGGCTTGTCAATGCCAAAGACCCGCATGGCCGTTGAGGTATGAATGTCTGCGCCTTGCTTGAAGGCCTCAATCAGGTGCTCGTCTTGAGAAATATGAGCCAGCACGCGCAACTCAATCTGAGAATAGTCAGAGGCCAAGAGCACCTGCCCCTCACTTGGCTTGAAGGCCTTACGAATCAACCTGCCCTGTTCCAGACGAACAGGGATATTTTGCAGGTTGGGGTCGGTTGACGACAAGCGCCCTGTCTGGGTCAAGTCCTGCACATAACGGGTGTGAATCTTGCCATCTGGCATGATGTAGTCTTGAAGCCCGATAACGTAGGTTGACTGGAGCTTGCTAATCTGGCGGTACTCGAGGATTTTTGCCACAATTGGTGCCTCAGGCGCCAGCTTTTCCAAAACATCAACGGCAGTGGAATAGCCGGTCTTGGTCTTCTTAGTCGCCCAAGTCGGCAAGCCCAAGGTCTCAAAGAGGAGCGTCCCCAGCTGCTTTGGTGAGTTGATGTTAAACTCCTGCCCTGCTAGGTCGTAAATCTCCTGCGTCAGCTGGTCGATCACCACTTGGTTGTCCACTTGCATGGCCTCCAGCACCTCACGCTCCACATGGATACCGGCGATTTCCATTTTAGCTAGCACATCCGCTAGCGGTAGCTCCATGTCCATGTAGAGGGCGGTCTGTCCCTGCTCCTCTAGCTTGGTGCGTAGCACTTCTTCGGTGCTAACTAACACTTGGAGTTTTTTGGCTAAATGGCTGAGCAGGACAGGGCGTTCAGGCAGGGCACGCTTGACCCCCTTGCCATAGACCTCGAGGTCGTCCGCCAGTGGAAAGTCACCGTAGAGCTTAGCAATGGTTGAGATGTCATTGTTCTCAACGGTTGACAGCAGGTAGCTGGCTAAACGGCTGTCAAAACGAGCTGCTGCCATGTCCACGCCTAGACCAGCCAGCAGCACCTTGACCCGTTTGGCATCATAGGTCTTGACGGGTCGGCTGAGGAAGTCCCTAAACAGATCTGACTGCAAGAGGCTAGTATCTGTGGAGACATAGAGCTGGTCTTGATTGCCAAAAGCCAGTCCGACAATGGGCTCGACATGGTAGTTATCCCCTAAAATCTCCAGATGGACAAACATATCCTCTGTCAGCATCTCCTCTGATAGTTCAGTCACCTCGGTGTAGGTCACCTCAACCGCCTCGCGAGGACTGTTCTTGCCAGCTAAACTAGCTTTGAACTGGCGAAAATCCATCTCATCGTAGAAACGGCTGAGGTGGTCAATGTCAGGCTGTTTCAATTCAATGTCCGAAAGTCCGATGGTCAGAGGAGCGTTGGTGTTGATGGTGGCTAGCCGTTTAGAGAGAAAGGCCTGGTCGCGGTCGTTGATGAGGTTGTCCTTCATCTTGCTGGCCTTCATCTGGTCGATATTGGCATAAATCCCTTCCAGGCTGCCGTGTTCGAGGAGGAGTTTGATGCCTGTTTTTTCACCGATTTTAGTCACTCCAGGGATGTTATCGGATTTGTCCCCCATGAGGGCTTTGAGGTCGACGAACTGCTCAGGCGTTAGCCCCAACTTTTCCAACAGGTAGGCTGGGGTGAAGGCTTCAAATTCGGCGACCCCTTTTTTAGAGATTTCAACGGTGGTATTGGCATCTGTCAGCTGAATCAAATCCTTATCCCCGCTGACAATGGTGATGGTAAAGTCCAGACTGTCCTGCTCTGCCATTGTCGCCAAAGTCCCGATAATATCATCCGCCTCATAATCTGCCAGCTCGTAGTAGGCGATGCCGCGCGCCGTCAGGAGCTCCCGCAGGTAAGGAAACTGCTCGCGGAACTCGTCTGGGGTCTTGGCACGACCCGCCTTGTAGTCGGCGTAGAGTGTTGTCCGAAAGGTGGTTTTGCCAGCATCAAAAGCTACCAAGACATGGGTCGGCTGGAGGCGAGCTAGCAGGCTGTCCAGCATGAGGTGGAAACCGTAGATGGCATTGGTATGAAGACCGTTGGCATTTTTGAAGCGGTCAATCTGGTTGTAGAGGGCAAAAAAGGCCCTGAAAGCGACGGAAGAGCCGTCGATTAAAAGTAGTTTGTTCATACTGCTATTGTACCACAAACTGGTCAGCTCTGCTATTGGGCAATCGCCCAAAACCATAGGAAAAGTTGACAAATGATAGGGGGTGTGTTATGATTTTGTTAAGAAAAGACGAGGAAAATAGGACTTATGACAGTAGAAAAAACCGTCAGTGAGCTGGCAGAGATTTTGGGTGTTAGCCGCCAAGCCATCAACAATCGGATTAAGACCTTGGCGGAAGAGGACATCGAGAAAAACGATAAGGGCGTGACGGTCGTGAAACGGTCAGGCTTGATTAAGCTGGAGGAAATTTACAAAAAGACCATTTTTGAGGATGAGCCGATTAGTGAAGAAGCCAAGCATCGTGAGTTTTTTGAGATTTTGGTAGATGAGAAAAACACGGAAATTACGCGGCTCTACGAGCAACTCAAGGCCAAGGATGCCCAGATGGCGGCTTTGAGTGAGCAACTCAAGGTCAAAGATGTGCAGATCGCAGAAAAAGACAAGCAGATTGACCAGCAACAACAGCTGACCCTGACGGCTCTCAAGGAGCGTGATACGCTAAAATTGGAACTTGATCAGGTCAAGACTGAAGCGGAGAAAAAAGATGAGGTCATTGAGGCAGAGGACGTTCTTGTTGAACCTGTCAATAAAGGATTTTTCGCTCGTTTATTTGGGAAATAAAAAAGAAGAGCAGGGCAACCCGCTCTTTTCTCACCATTAGAAAGGGTAATCATGGAACAGTTAGAGACTTACATTGCTTTTGATTTGGAATTTATCGAGCGTAAGGACGGTCACTACGATCTCTTGCAAGTGTCAGCAGTGAAATTTGTTGATGGGCAGGAACAGGCTCATTTTGATAGCTATGTGCACACTGACCAGCCCCTCAAGAGCTTTATCAATGGATTGACAGGCATCACCAGTGATAAGATTCAGACAGCACCGCCTGCTGAACAGGTGGTGGCTGACTTTGCTGCCTTTGTTAGCGACACTGCACTTATTGGCTACAATGCTCACAAAAGTGACCTGCCGATTTTGCAGGCTTATGGTTTAGATGTGACAGGACAGTATGTGGTCGACGTCTATGACGAGGCTTTTGACCGGCGGAGTACAGATTTGAACGGCATTTCTCGGTTGAGTTTGCAGAGTGTGGCGACTTTTTTAGGCATCAAGGGGCGTGGTCATAATAGTCTAGAGGATGCCCGCATGACAGCCAAAATCTATGAGCAGTTCAAAGAGTTCGACGATAATCGCCTTTTGCTAGACAAGCAAGAAACAATCAACAATAACCCCTTTTCGGGTCTTGATTTTTCAGGATTTTTAGATGAATAGATAGTATATTTAGCGAAAATTTTCAAAAAACGCCTAACATCGGGTTATAAACCCAAGATGTTAGGCGTTTTTGCGTTGTCTTGTTTGAACTAAAACGGCAATTTACCAGCAAAGGCACCGAGTGTTTTCTTAGTGGCTTCATCAATCTGGTTAAGTGCATCGTTGATGGCCTGAGCAGTCATGTCGGACAGGGTCTCGATATCCTCTGGGTCAACAATAGCAGGGCTGAATTCCAAATTAACCAACTGTTTATCCCCTGTAAAGGTCGCTGTTACTAAGTCCTGAGCAGACTTACCAATAAAGGTTGTACCAGCCAGCTCAGCCTGTTTAGCTTCCATTTGTTTTTGCATCTTTTGTGCTTGTTTCATGATATTTTGCATATTCATCATGTTAAGTGTCCTCTTTCTATATCACTGTTTTAAAAATTATACCACATTAAGCGTCAATAGGCAGATAAAGTTTAGACTGACTCAAATCGACCGTTAACTGATAGTTGCTGTTGTCTCGAACGGTGTGCTCAAAGTCGGTCGTATAGAGTAGGAGCCGAAGCGTATCGCCCTCAGTTAAACGGAAGATGGTCGGTTGTAAATCAAAGGTCAGGCTAATCCACTCGTCCGCAGGCAGGTCGCTCACGGTCAGAATCCCATCTCGGTTCTGCAGGTTGAGCACGCCCTTAGTGATTACCCGCTGTTCCGTCTCCACCCACGGCAACTCACGAACAGGCTCGCGCTGAAAGTTCTGTCCATTGTCGATAGTCGCAGCACCCAGTGGCACAGGCGTATCCGTGTGGCGTTTGGCTTTTCCTTGGTGCAATAGCTGAGCAGACAGGAGCCCACGGTTTTCTGACGATTTGAGGGTCAGATGAAGCTGGGCTTGACCGTTGATGAGCACAGCTTGAGTGACTGGCAAGTCGATGCAGATGGCGTTGGCCTTGTCTGCAAAAAGATCGGCCTTGAAGGTCTTGAAGTCCTTGTCGTAGCGCTCAAAGGTCTCTTGCTCATACTGGTTCTGGATGACTTGCTCACCTTGACCAAGATCAAAACGGATGGTCTTGTCTTGACCAAAATGGTCAAGGGCCTGCCAAGTCTGCTCTGCGACGTTGTCCTGCCAGATGACGGCTGGGAGATGATAACCGTTATCCTGTTTGAGCAGTTTTTGGGTCAGGAGGGCATTGATGCTCTCACGAAAATCGATGGACTGCCAGTTGTTGAGGTAGACGTGTTGTCCTTGATGCAGGACGACGTGCTTGTCCACAGTATCTGGTAGGGCATTTAGAATGTTATAGACCTGACGCGGTTTGACATTCCAGTCTTGGAGGCCGTGGGTGTAGACCACTGTCGCCTTGACCTTGTGAGCATGAGGGAGGTAGTTGCGATTTTCCCAGAACTGGTTGTAGTTGCCTGTCTCGCGGTCAAGCGCTTGAGCTTGCTCTTCGAGATGTTTGTCATATACCGCTCGGCTATGAACAAAATCTCCTGCCAAGAGGCTTCGGGAGTGAGTTAAGGCGGTTAAGCTGTCTAAGTCTTCGCCCGGATAACCGCCTGGGCTGCACACCAAGCCGTTTTCACGGTAATACTCGTACCAAGAGCTGATGCCGGCTTCAGCGATGATGACCTTGAGCCCATCAACGCCAGTCGTGGCAAGTCCTGTAGACATGGTGCCCAGATAGGAAATTCCCGTCGTTGTGACCTCACCTGTCGCCCAAGTCGCTAGCACCTGCTGTTCACGCTTGTGGCTGGTGTAGGCGACGGCGCGACCATTTAGCCAGTCAATAACACTCTTGTAGGAGCTGATGAGCTGGTAGTCGCCAGAGGTCATAAAGCCTGTCGAACCTGCTGTGCCGATACCTGACACGTAGATGTTGGCAAAGCCTCGAGCCAGCATGTAGTCGTTGAGGGTGTAGCTGCCGATGTGAGCAAAGGTCTCTGTCGCTGGACTTTCAGGCAGGGTGCTGGTTTGTTCAGATGGGAAAGTCGGTTCATGTGGATCAACGGTAATCGTACCTGCTTCTTTGACCGTCAGATTGCCTGTCATCTTGTAGAGTTTCTTGTCGCTGGCTGGACCGTTGATGCCTTGGTGATAGGGGCTGGCGGTCATCATGGTTGGCAGTTGGTGAGATGTTTTGGGACGGATGATGTTGACCTTGATGAGATCAGTTTGCCCATCGCCGTCAGTGTCCAGCTGGCTATCCACATAGACCACCTCACGCACCAAATGATTGGTATCAAAGGTCGCAAGGCTTTTGCCGTTGAAGAAATGGTAGTCATTATCCAGTGGCAGTAAGCCCTGGCTAACCAAATGGTCAATCAAGGTCAAACCAGTCTTCATCCGTGTGGCCAACAACTGGTGGAGTTGCGCCAGCAAATTGCCCTCAGAAAAGGCAATCGGAAAGGCGAGTTTGTCAATAAATGCTGTCCAATCGGTAAAATCCACTCCAGGCACAAATCCTAAGAGCTGGAGAGCGACCGTGTAGAAGACCTCTTCGGTCAAGGGGCGTTCCGACTGAAAGAAGGTCAAGAGGTCGGCCTCCTGATTGGCCGCTAAGAGGCTGACAGGGTAATCGGTATCCGGGTAGTGAAAGAATGTCGCGCGGACAAAGGTGTCTAGGTTGTCCTTGCCTGTTTTTGTTGCAGATAGGGGAAAGCCGAGCTGGGTAAAATCCGCCAGCTGGTTATTTTCATTGACAGGGATGTAGCTAAATTGATTGTAACGCATGGAAACTCCTTTTGTTTTCTAATCACCTCTTGTTAATGAGCGGCATGTTGAGCCAACATCAGCAGGCTTGCCCTTTCTAATGAGGTGATTGCAGTTGAAATACCTCTATTATACCGCAACTTGCCTCATCTGTCGAAATAGTTGTCAAAATCGCCTAATTAGTCTAAAATAAGTCTATGAAAAAAAATGAAAACATGGCTTTACTTGCCCCCTATATTCGGGTTAACAATCGCCAGCGGAATCTGGATTTTTATGAGCACATTCTTGGTTTGCGAGTGCTTCATGAGGAAAATGCCTTTGCTTTTTTAGGCGGACATGTGGCGAAAGAGACACGACTGACTTTGGAAGAATCGCCATCTTATCGGACGCGAGCAGTCAATGGCCCTAAAAAGCTGCACACCTTGGTGCTTAAGGCTGATACGGCAGAAATAGCAGAGCTATTAGCACGAAAAATTCCTGTGGAGAGGGTGTATAAAGGTCAAACAGGCTATGCCTTCTCTGCCCTGTCCCCAGAAGGGGACCGCCTGCTATTGCATGGGGAAGATGATGTCACAACCCTTGATCCAGTTCCTTACCCAGACCTTTTGGCGGACTCTGGCTTCAACGGTTTATCGGATGTCATCGTAGACCGTCTGGTATTGAATGTTCCTGACAGGTCGGTCAGCCTTCCTTTTTACGACCGTCTGCCCTTGTCTGTCGAGCTGAACGAAGCACAGGGGGCTGACTTGCAGGCTGATAACGACCAGACCTGGGACATCAGCATGGTAGAATGTTCCGTTGATAAGACTGTCGACCTTGCTTCTTTTGCAGTCATTTGCAAAGACTTGGGACTAGAGACGATGCTCAATAAAAAGGAAACCGTGCTCATCGTGACGGATCCAAGTCGGCTGGACTGGTGGTTTGTCAAATGATGCAGGCGATTATTGATAAAATCAACCAACAGCGGTCAGAACATCTCTATCTGGGGGCTAGCTTGGCTATTTTCCAAAAAGGGCGATGGCAGGAGTGGTACATCGGTGAGGTAGCCCCTGAGGCTCCTGTTGAGGCTGGCTTAGTCTATGATCTCGCTAGCGTGTCCAAGGTAATCGGTGTGGGGACGGTTCTTATCCAGCTGTTGGCAGATGGGACACTAGAGCTTGACCAACCACTTAAAAGTTACTACCCTGGAGTAGCAGACGAGACGGTTACGATCAGGCAGCTCCTGACTCACACCTCAGGTATTGACCCTTATATCCCAAACCGCGACCGACTGAGCGCAAGGGAGTTACGGGCAGCCATCAACCACATTACTGTCACCACGGATAAGCGTTTCTTGTACACGGACATCAACTTCTTGTTGTTAGGTTTTATGCTAGAAGACTTGTTTGGAAAAAGTTTGGATGAGTTGTTTCAGGAGCGGGTGTTTCGACCTCTTGGGATGGCAGAAACCAGCTTTGGCCCTCGTTTAGGGGCTGTTTTGACGGTCAATGGCAGAGCAGATGGGCTGGTTCATGACCCTAAAGCTCAGGTTTTGGGTGTTCATGCAGGATCAGCTGGTCTTTTTTCGACAGTGGCTGATTTAGAGCGCTTTTGCGAGCATTATTTGATGGCAGATTTTGGAGTGGACTTATTAACCAACTATGGCAGTCCAGATAAACCGCGCTCTCTGGGCTGGAATCTTGATGGGGACTGGCTCGACCATACGGGCTACACTGGTCCCTTTATCATGATCAATCGACGACGTCAGCAAGCGGTGATTTTTCTGACCAATCGAACTTATGCCTACGATGATCGTCCGTTATGGATTGCCAAACGCCGAGAACTGCGTGATGTTATCAAGCAAACGCTCAGTTGATAGCAGTTAGATGAGCAGGGAATACTCTGATTTACAAGAAAAGTAAGGCAAAGACCAAGAATCCATCTGGAATCTTGGTCTTTTTAGCTGTTATCATTATAGACGTGGATAAGTTTAGAGCGGATTGAAAAGATAAGGATTGATTGTTGAGAGTGTTAGCTAGGGGCATTTACAAGAAAACATCCTAATTTTATCATGATAAGATTTTATTATTTTTTGTGTAAACGCTTGATTTTAAAATTAGTTTCTGTTAATATTGTATTTGTAAACGTTTGCGACTTACGTCGTGTTTTTAGGCAAATTATTTTATCAAAGGAGGTTGCTATCACGTATGAAACGAGATAGAAAAGATTATCTGAATCGGCTTTATCATTATTCCATCCGCAAGACGAGCCTGGGTGTTGGCTCTGTTGTGGTTGGTCTATTTTTGTCTGGGGTGTTGCCACAAGAAACAGTTTTAGCGGAAACACCAGCTTCACCAGTCGCTGGTCAGACGGATAAGCAAGAGGACGAACAATCTGTAGTAAATGAAGAGTCCGTTAAACCGCTTGTCGAGGAAGGTAAACCGTCCGAAGTAGCAGAACAAGGCTTGTCGAGCTTGTCAGATGCAGAAAAAGTGGCTGAAGCACCTACTGACAAAGCACCTGCTGAGGACTTGTCTCGTGCTACAGTTTCCTCAAGCCCTGCTGTTGCTAATGTGGCCACTCGCTCTGCTGAACCATCTAGCGACAAGCCATCCGAAACGATTACGCAAACAGAATCACCTGAGGAATGGCATAAGGTTAATCATTACAACGACACGGATAAAGTGGTGAATTTTGATAAGGATTGGAAATTCAATCTGGGAGATAGTGCAGCAGCTTCTAGCAAGAGCTTTGACGATTCGAGCTGGAAAAAGCTAGATTTGCCACATGACTTTAGCTTAATCCAGGACTACACCCCATCTGGGGAGGCTGAAAGTGGTTATAAACCTGGCGGTATCGGCTGGTACCGCAAGTCCTTTACCATTGGAGAAGAGGCGGCTAAGGGTCGTGTTAACCTGCAATTTGACGGGGCTTACATGGAGACGGAAGTTTTCATCAACGGCACGTCACTAGGAACGCACACTTACGGCTATAGCCCATTTAGTTTTGATTTGACGGAACATTTGAAAAAAGATGAGGAAAATGTTCTGGCAGTCAAAGTGACCAACCCAATTCCAAGTTCTCGTTGGTATTCAGGTTCAGGGATTTATCGGTCTGTTCATTTAGAATTTGCTCCGTCAGTTCACTTAGCGGAGTATGGGGTAGTTGTGACCACGCCAGACTTGAAAGACACTCACAACTTGGACAGTGGTAGCCGTATTAATATCAGTACGACTGTTGTTAACCAGGGTGAGGATGCGGCACAGGTGACCGTTCGAAGCACCCTCTTTGAACGCGACAGCAATGGTGGTCGAGGTCGTCAAGTGGCCGTTTCCACAGATGTTCCTGCCAAGTCTGTTACTGCTGGTAGCAGCTCTGCTATCGACACCAGCCTAACCATCGTCAAGCCTAAACTCTGGTCGGTGGACAATCCTCATCTCTATGTGCTTCGGACGGAGGTGCTAAAGGACGGTCAGGTGATTCAGTCGAGGGAGCAAGAGACAGGTTTCCGTTATACCGCTTTTGATAAGGATACGGGCTTCAAACTCAATGGGCAAAACCTGAAATTGCAAGGGGTATCCATGCACCATGACCAGGGTGGTCTAGGGGCGCGTGCTTATTACGATGCCATCGAACGCCAGTTCACTATTCTCAAGGATATGGGCGTTAATGCGGTTCGTGTGACCCACAACCCTGCTTCTCGTGCCATGAAAGACATCGCGAACCGCAAGGGTATGCTCTTGATTGATGAGGCGTTTGACACTTGGGAACATGCCAAAAACGGGAACACCAATGACTATGCCCGTTACTTTAACCGTGTGATTGGT
Organism: Streptococcus entericus DSM 14446; assembly: GCF_000380025.1. GTDB lineage: Bacteria > Bacillota > Bacilli > Lactobacillales > Streptococcaceae > Streptococcus > Streptococcus entericus. The sequence continues at coordinate 23,430 of NZ_KB904156.1, forward strand.
GACAGCGTGCGTGACCTCAACGGGGCTCGTGCAGACCAGACTTGGGCGGAGTACCACATCAAACAGATGGTTAAGAGCGGGATTAACGACCCATCCATCATCATGTGGTCAACGGGTAACGAGGTCATGGAGGGTTTTTCTGCCAATACCTCTAATTATCCACAGGTGATTGCACGACTGAGCGACTGGGTTGCTGAGATTGACCCAACTCGTCCTGCTACCTTTGGCGATAACATGCTAAAAAATCGTCATCAGAATGCTATTGGCATGGCCAATGTTTTAACTGAAAAGAAAGGCATTGTCGGCTATAACTATGCTAACGGTGCTCAGTATGACCAAGGTCATCGTGACCATCCTGACTGGATTATTTATGGGTCAGAGACAGCTTCGGCTGTCAACAGCCGTGGGGTCTATAATGTTAAAGGCAACACCCAGCGTCAGGACCGGCAACTAACCTCTTATGATCAAAGCAAAGTTAACTGGGGGCATGTCGCCAGTGAGGCCTGGTATGATGTCCTCACACGTGATTTTGTGGCAGGTGAGTTTGTTTGGACAGGGTTTGACTATCTGGGTGAGCCAACCCCTTGGAACAAGACTAACCCAGGTGCTCAAGGCACATGGGGCTCGCCAAAGAGTTCCTACTTTGGTATCGTTGATACAGCCGGTCTTCCGAAAGACTCCTATTATTTCTACCGTAGCCAGTGGCAAAAAGGGGACACGACTTTGCATGTCTTGCCGGCTTGGGAGGAGTCAGTTGTCGCTAAGGACAATCAGAATCGTGTTGAAGTGGTTGTCTATTCCAACGCTGCTAAAGTGAAGTTAGTTCACATCAGTCCTGAGGGCGTAGAGCGTGTTATTGGGACAAAAGCATTTAGTAAAGAAACAACATCTGCGGGTCATACCTACCAGGTTTATAAGGGATCAGATAAGCAGCAGGTTGAGCATAAAAACCTCTACCTAACTTGGCATGTGCCATATGAAGCAGGAACGATTAAAGCGATCGCGCTAGATGAGCAGGATCGTGTGATTGAGCAAACAGTAGGAACCAGTCAGGTTAGCACTTTTGGAGCGGCCCACAAGCTACAAGCAACAGTGACCCACAAGAAAGATACTGTTGATGATCACAATCTGGCCTATGTGACCATTGATGTGCAAGATGCCAAGGGCAATCTGGTTGTTAATGCAAGCAATCGCATCAAAGTGACAGTGACGGGTGAGGCAGAGCTAGTCGCTATGGATAACGGTAATCCTGTTGATCACCAGTCCTACCAAGATGATAACCGTCAAGCCTTCGGTGGTAAAGTTGTTGCTATCCTCAAAATGACAGGTAAGGCAGGTCAGGTACAGGTCACTGCAACAGCTGACGGGTTAGCCTCAAGCACCCAGACCTTTGAGGTGGCTGCTAAACGCCAGTCGCAAGCAGATAAGGTCGACAGTTACAAGCTCACAAAAACCATCTACATCAAAAAAGGCGCGGAGCTTAAGCTGCCAGAGAAAACCACTGTCCGCTACGAAGACGGTCGAGAAGTTGAGAAAGATCTTCATTTTGACCGCTCGGCTATTGCACCAAAACTCGCCGCAGGCGAAACCTTTACTGCAACAGGTCGTATCAACGATTTGGGAACAAGGGCAGAGCTTGTTGTTGCGGTTATCGACCAAGTCGCAGCCATCAAGAACATCAGTACTGCTACTGAGGTAGGGGCACGTCCTAAACTACCGGAAACTGCGCAAGCCTATTTGGCAGATGGTAGCCTCTTGTCAGCGACTTTCCCAGTTTCTTGGCAAATGCCAGAGGAAGCGCAGTTTGCGCAGACTGGCACAGTCATGATTAACGGTACCGCAGATGTGCTCGGGCAAAAATTGCCGATCACTGCCAGTGTTCGTGTCGGAGAAAAAACGCTTACCATTGACCAAAACGTTGCACCTAGTGCACGTACCTTGACCCAAAACATTGTGGGGTCAGACACTCTAACAGCCATCAACGATGGCAACCTCAATGTGTCAGCCAACAACCAAGGCGGCCCTAACCCGACGATTTGGTCAAACTGGCAAGCTGCTCAAAACGGTCAAAAGACTGCAACCTTGAGTTTCACTTATGACACGGCTCAAACCATCGCAGAAGTCGTGGCCTATTACCATAGAGACCGCCTATCACTGCGCACGCCAAAATCAGCGACCTTCGCATGGAACCGTGGTTCTGGTGCAGAAGATGAAACGATTGCCATCGCTAGTCAGACCGCTGAAGCTGTCGCAGGCACTAGCTTGACCAAGGTGACTTATCGTCTCGCGCAGCCAGTCTCTGCTGTTGAGTTCAAGATGACTGTCGAAAACTCAGATGAAGCCATGCCAAGCGCGCAGAAATCGTCTGTCGGCATCGCAGAAGTTCAGCTGATGACCGCCTTAGAGAGCTTTAACCAGCACAGTGAAGCAGGACTGACCGACATTCGTGTGGGTGACCGTCGTTACACTGGCAATCAAATCAGCACAAGCATGCGAGTACCTGCAACAGGTGCAGTCACTGCAACGAACAACAACCGCAATGTCGGCATCACCATTTTGCCTGAACAAGATGGTGTGGTGAAGATCTTTACCGAGTCAGAAGATAAGACGCGCTCAGCTGTTTATAGCATTCAGCTGGTGCCTGAAAACCCGCGGACACCTGACGATAAGCGCTATGTGCCTCGTAGTGAGGTCACTCTGACAGCTGGATCTGTTGAAAACCAGCCATCTGAGGCCGTAACAAATGCTAATGATTTTAACTTTAACACGCATTGGCATTCAGCATGGGCAGGAACGACTATCGATAACCTTTGGGTAACGCTTGATACTGGTCGCTTACGCCAATTAGACGGTCTTGCGTATATGCAACGTCAGGACAGCTCTAATAATGGTAAAGTAGACGGTTATGAAGTTTATATCAGTTCAGATAATCAAAACTGGAGTCGTGTTGCAGTAGGAAGGTTTGCCAACACTAATGACTGGCAGGAAGCTAGCTTCACACCAACTCAAGGGCGCTATTTGAAGCTAAAAGCGACAAGCACACTAGGTGATCGTCCAAATGTTTTCATGTCAGCAAGTGAGTTGCGTGCTCGCGAAGTAGTAGATCCTACAGCCAAGATTGCCTTGGCAGATAGTCATGTGACCTTGCCTAGTCAGCCGCTCACCCATACTGGACAAGCCTTGACACCTAAACCGATAGTAACAGTGGCTGGTCAAGTCTTGGTGGAAAATACCGACTATACTCTGGCATATGCTGACAATATCGGTCAGGCTGATCGCCCAACGCAGGGTACCGTAACTGTCACTGGTCTCGGGCGCTATGAGGGTATCGTGACCAAGTCCTTCACCATCTTGCCAAGTCAAGTGACTGAGGTGGTGACCGATGGCACAGAAGAATTGCCAGATAGCTGGACAGCACCAACTGCTGTCGATGCAACAGAAGCACTGACAGACCCTGCTTACTTGAGCAAGACCTATACGGTCTTCCCAACACCGCAACAGGTGACTTATGGTGATGGCTTAGTGCGTCTGGATGGCACCGTTAATCTGGTCATTGGCAGTGGTGTTGATATCTACACCCGCAACCGTCTCAAAGAGACCCTGCAAGCCAATAACATCTCTTACAGCACCAGCCAAGCAGCGGTGGATAGTGCCACCAACATCTTCTTGGGCATTCATGGTCAAGACACCTTAGCTAGTCAACACCAGGCGACAGCAGGCATTGCGACCGATCTTTACGGCAAGATTGACGCCCACAGTCTGGTGATTAAGGGTAATAGTATCTCCGTTGTTGGTAAGGACACAGATGCTGTCTTCTACGGTTTGACGACACTCAAGCACATGCTCAAAGATAGTGAGAAGCCTGTTCTGCGCCATGTGACAGTTCAGGATTATGCAGACATTAAGAACCGTGGCTTCATCGAGGGTTATTATGGTAATCCATGGTCAAATGCTGACCGTGCCGAACTGATGCGCTACGGTGGCGACCTCAAGATGACCCAGTACTTCTTTGCACCTAAGGACGACCCTTACCACAACAGCCGTTGGCGTGAGCTCTATCCAGCAGAGAAATTGGAAGAAATTCGCGAATTGGCTAAGGCTGGTAACCAAAGCAAGACCCGCTATGTTTGGACCCTTCACCCATTCATGCACCGTGCGGTTCGCTTTGACAGCAACTATCAGGCTGATTTTGACGTGATCAAAGCCAAGTTCACCCAGCTCTTGGACGTTGGTGTCCGCGAGTTCGGTATTCTGGCGGATGATGCTAGCGCAACCAGTGCGGACAACTACAACCGCCTCATGAATGATTTGACCAACTGGCTGGGTGAGAAGCAAGCCACTTACACTGGTCTTCGTAAGGACATGATTTTTGTTCCTGCGGACTACTGGGGCAATGGGACTTCTGCTGAATTGCGTGGCTTGAATGCTGGTCTGCCAGCCACCAGTGACATGGTATTGACCGGTGGACGGATTTGGGGTGAGGTATCTAGTAATTTCCTCAACACCCTCAAGACCAACCTGTCTGCTAACGGTGGCACCTACCGCCCAATCCAGCTCTGGATTAACTGGCCATGTACGGATAATTCTAAGCAACACTTGATTTTGGGTGGTGGTGAGAAATTCCTGCACCCATCTGTTGAACCTAGTCTAATTGCTGGCATCATGCTCAACCCAATGCAACAGTCAGAGCCGTCTAAGATTGCCCTCTTCAGCGCAGCTGAGTACACTTGGAAGGTCTGGAAATCTGAGGCTGAGGCTCAGCGGGTTAATGACATTGCCTTTAACTTTGCTGAAACTGGCACCTTCAAAGACAGTGAGGCTTCTCGTGCCTTCCGCGAACTTGGTAAGCATATGATCAACCAAAACATGGACAGTCGTGTGGTCAAATTGGAAGAATCCATTGAATTGGCGCCGAAATTGGCTAACTTCATTACCCAGCTTAAAGCTGGTCAGGATTTGACAGCCAGCCGAGACGAATTGCGTCAGGAATTTGCCAAGTTGAAAGCTGCCGCTGAGACCTACAAGGCATCTGGTCATGAGCGGATGAAAGACCAAATCAGTCATTGGTTGGATAACACCATTGATCAGATGACTGCTCTGGATAGCCTGCTGACTGCTACCGAGCACCTGAATGGTGACAAAGCGATCTTGTGGGATAATTACAAGGCAGGTCTGGATCGCTACAATCAGTCTAAGACCCATACGTTCTGGTATGTGAACCACTATGAGGCAGCTGAGCTGGGTGTCCAACACATCCGTCCATTTATCCTCAATCTCCTTGAACATGTGGCAGGTCAGATTGAACAGGCCTTGGACCCTAGTGTCATTCAGACCAGCCTCATCACCAACCGTCACCTCGCTCAAGGTGATTTGAGCAAGTTGACAGACGGTGACTTGACCACTCAAGTGCTCAGTCAGAGTCCAAACAGCATTGCTGTTGGTGATTATGTTGGATTAGCCTTCAATCGTCCGATTGAGCTGACCAGTCTTGGCTTTGCTATGGGGGCAACCAGCAATCCACGAGATACCTTTGCGGCAGCTGATGTTCAATACCTCAACGAGCAAGATGCCTGGGTGAAACTGGATAGCCCTGCCTATGTTGGCAATGAAAACCAACTGACCTTTACAGATTTGGCGATTAAGGCTAAGGCTGTCCGTATCATTGCAACAGCACCGAAAGAAAACACTTGGCTGGGTGTACGTGAGATTGCTGTCAACCGTCCATTGGAACAAGGGCAACGTAGCAATCAGCTGACAGGTACCATTACCACCAGCAGTAACCTCATTTACAAATACAGCACCAGTCAAGCTCAAGCACTAGACAACAACCCTGCCACAGAAGCCATGTTTGCAAACAGCAACGGTCAGGACAATACCCCTGCTGATAGCTGGGTACAGCTTAATCTCGAACAAGCCACACCGCTATCTAAGGTGATCATTGTCCAAGGCACAGGTGATAAGATTAGTCGGGGTGTCGTGGAATATAGCCCAGACGGTCAAGCTTGGCATAAATTGGCGGATGTTACTGGTGATACGACCATTACCATTCCGACAGCTGTCACTGCCAAGGCCGTTCGGATTAAGAATGCTCAAGCCATGAATAAATGGTGGCGGATTGCCGAGTTCAAACTGGAGAGTAACCAAGGTGTAGCCGATTACACAGAGACCTCTGTTGCTGAACTTGCAGACGCACGAACAGTTCTTGGTCAGGACAGCTATCGCCTGGCTCTGCCGGCTGACGCTACACTGAAACCGTCTGATTATATCGGCTTGAAGTTGGCTAGATTGCATCAGCTGGAAAGTATCGCTCTGACAGGAGCAAGTAATACTCAACTCAGTCTCCTCTATTCACCAAATGGTGTCGAATGGTATCGAGATGACCAGGTTAACAGACAAGATTTGGTCCGATATGTTCGTCTGGTCAACGAAACAAGTAGTAACCAAACAGTCACTGCACAAGCTTTGGTGGTTAAGACCAAGGAAATCTTGCCAGACAGCTTGACGTCAACCACCATGGGCATTCACTCTACCTACGGTTCCTCTGATGTGCGTAACCGCAACAATCTTGCGGAGCTCTTTGATGGCAAACTCAATAATTTTGTAGAGTTTTCTGACTACCCACGTTCAGGTGGCAATATCGTTCTGACCCTAGGTAGTGAGCGTCCGGTACGTAAAATTCGTGCCTATATCCAAGATGGCACTCAGAATTACTTGCGCGACGGTAAGATTCAGATTAGCCCAGATGGTCAAACCTGGACAGATGTCGTGACTATTGGTGACGGTCAGGAAAACCCACGTCGGGATGATTCTCTGACCGATGGTTGGACTCACGATAGCACACAACCAGGTAACCGCTATATCGAGGGTAGTCTGACGACTCCAGTTACTGCCAAGTACTTGCGGGTTCTCTTCACTGCAGATTACACCCACCGCTTTGTTGGCTTTACTGAACTGGTGATTAACGACGGCGAATTTGTCAAGACTGTTAATGACCCAACCGTTGTCACAAGTGGCGCAGAAACTCAAGACTCCTTGGCAACGCATGTTGTTGACGGACGCCTCCTGACCAGCTATCGCACCCAAGGTCAAGCTGGGGAACTCACTTATCACTTGTCTGAAAACACCCATCATAACCATGTGACAATCTTGTCAACACTCGCTGATGGTCAGGTGGTTACCGTTAAGGCTCGCGTGGTTGAGGAAATAGCAGAGCAGCATGACCGTGATGTGGCAAGCAAGTGGATTGTCCTTGGACAGCTGGACAGCAGCTTCAAAACGCTGATTGTCCCAGAAGGTGTCAAACATCTGCTGGACATCAAACTAGAACATGGCGACCAAGCCCTTGAAGTTTATGAATTGGCAACCTACTATCAAGAAATTGATCAGTCCACCCAAGACCCAGCTGATGAAACACCAGAAACAGACAAGGACCAAGGCAACTCAGATTCAGGCAATCCGTCAGGTGATGCAGGTCAAGATTCAGGCACACCAAGTGATTCAACTGATTCAAACCAAACCCCAAGTGGTGATCAGGCTAATGGTGATAGCCAAGACAGCTCAGATTCTGATAGTCCTTCAGGCGATGCTGGTACTGATGAAGGTAGCCACACCGATACCAACGAAGGCAGTTCAGACTCTGGTAATCAGACAGGCGATACAGACCAAGATTCAGGCACACCAGGCGATTCAACTGATTCAAACACAACCCCAGGTGGTGACCAAGATAATGGTGGTAGCCAAGTTGGCTCAGATTCAGATGACCAGTCCGATGATTCAAGCTCCGGGCAAGGTGGGGATACTGGTGCAGACCAAGAAGGTAACACCAACTCAGACCATGATGATTCAGACTCTGGCAATCCGTCAGGCGAAACAGGTCAAAATCCAGGCACACCAGGCGATTCAACTGATTCAAACACAACACCAGGCGATGACCAGAATAATGGTAGCAGCCAAGGCGACAACGCTGGTACCAACGAAGACGGTAGCACCGATACCAACGCAGGCGGCAACACCGGCGCTGATCAAGGTGGTAACACCGATACTGGCGCAGACCAAGAAGGTAACACCAGCTCAGACCTAGGCGATTCAGACTCTGGCAATCAATCAGGCGAAACAGGTCAAAATCCAGGCACATCAGGCGATTCAACTAATTCAAACACAACACCAGGCGATGACCAGAATAATGGTGGCAGCCAAGGCGACAACGCTGGTACCAACGAAGACGGTAGCACCGATACTAACGCAGGTGGTAACACCGGTGCCGATGCAGGTGACAACACAACCAAACCTGACACCACGCAACCATCTCGTCAAATTCAGGATACTGACTCCGGTATCATCGCAGAGGTTCAATCAGCGGATGACAAGGTGGCAGGCTTGAGAGTGGTCTTCCACAAAGAAACCAATAACCCTGAAACCCCAGCCATCCTCAAGGGCACCGACTACGACCTCTTTGACATCGAGCTGGTTGACAAGGATGGTAATGTCATCAAGCCAACTGCTCCGGTTGACGTTTACTTGCCGATTGATGACGGCAAAGTCGTCGCTCAAGTGGTTTACCTACCAAATAGTGACCAGAGCCAAAGCCTGTCATTCACAACAGTGACTCGTGATGGCAAGCGCTATGCCAAATTCACCGCAGAGCACTTCAGTGAGTATGGTATTGTTTATGAGCCACAATCAACACCGGTTCCAGATCCAGAACCAACACCGATTCCAGAACCGACACCAAATCCGGATCCAGCACCAACGCCAAATCCAGACCATGTTCCGACTCCAGGAATCCCTGGTCAAGGTGGGGACACACCAAATCCTGGTAACCCAGGCATTGACCAAGGTGGCAACACACCAGACACCACTGGTAATACACCAAATAAACCTGTGGACAAGGCTAAGTTGGCGACCGATTTGCTTAAAGCAATTGATGCATCTAACTTGACTGACGAGCAAAAAGGCGAATTGGCTGTCAAGGTAGCATTCGCAGAAACCGCAGCTGAACTCGAAGCCATCAAGGCAGAAGTTGCTAAGCTTATTAAAGCGACAAGGCGTTCAGCTACAGCTCCTGCAGCTTCAGCACCAGCCTCAGTGATAGCAGGTAAGAAGGGACTCCCTGCAACAGGAGATGCCCACACAGCTCTAGCCGCTGTCGGCGCAACAGCCCTCCTATCAGCCTTAGGCTTGGCTGGACTAAGAAGACGAGCTAGATAAGCTAATAAAAACTAGATTGGCCATGAGCCAGTCTAGTTTTTTGGTTGCTAATAAAAAACCTAAATCAATGACTTGATTCAGGAGTTTTACAGGTTATTTAATTGGTTGACGGCAATGAGCCGAATAATTTTTTAAAAATAGCTAGTTTGTTCTCTTGGGTAGGGGCAATTTGATTCATATCGACATCATGATTGAAACCAGCAATCCAACCTCGGTCGGTATACTGGTGGAGATGGTAATCAATATCCGTTTGCGGGGCAGCGTCGTAATAACCGGTATTGCTGCCGTATGTTGGAATCCAGATAGCGTCAAATCCGTCAATTGAAATCTGTTGCTCAGTCATAAAATAAGTACCGATATAGAGTCCAACGTTTTCAGCACCAAGTTTTTTAAGTTCATCGCGAAATGCTTTGACCCCTTGATCCATGTTTGACATGGTTTCTTCCTCTATATCAACCCAATAAAATGTTGGTTTATAAGGCGAAGCGGCTTTGTAAAATTCGCGAGCTTCCTCACGCATCTCCTTTTCGCTAGTACCTAGAGCGTAGGCATAGACAGCCACAGGGATACCACGTTTTTGAAACTCAGTGATATGGGTTTTGTAAGATTTATCAATACCTGTGGTGTGTGATGCGTTGTTGTTTTTGGTAATTTTTGACCCGCCATAAACGCGGACGATAACACCAGAAACATGCTGTGAAACGGTATCGTAATCCATATCAGAGGGTAGTTGCCAGCCGGAAACATCAATAATGGGTTTTAATTCAACGATGTCTTCTTCAGCAGATGATGAAGGAGCAGGATTGATAGAAGGTAGGCTAGCGGTTGGAATGGTTTGGCTAGCTTGTTGAAGCACCTGTTTATCCAGCTGTCTTTCTTTGAGGTAGGCAACTCCCATCACTAGGGTAATCAGGCTAAAAAAGATTAGCACAACGATGGGTTTTAATTTTCTTCTCATTTAAAGCAAATTATAACATAGTTTCATTGAAAAATCAAAATATCTCGCTTTTTTGCGCTACCGTGACCAATCCATAGCGAAATAGCTATTTTAAGAACATGATTTTGACATTTTTCTTGCTAATAAGTACAAAGCGGATACTCTCGGTTTAGATTTGGGCGATGCTGTACTGTGAGACGCTCGCAAAGAAAGGTTAAAGCAGTGACAATACCTGCTGTCCTCTTCTCGTATACTTAGGCTATATTTTCTAACTAAAAAATGATAAAATAAAACTATAGAAAAGAGGATAGTCATGACAAGAGGGTTGTTGATTAGTTTTGAAGGACCAGATGGCGCAGGGAAAACCAGCGTTCTGAACGCACTAGTGCCGCGGTTGGTAGATTTGTGTCCAGATGGTCTCACCGTCACACGCGAACCTGGAGGCGTAGCGATTTCAGAGAAAATTCGAGAGTTAATTCTGGATGTTGAGCATACAGCTATGGATGACAAGACTGAGTTATTGCTTTATATCGCTGCTAGGCGACAGCATCTGGTGGAGAAGGTTCTGCCCGCTCTAGATAAGGGGGAGCTGGTATTGATGGATCGATTTATCGATAGTTCAGTCGCTTATCAAGGCTATGGGAGAGGACTCGGAGTTGACGCTGTGAGGTGGTTAAACAACTTTGCGACAGATGGTCTAGTACCTGATTTGACCCTCTATTTTGATGTGCCTTCTGAGCTTGGTCTGGCACGTATCGAACAAAATAGTGACCGAGAAGTTAATCGCCTTGACTTGGAGCGATTAGACATGCACCAGCGGGTTCGTGCGGGCTACCAGACCATAGCAGAGCAAGAAAAGCGCATCGTAACCATTGATGCTAGTCAACCCTTGCCAGAAGTCATTGAAGAGACTTATCGGCACATTAAGGAGCTCTTAGAGAGATGAGAGAGGTCTTAACAGAACTGCAACCTAACTTACTAGCCTCGTTTGACGGGCTCTTAGCAAGGGGTAGACTGAGCCATGCCTATTTATTCTCAGGAGAATTTGGGAGTTTTGAGCTGGCCCTTTATCTGGCACAGAGTCGTTTTTGTGAGGACTTATCTGCTAAAAACTTGCCCTGTGGGAAATGCCGTTCCTGTCGCTTGATTGCCTCAGGCGAATTTACGGACGTGACGGTGGTTGAACCGATGGGACAGCTGATTAAAACGGAACAAATCCGTGAGCTGGCAAGAGATTTTGCACAATCAGGTTACGAAGGTGACTGCCAAGTCTTCATCATCAAGGATGCTGATAAGATGCACACCAACGCTGCCAACAGTCTCCTCAAACAGATTGAAGAACCAACCAGCAACTACTATATTTTTCTGTTGACGAGTGATGAAGAAAAGGTTTTACCAACGATAAAAAGTCGCTGTCAACTGTTTCGTTGCCCGACAGACAGAGCTTATCTGTTGCGGCAGTTTGAGGCGACTGGTCTGTTAAAAAGCCAAGCAAGCCTTTTAGCGGAGCTAACCAACTCACCGCATCAACTCGCAGACTTAGCAGCAAATAAACGCCTGCTGGATTTGATAGGGCTTTGCCAACGCTTGATAGACCAGCTGTTAGCAGGCAAAGAAGAGGCTTACTTGCAGGTCAGTCGCTTGGTTAATAAGGCGAGTGATAAGACCGAACAGGATTGGTGCTTTCGGTTACTGACCAGCCAAGCCGCTCAGTCCGAACAAGCCAACAAAGGAGCGGCGATTGTGGAGAAACTCTACCAAGTCAGGCGGATGTGGCAGGCCAATGTCAGTTTCCAAAACGCCTTGGACTATCTGGTGTTGACGTTAGAGGAGGAAGAATGACAAACAAGGAACTTTTGCAGGCTTTTGATGGCTTTTCAGAAGAACTGCTGACAGTTTTAGGGACTAGCGAGCGCCTAAAAAAACAGGTCCAGACCGTATTGGAGGAGAATGCCCGATTGCGTCTGGAAAATCGGCAGTTGCAGGAGTTGCTCGCTCAGCGACAAGCACCAGTTGTTGAGAAAAACACCCATAACACAGGCAAGGAGCATCTGGAGCAACTCTACAATGAAGGTTTCCATGTCTGCAATGACTTTTATGGACAAAGCCGTGGAAGTAGAGAAGATTGCTTGATTTGTATGGAATTATTGTACAGGGATGATCGATGAGAATACAGCGAAGTTTTAAGGATAATAGCGGAGCAGGCACCTTGTATTTGGTGCCGACCCCGATCGGCAATCTGGAGGACATGACCTTTCGGGCGGTCGAGGTGCTTAAGAATGTTGATTTGATTGCGGCAGAGGACACGCGAAATACAGGTCTCTTGCTCAAGCACTTTGGCATTACAACGCGTCAGACCAGTTTTCATGAGCACAATGCTGTAGAGAAGGTTCCTGTTCTGATTGACCTCTTGGTGTCAGGTCAATCCCTTGCTCAGGTATCAGATGCAGGGATGCCCAGCATTTCAGATCCAGGGCATGATTTGGTGCAGGCAGCACTGGCACAGGAGGTACCAGTTGTTGCTTTACCAGGCGCGAGTGCGGGCTTGACAGCCCTAATCGCCAGTGGACTGATGCCACAACCGCATGTGTTTTATGGGTTTTTACCGAGAAAATCAGGCCAGCAGCTTGCTTTTTTCGAGGAAAAGAAACATTATCCAGAGACCCAGATTTTTTACGAGTCTCCTCACCGTTTAGTCGCTACCTTGACTAATTTGCTGTCGGTTTACGGTGACCGGCAGGTGGTGGTGGTGCGTGAACTGACCAAACTTTATGAGGAGTACCAGCGGGGCACGGTGTCTGAAGCGATCGCTTATCTGACAGAACATCCAGCCAAGGGGGAGTGCCTGATACTGGTCGCTGGCTACGAGGAAAGCCAGCATGAGCCCGATGAGTTGACAGATCAGACCATTATAGACTTGGTTGCGCAATCTATTGCCCAAGGTCAGAAACCCAATGCTGCCATCAAGGATGTGGCCAAGCGGCACAAGCTCAATCGGCAGGCTGTTTATAAACTCTACCACGCTACTAACTAAAACGAGGTTAACCTCGTTTTTTGTTTTTATCAAAATTAAAATTTAGTATTGACTAAAATTTCGTTTCTGCTATAATTTAGATAATCGCAAAAAAAGTTTTTAGCGACAATTGAAAGGAGGGTGTGACGAAAAAAATCCTATCCAATAAATTGTACCTATCCGTTTTGGGCTTGGACTTGTTGTCCAATTTTGGAGACAGCGTCTATTATCTGGCTCTAATGAACTATGTCTTGCTATTGCCAGAACCTAAGACGGCGATTGCTATCGTGACCATGTCTGAGACCTTGCCTATTTTATCTGCCTTTATCATGGGCTACCTGGCGGATAAGCAGACCAGAAAAGTGCCCTTAATCATTACAACACAGTTTTTCCGCTTTGCCATTTACCTGGTGGTCGGGCTTGTCATGGGGTTTTCGCCAAACCTATGGGTGGTTGTGGCTGTCTCTTTGCTGAATTTTCTGTCTGACATGTCAGGGCAGTTTGAGGGCGGGCTCTATCAGCCCATCAGCTTGCGGGTGCTGGCGCCTGAGGAGCGAGAGCAAGGCATGGCTTTTTCATCCAGTGTTTTTCAAACCATGGCCATTCTTTTCAAATTTAGCGGCGCGGCTCTGGTTGCTATCATGACCTACCAAAACCTGGCCTACCTCAATGCGGTCACCTTTCTCGTCTGTGCAGTGGGCATGCTGTTCTTGAGTAAGTCACTAAATGCTCTTCTGCTCAAAGACCCAATCACTGTTGTTGACCGTCCGTCGGAAGAGTCCTTTGTTGCAGATTTAAGGTCTAGCTTAAAGCTGGCCTTGACAGAGATGAATCGCATTCCTGCTGTGCGATTTGCCATGCTTGTTGTTCCTTTATTTAATGCTGTTTTTGCCAGTATCGAAACCTTTGTTCTCTTGGTGATGACAGAGGACAAGACCTTCGGTTTTGGCTCTCCTGCGCTGACTCTGTCTGTTATTGGTGTGGTGATGATGGTCGGTGGTTTGCTGGGCAATATCGCGGTCATGTCAGGTCGTATGACGATTGATTTAATCCGTTTTTTACGGTATGGGACCATTGTTTTACTGCCTATCTTTCTGACCCTCTACTGGCACCAGACCTACTTGTTTTTGGCTGTGTTGCTTTTGACCAACTTCGGTATCGGGATTGTCAACCCTAAGATGGGAGCCTTGGTAAAAAACAGTCTCCCTGAGGACAAGATGGGGATGATTTTCTCAGGTATGGCGACCTATTTTCAGCTGGGTGTTATCCTGATGAAAGTCCTTCTAGCTGGACTTATGGTCATCTTCCCGGCTCAGCACCTGATGCTGGTCATGTTAGTCCTGTCTGTTGGTTACATCATTTTTAGTTTTCGCTTAAATACAAAGGAGTTATCATGAAGTTTTTGACGCATCTTCATCGCAGCCGTCTGGTTGATTTTCTCTGGCTACCCAATCTCGTTTATGTGGATTATAGCCATGTGGACATGACCAGTCAGGAGCGTGCAGTCATGGCGGATGCCCTTGCCACCTTGGAGGAGGTAAAGGCAGTCCTTGCCCCTTACAAGGAGCGGATTGACCGTTATTTTCATCGGCACTTTTTCCTGCGGCTCTACCGTTATCTCTTGGCACAGGGACAGGATCCCTTGGACATGGCAGAGCTGCTCCGTTTGATTGAGGCTATACCAGAGGCAGTGCTGGAGCAGGAGTTCGCCCTTTTCTTAACCGATGAGGAACAAGACAGCCTCAGTTTGGAGGAGTTACTGCTTGTCTTGGAGGATTTCTCAGATGATCCTGCTTATCGCTGGCAGTTGCTCGAGTCCTATCAGCACCTAGAGGAATGTGTTCAGGGCATGAGTGCTCTTTATCAGGAACTTTGTCCCCTCTATGAGCCCTTTTATGCCCAATTTGAGGAGGAGATTCGCTCTTTTTCTGAACAGCTGGACATCTCAGACTTGTTTGCGAACACATCACACGATGTGCTGGGAGTCCTAGCTGAAACAGGACGCAGTAGCTGTGAGGTTTTTGTGACATCGCCTTTGCAGTTTATGCAAATGATTGGCTATGATAAACACCGACCAGATAGTCCTGCCTATTTCCAGCTCTTTCCCCGTGTGGCTGCCTTTATCGGTAACCGTCAAGTAGTGGACAAGGAAATCCTTGATGTGGTAGTCAAAAGCCTCAGTGACCCTGTCCGCTATGAGATTTTACAGAGAATCGGCCTACACGGCGAGAAGAGTAAGGCCATCTCAGACAGTCTTGGCATCAGTCCAGCCACGGTTACCTTCCATGTCCAAAAACTGGTCAATGCCAACCTCTTGCTGATTTCAGGACAGACTAAAGGACACTATACCTTCAATCGCCCTCTCCTACAAGAAGTGCTCGAACGGGTCAAATTGGACTTTGACCTAAACTAGATAAAAAAACGATTGACCCAGTCCAATGCCGTCAATCGTTTTTTATCTAGTTTAATTAGTAGTAGAGCAAGTCTTTGCTTGTATGGGTGAAGACCTCAAATCCAGTTTTGGTCACGACACCGCAGTCCTCGATACGGACACCGACTTGACCAGGAATATAGATACCAGGCTCGACCGAGAAACACATGCCTTCTTCAATGACCAAGTCATTACCTGCCATGATGGATGGGAATTCGTGCACATCCATCCCAATGCCATGCCCCAGACGGTGGTTGAAATACTCACCGTAACCTGCTTTTTCAATGACAGAGCGAGCAGCTGCATCTACTTCGCTAGCGGTCACACCAGGCTTAATGAAGTCTTGAGCGGCTAACTGGGCCTCCAGACAGAGTTGGTAAATGTCCTTTTTGAACTGGTCAGGCTGACCAACAGCCACTGTCCGTGTCATGTCACTCATATAGCCGTTGGCAGCGATGCCCAAGTCAAAGAGCAGGAGGGCGTTGTTTTCGATCCGATTATCAGCAGGAATACCGTGCGGATTGGCCGCGTTATCGCCTGTCAACACCATGGTCTCAAAACTCATGCCATAGCCCAGTCGCCTCATCTCATACTCGATGGTGGCGATGATATCGGTCTCTGTTTTGTCCAGGCTGATATTGTCAAACCCGATTTGGACGGCCTTATCGGCCAATAGCCCAGCAGCGTGCATTTTTTCAATCTCATCAGCTGATTTGATCAAACGCAGGCGGTTGATGGTCGGGGTCAGATTGACAAATTGGCTAGAAAACACAGTCTCCAAGCCTCGCAGTTTGGTCACATTGAGGTTATCAAACTCGATGGCTACCTGAGGATAGTCAGTCTTTGGCAGAATAGCCTTGATTTTTTCCCAAGGATTTTCTGAGTCAACATAACCAACAACTGGGAAAGAAACTGTCGCCTCTGCTCGTGCGGCATCAAGAGCAGGTAGAAAGAGCACGGGCTCTTTTTCTGCAAAGAGAAAGAGGAACATGTAGCGTTCATGTGGGTCGCTGTAATAACCGGTGAGGTAGTTGATAGAGACAGGATCAGACACGACTGCAGCGTAGACCTGTTCCTCGTTAAGTTTTTTAAGCAATTGAGTAATTTTAGTCATAGGCACTCCTTTAGTTTATTTTCTTCCATTTTTTCAAAAAAATGCCAAAAAAGCAAGTCGAACTAGATTTAGAAAATAAAATCTCAAATCACTTGACGAGGAGACTAAACTTGTGGTATGATACTAGACGGTACTTTTTACTTTTGGTCTCTCAAAAGTGTACAGAGACGTGCTGACAAATGTTGCAAAAGTACACGCAGGATAGAGGATGTCACCGATCGCTTTGTCCAACCAAAACTAAAAATTTTACAGGAGAATGTAGATGCCTACAATTAACCAGTTGGTTCGTAAACCACGTCAATCTAAAGTAGAAAAATCTAAATCACCAGCGCTTAACGTTGGTTACAACAGCCACCGCAAAGTGACAACTAACGTGTCTTCTCCACAAAAACGTGGTGTTGCAACACGTGTTGGAACAATGACACCTAAAAAACCTAACTCAGCCCTTCGTAAGTTCGCTCGTGTACGTTTGAGCAACCTCATCGAAGTTACTGCCTACATCCCAGGTATCGGCCACAACTTGCAAGAGCACAGCGTTGTACTTATCCGCGGTGGACGTGTAAAAGACCTTCCGGGTGTGCGTTACCATATCGTTCGTGGTGCACTTGATACAGCAGGTGTTGCTAACCGTAAACAAGGCCGTTCTAAATACGGTGCAAAACGTCCTAAAGGCTAAGAAGGGAGAATCTAAGAATGAGTCGTAAAAACCGTGCCCCAAAACGTGAAGTTTTGGCAGATCCATTGTACAATTCAACATTAGTTACTCGCTTGATCAACCGCGTGATGCTTGACGGTAAGCGTGGTACGGCTGCTAGCATCGTTTACGGTGCTTTCGAGCAAATCAAAGAAGTAACTGGCAACGACGCTAACGAAGTATTTGAGGCAGCGATGGAGAACATCATGCCTGTTCTTGAAGTTCGTGCTCGTCGTGTCGGTGGTTCTAACTACCAAGTTCCAGTTGAAGTGCGTCCAGAGCGTCGTATAACACTTGGTCTTCGTTGGTTGGTTAACGCTTCACGCGCTCGTGGTGAACACACCATGATCGACCGTTTGGCAAAAGAAATCATGGACGCCGCAAACAACACAGGTGCATCTGTGAAGAAACGTGAAGACACTCACAAAATGGCTGAAGCCAACCGTGCCTTCGCACACTTCCGTTGGTAATCTTAGGATATTAAAGGCGAGCATACAAGTGAAAAATAGGAATCTGACGATGATTGCTTGCAATCTAGGAAGATTATCATTTTTCACTGACAGTATGCCGACCGTATTCAACTCTAAGATGTGAGAGCGTTAAACAAGCCTTAGACAAACTAGGAAAAGCGACGACGAAGCTTAGGCTTCTAGGAGATTTTATCTTTTTGTCAGTGACTTGTTTGCCAAAGCAATCTGCATTGGACAGAACCAACGCCCAACTAAAAAGAGAAAACTCGAACGGGTAGGCCTCTGCCTATCCGTTCTTTATAAAATATGGTATAATAGTACCGAAATCAAAATTTATAGGAGAAATAACCTCATGGCACGCGAATTTTCGTTAGCAAAAACTCGTAACATCGGTATCATGGCGCACGTCGATGCCGGTAAGACAACAACAACTGAGCGTATCCTTTACTATACTGGTAAAATCCATAAGCTTGGTGAGACCCACGAAGGTGCGTCACAAATGGACTGGATGGAGCAAGAGCAAGAGCGTGGTATCACTATCACCTCTGCGGCAACAACTGCTCAATGGAAAGACACTCGTGTTAACATCATCGACACCCCAGGACACGTTGACTTCACCATCGAAGTACAACGTTCCCTGCGCGTACTTGACGGTGCGGTTACCGTTCTTGACTCACAATCAGGTGTTGAGCCACAAACTGAAACCGTATGGCGTCAGGCGACTGAGTACCGCGTTCCTCGTATCGTATTTGCCAACAAAATGGACAAAATCGGTGCGGACTTCCTTTACTCTGTGTCTACCCTTCATGATCGTTTGCAAGCAAATGCTCACCCAATCCAACTCCCAATCGGTGCAGAAGATGACTTCACTGGCATCATCGACTTGATCAAGATGAAAGCTGAAATCTACACCAACGACCTTGGTACAGATATTCGTGAAGAAGAGATTCCAGCTGAATACCTTGAGCAAGCGCAAGAGTGGCGTGAGAAGTTGGTTGAAGCTGTTGCTGAAACTGACGAAGAGCTCATGATGAAGTACCTTGAAGGTGAAGAAATCACTGAAGAGGAATTGAAAGCTGGTATCCGTAAGGCAACCATCAACGTTGAATTCTTCCCTGTTCTTTGTGGTTCTGCATTCAAAAACAAGGGTGTTCAGTTGATGCTTGATGCGGTACTTGACTACCTGCCAAGCCCAATCGACATCCCAGCGATTAAAGGGATCAACCCAGATACAGATGCTGAAGAAGAGCGTCCATCATCTGATGAAGAGCCATTTGCGGCCCTTGCCTTCAAGATCATGACAGACCCATTCGTAGGTCGTTTGACCTTCTTCCGTGTCTACTCTGGTGTTCTTAACTCAGGTTCATACGTGATGAACACATCTAAAGGTAAGCGTGAGCGTATCGGACGTATCCTTCAGATGCACGCTAACAGCCGTCAAGAAATTGAAACAGTTTACTCTGGTGACATCGCTGCTGCCGTTGGTTTGAAAGACACCACTACTGGTGACTCATTGACTGACGAGAAAGCGAAAATCATTCTTGAGTCAATCGATGTTCCAGAACCAGTTATCCAACTCATGGTTGAGCCTAAGTCTAAAGCTGACCAAGATAAGATGGGTGTTGCTTTGTCTAAATTGGCTGAAGAAGACCCAACCTTCCGCGTTGAAACTAACCCAGAAACTGGTGAGACCGTTATCTCTGGTATGGGTGAGCTTCACCTTGACGTCCTTGTTGACCGTATGCGTCGTGAGTTCAAAGTAGAAGCAAACGTTGGTGCGCCTCAGGTATCTTACCGTGAAACTTTCCGCGCTTCTACTCAAGCACGTGGATTCTTCAAACGTCAGTCTGGTGGTAAAGGTCAGTTCGGTGACGTTTGGATCGAATTTACACCAAACGAAGAAGGTAAAGGTTTCGAGTTCGAGAACGCTATCGTCGGTGGTGTGGTTCCTCGTGAATTTATCCCAGCCGTTGAAAAAGGGCTCATCGAGTCTATGGCTAATGGTGTCCTTGCCGGCTACCCAATGGTTGACGTGAAAGCTAAACTTTACGATGGGTCATACCACGATGTCGACTCATCTGAAACAGCCTTCAAGATTGCGGCATCTCTTGCCCTTAAAGAAGCAGCTAAATCAGCTCAACCAGCTATCCTTGAGCCAATGATGCTCGTCACCATCACCGCACCAGAAGACAACCTTGGTGATGTTATGGGTCACGTGACAGCTCGTCGCGGACGCGTTGATGGTATGGAAGCTCGTGGTAACGTTCAAGTCGTTCGTGCTTATGTGCCATTGGCTGAAATGTTTGGTTATGCAACAGTTCTTCGTTCAGCAACTCAAGGTCGTGGTACCTTCATGATGGTCTTTGACCACTACGAAGATGTGCCTAAGTCTGTACAAGAAGAAATCATCAAAAAACACCGCGGTGAATAATAAGTAAAGATTAGACATCAAATAATAGCACCGACCTCATGGTTGGTGCTTTTTGTGTTATGTGAATATTCCTGAACTCAGGGTAATGACCGAAACATTTCAGAAAGTCACTCAGCTGAAAATCAGGGTGCTTGAGAAGTTACGGCAGTGCAACATGATAATAGGCAAGGAAAAATAAGTAAGGAAGTAGCATGATTTTCAATCGACGTCATTAAGAGGATTCAGAGGAAGATAATATAAGTGATTCTCATGTTGACCTTGGATGGTGTCAATGCAGACTTTAGTCAGAATATGAGAAGAGAGTGCTTGTTTTGAATGAATCTTGTTGTGACGTCTGGCTAGGTTTTATGTTATAATATCATAAAGGAGTTAACAATGACAGAAACACGGTTATATATTGTTCGTCATGGCAAGACGATGTTCAATACCTTGGGGCGTGCCCAAGGTTGGTGCGATAGTCCTCTGACAACGTTAGGTCGTGAAGGCATTCGAGAGCTGGGTCAAGGATTCGCAGTAGATGGGTTGACATTTGATGAAGCTTTTTCAAGTGATAGCGGTCGAACTCTTGAGACCTTAGCGATTGTTTTAAAAGAGCTTGGTCAGGAGAGCTTACCGCATACGGCAGATCGTCGTATACGTGAGTGGTGCTTTGGTAGCTTGGAAGGTCTGTACGATGAGGAGCTCTTCCACGGTGTGCTGCCTAGAACAAGTGTCGTTGGTCTTGACAAGAAATTGACAGATTTAACCTATCAAGAAATTGCAGAGGCTTTGGTGGAGGCTGATACAGCTGGCTGGGCGGAGCCTTGGGAGGTATTGCGTGACCGTATTTGGCAGGGATTTGTGAGCATCGCAGAGCGCTTGGAGACAAAAGGTGGTGGCAACGGGCTTGTGGTTTGTCATGGGATGACCATCGCCACGCTCCTGTGGCTGATTGACCCTTGGTGGGAAAAGACGATGATTGATAACGGCAGTGTGACTGTTTTAAGCTATGAAAAGGGACAGTTTAGCATTGAACAAGTCGCTGATTTATCTTATCGCTATAAGGGAAGAGAGGCACTCGCAAATGAGAAGAAATAAGGGAATACTAGTCGTCTTGCAGTTGCTGGCTATTGTGATCGCCTTGGTAGGATTTTACATTTTCCTGTCGCCACGTGATTTTCGCGTGACAACTGATGAATCTCCTCGATTGTCAACATCATCGTCGTCCATGGCAGTAACAAGCTCATCCTCATCCAGTAATAAAGAAGAAACCGATGCCTTACCTGACGTTAGCCCTAATGATTGGGAATTAGTCCTGGTTAATCGGGATTATGCTTTTAACAATGTTGTCCCAGAACTTGGTTATGTTGAGGGAATTCCTGTTGATCAGCGAATTGTGGAGGCGACGACTCAGTTTATGGCAGCTGTCCATGCACTAGATGCTGATCCCTTGCAGAGACTTTACTCTGGTTATCGGAGTGTAGAAGAACAAGCTGCGCTTTTTCAAACACGAGTAGCTGAGCTGGTAGCTGGGGGAACAAGTGAGGAGGAAGCGACAACAATTGTTTCACAAACGGTCTTGCCAGCAGGTCACAGTGAACATCACACGGGCTTAGCGATTGATATTATGCGTTATTCTGATGTGGCGAAGGAGATTGCAGCGATGGCTCCTGAACACGGTTTTATTCTTAGATATACAAAGGGTGCGGAGCATATCACTGGAGTGTCTGAGGAAAATTGGCATTACCGCTATGTGGGTGTCGCTTCCGCCAAATACATGACTGAGCATCAGCTGACTCTGGAGGAATATCTTGATTTATTAAGGAGCAAAAATCGATGAAACGACGATTAAGTTTTCTTGGCACTCTGCTTATCACGGTCTGTGTGATCATCAGCCTCCTGATCCCACTCTTGCTAAATGGTGCTCCTAAATCAGCTAATCAGCTGGTCAAAACCTCAGATAGCTCTGCTATCTTTATCAAAAAAATAGCACCTGAAGCCCAGAAACTAGGAAAAAGCTATGGGGTTATGCCGTCGGTTTTAATTGCTCAGGCCCTTTTAGAAACAGACTCTGGTCGTACGTTACTAGGGGTAAAGTACCATAATCTCTATCATTTACCAGCCTCAGAAGGCAATCGCCGTGTTGTTTTATGGACAACAGAGGTCAAAGATGGTAAAGAGCAGAACGTCGAGCGGAGTTATCAGGTTTATTCAACATGGTCTGAAAGCATGGCTGATTACATGACTCGGCTAAAGGCTAACAAATTGGGCGATGAGATGCTATACACAAGGCTAGCCACAGCAAAAACCTACAAAGAGGCCAGTGCCATCTTTTATCAAGAAGGTTATACAACAAGTAGTGATTATGCAGGACGTTTAATTGCTCTAATTGAAAAGCACCAGCTGGAACAATATGACAAGCAAAAATAATAAGCGGATTAGTTAATATACAGAAATTTTCTGAAAAATAAAACTTGACAAACTTATCTGACTAAGGTAAAATAACCTTACTAAACATCAAGGAGTTTCCCATGACACAAACAACACAACTTTTGGTAGTCGTTGTCAGAAGATAGGACGGTACAATTTTTGTCACTGTCCTATTCGTGTTGAGTGAGAATGGGGCGACAAAAAAGCAGCTACCCATTCTTACGGGTAGCTGTTTTTTGATGGTAAGGAGGGAAAGCTATCTGTCGTTAGCAGGCTGTATCATCACGTTATTATTATAAAGGAGTTTCTATGAAAACGTTACAGAAAAAAGATTATATTTATATCGGGTCGATGCTGTTTGGCATCATCTTCGGTGCAGGTAATTTGATTTTCCCTGTTCACATGGGGCAAGAAGCAGGGGCTAACCTCTGGCCAGCGACCATCGGTTTTTTGGTTTCAGCCATTGGACTACCGTTTTTAGCCATCGTTGCCATGGGTTTAACCGAGAGCAAGAGTGTCTTTGAACTGGCTTCAAAAGTTGGTAAAGGTTATGGCAAGTTCTTTACTATTTTGCTTTATCTCGTTATTGGTCCTTTCTTTGCCATCCCTCGTTTAGCAACGACTTCTTTTCAAATTGGCGTTGTGCCTTTTATTCCAGAAGGGCAACAAACCCTAGCCTTGGTTTTCTATTCTGCATTTTTCTTTTTGGTGGCTTGGCTTCTTTCTCAGAATGCTAGCAAGCTGCTCACTTATGTTGGTAAAGTGCTTAACCCCATCTTCCTCCTTGTCTTAGGCATTCTTCTTGCTTTCGCTGTTTTTAATCCTATGGGCAATAGCGGAGCGGCAGCTGTTCAAGAGGCTTATCAAGCTAATGCGCTGACCAAGGGGATTCTGGAAGGCTATAACACCCTTGATGTCCTCGCTTCCTTAGCATTTGCCATTGTGGTTATCTCTGCTTTAAATGGACTGGGCGTCACCCAGCCTAAACAAATTGCTAAGGACATGATTAAAGCAGGTGCCATCAGCCTGGGCTTTATGGCTCTGATTTATGCCCTGTTAGCTTATGCAGGGGCAACTAGCCTTGGACAGTTTCCAATCAGTGAAAATGGCGGCATCGCCCTCGCACAAATCGCTGGTTATTATTTGGGAACAGCAGGTAGCCTATTACTTGCCTTAATCGTCTTCTTTGGTTGTTTGAAGACAGCAGTTGGGCTCTTAACAGCTTTCTCAGAGACTTTTTCAGAGATGTTCCCTAGCGTCTCTTATAAAACGTTTTTAGCCGTAGCTACCATTTTCCCAGCTATTTTTGCCAATGTTGGTTTAACAAATATTATCGCCTATTCTATTCCGGTTCTTATGTTTCTTTATCCGTTGGCGATTGTCCTTGTTTTGCTAGCTTTAGTAGATAAGCTGTTCAAAGGTAAAAAGGCTGTTTACCTCTGGACGACCATTTTTACTCTCTTTCCTGCTATCTTAGACGGTTTAGCAGCATCTCCGTGGGCAGAATTATCAATTGTTAAAGGCTTAGTTAGTTTTGGTCATGGTTTGTTGCCATTCTCAAGCATTGGTATGGGTTGGGTACTACCATCCATTCTCGGCTTTATTGTTGGCTTATTGTTGTCAACAAAGGAATAGTTTAAAACCATACCTTGGTTAGCTCCTCATGTTAGGGGAGTTGATCAAGGTGTTTTTTAATTGAAACGTGATTTCCTTATGGGGAACTTTTGCCAAAACAAGCCCAATCTGCTATAATAAGGTGAATAAAGGAAAGAGAGTTACTCACATGTCTAAGATTTTAGTTTTTGGTCACCAAAACCCTGATACTGACGCTACGGCTTCAAGCTACGCTTGGGCTTATTTGGAGCGAGAAGCTTGGGGGCGTGATGCAGAGGCGGTGCTTCTGGGCGAGCCTAACGAAGAAACGGCTTTTGCGTTGGATTATTTTGGCGTTACAGCACCGCGCGTTGTGACTTCTGCCAAAGCAGAAGGAGCGGATAAGGTTGTTTTGACGGACCACAACGAGTTTCAGCAGTCCATCAGTGACATCCGCGAGGTTGAGGTAGCTGGTGTCGTGGATCACCACCGTGTGGCTAACTTTGAAACTGCCAATCCGCTTTATATGCTCCTTGAACCTGTTGGTTCAGCGTCGTCCATTGTTTATCGCCAGTTCAAACAGGCTGGTGTCGCTGTGCCAAAAGAGATTGCTGGCTTGTTACTGTCAGGTTTGATTTCGGACACGCTCTTGCTCAAGTCTCCGACCACTCACGCGAGCGACCCACAGGTCGCTGCGGAATTAGCAGATCTGGCAGGGGTGAATTTGGAGGAGTACGGCTTGGCTCTGTTGAAAGCAGGTACAAACCTAGCCAGCAAGTCAGCCGAAGAGCTGATTGACATCGATGCCAAGACTTTTGAACTCAACGGTAACCCTGTTCGTGTCGCTCAGGTTAACACCGTTGACATTGCCGAAGTCCTTGACCGTCAGGCAGAGATTGAAGCAGCAATCACCAAAGCGTCTGCTGATAATGGCTATTCTGACTTTGTCCTCATGATTACCGATATTGTCAACTCTAACTCAGAAATCTTGGCGCTTGGTCGCAACATGGATAGGGTTGAAGCAGCTTTCAACTTTACCTTGGAAAATAACCATGCTTTCTTACCGGGGGCTGTTTCTCGTAAGAAACAAGTTGTGCCGCAGTTGACAGAGAGTTTTAACGCCTAATCCTTGTCAAAAATACCAAATCCTCGTATCTGATAAGCGAGGATTTTTCTGTTATAATAACTATAAACAACCCTCGGCGTTAGCCGTGAGAAAGGAACTTTTATGTCAACCTTAGAAATCAAAAACCTGCATGTGTCCATCGAGGACAAGGAAATCCTAAAAGGGGTCAACTTGATCTTGAAAACAGGAGAGGTCGCTGCCATCATGGGGCCAAACGGCACAGGGAAATCGACCCTATCTGCTGCCATCATGGGCAATCCCAACTTTGAAGTGACCCAAGGAGAGGTTCTCTTTGATGGGGTCAATATCTTAGAGTTGGAAGTGGATGAACGGGCACGGTTGGGGCTCTTTTTAGCCATGCAGTACCCGTCTGAAATCCCTGGTATCACCAATGCCGAGTTTATCCGTGCGGCAATGAACGCTGGTAAGGAAGACGAGGATAAAATCTCTGTCCGTGACTTTATCACCAAGCTGGACGAGAAGATGGAGCTTTTGGGCATGAAAGAGGAGATGGCAGAGCGCTACCTCAATGAAGGCTTCTCAGGAGGTGAGAAGAAGCGCAATGAAATCCTCCAGCTTCTCATGCTGGAGCCTAAGTTTGCCCTCCTAGATGAGATTGACTCAGGATTGGATATTGATGCCCTCAAGGTCGTTTCAAAAGGGGTCAATGCCATGCGGGGCGAGGGCTTCGGTGCTATGATTATCACCCACTACCAACGCCTGCTCAACTACATCACCCCTGATGTGGTCCATGTCATGATGGACGGTCGGGTCGTCCTCTCAGGCGGTGCAGAGTTAGCGGCTCGTCTGGAGCAAGAGGGCTATGCCAAGATTGCCGAGGAGCTGGGCTTAGAGTACAGTGAGGACGTGTAGATGACCAAAGAAGCGATTTTAGCCTTTTCACAGGGTCAGGCGGAGCCCCAGTGGTTGTTGGAGCGTCGGTTGGCAGCTGTTGAGAACATGGCAGAGCTGGAACTTCCTGTGATTGAGCGGGTTAAGTTTCACCGTTGGCAGTTGACGCCGTCTACTATCGGGCAGAGCTGGGACCTACCGAGTGTGCCTGATTTTCTCGCTATCGGGGACAATCCTAAGCTGGTACAGGTCGGCAGCCAAACCGTCCTAGAACAACTGCCTACGGAGCTGATCGATAAGGGAGTTGTGTTGACAGACCTTGCGACGGTCTTAGAGGAGCGTCCTGAGCTTCTGGAGACCTATCTAGGGCAGGCTTGTCCAGATGACAGCCATCGTCTGGCAGCTTATAACACGGCTTATTTTACCAGCGGAGCGATTCTCTATGTGCCAGATGGGGTCGAGATTGACCAGCCTATCGAAATCTCCCTGCTGGAAGACCGGGCGTCTGCTCAGCCATTTGTCAAAAAAATCCTCGTTATCGCCGGTAAAAATAGCAAGTTCTCCTATCTGGAGCGGTTGGAAAGTCTGGGCAAGGGGACAGAGGCAGCGTCTGCTAATGTCAGCGTGGAAATCATAGCTGGTAGCGGTAGTCAGATCAAGTATGCTGCTATTGACCATCTTGGGAGTGATTTGACGGGTTATGTCAGTCGTCAAGTTTACCATCATGAGGATGCGACGGTTGACTGGGCCATGGGTGTGATGAATGGTGGCAATGTGGTCTGCGATTTTGATAGTCGGCTCCATGGTCGGGGCAGCCATGCCAATCTCAAGGTCGTGGCGCTTTCCAGTGGTCGTCAGGTGCAGGGGGTAGATACCAGTGTGACCAATTATGGGGCACACTCGGTTGGTCATATCCTCCAGCATGGGGTGATTTTGGAGCGAGGAACTTTGACCTTTAACGGCATCGGTCATATCATCAAGGGAGCTAAGGGGGCAGACGCCCAGCAGGAGAGCCGCGTGCTCATGCTGAGTGACCAAGCACGGAGCGATGCCAATCCTATTCTCCTCATTGATGAAAATGAAGTGACCGCAGGGCACGCTGCCTCTATCGGACAGGTTGACCCAGAGGACATGTATTACCTCATGAGCCGAGGGCTTGACCGAGCAACTGCTGAACGGCTGGTTATCCGAGGCTTCCTAGGTGCCGTCATCACCGAAATCCCTGTCAAGGACGTGCGGGATGAGATGATTCAGACCATTGATGACAAGTTGGAGAAATGGTAAATGCTGGATAATCACACTCTCAACCAAGACTTCCCCATCCTCGACCAGCTGGTCAACGATGAGCCGCTGGTCTATTTGGACAGTGCGGCGACCAGCCAGAAACCGCGGCAGGTCGTCGAGGCGATTCAAGCCTACTACGAAGCAGATAATGCCAATGTCCACCGTGGCGTGCATACTCTGGGCAATCGCGCCACGACTGCCTATGAGACGGCGCGTGAGACCGTTGCGCGCTTTCTCAATGCGACCTCTAGCCGAGACATCATCTTTACCAAAGGAACGACAGATAGTCTCAACCTAGTGGCTGGGCTGGCTGGTCAGGTTTTGACCGCAGGTGATGAAGTCATTATTTCCATTATGGAGCACCATGCCAACCTCATTCCATGGCAGCAGGTTTGCCAACGGACAGGAGCAAAGCTGGTTTATGTGGGGCTGGCAGATGGTGGCTTAGACATGGCAGACTTGCGGGCAAAATTATCGCCCAAGACCAAGTTTGTCAGTCTCTGCCATGTGTCAAATGTGCTAGGGGTGATCAATCCCATCGCAGACATCGCCCAGCTGGTGCATGATGTGGGGGCTTACTTGGTGGTGGATGCTGCCCAGTCTGCTCCCCATCTGCCCCTGGATGTGCAGGCGCTGAGCTGTGACTTCCTCGCTTTTTCGGGGCATAAGATGTTGGCTCCTATGGGGATTGGAGTTCTGTATGGTAAGGCAGACTTGCTCAATCAATTTGAGCCCATGACCTTCGGTGGGGAGATGATTGATTTTGTTTATGAGCAGAGCGCGACCTGGAAGGACAGTCCTTGGCGGTTTGAGGCAGGAACGCCCAATGTGGCTGGGGCTATCGGTCTTGTGGCGGCTATCGACTATCTGACTCAGCTAGGGCGAGATGCGGTGCACCGCCATTGCCAAGAGCTTCTCGACTATACGCTAGAGGGACTAAAGAGAATGGACGGTGTGACCATCTATGGGCGGCCGCAGTCTGGGCTGGTATCCTTTAACCTAGAGGGGCTTCACCCTCATGATGTTGCGACAGCGCTGGATTATGAGGGGGTAGCCGTGCGTGCGGGTCACCACTGTGCCCAGCCCCTCAATCGTTACCTAGGTGTGAGCGCAACGGTGCGTGCCAGTTTTTATCTCTATAACACGCTGGCGGACTGCGACAAACTGCTCTTAGCCCTGCAAGCAACCAAGGAGTATTTTGATGGCACTTTCTAAGCTAGACAGCCTCTACAAGGCGGTGGTCACAGATCACACAAAAACCCCTCACCACCGAGGGCTTCTCCCTGAACAGGCTCCCCACACCCTCCATAACCCAACCTGTGGCGACGTCCTTTCTCTCAGCCTTGAGCTGGTGGATGACCGTATCGCAGCCATTGGCTGGGATGGAGATGGTTGTAGCATTTCATTAGCGTCTGCCTCCATGATGGCGGATAGTGTGTTGGGGCTCAGCGTCACAGACGCCCTCGCCATGGCAGAGCTCTTCTCCCAGATGGTACAGGGAGCCAGTGACCCTAGACAAAAAGAGCTGGGAGACGCCCAATTCCTCTCAGGGGTGTCTAAGTTCCCTCAGCGGATCAAGTGTGCCACCCTGGCCTGGAATGCTTTGAAAGATGCCTTAGCAGAAGGAGAATAAGATGGAATTTAGTCAACTGATTGCTGACCGCCACTCGACCCGCTCATTTTCAGAGCGAGAAGTGACGACGGAACAACTTGAGATTATGGTCAAAGAGGCCAGCCAGACCGCTTCCTGGGTCAATTCACAACCCTGGAAGGTCTATGTGGCGACTGGAGCGACCTTGCAGGCCATTAGAGATGACCACAAGCGTCTGCTTGCCCAAGGGGTCAAGTCTTCTCCTGTTTTTCCAGTCCTCTCACGGACAGGCTTCCAGCCAGACCAACAAGCCAATATGGCTCAGTGGTCGGAGGAACAGGCTGCCTATTCGGCGGTTGATGATGAGAGCTTTTGGCAGCTCAACCGTGACTTGTTTCACGCACCAGCCATTGTTTATATTGGCCTACCAAAAGCATCACCACTGTGGTCGGTTTTAGATTTGGGGGCATTTTTACAGACCCTCAGTCTATCAGCCAATAACCAAGGCTTAGCGACCATGGTGGCCTATGAGTTCACCAAATTTCCAGCAGCTTTGGCAGACCGCCTGTCTCTTGACCCGCATTACGAGGTGGCGATTGGCATGGCCGTTGGCTATGAAGACGACCACCCTGTCAATCAATTCAGGGCTAGTCGTCGATCTCTGGACGATTTGTTAACCATTTTAGATTAAGTGGTTAGCTTGAAATAGAGCGACATTAACCTGATACACCACATGACATAGAAAGGACACTTATGTCAGAAACAACTGAAATTATCGAACCCAAGCCCATTGACCTTGGGGAATACAAGTTTGGCTTTCACGATGAGGGCATTGATTTGGTGGCTTCGACCGGCAAGGGACTGAGCGAGGCGGTTATTCGTGAGCTGTCGCAGGTCAAGGGGGAGCCAGATTGGATGCTGGACTACCGCCTCAAAGCCTATCAAGCCTTTCAGAAGATGCCCATGCAGGACTGGGGGGCGGATTTATCGGAGCTGGATTTTGATGACATCATTTATTATCAGAAAGCTTCGGACAAGCCAGCGCGTTCTTGGGACGATGTGCCAGACAAGATTAAGGAGACCTTTGAGCGGATTGGGATTCCAGAAGCTGAGCGGGCCTACTTGGCTGGTGCGGCTGCCCAGTACGAATCCGAGGTGGTCTACCACAACATGAAAGAAGAGTTTGAAAAACTGGGGATCGTCTTCACCGATACCGATACCGCTCTTAAAGAGTACCCTGACCTTTTCAAAAGATATTTTGGCAAGCTCGTTCCGCCAACAGATAACAAGCTAGCTGCCCTTAATGCGGCAGTTTGGTCAGGAGGCACCTTTATCTATGTGCCTAAAGGGGTCAAGTGTGATATTCCCTTGCAGACCTATTTTCGGATTAACAATGAAGGAACAGGGCAGTTTGAGCGGACGCTGATTATCGTTGATGAGGGAGCCAGTGTTCACTATGTCGAGGGCTGTACGGCGCCGACCTATTCGACCAATAGCCTCCATGCTGCCATCGTGGAAATTATTGCCCACGAGGGGGCCTACATGCGCTACACCACCATCCAAAACTGGTCGGACAATGTCTACAATCTGGTGACCAAGCGGGCGCGTGCCGAAAAAAATGCTACGGTGGAGTGGATTGATGGCAATCTGGGCGCTAAGACGACCATGAAGTACCCGTCTGTCTACCTTGAGGGTGAGGGAGCGCGTGGCACTATGCTGTCCATTGCCTTTGCCAATAAGGGACAGGTGCAGGATACAGGAGCTAAGATGATTCACAATGCCCCTCATACCAGCTCGTCAATCGTTTCCAAATCCATCGCCAAAGGCGGCGGTGCAGTCAACTACCGCGGTCAGGTGACCTTTAACAAAAATTCTAAAAAATCAGTCAGCCACATCGAATGTGATACCATTATCATGGATGATTTGTCTAAGTCGGATACGATTCCCTTCAATGAAATCCACAACTCCCAAGTTGCTCTGGAGCACGAAGCCAAGGTGTCTAAGATTTCCGAAGAGCAGCTCTACTACCTCATGAGCCGAGGCTTGTCTGAACAAGAGGCCACCGAGATGATTGTCATGGGCTTTGTCGAACCCTTTACCAAGGAACTACCGATGGAATACGCCGTTGAACTCAACAGACTGATTGCATATGAGATGGAGGGTTCTGTCGGATAGAATGCCGAGTGGCAAACGAGCCATAAGGCTTGTTTACACCGACATTCTTCCGGCAGAAGTTGGAGATAAAAAAATGCGATAGCATTTTCTCCTCAAGGGGCGGGCTATTGTTACCAAATATTCCGCCAACTGAAGTTGAGGATAGGAAAAGCTATCAGGCAACCCAAGACCACTCCAACCGAGGTGGCAGATGAGGAAAGCCGTTAGGCTTTCTACTGTACTCGCTGAAACTCGAAGAGTTTCAGGTTTTTCAATAAGGAATGTCATAGAAATTCTCATAATAGACCATGATGCCTTGTGCTACACGAGCCATAGGGCTCGTTTACACCGACAGTCTTCCGACAGAAGTGAGTAGTTACTGGTGACCAGTTGAGGCTGGGACAAAAGTCCTAACCTCTCAAGTGATTTTTAATTTTCAAGCAAGGCGCATTGGGTGAGTGGGCTCTAATTCGCTGATTTTATCAGCTTTCACAGCCCTAACGAATGTAGCAAGCTTTGCTCGCTCAATCTGTCACCTCAAACAGCCATCTTTAGGCTGTTTGAGCTGTGCGGAGGTGGGATGACTCATCGAATTCTGACGAATGACCGATTTTTGTCCCACTCTCAACACCACCGTTCTGTCGACTGAGGTGATAGGTAGGGAAAAGCGAGATTAGGTATAGATTGTTAAAGAAATTGAGCCTACGATTGCTTATTGTTGGTTTTAGACCGTTTATGAGGCGGTAGAAGGGTTTGTTTTATAACTCATGCTAAAACTTTTCAACCTTGTATAAAAAATAGGGCAATAATCTCTAAAGATCTGCTATTGTCCAAAAAACGAACCTGCTCCAGTTGAGCGGGTTTTGTGATATAATAAGGTTAAGTGAGGTGACTATGGATTTAGAACGTTTAGCGGTTGAGACGCGAGAGATTACAGAGGAGATTATTGAGCGCAGTGGCATTAAGCGAGGGCAGGTTTTTGTCCTTGGTTTATCGTCTAGCGAGGTGAATGGTGGTGTTATCGGCAAAAATTCCAGTCAGGAGATTGGAGAGGTTATTGTCAAAACAGTGTTAGAGAGCTTGACTCGTCGTGGGGTTTATTTGGCAGTTCAGGGCTGTGAGCATTTGAACCGTGCCTTGGTTGTTGAGCGTGAGTTGTCCGAAAAGCTAGATCTTGATGAGGTGTCGGTCTTGCCGACCTTGCAGGCTGGTGGCTCAGGGCAGGTGGCAGCGTTCAAGTACATGACTGATCCAGTTGTGGTTGAGTTTATCAAGGCTTTTGCGGGTCTGGATATCGGTGACACGGCGATTGGGATGCATGTTAAACACGTGCAAGTGCCCCTGCGCCCCAGTCGGCGTGAGCTAGGTGGTGCTCATGTGACGGCTCTTGCAAGTCGTCCTAAGCTAATCGGCGGTGCTCGAGCTAGTTATGTGACGGATGCGATGAGAAAGGCGTGAGTGATGTATCAACTAATTGCTTTTGACATGGATGGTACCTTATTGCGGAGTGACCATACGATTGATCCGGAAACAGTTGCAGCGCTTGGTCGGGCGGATGAGGCTGGCAAAACAGTGGTACTTGCGACAGGACGGTCGGCATCAGAGTTACAGGACTATTTGCCAGTTCTGCCGATGGTTCGTTATGGTGTGCTTGCTAGCGGTGGTTTGATTTATGATTTTTCTACGGAGACAGTTTTGGCAAAAAAATCCTTATCAGTTGAGGTTGTTGCGACTGTCTGTGATTTATTGGATAGAGAAGATGTTTTTGTCGTGGTGATGGCTGACGGGCAAGGTTATGTGCAGTCCAGTCAATTTAATCGGATAGAGGCCTTTTATATGGAGCAGTTTAGACAGCTCTATCTGGATACGGCAGTCTTTGTATCTGATTTAAACCAGCTCTTAGCAGAGAAAGCCTGTGAGAAAATCAACATCTACTTTAAAACACCCGAGTTGAGAGAAGTCTATGCGGATCAGCTGGCTAGCTCGGCTATTACCCTTGTAAAAGCCGAACGAACAGGTCTTGAGTTGACCGCCCAAGGCGCAGATAAGGGGGCAGGCTTACAGCTGCTCTGTCAGCGATTGGGTCTTGGGATGGCGGAGGTTATCGGTGTTGGCGATAGTGATAATGACCGTACCATGTTGCAAGAAGCAGGTCTGGGGTTGGCGATGGGCAATGCCAAACCCAGTATCAAGGCTCTGGCTAACCATGTTGTGGCAACAAACGATGAGGGTGGCTGTGTGGAAGCTATTGAGCGTCATTTGCTAAGATCGTGATGCTCGAGTGAAAAACAGAAAAATAAGAATCGGTAGCCTGGGTGAGCTACCGATTGTTTTAGTTTTCTAACGTTTTGCTGTGATGCCAGCTTCCTGCAAGGTTTTTTGAAATAGTTGATAGAAGGTGTAGTAGACACTTTCTTGCTTGCCGTTTTCAACCAGCAGTTCAACACGGTAAATGGTCGACTGGTCTAGGGCTTTTCGAGCGCCTAGATAGGTGGGGCTGTCCAGAACATGTGGGTGGTCAGCAGCGGCTTGATTGCCGACCTCTGTTAACAAGCTGTTAACGTGATCAAAATTAGTATCAAAAGGCAGTGGCAGGTCAATCTGGACACG
The DNA here is from genome assembly GCF_000380025.1 of Streptococcus entericus DSM 14446. Taxonomy (GTDB): domain Bacteria; phylum Bacillota; class Bacilli; order Lactobacillales; family Streptococcaceae; genus Streptococcus; species Streptococcus entericus. The sequence goes on from NZ_KB904156.1 coordinate 57,346, forward strand.
GCGATTGCCCCGTGAGTAGTTTGAAACGTAGGTAATGTGACGGTTTGGGATGATATGAATGGTACCGTCACTGCTTTTGAGCTGAGTGGTTCGGATGCCTAGGTTAGTGACTTTACCTGCGATATTTTGGATAACCACCTGATCGCCCACATCGTATTGGCGTTCAATTAAGATAAAGGCACCATTGATTAAATCTGTTAAAAAGCCCTGTGCCCCCAGTCCAATGGCTAAACCAGCGATACCAGCGCCAGCAATAAGGCTGGACACAGGCACACCGATAACAGCCAGAATCCCATAACCTGTTAAAAAGAAAATGGTGTAGTCAGACAGGCTCAAAAAGAGCTTGACCAAGGTTTGCTGACGAGCAAGGTCTTGGGCAGTGAATGGTGGGGTTTTAGAGCTCAGCCATTTGACCAGAAAATGGGCGAGGCGCCTAGCGAGCCAAGAGAGCAGGAGAATCAGAAGAGTGTAGGCAGTTTTTGCACCGAGTGAGGTCAAGAGTTGGTCCCAGTCAAGGGTCAGCGCATCGTTAATCAGAGTTTTCATAGCCCTAGTCTAGCAAAAAAAGGCTGAGTTGTCACTTGTTGGGAATTTGTCTCAGACTCTTTTTTAATCGCCTGTTTTATGCTAAAATAAGGGTATGCAACACACAGATATCGTTTACGGCGTACATGCCGTGATGGAAAGTTTACAAGCTAACACTGGCAACAAGCTCTATATTCAGGATGACCTGCGGGGCAAGAATGTTGACAAGGTCAAGGCACTTGCGGCGGAGAAAAAGGTCTCTATTTCGTGGACACCGAAAAAGACTCTGTCAGAGATGGCGGACGGAGCGGTGCATCAGGGTTTTGTCCTGCGCGTGTCGGAGTTTGCGTATACAGACTTGTCGGTCATTTTGGACATGGCTGAGCAAGCAGATAATCCCCTTATCCTCATTCTTGATGGGCTCAATGACCCACATAACTTTGGCTCAATCCTGCGAACAGCTGACGCTACAAATGTGACAGGGATTATCATCCCTAAACACCGTGCAGTTGGTGTGACGCCTGTTGTCGCTAAAACCTCGACAGGAGCGGTTGAGCATGTCCCTATTGCTCGCGTGACCAACCTCAGCCAGACCTTGGATAAGCTCAAAGCTGCAGGTTTCTGGATTTTTGGGACAGACATGGACGGGACACCATCTACCAAATGGAACACCGCAGGCAAGGTTGCCCTTATCATCGGAAATGAAGGCAAAGGCATTTCAGCCAATATTAAAAAACAGGTCGATGAGATGGTGACTATTCCCATGAGTGGGCATGTCCAAAGCCTCAATGCTAGTGTCGCGGCAGCCGTACTCATGTACGAAGTCTATCGGAATCGGTTGAGTTAATGAGACAGACAATCTATAGCATTATTTCTGTTGAGGGACGGGCAAGCATCTGGGCAAAATGTTATGATGGCATGATGATTGGGGTCATTTTGCTTAGTTTGTTGCCCCTGATGAGCAAGGGAACAAGCCCCATCATGACAGGTATCGAGCAAATTGTTGCCATTATTTTTGCCTTTGACTACTTACTCAGGCTAGCGACCGCTGATTTCTACCTCAAAAAAGGCTCCTTGTCTTTTTGGCTTTACCCCCTAACCTTTCTAGCCCTTATTGATGCCATTAGCTTTTTGGCTGCCTTGCCCTTGGTTAACAACAGTTTCCGCCTGCTCAAGGTCTTTCGTCTCATTCGATCACTCAGGGTCTTCAAAATTTTTCGTTATTCTAAAAATATTCAACTTATTGTAACGGTCCTTAGAAAGCAAAGTGAGTCATTGTTGTTGGTGGCTGTCTTTGCTTTAGCTTATATCTTTATTTCCGCTCTGGTCATGTTTAATCTTGAACCGCATCAGTTTCATCAATTTTTAGATGCTCTTTATTGGGCAACAGTGACGTTGACTACTATTGGCTATGGTGATCTTGTTCCACAGACAGATTGGGGCAAATTACTGACCATCTTCAGCTCTATTATTGGCATTGGTGTGGTTGCCTTGCCTGCAGGGATTATCACAGCGGGATATTTGGAGGAAATAACAGCACGTGAAAAATAAAAAAACAGCGTTTTCAATCGCTGTTTTTTAGTGTATAATAGACCTATCATATACAAGGAGAATCTAATGAAACGTTTAATTTCTTGCTATGCGAGCGACATCGAGAACATCACCAAAGATGAACTCAAACAGGCTATTTTGACCAGTGAAGGTCGGACGATTTTGGGGGAGACTGTGGTGACAGCTGCTCCCCTGATTGAAGGGGTTACTAACGCAGAGATGATGGCGACGTTTGGTTGTGACCTCTTGGTGCTTAATGAGTTTGACGTGTTTGACAAGAGCATCGTCGGCTTTTACACTTGTGACAATCCTATCGCTGAAATCAAGCGCCTGACAGGTCGTCCCATTGGCATCAACTTAGAACCTGTCGACAAGACCCAAACCGTCCTTGATGAGCAGGTACACATTTCCCTCGGTCGTCAGGTCAATGAGCAGAGCCTCAGAGCAGCTCGTGAGCTGGGTGTTGATTTCATCATGCTGACAGGGAACCCATCAACTGGAGTGTCTCTGGCTGCCATCAAAGAAGCTATCGTTTTGGCTAAAGAACATTTTGGTGGCCTCATTTTCGCAGGGAAAATGCATGGGGCAGGGCTGGGAGAACCGGTGGTCAACCCTGAAGCCCTCAGAGACTTTATTGCACTTGGTGCTGATGGGGTTCTCGTACCAGCTGTAGGGACCGTACCTGGCGTACGTGAGGAGGGGCTTGCTGATATCGTTGCTGACCTCAAAGCCCAAGGTGCCTTAGTCATGTCGACTATCGGTACTAGTCAGGAAAGTGCAGACCTCCAAACCATCAGAGACTTTGGTCTCAGCAATAAGCGTGTCGGCACAGATATTCACCACATTGGTGATGGGGGTTATGGACGCATGCCTGACCCAGAGAACATCATGGCATTAAGCATTGCTGTTCGAGGCAAGCGGCATACCTATTTCCGCATGGGACAATCTGTCCGCCGTTAAATCAAGCAAAGGAGATTAGATGACCTGTATCTTTTGTGACCTCATCACCCCAGAGCAAATTCTTTTAGAAAGTGATCAGTTCAAGCTTGTTTTTGATATTGATCCTATTCAAACAGGTCATTTGCTATTGATCAGCAAGCGTCATGTCTTGAGCATGGCAGACCTCTCTTTATCAGAGCGTCATGAGTTGGTTGACTTAGAAGCTAGGTTAATTTCTCTGCTGGAAGCCCATCTATCGATTGATGGGGTAACTCTGGCAAGCAACGACAAGGGGCTGATGGACGAAGGAACGCATTTTCATGTTCATCTGATTCCGCGACGCACTGGAGATGGTTTTTGGGATAAGATTGACCTTGAAACCTGTCAGTGGGAGTTGGAGACATTTTTGAAAGCTCTCTAAGTTGACAGGATAAGCAGAGGACAAGACAGTGTCTCCGCATTCCTATTATGACCTTTAGGCATAATCAATTGGAGTGTGGGACAAAAAGCGGTCATTCGTCAGAATTCGATGAGTCGTTAGTCCACTCAACCACTGTGCCTTGCTTGAAAATTAAACATCACTTGAGAGGTTAGGGCTTTTGTCCCGGCCTCCTTTTTTTAGTCATAAAACAAGTAAAAAGTTAATAATAAAAATCTTTTTGTAAAATATACTTGACAAAATTCATCTAAAGGAGTAGACTGAAGGTAACTTAAACATACAGGAGGGTTGCGATGTTTTCCAAACAAGACCTTGTTAAAAACCAGTGGTTAGCCATTGCTCTGACCAGCGCCGTAGATGGGCTAGCCTTACTGGTTGCGTTGACAGCTGAGGATAACTTTCTCATCAAGCTAGCATGGGCGGTAGTCGTTTTGACAACACTTTTTTTGCTGGGACTAATCATGGGGCTCAGGACGGCTAAACTGCTCCAGCATAAGATTGATACAGGCGATTTGTCTGATGCTCGCTTGCGCCGACTCAACACTAGACCTGTCTATGACGAACGGCAGCAGAGTTTCCTACTTAGGAGCTATGCTGTTGGTTTTTGGTATGCCATGGCGGTGTTTGTTCTGTCCATCTTCGTCGGTCGGTTTTGGTCTGATGTCATCTCACTTGACTTCATGGTGGCGCTAGGGCTCTATGGCGGCGTGGGATTGACCATGACCTTGGCCAATCTCAAGGGCGTCTCCCCCTTCGTTGATGACCGTTTCGGCAGACAGGGTCAGCTGATGGGCTGGGTTGCCACGCTTTTTGGGCTGCTCATCACCCTATCCTCTCTTTTAGGGACAATAGCAGAGCAGGAGATGTTAAGCACCTTCTTTATCAGAGGGGGGTCAGGTTCGCTCTTCGTTTTAGGGCTTTGTCTCTTTAGCATGGGGGCTAGCATCCTCTATCGCCGTTATCAGGACAAGAAAGAGGAGGGTGAGTAGATGGTGATGTTACTTCTGGAGTTGGTGTATGTGGTCTTTCTAGTTAAGCTAAATCAGTCTAAGAGCCTGTCCCCTAAGCAGGGAGCTGCTTTCTTATGGCTTTATCTGATGGCTAACCTTATGTGGTCAACGTCTCAAAAGCCTTTGAACTGGGGAGCTGTCCTAGTGGTTTTAGGGGTTGCCTTGCTTACCCAGATTTTGAGCAGTTGGTTCAAGCAAGGAAAGTAGGTGAGAGATGAAAAATCTTCGTCTAAAGGCTGCCCGAGCAGGGAAAGACCTCTCCCAGCAAGCCTTAGCAGAGCTGGTGGGTGTCTCGCGCCAGACTATTTCTGCCATCGAAAAAGGAGACTATAACCCAACCATCAACCTCTGTATCGCGATTTGCAAGGTTTTAGATAGGACCTTGGATGACCTGTTTTGGGAAGGATGAGTATAGGAAATGCAGGCAGAAATGTCTGTTGACCATCTGTGTTCGTTTAGCCATCAGATTTTTACCAAGAAATGATAGCAGCATTTTACTGATCGAGTGCATTATTCGTAAACATTCGCATTATGGCTAAAGAGTTTTGGTAAGGGAGGACTACAATCGGTTGTTCGGTGGCAGTCGATATCCCTTGATTTGTCAACTGTCTAGGGCGAGCCTTGAGACGAGAAAACGAGCAACAGTCAGGGGAGTACCTGTTGAACTTGGACCTTTGGGAAATATTGATTACCTCAATCGTTAGGATTCGGGGTGTTGGGCTCATAACATCAGCGGAGGCGGGAGTAGAGTGACGACGTCCGGTTTCCGCAATTTAAACGCCTTGACGCACTCAGTAGTAGGGCATCGGACGATAGTACCTGACGACCTTGTGCATGGGCAGTCGGTAAAGCCGATAAGAGTTGCTCAAAATTCCTGCGTCAGACGTCGTTAACAATAATAAAAGAGTGAGACTAGAACTGTTGTTCTCAGTCTCTCTTTTCGTCCTCCTCCTGTAGGCTAATCACCAGTTCAGCTCTGCTATTTTCCCAAAAATGTGCTATAATGAAAAGGACATCAATTTTTTGGAGAAAGACGTGAGTATAGAAGACTATATACCGACCTTTGTGGTCGAAGCGGTTTATGATTTGCGACCTGCTGCCTTGCGTGCGCAAGGGATTAAGGCTGTTTTGGTGGATTTGGACAATACCCTGATTGCCTGGAATAATCCTGATGGGACGCCGGAATTGCGGGGCTGGTTGGATGAGATGACAGAGGCTGGTCTGCCTGTGGTGGTCGTGTCCAACAACAAGCAGTCGCGGGTTGAGCGTGCGGTGGAGCGGTTCGGCGTTGATTTTGTTAGCCGTGCCATGAAACCTTTTGCTTACGGTATTAACAAGGCGATTGCCCGTTATGGCTTTGATCGAGATGAGGTGGTTATGGTCGGTGATCAGCTGATGACCGACATTCGAGCAGCTCATCGGGCAGGCATTCGTTCCATTTTGGTGCGTCCTTTGGTGACGTCCGATGCCTGGAACACTAAGTTCAACCGCTTCAGAGAGCGTCGGGTCTTGCGGAAAATTGAAGACACCTACGGTCAGCTCACCTATCGACGGCAATTATCGGAGGTAGCTCATGACGTTTCTCGTGAAATTACTGATTAGTCTAGTGGCTTTTCTCATCAGTTTTGGTGTGATTTTTGGCCTCTTTCGTCTGTCCTATACTTTTTTGCCCTATCTCAGTGTGATTTTTCTCGGCACCTTGCTGGCAAATCTGGGCAGACGGCTTTACACACATCACTTAGAAAGTAAAAAGAAATGAACGACACCTTACACTGTATCGGCTGTGGCGTTGCCATTCAGACAACCGATAAGGCTGGTTTGGGCTTTACGCCTCAGTCAGCACTCGATAAGGGCTTAGAAACAGGAGAGCTCTACTGTCAGCGTTGTTTCAGGCTCCGCCATTACAACGACATCACCGATGTCTCGATTTCTGATGATGAGTTTTTGAGACTGCTCCACGAGGTTGGCGACAGCGACGACTTGGTGGTCAATGTGGTGGATATCTTTGACTTCAACGGCTCCATTATCCCAGGGCTTCCGCGCTTTGTGTCAGGCAATGATGTCCTCTTGGTCGGCAATAAAAAAGATATCCTGCCCAAGTCTGTCAAGGATGGCAAGGTGACCCAGTGGCTGACCGAGCGAGCGCATGAAGAGGGCATTCGTCCTGTTGATGTCATCCTGACCTCCGCTCAGAATAAGTACGCCATTAAAGAGCTGATCGCAAAGATTGACCATTACCGCAAGGGCAGGAATGTCTATGTGGTCGGAGTGACCAATGTCGGTAAGTCCACCCTGATCAATGCCATCATTCAGGAAATCACAGGCGACAAGGACGTGATCACGACCTCTCGCTTCCCTGGGACTACCTTGGACAAGATTGAGATTCCCTTGGACGATGGCAGCTATATCTATGACACACCGGGCATTATCCATCGCCATCAGATGGCGCATTACCTATCCGACAAGGCCCTCAAGCTGGTCACTCCTAAAAAGGAAATCAAGCCCAAAACCTACCAGCTCAATCCTGGACAGACCCTTTTTCTCGGCGGTCTGGCTCGGTTTGACTATCTTTCTGGGGCAAAGCAGGGCTTTACAGCTTATTTGGACAACAACCTGCAGCTCCACCGTACCAAGCTAGCCGGGGCAGATGCCTTCTATGACAAACATGTCGGCGGTCTCTTGACCCCGCCTGCTAGCAAGGAAGCGGCTGAGTTTCCAAAGCTGGTCAAGCATGACTTTACCATCACTGAAAAGAGTGACATCGTCTTTTCAGGGTTGGGCTGGATTCGGGTTGGCAGTGCTGGTAAGGTCTCCGCTTGGGCACCAGAAGGTGTCGCCGTCCTCAAGAGAAAGGCGATTATCTGATGAAGAAAGTTGTGATAGTGCTACTTGGCTTGTTGCTGGCTGGGCTTGTCTATTGGCAGGGGCCTGGGTCAGCACCTAGCTTACCAGGATCAGGAGAAATCAGCGCCATCACATTTTCGACAGAAAAAGACACAGCGTTTTTAGTGACACCAGATGCGCCCCTTCGGATAGAAGACGAGGAGACAATCGCGTCTTTTCTTGAGACCCTTTCTCAGTCTCACAAGACCCGTCAAAAATCGGTCAATGACGTCCCTTATGCTGAACGTTATGACAGAGTTGAAATGATATTCAAGCCCGGGCAGAATTCTGCCATCGCATATCTCTATCCAGAGGGGAGGACGACCTATTTAGAACGACCTTATACCGGCATCTACAAACTCAACATACCTATCGACAAGTGGCTCGAGACGGTCAACTAGACTGCTCTGCCATTTTCCTAAAAAAGAAAGAAGAAATCATGACATTAACCTCAAAACAGCGGGCTTTTCTCAATAGCCAAGCCCATAGCCTCAAGCCGATTGTACAGATTGGTAAGAACGGTTTGACTGATGAAATCAAGAGCTCTATCCGTCGGGCTTTGGACGCTCGTGAGCTGATCAAGGTCACTCTCTTGCAAAACACGGACGAAAACATCCACGAGGTGGCAGAAATCCTCGAAGACGAAATCGGTTTGGATACCGTTCAGAAAATCGGTCGGATTTTGATTTTGTTTAAGCCATCTGCTAAGAAAGAAAACCGCAAATTATCTATAAAAGTACGAGAGATTTAGGAGGAAGGCCTATGCCGATTGAACTCTTAACCCCTTTTACCAAGGTCGAGTTAGAAACAACAGAAAAAACGACCAACCGCCGTCAGGTTGGGATTTTGGGTGGCAATTTTAACCCTGTTCACAACGCCCATCTGGTCGTGGCGGATCAGGTTCGCCAGCAGCTGGGTCTTGATGCGGTCTATCTCATGCCTGAGTACCAGCCGCCCCATGTGGATAAAAAAGAGACCATTGATGAAACCCATCGGCTAGAGATGCTCAAGCGCGCCATTGCTGGCGTTGAGGGGCTGGGTATTGAGACCATTGAGCTTGAGCGTCAGGGCATTTCCTATACCTACGACACCATGAAACTCTTAACCGAGAAAAACCCTGAAACCGATTATTACTTTATCATTGGTGGCGACATGGTCGAGTACCTGCCCAAGTGGCATCGCATCGACGAGCTGGTCAATCTCGTTCAGTTTGTCGGCGTTCAGCGTCCTCGCTACAAGGCAGGAACGTCCTATCCTGTCATTTGGGTCGATGTTCCTCTCATGGACATCTCCTCCAGTATGGTGCGTGACTTCATCAAAAAGGGTCGAACCCCAAACTACCTTCTCCCCCACGAGGTGCTGGATTATATCGAGGAAGAGGGGCTTTATAGATGATCTACGACGCCTACATTTCCTTCTCTCGAGAGGCGCTTTTAAGGGTCATAGCAGAGCAGATGAGCGAGAAGCGTTTCCGCCATGTCGTAGGCGTGGAGAAGGCTGCTTTGGAGCTCGCCGATCGCTACGATTGCGACCCTATTAAGGCTAGTCTTGCGGCACTCCTGCACGATTATGCCAAGGAGCAACCAGATAGCGTTTTTCTTGACCTCATTGACCGTTACCAGCTGGACCCAGCCCTCAAAACTTGGGGCAACAACGTCTGGCACGGTTTGGTTGGACGCTATCTGATCACAGAGCAGTTTGGACTGACAGACGAGGAGATTTTGACCGCCATCGCCCGTCACACCGTCGGGGCAAGTGACATGACACTCCTTGACAAGGTTATCTACGTCGCTGACTATATCGAACCAGGCAGAGACTTCCCAGGTGTGGAGACTGCTCGCCAACTGGCAACAGAAGATTTGGACAAGGCAGTGGCCTTTGAAACTGCTCAAACCATTGCCCACCTAGCCAAGAAGGGCATTCCCATCCATCCCCAAACCCTGGAAACCTATAATGCCTATGTTCATTTTTTGAAGGAGAACAAATGAAAACAGCCCTTTTAGCCATTGATATGCAAAACCTTCTCGTTGAGGAAAAACCTTTTGCCATTGAGGAGCGCTTAGCCCTCTGGCAAGATAGCATCACTAAAGCTCGTCAAGCAGGGATAGAGACTGTCTATGTCCGTCAAAATGACGAGGAATTTGCCACAGGCAGTCCTGGCTGGGAAATTCATCCAGCAGTAGCTCCTTTGGCTGACGAGAAGATTGTTGACAAGCGGTACAGTTCTGCCTTCAAGGGTACGGACTTGAAAGCCTATCTTGATGAGCAAGGGATTGAGCGATTGATTCTCATGGGCATGTCGACCAATTTCTGTATTGATACGACCATCAAAGTAGCCTTTGAATTGGGATACAGCTTGGCGGTCATCAAAGATGGAACCACCACCCCTTACACGGCAGACCTTCCAGCAAAAGAGCTGATTGACCAGTATGAAACCATCTGGTCCTGGAGTTTTGCCCAGGTGGATACACTAGAAAACATTTTAAGAGGAAACAATGAAAGAACTTGAATTAGTAGAATTAGTTGTCAAAGCCGCTGATGAAAAGCGGGCAGAGGATATTGTGGTGCTGGACCTGGCTGGCTTGACCAGCATGACGGAGTATTTTGTCATCATGACAGCGACCAATTCTCGCCAGCTGGAAGCCCTAGCGGATAATATCCGTGAAAAGGTGAAGGAAGCTGGACACGATGCCAGCCACATCGAAGGTGACAGCAAAGGGGGCTGGGTGCTCCTAGACCTCAATGACGTCATCGTCCACATCTTTAGCGATGATGACCGCGCCCACTACAACCTCGAAAAACTCTGGCATGAAGCCCCAATGGTCGATGTGGCAGGGTATTTGGCATAAGAGATAAACCTTGCTTATGGCAAGGTTTTTGAGGAATTGACTTGAATAAAAAATATTTTTTGATAACGTGTACAATCATAACATTTATTGTTATTCCTTTTTTAATTAATTTAATTTTTAAATTTAGATCTATTGAATTACTTGTAGCTGAGTGGAATGCGGGAGATTTATTATCGTTTTATGGCTCTATATTAGGATCTCTTGTAACATTGTGGGGGCTTAACAAAACTTTAGATTTTCAATTTGAACAATCTCAACAAAGTGATATCATAAAATATAAGCCGATTTTAAAGTTGGAATCAGTGTTAGCTCAGTACAACGATTTTATAGCTAGGAGAGAAATTGCTATAAAATTTCCATTTATATCTTATCTGGATGACCCTCTTCAGGAACAGAAACAGATCCAATTTAGCAAACAGATGGAGAAAGAGAGCAACTTTCACTTCTTAGTTAAGAATAAGGGACGTGGAGAGGCTGTTAATGTGATTCTTGAAGATATTTTACTGAAAGAAGTTAGTTGGGATGAACACTCACATTTATATATTGCTGTCAGTCAAAAACAATCTTTAGATGAGATTCTAGTTAATGATGTTGTGGATATAGTCATTAGATTTCCAGAGTATATTTTTTTGAAGGAAAAACAAGATAACTATACTATTAGAATTGAATTTTCTATAAAATATAAGGATATGTTTAGAAAAAGTAGTAGGCAGCTGACTTTGCTTAGTGAATTTAAAGTATTTCCGAAATCAGTTGCTGTACCACCGTACATTTATAAGGAGAGTTTTGATTATTTTAATGTTGAATTTTCTTATGAAGGAACTCAGATAATTGTAAATAATTAGTAAGGAAAGTAATGAAAAATTACGAGACATTCGCATCGGTCTACGATGCTATTATGGACGATTCGCTCTATGATCTCTGGACGGACTTTTCGCTCCGCCATTTTCCTAAAAAACCAAAAGGAGCTAAACTGTTGGAGCTAGCCTGTGGGACGGGCATCCAGTCGGTGCGGTTCGCAAAAGCGGGCTTTGAGGTGACGGGCTTGGACTTGAGTGAGGAGATGCTTGCGGTCGCGAAACGACGGGCTTCCTCTGCCAAAGTCACCATTGACTTTGTGGCAGGCAATATGCTGGTCTTGAGCGATGTGGGGCTATTTGACTTAGTGACCTGCTACTCGGACAGCCTCTGCTATCTGGCGGACGAGGTGGAGATGGGTGATACGTTTGCTCAGGTTTATGAGCACCTCAATGACGGTGGCACCTTTATCTTTGATGTTCACTCGACCTATCAGACCGATGAGGTTTTTCCGGGCTATTCCCATCATGAAAATGCAGAGGATTTTGCCATGGTTTGGGACACCTATGAAGATGAGGCGCCGCACTCAGTGGTCCATGAGCTGACCTTTTTCATCAAGGACGAGGATGGGCGCTTTACCCGCTACGATGAGATTCATGAAGAACGCACCTACGAACTCCTGACCTACGATATTCTGCTGGAGCAAGCAGGCTTTAAAGACGTCAAGGTCTATGCTGATTTTGAAGACAACGTCCCCACAGCAACCAGCAAACGATGGTTTTTTGTGGCGAGGAAGTAAGGCGTAACTAACCACAGAGAGCTCAGTATTTTTAGCATTGAGTGTGTTGCTTTATTTTCTATCCTTCCGCTAATGGCAAACTATTATTCTTATGATCCTTGTATTCTTCCGAAGTTTGCTTTACAAATCGTGAAAAAGCCCTAAACCAAGGGCTTTTTGTGGTATAATAGAGCTAGTATACTGATGAAAGGGGCTTAGTGTGACCGAGCAACTGATTAAGTCAAAACAGCGTGTTCAGCAACACGGAGAAGTCTTTACTCCCAGATGGATGGTAGAGATGATGCTGGATATTCCAGAAATAAAAGTGGCTTGTGAGCAGATTCATGCGACTTTTTTAGAACCTGCTGCTGGTGATGGGAATTTTTTGTTGGCGATTTTGGAGAGAAAATTACAGGCTTTGACGCAACAATACGATAAGAAGAATTGGAAGACGAAATCTCTTTTTGCCCTCGCTAGTATCTACGGTATTGAGTTTTTAGCGGATAATCTAGAAGTGGCACGTGATCGGCTCTTTATCTATTATTTAGACTGGTATGAGACCCAGTTTGGTGAACGATTGGGTAGCAAGACCGATCTCTATCGCTCGGCACATTTTCTCATTCATCGCAATATTGTTCGAGGGAACACCTTGACCAAACGACATCCTGATACCAATGAGCTCATTGTTTTTTGGGAGTGGCAAGCGGTCAAAGGCAATCCTAGTAAGGTGAGTTGTCAACAGGTTATTTTTGCCGATATGCTGGGAGAAAAAGTAATAGAGGACACTGTCGTTGAGGGACAGTTGAGCTTGTTTGAGTTTGACGATGATGACCAAACGCAAGAAACCATTTTACCAATACAGAAAGTGTATCAATTGAGAGGTTAGATGATGTTAACCAGTAATTTTGATTTTTTGAAACTTGATGAAGACTTGGGGGAATTAGTGGCTACAGCCAATATTGCGGAGGAGAGCTTTACATACCAACATTATGAAAATGTTCTCTTTAATACCAGAAAACTGGCTGAACACCTAGCGAAATTAGTCGCCGATCGGTGCTATCTTGATGCGGAACGATTGACCTTTCATAATACCTTAAAATTGATTGATGAGCAGATTGAAGACCCATCAGGTGAGGTCATGATGGCTTTTCGTCGCTTGAAAGGGCGAGGGAACGATGCGGTTCATGTCCTCAATTCAGAACAAGCCACAAAGGAGAATGCCGAAAAGTCTCTAGCAAGTATTCATTTTCTGCTGGTTTGGTTCATGAAAACCTATGTGGATGACCAGCTGTTCATCAAGGACTTTTTTATCCCTCAAGCTCAGCAACGCTATCAAACAGCCGAACGCAAGTTCATCTATATCCAAACGGTGGATAATAGCAACGGTGGTTTTTCGGCTTACGATGGAACGCAAAAAATCGGTGAAGGAACGATTGCTGAAGATGACATGGAAGCTGATTGGACTGCTAACAGTGACTTTCTACGTCAGGTTGCCCCAAAGCGGATTAAACAGTACATGACAACCGCAGGACTGACCTATCAGTTGGGTTGGGTAGAGCTAGCTTGGCAAAAAGCTCAGAAAAAATGGTTCCATGACCATGATGTGCATGAGGTCTTGAAGCGTTCAGGCATTAAACAAGCCGAAAAACTCCAAGGAAATGAATGGTTTGAAGTTGACCTTGAAACTGCTAAAGCAGCCATTAAAGCGGTCAAGGAGGGGCGCTATGCTCTGAATCTCCCAGCAACTGCTGATGAAGCAGTCTTTTCTCTACGCCCTAATCAGCAAGACGCTGTCAACCAGACCAAGGCTGTTTTCAAAAAGAAAGACAGGATGCTCTGGAATGCCAAGATGCGTTTTGGTAAGACCCTGGCAAGTCTCCAACTCATTAAGGATATGGGGTTTAAAAAGGTACTGCTCATGACCCATCGTCCTGTGGTCAAAAATTCTTGGTTTGATGACTTTGGCAAGATGAAGATGGCAGAAGCAGGCTACCGTTATGGTGCCAAAGATCGTGGGGAAAAGCTCGAAGTCCTAAAAATGGGAGAGACACCTTTTATCTATTTTGCCTCGATTCAGTTGCTCCGCTATGGCGGCGGTGAGGTCAATCTGGCGGACTATGCTGATGTGGACTGGGATTTGATTATCATCGATGAGGCGCATGAGGGAACCCAGACCGAGCTCAATCAGACGGTTATGGCTGCTCTTGTTAAGGAAAAGACGAAAATCCTTGAGCTCTCAGGCACTCCTTTTAACCTGCTGGATCAGTACGACGAGGAGCAGGTTTATACTTGGGATTATACCATGGAGCAGGAGGCGAAACTCCGCTGGGAGCTAAAATATCCTGATAAGCCGAACCCTTACGGGGAATTGCCACGGGTTGAGATGTACACTTTTGAGATGGCAAACAAAGAGCAGTTTGCTGACGAGAGCAAGTCCTTTAACTTCCGTGAGTTTTTCAAGGTTGATGATAAAGAGGAGCTGGTCTACAAGCAGGAGGTTCAAGCCTTTTTAGACCAGATTAGTCAGGAAAACCCTAAAACAGACTACCCTTTCTCCACGGCTAGTTATCGTGAAACGCTGCGTCACACCCTCTGGCTCTTGCCTGGGGTCAAGGAAGCGGCAGCCTTTGAGCAAGCGCTTCTCGCCCACCCTGTCTTTGGAAAAGATTACACCATCGTCAATGTGGTGAAAGATGGTGACAATAGCGGTGAGGCAACGGCTGATGACCTTGAAAAGGTACAGCGGGCGATTGGAGACGATCCAAGTCTGACCAAGACCATCACCCTAACGGTGCGCAAGCTGACCACTGGGGTCAATGTTCCAGAGTGGACGGGCGTGGTCTTTTTGAACAATACGACAAGCCCAATGAACTATCTGCAAGCGGCCTTTCGTGCGCAGACGCCATTTTCTCATGAAACATTAGGCAAAAAAGAAGTCTGCTATGTCTTTGACTTTGCGCCTGATCGTGCCTTGACTGTTATGGCAGAGTCAGCTCAGATTAACTCTGGGGCTGGTAAGAAGAACAGCAAGGCACAAACAAGTGCCATGACGAAACTTCTTAATTTTATGCCCATTCTAAGTAATGGTGGTAATGGCATGAAGACTTACAATGTCGACCGCCTACTGACCCAGCTCAAGAAAGTCTATGCGGAAAAAGCAGTAAGGTCAGGCTTTGAGGACGATAGCCTCTACAATGATCAGCTCTTAACCCTGACAGCAGACGATGCCAGTCTGTTTAACGATGTCAAGGCTATCGTTGGCACGACCAATAAAGAACGCCAGACCAAAATCATCATCAATGACAATGGCATGAGCGAGGAAGAGCATGAACAGGCGGAAGTAGCCCAGAAGAAACCGAAAAAGCAGCGAACTAAAGAAGAAGAGGAGCTACTTGCCAAGCTCAAGGAAGCTAAAAATCAGCGCAAGGCCATGATTTCTATCCTGCGCGGGGTTTCTATCCGTATTCCCATGATGATCTACGGGATGGCGGTTGACCTTGATGAGGGCATCAGTATCGATCGTTTCATCAGTGCAGTAGATGACGCTTCCTGGCAGGAGTTTATGCCAAAGGGCTTTACTAAAGGGATGTTCCGCAAGATTGTCCGCTTCTACGATCCTGAGGTCTTTATCGAAGCAGGGCGCATTATCCGTCGCCGTGCCAAGTCCTTTGACCGACTAGGAATCATCGAGCGGGCTGAGAAAATTGCAGAGCTCTTTAGCACCTTTAAGAACCCTGATAAGGAAACAGTCTTAACCCCTTGGCGAGTGGTCAATCTGCAAGTGACTAAGACCATCGGAGGGCTTAACTTTTTTGATGATAGCTTTACCAGCATGACCATAGATGGTAAATCAGCCCTGCACTGGGTAGAGCGTGAGGATAGCTCTGCTATTTACCAAAAAGGCAAGACCTTCCTTGATATCAACGCCAAAACAGGGCTTTATCCGCTGCATGCGGCCATGAGTCTCTTCTATAAGTCTGTGGAGGCTAATAGGGATAGTCATTTTGACGAGTTGGCGGTTTATGGCGAGATTTTGCAGGAGCAGATTTATGCTGTCGCTAAAACCCCGATGGCCAAGACCATCACTGAGCGGACGCTAGCTGGCTACCGCCATCTGCCTGTCAATGTTGCTTATATCGATGGGCTCAGCCAGATTCTCAAAACCGACCTCTCAAGCGGTCAGGACAAGATAAAGGAGGTCTTCAAAGACGTGAAATTTGATGTTGTGATTGGTAACCCGCCATATCAAAATGAAGGAATTGGGGATGTAGCTCGTGATGAGCCAATTTATCATCAGTTTATGGATTTGTCATACCAGTTGGCGGATAGAGTTGCCTTGATTACACCAGCACGTTTTCTCTTTAACGCTGGTCAGACACCGAAAAAGTGGAACGAGAAGATGTTAGCTGATGAACATCTCAAAGTCATTTATTTTACCCATAAATCTAATGAGGTATTTCCAAATACAGATATTAAAGGTGGTGTAGCAGTCACATATAGGAATGTGGAAGAAAAATTTGGCTCTATTGGAACGTTTACACCGATTGAGTGGCTAAATGTCTTATTACAGTTGGTAAGATCCAAAGTATCTCGCTCGTTTAATGAATATTTATATGGAAAAAGTAGCTATAAGTTTAGTGATCAACTATATATTCGTTATCCAAAATTAAAAGGAAGGGTTTCAAGTTCAGAAGAGAAATCAATAGGATCTAATATTTTTGAAAAGTTACCTGAAATTTTTTCTGATAGCAAACTATCTGATGATCAAATTGGTATCTACGGTCGCTTGAATAATGAACGAGTGACAAAATGGCTTGATGCTAACTTGATTGAAGAACACCCAAATTTGAATAAGTACAAAGTGTTCTTGCCTGCTTCCAATGGAAGCGGGTCGATAGGCGAAGTTCTATCGACCCCACTCGTGGGTACCCCACTCGTGGGTACCCCACTCGTGGGTCACACACAAACATTTATCTCATTTGGTACTTTTGAGACAGAGGAGCATGCTAAAAATTGTCTGAAGTTTATTAAAACTGATGTTGCTCGGGCAATGCTAGGAACATTGAAAGTTACTCAACATAACCAATCTAAAGAGGTCTGGAGCAATGTTCCTTGGTTTGATTTTACAGATTACTCTCTCATAGACTGGTCACAATCAGTTGAAGAAATTGAGAGACAACTCTATGCTTACTTTGAAGTTCCAGAATGGATAATCACTGAGTTAAAAGCTAGTGTCAGACGAATGGATTGAATGGCTTTATTTGAAGAGAATGTTAAAGCTATGGACTAGGAGATACCCCACCGTCTACTTAGGTGACGGGTCGCCTAAGTGGACGGTGGGGGAAGGCTGAAAATAGAGAATTATAATGGAGGAAATAAATGTTAGAACGACTGATGAATTGTATGCTTAAAACTCGTGATCAGATTAATGATATTAGTTTATATCCCTCTGAGCCATCGTCTAGTTTAGAATTGATGAAAAGAGAATTTACAAAATACGTAAATGATGTAATAAAACAGGTGGAAGCTAGTAATCTTAGCCATATTATTAGAAAGACTGACCAATTAAATTCATTTTTTACGGATGGAAGTAATATAAATCTAGAGTTAGAGTACTTGATTGCAGACTTTGAATACTCAGGCTTTCCAGATTCAGTTGAAGAGATTGAAACATTTATTCAAATCATTAGTAATGCAAAATCACGCTATGCTAAGGTTATAGCCATTATAAGTTTCTATCAGAATATCCCTCTTTTAAATGAGTTGATTGGTGATGAACAATCCATCATTTTAGTTGGTAAAAATGGTGTAGGAAAATCAACATTGGTTAATGATTTAAAACGGGATAAATTGCATAATTTATTCTGTATCCCAGCACAAAAGTATTTATATATGACAGGAAGTTCATCAACTAGGTTATCTAATATTGATCAAGTTCAAGACTTATTCGTTTCTCAAAATCTAAAAGTTCAAGGGGTATTCTCTTATGTAGGTGCTGAAGGTGATACCTATGAACTATTTTCTAAGATAATTGATTTTATTGTGAGAGAGCACCAGAGTAGCAAGTCTGATGGAGAGGGCACTCAAATATCTAAATTAGATGAAGTTAATCAAATTTACTCGAAGATATTTGATGACATTGTTTTTAAGACAGATTCATTTTCTGGACAATTAAATCCTAGAAAAGAGGTTTCTTATCATATCAATTCATTGAGCGATGGAGAGAAGAGTGCCTTATTTTATATTATTTGCGCAGTTCTTGCTAAAGAGAAGACTATCTTTGTCATCGATGAACCTGAAACTCATATGAATATGGCTATTTGCAATAAACTGTGGGATTTAATTCTTGAAACAAGAAAAGATTGTAAGTTTATTTTTATCTCTCACAATAGTGATTTTATTACATCACGCTTGGAATCTCGTATTATGTGGTGCCAAAAATACAAAAATATAGGTGAATTTGAACTTACATCACTAGATACTAATGGTATCGGAATAGATAATAAGTTACTGATTGAATTAGTTGGTAGCCGAAAACCAATCTTATTTTGTGAAGGGGAAACTAATAGCCTAGATTATCAACTGTTCAACATTCTATATTCGGATAGATATTTAATAAAACCTATTAAAGGTCATAGGGATGTTATAGAAGCAGTCAAAGCTGTTAAAAAACTTGGTACTGTTGGCTCTAGTGTCGTAGGACTTATTGATAGAGATTTTTACTCACAAGATATACTAGATAATTATAAGGAAATTGGTGTGTATCATTTACCTGTAAATGAAGTTGAAATGTTATTGATGAAGGAACCTATTGTTGAGAAAGTACTTTCGGAAGCTGTTAAAGGAGCAACTTTTGAAGATGTGAAGAATGAAGTGAGGAAGTCTATATCTAATAAGAAAGAGCGACAGGCGGGGGCTTATGTCAAGTATGTTATTGAGGGAGAGTTCTTCAGAGTATCGAATCTTACCAATAGATTGGATATCTCAGACGCTCATACTACAATTTCTTCCAACCTTCAAAAGATGGAACAAATTTTTGATGAAAGAGTTTCTGAGATAGAGAATCTGATTGATAATGATGATTATGATAAATTAATTAGTATTTGTAATTTAAAAGGTGAGATTGTAAATGGCGTGATGAGTAAATTTGAAAATGAATATGCTAAAAGAGCTTTGTTGAAAATAAAAAATTCGCCAGACTTACAAGATTATTTGAGAGATTTAATTGCGTTGCCTTAGATAAATTATTTTTTGATGAAAAATCCCCTACCACTTATCGTCCCTCTTTCCACCCCGTCTTGCAGCTGAAGAAGCTCATTCGCAAAGGTAAAGAAGTAGCTAGTGATTCCCTGTTTGTCGGTGATGGGACTTCCTACGTTAATTATAGTCGAAAACAAGCATGACAATTTTCATTCAATGCTGTGCCTTGAGTGAAACGAAAGGAATGAACAATCATTATGGTATTAGAAAACAAGTTAGGCTTAACCACTTCCAGCGACTTGGCAAGGGAAGAGGAAAAAATCAGTAAAAAAAGGCATTGGAGCTCTTTGAACAAAATTTGCTTAGAGACAAGCCTCCAGGCATGTTTAGTACCCTCGCCTTTATTCACCCCCACCTTTTTGAGGACATTTATCCTTTTGCAGGAAGCATTCGGACGGTCAACCTCGCCAAGGGGAATTTCCGTTTTGCTCCGACCATGTACCTTCGAGCTGCTCTTGAGCATATCGACACCATGCCCCAAACGACCTTTGACGCTATTATCGACAAGTATGTTGAGATGAACGTCGCTCATCCCTTTCGTGAGGGCAATGGCAGAGCAGGGAGACTTTGGCTTGACCACCTTCTAAAACATCAGTTGGGAAAAGTTATTGACTGGTCAAAAATTGATAAAGAAGATTATCTTCTTGCCATGGAACGTAGCCCCATCCGAAGCATTGAAATTAAACACCTTATCCAGCATGCCTTGACAACAGCTGTAGACAACTGGCAGATTTATATGAAAGGGCTGGACGCCAGCTATCATTACGAAGGTTATTTTACCTATAAAGCGGATGAATTATAGCTATTCTGCCGAAAAAAATAAGTTTTTTAGAAACAGCTAATAAAAAGACAGTCTGCCCAATCCTTTTCCACTCCACTAAAAACTTGGGAAAGCCTAACGAATTAATAGAAGCTCAGTTACGGTCTGGTCTGTATAGCAGAGGATGCACTCATAAAGCTACGGTTTACCTTTTCTGAATGTGTTATAATGAGAAGGAACAGAATTTGAGTACATGACTCTTGAGTGTTTTAACTTAAGATAGTGCTAAGTCGATTATCGTACGACAGAAAGGACCCCCATGACCACAACAGGCATTATCGCAGAGTTTAATCCCTTTCACAATGGACACAAGTACTTGCTTGACCAAGTGGAAGGTTTGAAAATCGTTGCCATGAGTGGCAATTTTATGCAGCGGGGGGAGCCTGCTATCGTGGATAAGTGGACGCGGGCGCAGATGGCGCTAGAGCATGGGGCGGACATCGTGGTGGAGTTGCCCTTTCTGGTGTCTGTCCAGTCGGCGGACTACTTTGCCAAAGGCGCAGTGGACATCCTGCGGCAGCTGGGGATTAACCAGCTGGCCTTTGGGACAGAGGCGGTCATGGACTACCAGCTGATTGCGGACACCTACGCCAAGCAGGCAGAGGAGATGGAGACGTTTCTCACGCGCCTGCCCGACCACCTGTCTTACCCTGAAAAGGCGCAGACCATGTGGCAGACCTTTACGGGGCTGACCTTCACGGGTGACACGCCCAACCACATTTTGGCGCTGGCCTATGCCAAGGCGGCAGCTGGGACAGGGATTGCCCTTTGCCCTATCGCTCGGCAGGGGGCTGGCTTTCACTCGGAGGAAATGGCAGAGCAGTATGCGTCAGCGACAGCCATCCGCAAGCACATCGCAGATGGCGACTTTGTCCGCATGGTCAGCCCAGCGGCTGATCTCCTGCTCTCCTCACCGCAGGTCTCCTGGGAAGCTTATTTCCCCCTGCTCCGCTATCAGATCCTGACCCACCCAAACCTGACAGCAATCTATCAGGTCAATGCAGAGCTGGCTAGCCGTATCTGCTCTGCTATTGGCGATAGCCAGACCATTGACGAGCTCATCGCACGTGTTGCGACCAAGCGCTACACCAAGGCACGGGTGCGGCGGGTGCTGACCTATATCCTGGTCAATGCGACAGAAGCGGAGCTGCCGTCTGCGGTGCGGGTCTTGGGCTTTAGCCCCACTGGACAAGCCCACCTGTCCAGCATCAAAGGTCAGGTAGCGCTTGTCACACGCATTGGCAAAGAGCCATGGGACGCCCTCACCCAGCAAGCAGATCGGATTTACCAACTGGGACACCCAGACCTAGCAGAGCAAAACTGGGGGCGAAAAGTCATTCGATCGGCTAACGTAGACTAGTATTTTCTGAGAGATTGGAGTATAATAAGGTCATGAAAAAGAAAAAATTTGCCCTAGTGACAGGGTTTGTTAGCGCCCTAGGCATTCTTGCTCTTATTGGTCACAAAAAGCAGGTCAAAGAGCAACAAAAAGATAGCGAACTGTTAGCGGAGATTCGCGCCTTTTTCGCACCGATGGGAGAGATTGAGGTGGTTTATTTGACGGAGGTCAATAGCAGAGCTGGTCAAGCCTTTGGTGGTGTCGTTTTTGATGATGGTGTGGTATTTGATTTTCGCTACCACAAGGGTGACATTGATTACAAAGAGCATGATATGGAGAGAAATGATGAAGAAAGCTAGTTCAATAAATGAGATCAGTCAGTTGGTCAACAGTGACCAGAAAGTTGTGTTTTTGTTTACCGCAGACTGGTGTGGGGATTGTCAATTTATCTATCCTGTCTTAGATGAGTTGGTGGCGGATTTTCCACAACTGACCTTTTTGCAGGTTGACCGTGATCAGTTTATGGACTTGGCTAAGCAATGGGATGTGTTCGGTATCCCAAGCCTTGTTGTCACCCAAGGTGGTCAAGAAATCGGTCGCCTCGTTAACCGCCTCCGAAAAACAAAGCAAGAGATTAGCCAATTTTTACAAACGATCTAAGGAGAAAACATGATTTTTATCTATAACAAACATGTGGGTGATGTGCTCATGGTCATTGTTGCTGACGACCAGAAGCAAGCTGTTGAAGTTGACAAGCGAGAGACTGTTGCCCGCATTGTCCGCAAAGCTGATGGTCAAACGGTGGCTTGGAACATTTTCCAAGTGTCAGAACTGTTTCCAATTGAGGGGAATGGTCAGGTTTTTCTATCAGCAGAGGAGTTGCAGACACTCAATCAGCGCTTGACTGAACTTGGTTTTGATGAGGAGCTTGTGGCTGATGACCAGCCCAAATTTGTCGTGGGTGAGATTGTTGAGTTGACTGCTCATCCAGATAGTGACCACCTGAACATTTGCCAAGTCAAAGTATCAGCTGATGAGACGGTTCAGATTGTTGCAGGAGCTCCAAATGTCGCGTTAGGATTGAAAACAATTGTTGCCTTGCCAGGTGCCATGATGCCGAGTGGTCTGTTGATTTTTCCAGGGCAGTTGCGCGGTGTTGACAGTTATGGCATGATGTGTTCCCCACGGGAGCTGGCTCTGCCGAATGCTCCTCAAAAACGAGGAATCATTGAATTAGCAGCTGATACTCCCGTTGGTCAAGCATTTTCACCAGATAAACACTGGCAACTTTAGTAAGGACTCTCCTGTTTTCAGGAGAGTTTTTCCTTAAATGAAAGCCGTTTAACCTTAAAATACAGCTTTAGTCCATCAGTTCTAATCTTTCTGTCATAAATGTCATGCCTTTGTGATGTGATTGTTACAAATCTATCGTATGCTAGACAGGCAGTTTAATGATAGAAAGGAATTCAGATAATGTTAAAATTAAGAAAATCATTGTTCCAGATGGCCTTATTAGGGGCTTTGATGGCTGGACAATTATTACTATTATCAACTGTTCAGGCCAATAGCCTTGACCAAACAGAGCAAGAGCTGGTGACGGCCTTGAAGGCTCGCCAGCGAGAACTAAAAGCAGCACATGAGAAAGCTGAGGCTGAAGCCAAGGCTGCCGCTGAGGCAAAAGCTGCGCAGGAAAAAGCCGAAGCCGAAGCAAAAGCAGCGGCAGAGGCGGCTAATCCTTATCGGAGCCGTAGCGAGCTGGCGATTGCAAATGCACAAGCCAACCTGACTTCTGGCAACTTCTACCCCGTTGGACAGTGTACCTGGGGTGTCAAGGAATTGGCACCGTGGGCATATACTTATTGGGGCAACGGCGGAGACTGGGCGGCGAGTGCAGCGGCAGATGGCTTTACGATAGGTACCGTACCTGTCGAAGGTGCGATTGCTGTATGGACCGATCCTTATGGTGGCTATGGTCACGTGGCTTATGTGACTGATGTACAGAGCGAATTTAGTATTCAGGTCTTGGAAGCTAATATTGGTGGTAATCCCAATATTGCCAACTATCGTGGTTTCTTTGACCCAACTCAAACTTCTGAAGGGGTTGTGAGTTACATTTATCCGATTTCCCCACAACTATAACTAAACATGACCCTCCTAGACATCTTGTTCTAGGAGGGTTTTGACGATAAAAGGCTTGGAAAGCTCGTTCGAGCCAGATATTTCCAAGCCTTTTGATGGTGCCTACTTGGAAATTCTTGATGATTAGGTTGGCTATTTAGTTAGAAGAGTTGCCGACTGATTGGCTTAAGGAGGTCAGTTGTAAGATTTTTTCGTTGATGCGGTCAATGTGGCTACCGAAACGATAGTTCCAATCCTCTCTTAAAATTTTGAGAACGTGTTTGTAGGCTTTAATAGCAGCCTCATGGTCACCCAGTCTGATGTGACATTGGGCGATAGATTCGTAAAAGTCGGTGTAGCGCGGTTTAACCTGCGCCTCAAAGGCCGCCTCCCAAATGGGAATGGCTTCTTTGTAATAGGCATTTTGAGAGAAGGCATTAGCGACAGCAAAGAGGACTCGCCAGTCTTTGGAAAACTGCTGAGTTAAGGTCAGATAGTC
Source organism: Streptococcus entericus DSM 14446 (assembly GCF_000380025.1). GTDB lineage: Bacteria > Bacillota > Bacilli > Lactobacillales > Streptococcaceae > Streptococcus > Streptococcus entericus. Next base: position 81,154 of record NZ_KB904156.1, read on the forward strand.
TGTTTTAACCATTTTGAAACCTCTAGCTTTTTCTTCTATGAAAATCTTGTAAAAAGCATTTAACGGATCTGGGTTATTGATTTCTGATGCTGTCAAGATCTGACGAGCCTCTGTTAGACGACCATCATCGATGAGGTTATCTAAAAGGTAAAAGTAGAGGCGTTGGTTTTCAGGGGCGACCAGCAAGGTTTTCTGGTAATAATCGATGAGTTCCTGGCGATTTCGGACATCCCAGTCATAGATAACGCCACCAGAAGCAGCGTTGATGATGCTAATATCTCTCTTGCTGTTAGGGCGCAGCTCAAGAGCTTTTTTACAATAGAAACTAGCTTTCTTGCGCAGCTGCTCTGCATGGCTCAGATAGAGCCAGCCCAGTGTTGAGTTGGCGTCGTACTTGTCTGGTGTCATCGTGAGCTGATTCAGTAAAAAGCTCTCAAATTGTTGGAAGTCTTTGTTGGATAGGGAGATGCCGTATTCTAGGCTGTTTTGGATTTTTTCATAGTAGTTTTCCGCTGTGTAATCAAACAGCTCATCAATACTAACGCCGAAAAGAGTAGCCAGTTCAGGTAAGAGACTGATATCTGGTTGAGAAAAATCAGTCTCCCATTTGGATACTGCTTGATTAGATAACCCTAATTGTTCAGCCAGTTGAATCTGACTGAGTCCTGCTTTGAGCCGTAGTTGTTTAATTTTTTTACCAATGGTTTGCATAGGAACCTCCGTAGTGTGATATTAAGAGCTCTTACCTTATTATACGCTAGAAGTATCAAATAACAAGAGAACATTTGTTGGATAAACTGTAAAAATAGTTGAATATCAGTCAGATGCCACCGGAAGTCTAAGAATCTTGATAGGATCTAACTCATTTACTGTTTTGGCGTTGACAGCTTAAACCTTTTGAGGCGAGTTGCTTCTCTGGTGGTGATAAAATTTACAAGGCTTATCTCAGTGGCAGGTTGACTAAATCATTCAGCTTATCTTTTGTCATGACGTTATTTGACAGTCAGCAAGATGGTGTTAAAAATAACTATGGTAGTTGACGGCACTGGACTTTCCTGAGTGCTTTTTCATTAACCATGAGAAGGTCCGAAGGCAAAGAGAAAAGGACTTACAAGCGGCACCTCAATCGTTAGCATTGTTCCATCTAACGGCTGAGATTTTCCGTTTGAAGTCCTAGTTTATTTTAGTTATCAGGTGTTAAAACCATAGGGATAATAATGGGCTCACGCTCGGTTTTCTCGTAGAGGAAAGGCTTGAGCGCATTGATAATTGCACCGTTGACAGACTGGATATTAGCATCCTTGTTCTTTAAGGCAACGCGAATGGTGTTAAAGAGTAGGCGCTGACTTTCACGAATCAAATCACCAGACTCGCGCATGTAAATGAAGCCACGGCTGAGAATATCTGGTCCCGCTAAAACCATCTTGGTCTTGAAATCAACAGTTGCTACTGCAAGCACGACCCCATCTTCTGACAGGTCACGGCGGTCACGCAGGACAGCAGCACCAATTTCACCAATACGATTACCGTCAACGTAGACATCTTGGGCATTAAACTTGCCAGCCAGTCGCGCTGAGTCCTTAGTTACGGCGAGGACATCACCGTTTTCCATAATAAACGTGTTTTCCTTTGGCACACCGCAGTCCACTGCCAAACCAGCATGAACTTTTTGCATGCGGTATTCCCCATGGACCGGCATGAAGAATTTTGGCTTCATGAGACGAATCATCAGTTTTTGTTCTTGTTGACCACCATGTCCAGAAGTGTGGATGTTGTTAATCTTGCCGTGAATGACCTCAACCCCAGCTTCCTGGATGGTGTTAATCAACTTGTTAACGCTGGTGGTATTTCCAGGAATTGGACTTGATGAGAACATCACTGTATCGCCAGGTTGTAGCACCACATGACGGTGCATGCCGTTAGCAATCCGAGATAGCGCCGCCATCGACTCACCTTGACTTCCTGTACACATGATGAGGATTTCACTGGCGTGGTAGTTTTTAATCTCGTTTGGCTCGATGATGGTGCCCTTCGGCACCTTGATGTAGCCGAGCTCGATACCGTTGACAATGGCTTTTTCCATGGAACGCCCAAAGACAACGATCTTCCGACCGGTCTTAACCGCCGCTTCTGCAGCTTGTTGCAAACGGAAGATGTTGGAAGCAAAGGAGGCAAAGATAATCCGTCCTTGGATATTCTCGATGATATTGAGAATTGATTTTCCAACAACTTGCTCGGATTCTGTGAATGTTGGCACTGTCGCGTTGGTCGAGTCAGATAGAAGCAACAGCACCCCATCTTCACCTAGCGCTGCCATGCGGTGGAGGTCAGCAGGCTCTCCAACAGGGGTAAAGTCAAACTTGAAGTCTCCCGTGCAGACCACCTTACCTTGAGGGGTATGGATGACAATTCCCAAAGGCTCTGGAATAGAGTGAGTGGTGCGGAAAAAAGTCACCTTCAAGTGTTTGAAGACCAGTTCGCTGTTGTGGTTAATCTCATGTAGTTTGGCCTGACGGAGCAGACCGTGTTCTTCCAGTTTGCCACGAATCAGGGCTAGAGCCAATGGCCCAGCATAAACGGGGATATTGGCCTGTTTAAGCAGGAAGGGAATGCCACCGATGTGGTCTTCGTGTCCGTGGGTGATGACCAAGGCTTTAACGCGGTCGATGTTGTCAACGATGTAGGAATAATCAGGGATAACATAGTCAATCCCTAGCAAATCATCTTCTGGAAATTTAATCCCAGCATCAACGATGATGATTTCATTTTGGTACTCAATGCCGTAGGTGTTCTTACCGATTTCGCCAAGACCTCCGATGGCAAAGACCCCAACTTCGTGTGGTTTTAAGTTCACTTTTACCATCTTAGAACTCCGTTAATTCAAAAACGCCAGACTCTTTTTCATGGGCTAAATGCTTATCTGATAAGTGCTGAATGAGTTCGATGTTATAAGCGGTATTTTCCTCAACGAGTTGACGAACCTTGATGCGCCCTTCTAGTTCTGTTTTGGCATCCACCTCGATATAGATGGTCTTGGTTGTTTCTCGACGTGGGCTGCGGTCTTTTGTTTCTTGGTAAAATACTTTGTAAATCATGATAATCCTTTCTGTATGGCTTCTCAGTCAGTCTGTCAACATCACCAAAACAATCCCCAATCGTGGGGTGCTTGGCTAATTAAATTTCAGAGTAATCAGCACCTGTTTAACCACTCAGTCATAAGCGTTAAAGATATAGGTATTAAATTTGACCGTGATGCGTTGCAATTATTTTAATTATAGCATAAAATAGGAGGTATAAGCAAGCCGAGACTTTGCAGGTTGACGCATAATGCCCTGACAAAAACCAGATATTAATCAGATAAAAAGGACAAGCATGAAGATTTTAGCCTTTGATAGCTCCAACCAAGCTTTAAGCATCGCCCTCCTAGAGGACGACCGTTTGTTGGCGGATTTGACCCTCAACATCAAGAAAAACCACAGCATCAGCCTCATGCCCAGCATCGATTTTCTCATGGCACAAGCAGGGCTGACCCCTCAAGACCTTGACCGCATCGCTGTCGCTCAGGGACCAGGCTCCTATACAGGATTACGGATGGCGGTAGCAACAGCCAAGACTTTAGCCTATACCCTTGCTATTGACTTGGTCGGCATCTCCAGCCTCTACGCCCTAACGCCTGAGGCTCAAGGGGTGATTATCCCTCTGATCGACGCTCGCCGCAACACGGTTTATGCTGGTTTTTATGAGAATGGCAGAGCAATTGCGCCAGATACCAACTGTGCCTTTAGCGATTTACTTGATTGTCTATCTGACCAGCAAGACCTGACCTTTGTCGGTGAGGTGACCAATTTCCGTCAGCAGATTGAGGAGCGCTATCCAGACGCTCATATCTTGCCAACCTTGCCGTCTGCTTATCGTATCGGGTGCGCAGCTATAACCGCTGTTCCTGTTGATCCCCATGCCTTTGTACCGACCTACCTCAAACGGGTTGAAGCCGAGGAAAATTGGTTGAAGAACCATGAAGCAGGCGACAGCAAGACCTACATTCAGAGGGTCTAAGATGACGACAGCACAAGCGATTTATGACATTTTAACAGATGTTTATGGGCAGTCGCCGTGGACGTTAGAACAGATTAGTGCGGACCTAGATAAACCAGAAAGCCAGTATTTTTATCGTTATGAAGGGCAAGAATTAGTTGGGTTCTTGGCGGTTCAACTCTTAGTTGGCGAGCTTGAAATCACCAATATCGCTGTAAAAAGAGCCTACCAAGGCAGGGGCTTGGCTGACCAGCTCATGCAAGCTTTGGCTAAGGAGCGCCAGCCGATTTTCCTAGAAGTGAGAAGCAGCAATCAGGCTGCCCAAGCCCTCTATCTCAAGCATGGCTTTTCTGCTGTGGGTCGGCGAAAGAACTACTACCATCAGCCGACTGAAGACGCCATCATCATGACGCGTCAACAGTGACGCTCAGCTATTTTCCAAATAGAAAGAAATCAGATGACAGATAGATACATCCTAGCCATCGAAAGCTCTTGTGATGAGACCAGTGTGGCTATTGTCAAAAATGATAAGGAGCTCTTAACCAACATTATCGCTAGTCAGGTGGAGAGCCACAAGCGCTTTGGTGGAGTGGTGCCTGAGGTGGCCAGCCGCCACCATGTGGAAGTCATCACGACCTGTATTGCCGATGCTCTGAGCGAGGCTGGCTTGGTTGCTAGCGACCTGACGGCTGTGGCGGTGACTGAGGGGCCTGGACTTGTTGGTGCCCTTTTGGTGGGTATGGCAGCTGCTAAGGCTTTTGCCTGGGCGCACGGACTTCCGCTTATCCCTGTCAACCACATGGCAGGGCATCTGATGGCGGCAAAAGAGCAAAGCGATTTAACTTATCCTCTTATGGCGCTTTTAGTATCAGGTGGGCATACGGAGTTGGTCTATGTACCTGAGGCAGGTGATTACCGCATCATTGCTGAGACGCGAGATGATGCGGTGGGAGAGGCCTACGACAAGGTCGGTCGGGTCATGGGCTTGACCTATCCAGCTGGTCGTGAGATTGACCAGCTCGCCCATCAAGGACAGGATACCTACAATCTCCCACGTGCCATGATTAAGGAAGACCATCTGGATTTCTCCTTTTCAGGGCTCAAGTCAGCCTTTATCAACCTCCACCACAATGCCCAGCAAAAAGGCGAGGACTTAGTTCTAGAAGACCTTTGTGCGTCCTTTCAGGCGGCAGTGTTAGATGTGCTGATTGCAAAAACTAAGAAAGCCCTCGCCCAGTACCCTGTCAAGCAGCTGGTTGTCGCAGGCGGTGTCGCAGCGAATCAGGGCTTACGTGAGCGTCTTGAGGTGGACATCACCGATGTTGAGGTAATTGTGCCACCTCTGCGCCTTTGTGGCGATAATGCCGGCATGATTGCCCTTGCTGCGGTTGTTGAATACGAGAAGGGCAATCTTGCGGACCTATCGCTTAATGCCAAACCTAGTTTGGTCTTTAAGGGCATTGAGGACTAAAAGGCGTTTTCCTGCTTGGCTAGTAACCAGCTAATAACTGTTTCTAAACGCATAGTGGACGATATGGTTGGCTCTGACCGTTGCCAGAACAGAATTGATAGCTGGTCAGTTTGGTGTATTGAAGAGCAGATTAGAGACTAGGTTGCTTTAAGAAGACGATGAATTAACTTGCTATAGCTATTCTGACAGGCAAAGTGTATTGAGTGCATAAACGCTAATCAACCAGACAAAGCAACCTAGCCTTTTCCGGGTCAGCAGAGAACTGTCGTTTTGACCTGAAAATGATTGTTCAAGCTAACTCTTACTGCTGACTTTCTTTTAATCATTCTTATCTGATAACTTTGACCCGTCTGCCTTTGTGGTAGGTGGGTTTTGTGCTATGATAGGACAGTTGAAAATAAGTGAAACTGGTTGAAAGGATAACAATAAATGTCTGAATTTAGACGTGGCATGGCTGCTGCAACAGGAACCGTTCTTGGCTATGCTAGCATTGGCTTAGCTTGTGGGATTTTGGCGACCCAATCAGGTCTGTCTCTCGCAGAGACGGCTCTGATGAGTTTGATAGTGTATTCTGGTTCGGCTCAATTTGCCCTGTGTGGTATGGTTGCTGCCCAGACCGACCCTGTGAGTGCGACCTTGACGATAGGCTTACTCAATCTGCGCAATCTCCTGCTGAATCTTCATACGACCAAGGTGTTTGAAAGCTATCGTTTGCCTCAACAGTTATTAGCTGCTAGCATGATGACTGATGAAAGCTACGGTGTCTTGCTGACTCATCAGCTTGAGGTTGAGCAGGTTGAACCGTCATGGATGTTTGGCAATAATGGTGCTGGCTACCTTTCTTGGTTTGTTTTTAGTGTGCTAGGTGCTATGTTAGGGGGCTTGTTATCAAATCCTGAGCGTTTGGGGATTGACTATGCCTTGATGGTGATGTTTCTTGCCATTTTTGCCAGTCAGCTGGATGTCCTGAGCAAGCGAGTGGCAACTTCTAGGATAGGTGTGATGTTAATTAGCGTCGGAGGGACTTACTTGCTCTCTTCAGTCTTGGTGCAAGGGTCGGTAGCTGTTTTACTAGCGACTTTGATGGGTTGTCTCGTGGGGGTGTTAACAGATGTGGACTAAATCAACAGTCGTGCTAATCTTGCTCGCCAGCTTAGCCAATTGGCTACCTAAAATCTTTCCATATTTTTTAGTGAAATTTGCCAAACTACCCGAGAAAGTTGTTGCCTTTCTATCTTATCTTCCTGTCAGCATCATGTTTGCGCTCATCCTGTCCAGCGTGTTTCAGGTTGGTGTTGGGCAATTGCCGAGCTTAAAGCTGATTGAAGCACTGGCTTTAGTACCAACCTATGTGACTTTTAAAAAGACTAATAACATTATCCTGACGGTCCTTGTCGGAGTGGGGTGTGTGGCTGGTTTGAGACTGCTTTGAGGGAATTAAAGGTATTTTGTGGTATAATGTTCCTAATAAATGCTAAAGTTTAGGGAGATGCAAGGTGATAAGGTTTGAGAATTTTTCCTTCCAATATGATGCCCAATCAGAACCTACCCTGAAAAAAATAGACCTGACCATTGAAGAAGGGGAAAAGGTGCTGATTATCGGGGCATCTGGTTCTGGAAAATCAACCTTGGGGCAATGCTTAAATGGCATTATCCCCAATATCCACAAGGGAAAACAAACAGGGCGATTGCTGGTGAGAGGACAGGAGATTAGTCAACTGTCAATTTACGACCGTTCTCAGCTGATCAGCACGGTGTTACAAGACACTGATGGTCAGTTTATCGGTCTATCTGTCGGTGAAGATCTGGCCTTTGCCTTGGAAAATGATGCTTGCCCCAAAGATCAGATGGTCAGTCGTGTCCATTATTGGGCTGACCAGTTGGCATTGAGGGAATTATTGGAACACCGCCCTCAGGACTTATCAGGCGGGCAGAAGCAACGTGTTAGCCTGGGTGGTGTCTTAATTGATGAGAGCCCTATTTTGCTTTTTGATGAGCCATTAGCTAATCTTGACCCTCGGTCTGGTCAGGAGACCATCGAGCTGATTGATCGACTGCACCAAGAGACTGGGGCAACCACGCTTATCATTGAGCATAGGTTAGAAGATGTTCTGCACAGGCCGGTGGACAGGATTGTTTTGCTCCATGACGGGGAGTTGGTCTTCAACGGTCATCCTGATGAGCTATTGGCTTCTGAGTTGCTGGGGCAATATGGTATTCGTGAACCACTTTATATCAGTGTTTTGCGTGGTCTGGGTATTGATTTAACAGGTTTAGACAATCTTAGTCAGCTTGATGAGCTGAGCTTGCCAGACTTAGTTTTGCCTGAGGGGAGCTCTGCTATTCGTCCTAAGGAGACGGAAGCCTTGTTAGAGTTATCTGATTGGACCTTTGCTTACCAACCAGAGCGTCCTATTTTACGAGGGCTTAACCTGACCCTGCGACGGGGGGAGCGTTTGGCAATCGTCGGAAAAAATGGAGCCGGTAAGTCTACTTTGGCAAAGAGCCTCTGTCAGTTTGTGACAGCGAATGGGACAATCCGTTATCTGGGGCAGGACATCTCCACAGATACTGTTAAGGAGCGCTCTGAGCGGATTGGTTATGTTTTGCAGAACCCCAATCAGATGATTAGCCAGACCCAAATTAGTGATGAGGTGGCTTTAGGGCTTCGTCTGCGTGGCGTTGATGAGGAAACCATCGCTAGCCGAGTTGATAAGGCCTTGACGGTTTGTGGCTTGTACCCTTTTCGCCATTGGCCGATTTCAGCCTTGTCTTATGGGCAAAAGAAACGTGTGACCATCGCTTCTATCTTGGTGCTCAATCCCGAGATTATCTTGCTTGACGAGCCGACTGCCGGTCAGGATCAGCGGACCTATCGTGAGATGATGATGTTCTTAGATGAGCTCAATGCACTGGGTCATACCATTGTGATGATTACCCATGATATGCAGCTCATGCTAGAGTATGCCGACCGCTGTGTGGTGATCAGTGATGGTCAAGTTTTGGCTGATGACAGCCCTCAGGCTATCCTCAATCAGCCAGATATTTTGGTGGCAGCCAATCTCAAGCAAACGTCCTTGTTTGAGTTAGCAAGACTAATGAAAGCCACGCCAGAAGCAGTGACAGCCTATTATAAGATGCTACAAGGAGGTCAACATGGCTAAACAAACATTGATTGGTTATAAGGAAGGGTCAGGCTTTCTCTACAGCCTGTCTGGTGTAGCTAAACTCATCTTTTTTGTTTTGGTATCAGTTGCTGCCATGACAACCTATGATACCCGTTTGATTGCTTTTATTGCCGTTGGGTCTTTGTTGCTTTTTCGGTTAGCAGGGATTAAATTACGGGAAATTTCATTTGTCTTGACCATTGTGATTGTTTTTGCTCTTCTTAACTTAATCATGGTCTACTTGTTTGCGCCAGCCTATGGGGTAGAGATTTATAATAGTCAGACCGTTCTGCTGGAGGGTTGGGGGCGATTTAACCTGACCGCCGAGCAACTCTTTTACCTCCTTAACCTCTTGCTAAAATATTTTTGCACGGTGCCTCTGGCTATTTTGTTTCTGATGACCACTCATCCCAGCCAGTTTGCGGCCAGTCTCCATCAAGCTGGAGTGTCTTATAAAATCGCTTATGCTGTCAGCTTAACGCTCCGCTATATTCCTGATATTCAAGAAGAATTCCAGATGATTAAGCTCTCGCAGGAAGCTAGGGGGCTGGAACTGTCCAAAAAAGCGCCTTTAGTCAAGCGTATCAAGAGTAATGTTCAAATTCTTGTGCCACTGATTTTTAGTTCGTTGGAACGGATTGATACGGTTTCGACCGCTATGGAGTTGCGCCGTTTTGGTCAACAAAAAAACAGGACCTGGTATAAGTCACAAACGCTTAACTCTGGTGACTATACGGTGATTGGGCTAGCTGTTGCTGTCGTTTTGGTGACCCTTGTTCTCTTTTGGGTCAATGGTGGTCGGTTCTACAATCCTTTTATCGGCTAAGCCTGGGTCAGACGATTCAAAATTAGCAGGGCATGAGAATACCGCATTTTCTCTGATAGTGTCAGATGTTCCGCATTGGAGGACACTATCCCCTAATAATTGCATTTTCAAAAATTTTTCTAAAAGACTTGCAACCTCACCTTCGTTGCAAGTTTTTTTCTTTGGAGCATATTGGACCATTTAGCAGGTTTTTTCTTGACACCGTTTTCTTTTTGGAGTACAATAATTTTAGGACAAAAATCCTAAAAATAAACAAAAGTCCAAAAGGAGGTGCTATGCTAACGACAAATGAGCAACGCATACTCGCTCTTCTGGAACAAGATCCTTTTCTCTCACAGCAGGAAATTGCAGATCATCTAGGCCTCAATCGTTCAACGGTGGCTGGTTTAATTTCCAACTTAATGACCAAGAAATACCTGCTTGGACGAGCTTATGTGCTCAACCACGCTACAGAGGTCATCTGCATCGGTGGCATGAACATGGATCGCAAGTATGTTCTTGGTGATAACTGGCAGCCCAAGACCAGTAATCCTGTGATGGCCAGCATGAGTGTTGGTGGGGTTGCCCGAAACATCGCTGAAAATTTGGGGCGACTGGGGCGAGCCGTCAGCTTGCTCTCTGTGGCGGGTCGAGACCATGATTACGATTGGATTCGGACGCAGACCGAAAGCTATGTCAATCTCCAGCAGGTCACCCAGCTGGAAGGGCAGACGACCTCGTCTTACACAGCGATCCTAGATAGTCAGGGTGACATGCAGTTAGGGCTAGCTGATATGGCCATTTGTGACCAGATGACACCAGACTGGCTGTATCGTCACCGCAGTTGGTTGGCACAGGCCCGGCTCTTGGTGGTAGACCTTAATCTGCCGCTTGAGACGGTGACAGCAACCATTGAACTAGCTAGGCAACAAGAGCAGGAGCTGGTCGTCATTCCTGTCAGCAGTCCCAAGATGACCCATCTCCCCCAAGATTTGACTGGGGTGACCTGGCTGGTGGTCAACCAGGACGAGAGTGAGGCCTATTTTGGCTGTCAGGTGGCATCCGAGGAGGATGTTACGGCTTTGGCTGAAAAATGGCTGAGCAGGGGTCTTGAGAATGTCTTGATGACCCGAGGTAGTCAGGCATCTTACTACGCCAATCAGTCCGGGGAGCGACAGTATATCCAGCCGCCAAGGGTCGAAAAAGTCGTTGATGTGACAGGAGCTGGGGACTCTTTCTCAGCAGGCCTGATTCACGGTCTCTTGGAGGGGAAATCGGCTATAGAAGCGATCGCCTACGGTCTGACCAATGCGTATCATACGATCCAGACAGATGCGACTGTCCGAGTCGACCTGTCCGCTCAGCTATTGGAACAAAACTATCAACAACTCAAGGAAAAAGGAGCAATCTAAGATGAAACGTTTACTCTCTATCAGCAAGGAAGTCCAAGCAGCTTTGGACGCTAAAAAACCAGTCGTGGCGCTTGAGTCCACTATCATTTCTCACGGGATGCCTTATCCGCAGAACGTGGAGATGGCGAAAAACGTGGAGCAAATTATCCGTGACCACGGAGCGGTCCCTGCTACCATCGCCATCATGGATGGTCAGTTCAAAATTGGTTTGGAAGAAGAAGACCTAGAGCGCTTGGCCAAGGAAAAACCAGTCGCTAAGGTGTCACGTCGTGACCTGCCAGAGGTCTTTGCTAAAAAATTGTTAGGAGCAACGACTGTTGCGACGACCATGATCGGAGCACACTTGGCGGGCATCAAGGTCTTTGTGACAGGTGGTATCGGGGGAGTCCACCGTGGGGTCGAAGAAACCATGGACATCTCAGCGGACTTGGACGAATTGGGACAAACCCCTGTGACGGTGGTCTGTGCGGGAGCTAAGGCAATCCTTGACCTGCCTCGTACCTTGGAATACCTGGAAACCAAGGGTGTACCAGTGGTTGGCTACCAGACTGACTATTTGCCTGCCTTCTATACTAGGACATCTGAGTATAAGCTCAATACCCGTGTGGAAAGCACGGAAGAAATTGCCAGCATGATGCACTATTCCGATGCTTTAGGTCTCAAAGCAGGTATCCTTGTCACTAATCCAATCCCTGCAGAGCATGAAATCCCGCATGAAAAAATCGATGCCATTATCGCCCAAGCAGTGGCAGAAGCGGATGAAAAAGGTGTGCGTGGCAAGGACAGCACACCGTTCCTTCTAGCGAAAATTGTCGAGTTGACGGGTGGTGATAGCCTCAAGACCAACATCCAACTGGTCTACAACAATGCTAAAATTGGTGCCCAGATTGCGGCAGATTACGCTAAACTTGAGAACTAAATGAATGAACAAAAACGGCAGGTCATGATCAGTGACCTGCCGTTTAATCTGATTTAAGTTATTTTTAACCCTATTCTTTATCAATTTTGATACCCTTTAGCAGGAAAAAACGGAAACCGAGATAGGTGACCAAGACCCAAATAGCAGTAGCTAGCAAGCGTCGCCAGTCCAAGACTTCCGTCAACAAGTCTTTTGATGGGCTATAGCTCGAGAAGAGGTGGTAGAGTGGTGTTACCAGCAAGGACGCACGCTTGAGTTGACGGAGCTTTTTGGCTTTAACCGTCTCATAGTCTTGTTCATCGACCTCGTGGGTTCGTATGCCCAGTTGATTGCTCTTAAACATCATGTAGCCCGTCGCCACATAAAACCAGATAAAGTTTGTCCACATGAGCAAGTCCAAGGCGACGCTAGGGGTCTTCATCAGGTAAAAAGCCAGAGCTGTACTCAGCAGATTAATCATAAAATGCACCATAAATAGCTGATTACCGATACGGTTGACCATGGCTTCACGGTATTCGTCCAATTCCTCGATGCCGTAAAACCAGCGGATAATCTTGCTCCATAGAGTCGTTGTTGTCATGATAAGTCTCCTTTGTTAGTAGCTTGTTTTTCTTGAGTAGTAGGAGGCTGAGACAAAAGTCAGCTCTCTTATATAAAGTTCGGTAGATGGTCAAGTCGCAGTAGTCTAGTGGATATTCCTTCGCTTTAAAAAGCTTGGACTATCCTACTGGACCTTGCGAGGGTGGGACAACGGTCTTTATTTTGAGTTGCCGAGTTCTGTCCCACTCCCATCGTAGCGATTCTCCATTCATTTGAACGTTGTCAACTGAACGCTGTCAACCTCGCCATATAGAGGGCATGATTGACACATGAGATGACTGCTGTTGTTTAGTCCTTGTATTCGTCTTCCGTCAGGATACGGATATTTTTTAGGGTTTGGTGCTTCATGATGTAATGAAAGATTAAGGTCATAACCAAGGAGTTGATGATTTTTGGCGGGGAAAGAAGCTCTGCCATCAGAGTGTTTAGGGCAAATCCGTGTTTCATAAAGGTAGTCGTGGCATGGTAGAAGACAAAGTAAAAGAAGCTATTTCTACGGTTGCGTTTGAGGCGCTTGACTTTTTCGGTCTCATAGTCTTCTGGCAAGCTGTCAACAACCAGTAAGCCACGTTTACGGCACTGATAGGTCAGGTAGGTGGTAGTCACTAAAAGGAGACCCAAGTGGCTAAAAATCAGGAAGTCCATCGCCCAGTCCATCTTGATCTTCATCAGTCCGATGGAAAGGATAATGGAGGCGAAACTCCCGAAAAAGTAGATGATAAAACAGGTGTTACCGATGAGGGCAACTTGCTGGTAGCGGTATTCGTCTAGGAAGTCGATGCCATAGACCCATTTGAGTAGGGCATTAGTCCATTTTTTATCTTGTTGCATGAGGTAAAATCCTTTCTATGTTTTCTGGTCAAAAAGAAACGGTTGGTGTATAAGGACTTACTGAGGGCATTCCAAGAGCCCTTGGTTATTGGAGTGGTTGTTCTGATGAGTTTTTTTGGGAAATAGCCGAGCTGTTTAGCAGCTAACCTGATCCACTAAACTGTGAATACTGGTTAGGACAAGGTGAAAAACCACTCCTGAAAGTAATGTCCGATAGTATTTGTTTGTCATGATAAGTCTCCTCTAACGGTTGGGATTAGTCGATGATGGTAATTTTACGGTTATTTTTAAAGGCAAGGTAAGCCAAGCGACTGACGACCACTGTTGCCCAAACTGGCAGAGCGATGCTGCTTAGGAAATCCGGTCTATAGTCATGAGTGGCATTGGCGAACAAGAACAACCAGCCCAACCCTATTGCTGTGAACGTCGTTTGGAGGAGCGTCCGCCTGAGCATTTTCAGCTTAGCCTGTTTCAACCCTTGTTTGTCGATCTCGATCTTATCCAGTCCTAGTCGCCTTGCCATCTTCTTCTGAAGATGGGGTGGTAAAAAGAGCAAGATAAGGATAATCACCTCGATAGCGCCTGGCAAGTTGAAAAAATAAGCCAAGCCAATCAGGAAGACGAGACCATACATGAGCATGTACATGTTGTTACCGAATTTGTTAATCTCGCTGATGGTGTACTCGTCCAAGTCACTGGTGATGTCGTAGAAACGCCGTAGAAAGAAAATGTAGAGGTTATCTTTATTGAGGTTCATCATTTTAGTCTCCTTGAGTTGTTTTTGATTGTTTTGGGAGGATAGCTGCCGCAAAGATAGCGGACACCAGTGTTGTCAGGACATGTTCAACAGTGAGCAGATGAGCCAACTACTAGCTCACTAACGCCATGGATAACCATTGCCAGCAAACAGTTGTATCATTCTGCTCCCCTTAAACATGTCTCGTCTCCCAAAAAAGGGTATTGAGGTCAGTTTCTAGCACCTCTGCCAGTTTGATGCAGAGGTCCAGCGAGGGATTGTACTTGTCGTTTTCAATCAGGTTGATGGTCTGCCTAGCGACACCGATGCTCTTGGCCAGCGCTAATTGCGATAGTCCAGCCTGAGTACGAAAGTCTTTGACACGGTTCATCAGAACTCCTTTCAGTGTTTTTTGGGAAATAGCGGAGCTGATGTCTTTTATATGTGACACAGTGGCGTAAAATTTTTTGAGGTCACCCTCAGTGTCTTATATAGATGACATCACTCACTAAAAAATTTAGGGCACATCTACCCAAGTCATATATATATTACATACTCAGTATAACAGATAAGAAAAAATGTGTCAACTATAAATGACACATTTTTTAAGATTTATGTGACTTTAAGTCCGTCACGCTCCGAAGGTGCGTGACCAATAAACCACCCGCTATGCGGGTGCGCATCGAAGGTTATACCAAAAAAACTCCAAACGCGATACAATAAAGGTGTTCAAGCCTATTGTANAGCGAAAGGAGAAAAATATGGCNCAAAANGCACATNGTTTATCACANACAAAGTGGTNNTGTAANTANCACANTGTNTTCNCCCCTAAGTATANACGAAAAATNATNTATAATCAATATCGAAGTAGTCTNGGAGAGATATTNCNNCGNTTNTGTNGNTANAAAGGTGTNGAAATNATNGAAGGNCATCTNATGCCAGACCATGTTCACATGTTAGTCAGTATTCCTCCAAGGTTAAGTGTATCAAGTTTTATGGGCTATTTAAAAGGCAAGAGTGCTCTTATGATGTTTGATAAACACGCCAATTTGAAATATAAATTTGGCAATCGTCATTTCTGGGCAGAGGGATATTATGTAAGCACAGTAGGACTTAACGAAGCCACGATTAAAAAATATATACAGGAGCAAAGAAATTATCCAGTGGATGATTTTTTCATGAGCTTAGAAATAAGAAGGCGAATTAACATGACATAGCACTTGATAAAATGAGTGTGAAAGAATATGAAGATCCCTTTAGGGATAGTGGCAAGTAATACCAACACCTCTTTGAGAGGTTTGTGACGAGTCAAGAGCAGTGAGGCTTGAGCAACGTGAAAGAGAGCAACATAGGCGCTGGCTGGTCATGTGGGCTTATAGCCCTTGTTCAAACCACCCGTTTGACGGGTGGTCATGATTTTGGGTAGATAATATCATTAAAAATTTACATCAAATATTCAAGCTCTCTCAGTAAAAAATAATAAACTTTACCCGTGGTGCTAGTTAATTTCAAAATAACGTAAATTGTAGGCAAGTACGACTTGTTCCAGTCTTGACTGTAATCCAGTTAATCTCCTTGCCAATGTGTGTTCAATATCAAATAATCGAACCAACTCAGAAAATCGTGTTTCAATACTTCGTCTCATCGCCATCACTTTCCAACAGTTTAAACCAAATGAGCTTTTTGGTATAGTGAAAAATAACTAGCACCACGGGTTTTCATTGTATTATTTTACACGGTCAAGAGATTCATGTAGATTTCTAAATCTCTATCTTTAAAAACGTTGAAAACAACTTTTAAATTTGGATAGTTTTTACAAAAATCTTGAACCGTTTTTACTGCTATTTGAGCTGCGAGTAAGTTCGGAAATCTAAATTCTCCTGTAGATATACAACAAAATGCCAGACTATTTAAGTTGCGTTCTACAGCTAATTCTAAGCAAGATCGATAGCAAGATGCTAACTGTTCTTCTTGTAAAGAACTAGGAACATCATGAATAATTGGTCCTACTGTATGTAGTACATATTTACTTGGCAAGTTATATGCATCAGTTATTTTAGCCTTACCCGTTGGTTCAAGATGACCTTGTTTGGCCATTAATTGCTTGCACTCATGTCTAAGTTGCAAACCAGCTTGTGAGTGGATAGCATTATCGATACAGGCGTGGTTAGGAACAAAGCAACCCAGCATCTGACTGTTGGCAGCATTAACGACCGCATCTACTTCTAATGTTGTAATATCCCCTTGCCATAGGTATATATTATGGTTTAAAGGAGTAAGGTTTTCTAGTCTAGTTATCCCTTTTGAATGTAATTCTTCTTGCAAATATCTATCCTGTTTATCAAAAAATTCTTGATTTAGATTGGTAGATTCTTGTATAGCCATAAGTCCTCTAAAGACTTGTTTTTTATTAATGTGGTTAGGAATTTCTAAATTTGGAGCTAGTTCTTCAATTAGTTCGTCTACTAAAGCCATGCATCAAATACCTCCTTCATATCTTGAGAGATAGTAATCGTCTTGCTCTTATTTTCATCAATACCTCTTATATCATCTTGATTAAATCTTATAAGTGTTGTTTGTGGTAGGTGATAAGTCAATCGTTCAAATGGATAGCGAATAATAGTTGGTGTGTTAAATCCGACACCTAATTCTAAAAGTGCTACTTTCTTACTCTCTAGTCTTTCTATAAACTCACCATATCTTTTTTGCTGTTGATACCACGTATCATCTTGTACAAAAGCATTATCAATACGTAAATGACGCGTTACCTTTGCACCACAGTTTGGACAAGTTGGGATAAGTTCTACTGGTATTTCTAGTTTATCATCTATAGTATTCATCATGTTTAAAATTTGTTCTTTATTGTTATAAACAACCTGTTGACACGGCACAGAACATTGGAAGTGTTCAAAATTTCCTTGTACTTCAAAATAACGCTCCTTATCAAATCCTGCTTTGATAAACTGACCATCTACATTTGTTGTAATAACAAAATAGTCCTTTTCTTTAACAAGTTCAAATAATTGTTTATATAGAGGTGTCGCACCTACTTCATAAGCGTTATGATAAATCATTTTAGTCCAATATGCCCACTCAGCTTCTTCAGTTGGATATGGATAAAAACCAGCAGAATACATATCTTCTATATTATATTTTTCTATAAATTTGGAAAAGTATTTTTCAAAACGCTGTCCTGAATATGTCAAACCAGCAGCAGATGAAAGCCCCGCCCCAGCGCCTATAAGAATGATGTCGGCATTTTTTATTGCTTCTAAGGCTAATTTAGAATTGTTCAAATTATTCTCCTTTAATTTCAAAACTATCTATTCGTGGTGGTAAAACAGTTAAATCATAAAACTCTCCACGTGCATAAGCGAAGCAGAAAACTTCTAAAACTTTCCTACCATCTTCTGTTGGATAAATATCGTACATATAAGGATTATGATCCAATAATATGTTCAACTTCTCTCTACCAATACACTCAACTTTTCCACTTAAAGAAATCATTTTTCTTTCCATAGTAGATTTACCTTGAGTCATACCTGTTAAAGATATATAAGGATTTTCTTTCAGTTGTTTATAAAATGCTTTGGTATTAGCTGTTAAAAAATATACATTTTCGTCATCTTGATACATCATATCAATTACACGGGTTGTTGGATGACCTTCTGAATCAACACTTGCGACCACAACAGAGTGGATTTCATCTACTAAAAGTTTAAGATAATCTGACGTATTCATTATTTTCTCCTTCCAAGACCTAAAAGGCAGAGTAATAGACTTACCCTACCTTATATGTTAGAATTTTCCGTTAGTATTTGCACTTTCTTCTTTTATATCTTGTATGATATCCCAGTGTTCTGCGATAAATCCATTCTCTACACGGAACAAATCATAGAAAGCAACGTGACGACCAGCAAACTCTCCTTCTGATACGACAAGGGCAAAATCATCTTGAGCCAAAACTTGATATGTTTTAGTATAAGTCATTGATAATCCTGCTTGAGCTAAAGCTGCTAGAGCCTCACCTAATCCAGACACACCATCTGCAATTCCTGAGTTGTGTTGAATATAGTTATCTCCGTCAAAATAACTTGTTAATTTTTCTAAATTTTCTCCGTGAAGAACATCTTTTACGAAGTTTGTAACTAATGCTCGCGTTTCTTCTTTATCAGCTGTTGTAGTAGTTAAAGCACCATCTGTTTGTGTACGTCCGCTTGGATTTGCAGGAGTTAATCCATCTAAATTATCCCAGTGTTCTACGAATTTTCCTTGGTCGTTAAAACGAAGAATATCAAAAGCTACTACTTCTCCTGCCCCAGCAAAATTGTAAATAGTGTGTAGAAATACTTTATCGCCATCTTCAAAAGCACGAACAATTTTTGCACTTGTTTTCACAGGTGCTTGTGCTAAAGATTCAACTGCAGCAATAAAACCAGCAGCTCCTGTTGGATAATCTTGATTGTGTTGAATATAGTTTTCATCTAATAATTCACGAGCGACATCAACATCTCCCGTTACGAATGTGTTGATAAGATTTTTTGCGTTTTGTATATTTGTTGACATAGTAATATCTCCCCTAATTAAAATTTTTGTCGGCGATTGCCCTACACGTATAAGTCTAACATCATTAGTTCCTTTTGGGAAGTAGGCACTTTTTCGGAATGTAGTTACCTAAAAGTATCTTTTGTAGTATTATCAGGCTTTTTAAAGGCTAAAATTTTTTAAAAAATTTGCTTGATTTAATCAAATAGGCTATAATAGTATCAAAGTTTCAAAAAGATACTAAGGAGATGTGATGTCTATAAAAAAAGAGTTACCTGTTTGCCCTGTAGAAACAACATTGTCTTTAATTGGAGATAAATGGAAAATTCTTATTTTACGTGATTTATTAAATGGGACCATGCGATTTGGCGAATTGAAAAATTCAATCGGAAGTGTCAGCCAAAAAGTACTAACTGCACAACTACGAGATATGGAATCACAAGGATTAGTGAATCGTAAAGTTTATGCAGAAGTTCCGCCTCGTGTAGAATATTCATTAACCGAAACGGGTATGAGTTTAAAGCCTATTATTGATTCAATGTGGGACTGGGGATTAGATTATAAGAAAAAACACGGTAAAGCATAAATAAAAAGGCGATTGATATTTCATGATAATGATGAATATCAATTACCTGTGGTGCTAGTTAATTTCAAAACAACGTAAATTGTAGGCAAGTACGACTTGTTCCAGTCTTAACTGTAATCCCGTTAGTCCCCTTGCCAATGTGTGTTCAATATCAAATAATCGAACCAACTCAGAAAATCGTGTTTCAATACTTCGTCTCATCGCCATCACTTTCCAATGATTATATTGCTTAGCTCCCACCATATTTTGGCGTAAAGGTGTCCATAGATTATAGCCTTTTTCAACCAGATCTGCCTCAAGCTCCTGGCTTAAATAGCCTAAGTCAGCGAGAATAACAGATTGTTGGCATCCTGCTATCACGTCATGAACAGTTTTGATATCATGAACAGAAGCAGGTGTGACCACGTAGTTTAGAATATAGCCCGACAAGGTCACTAACATATGGATCTTAAAGTCATAAAACCATAGCCGTTTGGAGGCATTGTAGCCAATATCGGCTAATCCTTTAAAAATGCAAGCCTTGTGATTGCGGACAGGTTGGCACAGTGGCAATGGAAAGCTGTCTATGATGACATTCTCATCGGGATTTATCCTGTCATTCATGGCTTTTCGGATGTATTACCCTCTCGTTCACATAATATTACTGCACGTTTTGCGCACTTCGCAAAACATTGGTTCGTTAGAACCAACTGCGAGGAAAAAAGAAAGTGTTAAACTTTCTTTTTGGGCTGCAAGCCTACGTGTTTAGCGCTGAGTAACGATAGCTTACTCACGCTAAACACGTATCTCCTCAAAAATAAGATTATCTCCATCATTAAGTTATCAAAATGAGTATTAAACGGTCAGGGAATGTTTCAATTCCTTGACCGTTTTTATTTTGTTGATATCGCTAGTCTAGCCCCAAACTTCTTTGGCGATGGAGCTGATAAGCTCGACCTTGGCCCACTGTTGATCCTCGGTTAAGACATTGCCTTCTTCAGTTGAGGAGAACCCGCACTGAGTACCGAGGGCTAGGCGGTCGAGTGGCACGTACTGGCTCGCTTCATGGATGCGCTTGATAACGGCATCGCGGTCTTCTAACTGCCCTGTTTTTGAGGTGATGAGACCCAGCACCACACGCTTGTGGTCAGATAGTGCCTCGAGTGGTTCAAAAGACCCTGCTCGCTCAGAATCGTATTCGAGGTAGTAGGCATTGACATTTTCCTTGTCAAAGAGAGGTGAAGCGATGCCTTCGTAGCCTCCGGTACCAAAGGCTTTTGACTTGTAGTTACCACGACAGAGGTGGGTATTGATTTGTAAATCTTCAGGCAAATCGACCAGAACGCGGTTGTTAAGAGCGACTAGCTCTTCCTTACGCGCTTGGTGCTTAGCAAAAGCCTCAGGCTCTGTTGGTAATGGTCCAAGAAGTGAAATCCATGCACAATCATCGATTTGGATAATCCGTGCTCCTGCCTCGTAGAGGTCATGGATAACCTGACGATAGGCTGCCACCGCATCGTCTAAGAGTGCCTGACGGTCACCCTTGTAGTGTTCTAGAGCGATAGCAGGGTTGTTGTAGACTTCTAATTCAAGCAGGAATTGGGCTGGTGCAGGAATCGTTTGCTTGATTTGATAGCCTTCTGGGACATGGTCTTTCAAAAAGGTAAAATCAGCGATAATCGGGTGATGATGCCCGGAGAGTTTGCCAGTCAGAATAGCCCCTTCAGGTCGGACCAGCTCGTCTTCAGCCTTAACGACAACACCATGCTTGATAACTTTTTCAACATTGTGAAATCCCCAGAAAAAGTCTAGGTGCCACCAGCTGCGGCGAAACTCACCATCGGTCAAAATGGTCAAGCCAGCTGCAATTTGGCGGTCAATCAGGTCGAGAATCGCCTGATCCTCAACCGCACGCAGGTCGCTTGCGCTGATTTCACCTGCTTCGAACTGTTGACGAGCTGTTTTGAGTGCCTCAGGTCGCAGAAAGCTCCCTGTGACATCGTGATGTAAATGGTTTGAGATACCGTGTGCCATGGTTAAACGCTCCTTTTGTTTAATTATGATTATTATAACGCAAAAGAAGTTCCCTGACTAATAGGTAAAAACTATAAGTGTTTATAGTTTTTAGTAATAACTAGAGTACTAAAAATGTGAGTTGCTGTTTTTGATTCTGTTTTGCTAATCGACATCAACAGCCTTGCCCAAGCCCGATCTTTAGTGCTAATAGTCAGTCTTTCTTGGCTGATGAGATTACGGGGTTTGGTCATGTCATCTGGCAGAGCTGTTAGGCGCACTGAACCGGTCATCACAGCTGATATGTTTTGCGACAATCATCAATGCATCAAGACAAAGTAAAAAGACTTAGCTCTGTGCACGACAGAACTAAATCTTAGTAATCATTAGTTGCTCAACTGCTGAGGTCAAACAAGGGGTAATGTTTTTGTCATCATCTAGAGGAACAGCTGAGGGTGGTTTTGAAGAGACTACTTCAACTCGTCCAGATAGTCGAATTGCTCGAAAGCTCTGCTATTGGCAATAGCCACCAACAATGTCCCTTTGGCCAAGGGCTGGTTGAGGGCAAGGGTCGTGTTGATGGGAGCGTTCTTTTGCTCACGGAGCCCGATGATGTTGATGTCGTAGGTGTTGCGAATATCTAGCTGAATGATAGACTTGCCGATCCATTTATCAGGAATCTCAAACTCAACAATGGCGGTGTCCCCCTCGAAATGAAAAACGTCGTGAATTTTGTTGCGTAGCAGTGTCGAAACCAGGTTGACCCCAGCTTCGCGCTCTGGCGAGATAACCAGATCCGCACCGACGGCATAGAGGACTTCCTCGTAGCTCATACTCTTGGCCTTAGCGACAATTTTCTTGACGCCCAGCTTTTTACAGTTGATGACGGCAAGAACGGCTGCCTCTAGGTTAGTTCCTGTAGCGATAACCACAGCGTCGCAGTGGTCGATACCAAGCCCTTGCAGGAAATGGTAGTCGGTAATGTCACCGACGGCTGCCTTGCTGACCTGCTCAGCGACCGCCTCAATATGGCGACCGTTATTGTCTGCAGCGATAACGTCCTGATCAAACTGGGTTAGCTCCCTCGCCACTGTGCGACCAAACACACCAAGTCCCAGCACACCGATAATTTTTCGTGTCATAAAATCCTTTCCTAGCCCACCAAAATGTTGGTTTCTGCATATTGGATGGGTTTTTCTTTTTTCTGAACAAGGCTGAGCAGGACAGTGATTGGTCCTACGCGGCCGATAAACATGAGTAGCATGATGATGACCCGACCGCCCAAGCCCAGCTGGCTGGTGATGTCCATGGTGATGCCGACCGTTGCTAGAGCGCTGGCCACTTCAAAGAGCAGGGCAAAGGGGTCAAGTGACGGCTCAACCTGCAAGAGCAGGAGATAGCCGACCAAAAAGACTGTAAAGAAGAAAATCAGCACCGTCAAGGTTTGCTTGAGCAGCTTTTGTGGAATGCTTCGGTATTGAAAGAGGATTTGGCTATTGCCAGATAGCTCGGCCTTGAAGACCAAGAAGAGAATGGCGACCACGCTCAGCTTGAGCCCGCCTGCTGTCCCACCAGGTGCACCCCCCATGAGCATTTGCAGGATATAGAGGATATTGGTCACCAAGTCAGTTTTGACATAGCTGATGGTCGAAAAGCCTGCCGTTCGCATGGTCACAGTTTGAAAAAAGCTGACTAAAAGTTGTTGTGGTGGGCTGTAATGCCCGATGGTGGCTGGATTATCCAGCTCAATCAACCAAGACAGGAGCGTTCCAGCCAGTAGGATGATACCAGTGGTGATCAGCATCAATTTGGAATGTGGTGACAACCAACGCCCCAGTCGTTTGGGCTGGCGTGGTTTGCTTAAGACGGAGCGCTTAAAGGCCTGAATCAGATCTTTCCAGACGATGAAGCCTAAGCCTCCTGATAAAATCAACCCTGCAATGACCAGATTGACCAAGGGATTGACAACGAAATCGCCCAGACTGTTGGCTCCTAGGTTATCAAAACCGGCGTTACAAAAGGCAGAGATGGCAAGGAAAATGCTGTTAAAAATGCCATCTGCCCAACCATAGCGGGGAATGAAATCCACCATAAGAAGGAGGGCTCCCACCCCTTCGATAGTTAGAGTGATTTTGTAGATGGAAAAGAGATGCTCTTTCAAGCTGGTCTGCTGGTCAAAACTGAGCGAAGACTTGAGCAATTCTTGGTCGTTGACACCGACCTTGCGCTTGAGGGTATAGTAACTGATGGCAATCAGGCTGACCAACCCCAGCCCACCAATCTGAATCAGAATCAAGCAGATAACCTGCCCTAGGCGGTTGTAAACCTCAGCGACAGGAAAGACTGACAGACCGGTCACGCAAACCATGGAGACCGCGTGAAAGAGGTGGTCAAGGTAGCTGGTTGGCGGTGCACCTGCCACGTGAAAGATGGGGAGAGACAGTAAGAGACTGCCGACGAGAATAGTCGCTAAAAAACTGATACTCAGCTTCTGAGCGATGGTTAGGGGTCTTAATTCAGGCATCATAGGGGTTTCTTATTCGGCAAGCCAGCCTTTCTGGGATATTTGTTAGGTGTTTCTTTGGTTTTGCGGACAATGGTCAGGTTGCGGGAATCACCGTTTGGCAGCTGGTAGTCTTTTGTCTCGTCGACCTTGGCAAAGAGGGTCTGAAGCGCTATTTTAGCGTCAAGTAACTCGCTGTCAGCCGCTGCTGCCTTGAGGGCAATCAGCTGACCATTGATACGGAGAAAGGGGATCGTCAGCTCTGCCAAAACTTGCAGGCGAGCGACAGCTCTGGCAGTAACAAGGTCAAACTGCCCTCTAAACGTCTTATCCTGACCAAAGTCTTCCGCTCTGCCATGATAAAAAGCGACACCAGTTAGCCCTAACTCCTCAGCTAGTAAGGTCAAAAAGCTAATCCGCTTATTGAGGGAATCGATAATGGTGACCTCAAGCTCTGGGCAGAGGATTTTCATCGGAAGGCTGGGAAAGCCAGCTCCAGCACCGATATCCAGCAAGGTTAGAGGCTGGTTTTTGATGTGTCCCTGAAGGACTGGTGCAAGGCTGTCATAGAAGTGTTTGAGATAGACCTCGTCGCGTGCGGTGATGGCAGTTAGGTTAATCTTTTCATTCCATTCAACCAAGAGCTCAAAGTAACGGTTGAATTGCGCTTTTTGCTGGTCGTTAAGGACAAAGCCAGCGGCTGCCAAGTGGTCGTAAAATTCTTGTGGTGTCATGGTTATCCTTTATCGTGTTTAGTGGTTCCATTCTACCACAAACTCCCTTTTTTTGCCAAAGTATGGTATAATGGTTCTGTAGAAAAAAGGAGGAACTCTCTATGTTTTGGATTATTATTGCTATTGTTGCCCTTATTGCCTTACTTGTGGTCGGTGTGTATAACAGCCTGGTCAAGAGTCGGGTGCAAACACAAGAGTCTTGGAGCCAGATTGACGTTCAACTCAAGCGTCGTAACGACCTGATTCCTAACTTGATTGAGACAGTTAAAGGTTACGCCAAATACGAAGGTCAGACCTTGGAAAAAATTGCAGAGCTGAGAGCGCAGATTGCTAAGGCTAGCAGCCCAGCTGAAGCCATGCAGGCTTCTGATGCTTTGACTCGTCAAGTTGCAGGTATCCTTGCTGTTGCAGAAAACTATCCTGACCTTAAAGCCAATGCCAGCTTTGTCAAGTTGCAAGACGAATTGACCAACACCGAGAACAAGATTTCTTATTCTCGTCAGTTGTATAACACCACCGTTTCCAACTATAACGTCAAATTAGAAACCTTCCCAAGCAATATCATTGCAGGTCTGTTTGGCTTCAAGAAAGCTGACTTTTTACAAACTCCTGAAGAAGAAAAAGCTGTGCCAACAGTTAATTTTGACTTCTAATTTTTCACGGAAGAGGCTGGGAAAAGATTCCTAGTTTCTTCATTTTATTATCGTTAATCAGGGGAGTTGTAGTGGTTTGGAGTAACTTTTATCGATTTTGCCGATTTTAGAGTTGCCCATGCACAGATCATTAGTCCCCACTGCTGAGTACTTTTAGACTTTTGAGCCTTGAAGGTCGGAGTGACGTAGTCTTGGAGATGTGATTCTGACGAATGAACGATTGTTGCCCACACACTCTTTTTTCAAGCTGGAGGAAAACCCTATGCTGTTTGAACAAATCAAGTCTAACAAGCGACGAACCATCGCTTTATTGTTCATTTTTTTCGCCCTCTTGACAGCTCTCGGAGCTGCGCTAGGTTATGTGCTGGCGGATTCACTGGCGTTCGGCGCTGTGCTTGCCCTTATCATCGGGCTCATCTATGCTGCCATCATGATTTTTCAGTCAACCAATGTGGTCATGTCCATGAATCAGGCGCGTGAAGTGACGGCAGCCGAAGCGCCAGACCTTTATCATGTGGTCGAAGACATGGCCATGGTCGCTCAAATCCCCATGCCACGTGTCTTTATCATTGATGACCCAGCCCTCAATGCCTTTGCTACAGGGTCAAGCCCCGAGAATGCAGCAGTTGCTGCGACGACAGGTCTTCTCGCAGTAATGAACCGAGAGGAACTTGAAGCGGTCATGGGGCACGAAGTCAGCCATATTCGTAACTATGACATCCGTATCTCGACCATAGCTGTCGCTCTCGCATCGGCAGTGACCCTCCTGTCCTCGCTGGGTGGTCGCATGATGTGGTATGGTGGCGGACGTTCACGCCGCAACAACCGAGATAACGACGGAGCTAGTGTTCTGATTTTAGTCTTTTCTTTGTTGGCAATCGCTCTCGCACCGCTGGCGGCCACCCTTGTTCAGCTAGCCATTTCCCGCCAGAGGGAGTATCTTGCTGATGCTGGCGCTGTTGAGTTGACCCGAAATCCCTACGGGATGATTAGGGCGCTTCAAAAGCTGGATCAATCTGCCCCAATGCAGCAGCCTGTTGATTCAGCCAGCGCAGCTTTATATATCAATGACCCCAAGAAAAAAGAGGGCTTTAAATCCCTCTTTTACACCCATCCCCCCGTTGCAGACCGTATTGCACGGCTAGAAAAGATGTAAGATAAGCCCCTTTCTGTTCACAACGGCTGACAGAAGGGGCTATTTTATTTTTGTACTCATTTCCTCAACCGCTCACCGAATCTGATTGCCCAAATCAGCAACGGTCAAAATAATCTCTGTCATTTCCTCGGGACTCTCTTGACCACCTGTTTCAATCCAAAGACTGATGATACTTTCTATGGAAGATAAATAAACGGTTAGGGCATAGGGATAAGGGATGCGGTAAGCCTCGACTAAGGCTTCTGCAATTTGCTCGTCGGCACTCAGCAGATGGCGAGTGAAGTCCTTGATTGATTCAGACAGATTCAAAAAGCGGCTGTTAGCCATGGCTGAAATAAAATCAAAATCCCCTTTCAAAAACTGTAAAATCGCTAAAATCCCTGCTCTAGGCTGATGCTTATGCCGTTCAAGCAGAATGTCAATCTCTTGCCAAGTATCATCTTTTAGGTGATTGATAAGGTCGTATTTGTCCTGATAATGGAGATAAAAGGTGCTGCGGTTGATGCCGGCTTTTTTAGTGATTTGGCTGATGGTCAAGTGTTCAATCTCAGTGTCCTGAAGCAGGAGCGTCAAGGCTTTTTTCAAGTAAGCTTTGGTTTCGGTTTGTCGGTGTTTCATCGCTCTATCCTTAAATCGACAGTTTGTCGTTTTTTGTTCTTGTGATTGCTATCGCTTCATGTTATCATAGATGGCAGTTAAAATCAACAATCTGTCTATTTTGTAGAACTAATCAGGAAGGGAGAGGATTTAACATGGCTTATATTGATGTCAAACAGGTCTCTAAGTCTTATGGCAGTGGGGATAGTCGCATTGTGGCCAATCACGAGGTGACTTTTGCGATTGAACAAGGCGAGTTGGTGATTATCCTTGGGTCTTCTGGTGCTGGAAAATCGACCTTGCTAAACATTTTGGGCGGGATGGATACTAGTGATCAGGGGCAGGTGATCATTGATGGTGTCGACATCGCACAGTTCAACGCCCATCAGCTGACGAACTACCGCCGTGACGATGTCGGCTTTGTCTTTCAATTTTATAATCTGGTCGCTAATCTCACGGCTAAGGAAAATGTCGAACTTGCCTGCGAAATCGTTAAGGATTCTTTAGACCCAACTGAGGTACTCAAACAGGTTGGGCTTAGTCAGCGTCTCAATCATTTCCCAGCCCAGCTTTCAGGAGGTGAGCAGCAGCGGGTATCGATTGCACGAGCAGTGGCTAAAAAACCAAAACTGTTGCTCTGCGATGAGCCTACAGGCGCTCTGGATTATCAAACAGGCAAACAGGTCTTGAAAATCTTACAGGACATGTCTAGGCACCAAGGGGCGACCGTCATCATCGTGACCCATAACGCTGCTTTAGCGCCGATTGCAGACCGTGTGATTCATATGCGGGATGCCACGGTCAAATCCGTTATCACCAACGCCCAACCTCAGGACATTGAAAGGCTAGAATACTAGGGTGCTGTCATGAAAAAATCAGTCTATCTTAAAGAATTGTCCCAGTCTTTCTTGGGTTCAAAAGGGAGATTTTTTTCAATCTTTAGCCTGATGATGATTGGCTCTCTGGCTTTGGTTGGTCTCAAGGTGACGACCCCAAATATGCAAAGGACAGCTCAGGACTACATCACAGAAACCCATCTGATGGATTTAGCAGTGATGGCAGACTATGGCCTATCGGCAGAAGACCAAGAAGAGCTAAAGCAAGTTAAAGGAGCGACTGTAGAATTTGGCTACTTAACCGATGTGACCATCGCAGGTCAGGACGAAGCCGTTCGGCTCTTTTCCTCTCCGAAGACCTTGTCTACCTATCGGGTGCGCTCAGGGCGGTTGCCTGAAACAGCTCATGAAGTGGCTCTATCAGAGCAGTTAAGTCCGTCTTATCAGATTGGAGATACCATTCGTTTCACACCATCTTCTGACAGTCCTCTGACAACAGATGCCTTTACAGTGACTGGTTTTGTCCAGTCCGCAGAACTTTGGGATAAGGAAGTGCTCGGTCAGACAAGGGCAGGAACAGGCGACTTAAAGGCTTACGGGGTGACTACAGAAGCGGCTTTTGACAGCTCTGTTTACATGATTGCGCGTTTAGCCTATGATGAGTTGAGAGGGGAACCCTTTTTCACAGAGACCTACGATAGGAAAATAGCAGAGCATCAACAGCAATTGACAGCTCTCCTCGCTGATAACGGTCATCAACGCTGGCAGGTGTTAAGAGCAGATGCACAGTCGGAGATTGACCGCGGACGCAAACAACTTTCAGAGACTAAAGAGCAAATCGCAGATGGTGAAGAGCAACTGGCAGAGGCTAGGGGAGCTCTTTCTCAGGGGCAAAACCAATTAGAAAAAGGTCAAGAATTCCTCAACCAAGGTCAAGCCGAGCTTGCACGGGCTCAACATCAACTGGCGACTAGTCAAGCCGAATTGGCTCAATCGAAAAAACAGCTCGATGACAGCAAGTTGGAGCTTGAACAAGCAGAAGCGCGTTTAACAAAAACGTCACGTGAACTGGCAGAGGCAGATTTGGCGCTTCAAATGGGTAAAACAGCGCTTGACACGACGAAGGCTCAGCTGGAACAAGCAAGTAAGGCATTGGAGCAAAGCCAGATGTCCCTAGCTGCTGATAAAAAACAGTTGGATGAGTTAGCGGCAAACCTTGCCCTAGAACAGCAGGTTTGGCAAACAGAGGTGTCACGTCTTGAGGCAGACAAACAGGAGTGGCTTGTGCAGGGACAGGATCCTCAAAACGCCTCTCGTCTGGCTGCTCGAGAAAGTCAACTAGCAGAAACTGCTCAGCGATTGACCCAATTAGAAAACAATCTCCAACAAGGGCAGGCAACTTATCAGAGTAACCTCAGCATCTATGAGAAGGAGCGGTCAGCCTATCAGACGGCAGAAAGCCAGTACCGCTCAGCCATAGAGGCCTATGACCTACAGCTGGCTAGCTATCAACAAGGTAAGGCGGCCTATGAAGAAGGTCTAACCAACTATCAGCAGGGTAAGGCGGATTATGATGCAGGCTTAGCCGCTTACCAATCAGGTTTAGCCACCTATCAATCAGGTTTAAGTGCTTATGTCGCCAATCAAGCTCGGCTAGATCAGGAAAGTTTGGTCATCTCACAAGAGCAAGACCGCCTCAACTCGGCCAAAGCAGAGCTTGAGCGCTCTCAATCTGATTTTGACCGTCAGAAAGCTGACGCCCAAGCACAGATGGCGAGCGCAGATAAGGAACTCACTCAAGCGACAGACCAACTCAACCAGTTGACTGAGCCTGATTATAGGGTTTACACGCGTCAAACCTTTCCAGGCGGTCATGGCTATGATACCTTTAAAACAGGAGCCTCTGCCATTTCAGCTGTCGGCAATATCTTTCCTGTTGTCCTTTATCTGGTGGCGGCCCTAGTCACCTTGACAACGATGACGCGTTTTGTTGATGAGGAACGTCATACCATCGGTATTTTTAAGTCCTTAGGATTTACTAATCGAGCCATCATGGCAAAATTTGTCGTGTATGGTTTGACCGCCAGTCTTGCTGGAACACTTGTCGGGGTTATCTTGGGACATACGGTGCTCTCTTCCATGATTGGTAATATTCTGACCCAAAAACTGGTTTTAGGGCAGATAAGTCATAGCTTCTATCCTGGCTGGAGCTTGGTTGCTGTGCTATTAGCCCTAATCTCAGCGGTTTTGCCAACCTACCTCGTTGCCCACAGGGATTTAATCCGGGAAAAACCTGCACAATTACTACAAGCCAAACCGCCAGTTACTGGTTCTTCCATTTGGCTGGAACGCTGGACCTTTATCTGGAAACGTCTCAGCTTTACGCACAAGGTAACTGCTCGCAACATTTTTCGCTACAAGCAACGGATGTTGATGACCATTTTTGGAGTAGCAGGGTCGGTGGCCCTTCTCTTTGCGGGCTTAGGTATCCAGTCCTCAATTTCAGGGGTGGCTAAGAGCCAGTTTGGGGAGCTATTGACCTATGACTTGATTCTGGTGGAAAATAGCAGAGCATCGCAAGATGATAAAGACCAGTTGACCAGTTTTTTAGAAGCGGCAACTATTGCTCAGAAACTCCCCGTCCGTTTTTTCAGCACTTCAGAAACTATTCAGCAAACAGGTGACCAGACCATCACCCTACTTGTGGCAGATCAGCCTCAGCTGAACGATTTTATTCAACTCAGGCAACGACAGACGAAAGAGCAGCTAAATTTGAGCGACACAGGCGCTATTGTGACTGAAAAGCTGGCAACCCTATACGGTGTTGGCCTTGGTGACCAGCTGACTGTGACACTGGAAGACCGTCCTGTGACCCTGACGGTTGCAGGCATCAGTGAACTATATGCTGGTCATTACATCTACTTATCTGAGGCATATTACGAAAAACTCCAACCTAAACCCAGTCCACCCAATGGTTACCTGATTCAGCTTAAAGACCAATCGCCTGAACATATCAAAGAAACAGCAGCAGAAGCCTTGAAGCAACATGCGGTCGTAAGTGTCGTTCAAAATACCACGCTTGAAATGGCTTTGGCAAAGACGGCAGATTCCTTGTCAGCCGTTATGTTGGTACTGATTGCCCTCTCCATTTTATTAGCAGTTGTCATTTTATACAACTTAACGACGATAAATGTGGCAGAGCGCATTCGCGAACTGTCCACCATCAAGGTTCTCGGTTTCCATCATAAGGAGGTCACCCTTTATATTTACCGTGAAACCATTGTGCTGTCACTCGTTGGCATCATGTTAGGGCTGGGAGGGGGTGTTTATCTCCACCGCTTGTTGCTAAACATGATTGCCTCGCCTAGTTTGATGTTCCAGCCTCAGGTGGCTCTGAGTGTTTACTTGACACCAGTGCTTGACATCGCTGTGATTTTGATTGTATTGGGTGTACTCATTAACCGCCGTTTGCGCCAGGTCGACATGCTTGAAGCCTTAAAATCTCTTGAGTAGCCGATTGCAGTTTCAAACGAGAAAAAGAGAGTGGGGCAAAAATTAATCACCTAAAGCGGGAATTTTCCCTGTTCTTCCTAATTTTAAGATTTGGACTAAACCAGCCTGCTGGACTATTTTACTCTCACTCCAAAAGTTGAGTAGGGCTACAAAAGCTGATAACATCAGCGCCTTAGAGCCCACTCAACCACTGCGTCTTGTTTAACCATTCAAAAACAAGGTGAGAGGCAGGGACTTTTGTCTCAGGCGCCAACATTCTCTTATTATATTTTTCAACTTGGTCAAGACAAGTCATCGAAATCTTGCTATAATAGAATCAGTGAAGACAAAGGAGAAGATGATGTTTCGTTTAACAGACATTCGAAAGCAGCCAGACGGCATTACTTTTCAGCAGACATTACACCTCGAAGAGGTGCTTAAAGCCAGAGAGCCAGAGATTTTAGCTTTGGGACCGGTCGCCGTTCAGGGGCAAGTCAGTCACGACCAAGGGCTCTATCTCTTGACCTATACCATGACCTATCAGCTGACCCTGCCATCCAGTCGCTCTTTAGAGCCTGTTCTCTTGGACAATAGCCAGGCTTTACAGGAAGTATTTATTGCTGCTTCGGATGTCGCAGCAAAGCAGGAATTGGTTGATGACGATTTGGTCTTGATTGTCGAAGGAGACCATATTGACCTGACAGAAAGTGTTGTCGATAACATTCTCCTCAACCTGCCCAGTCGTGTTTTGACCCCAGAGGAAGAGCAAGAGGAAGACTTACCGAGTGGGCAAAACTGGTCTGTTTTAACAGAGAGCCAATACGATGCTCAAAAACAGGCTGAAAAGGAAGCCAGTAGCCCCTTTGCAGGTTTAGCTGGTCTCTTCAGTGAAGATGACACAAATTAGTGACAAAAAACTGAGAGCAGGACGACAGTCCTAGTCTCTCCGTTTTATTATTACCAATTATAAAGGTGGAGTGGCGGAGAGTTAAAGTAGCCCTGAACAGCTCATTAGGCACTTTAGTGCAAATGAGCCACTAGTAGTGCGAGCCTAGGTGGTTGACAATCCTGATAGGTAAGATAATTTGATTCTATTTATGATGATAGCCCTGACAACTATAGCGAGTTTTACTCGTTTTCTCAGTTACCTTAAGCAGTCATCTGACGTTCTTATTTCACGGTTTGCTCCTTTAACAGTCGCTTCACTGACTGTAAACGTAAGCGTCATGTGGAGGTGTGGGAAGGCAGCATCACGTTCTCACGAATGACCGATTGGGTGTTATTATCGGTTTTTGCTTGACAAGCTCAGCTTATATTTGCTAGAATATCTTTTTTATGACCATCACTTTTTTATAACACAGGAGGAAGAACATGATACGCAAGGCTTTTGATTCGGAAAAATACCTCAGTTTGCAACGTGACCACATCTTGGAGCGAATCAGTCAGTTTGAAGGCAAACTTTACCTAGAGTTTGGTGGTAAAATGCTGGAAGACTTCCATGCGGCTCGTGTCTTGCCTGGTTATGAACCTGATAATAAAATCAAACTCCTACACGAACTGCGTGAGCAGGTAGAAATTGTTATTGCCATCAATGCAAACAATATCGAGCATTCCAAGGCACGCGGTGATTTGGGGATTTCTTATGACCAAGAGGTCTTTCGTCTGATTGACAAGTTTAATGACCTTGACCTCTTTGTTGGGTCTGTCGTTATTACTCAATATGCCGGTCAGCCTGCAGCAGATGCTTTCCGCCATAGCCTGACTAAACACGGCATATCATCTTACCTTCACTACCCGATTAAGGGCTATCCGACAGACATTGACCACATTATGTCAGCAGAAGGGATGGGAAAAAACGACTACATTCAGACCAGTCGCAACCTCATCGTTGTGACGGCGCCGGGTCCTGGTTCAGGAAAATTGGCGACCTGCATCTCCCAGCTTTACCATGACCAACTCAATGGTGTTAGCTCAGGATACGCCAAATTTGAAACCTTCCCTGTTTGGAACTTGCCTCTTCATCACCCAGTAAACTTGGCTTATGAAGCTGCAACAGCTGACCTTGATGACGTCAACATGATTGATCCTTTTCACTTGGAAACTTACGGGAAGACAACGGTCAATTATAACCGTGACATCGAGATTTTCCCAGTGGTCAAGCGCATGTTAGAGCGGATTCTTGGCAAATCTCCGTATGCCTCTCCGACAGATATGGGTGTTAATATGGTTGGTTTTGCCATTACTGATAACGATGCTGCTGTTGAGGCGTCAAAACAAGAGATTATCCGTCGCTATTACCAGACCTTGGTTGACTTCAAGGCAGAACGAGTGAGCGAGGTAGCTGTCAAGAAGATTGAGTTCTTGATGAACGACCTCGGTATCACGCCAGCAGACCGCCAGGTAACCCTGGTTGCCAGAGAAAAGGCGGAACTGACAGGCGATGCTGCCCTAGCGCTTGAATTGCCAAATGGTCAGACGGTCACTGGTAAGACCTCCGATTTGTTCGGACCAACAGCTGCTGTTTTGGTAAATGCCATCAAAGCCTTAGCAGGTATTGACAAGCAAACGCACCTGATTGAACCTGATTATGTAACGCCAATCCAAGGCTTAAAAATCAATCACTTAGGCAACCGAAACCCCCGCCTGCACTCTTCTGAATTATTGATTGCCCTAGCGATTACAGCGCGCAACAGTCCAGAAGCCCATCGTGCCATGCAGGAATTAGGCAACTTACAAGGCAGCGAGGTACACTCAACAGTAATCTTGCCTGAAGAGGATAAAAATGTCCTCCGTAAGTTGGGCATCAATGTCACTGTCGACCCAATCTACTCACGTCAAAAACTTTACCGCCGTTAGACGAGCAAAGCTAGACGACTATCTGAAAAAGATTTTAGAAGACGGTTTTCAAAATGTCATCGTAGAGGTTAAGAAGCTCTCAACTCGTCAGCTGGTCTTGACATGCTAAAATCGACGACTAGTGCCTGCTTGGCTTGGCAAAAGGAACAAAAAGAAAAATAGTTGGTTCGCCAGCTATTTTTTGCTATAATAGACCTATGTTTTATACTGAAAATGAAGAAGAACTCATGGCACTGGGGGAACGGTTAGCCAAGCATCTTGACGCTGGTCAAGTGATTTTACTGACTGGCGAGCTGGGAGCTGGCAAAACCACCCTGACCAAGGGCTTAGCCAAAGGGCTAGGAATCACGCAGATGGTAAAAAGCCCGACTTATACCTTGGTCCGCACCTATGAGGGACGACTGCCCCTCAACCACTTAGACATCTATCGTCTCGGTGATGACCCAGACAGTATCGACATCGACGAGTTTCTCTACAGCGACGGTGTAACCGTCATCGAGTGGGGCAGGCTTTTACCGAGTGACGCGATTGAGGACTACCTGGAGCTGGTTATTGAGCGCCGTGACCATGGCAGACAGGTGAGCTTAGCGGCTTTTGGCCAGCGGTCTCAGGCGCTTTTGGAGGATTTTGAAAATGGCAGAGCAGACGATTAGCTTTCGTGAAGCCAGCGGACAAGATGCGGCTGCTTTTTTGGAATTTATGGCTCAAGTCGCAACAGAGACCGATTATCTGGTCATGGATGACAGTGGCTTGTCCCAGTCTGTTGAGCAAATGGCCGACACCTTAGATAAGTTCTATCGTGCCAATGACCAGTTTTGTTTACTGGCTTTAGTAGATGACCAGTTAATTGGCGCCTTGACCGTTAGAACAGCTCCACAGTCCAAACTAAACCATATCGGGCATCTCTTTTTGGCTGTTCATAAACCCTACTGGGGACATGGCCTGGGACGCCTGATGTTAGAGGAAGCTATTGACTGGGCAGAGCAAGAGGGCGTGTTAGCCAGATTAGAATTAACCGTGCAGGTCAGAAATGACCGTGCCACTCGCCTTTACCAACATTTGGGATTTGAAATTGAAGGAACGAAACAACGAGGAGCCGTTTCCGCTACAGGCGACTTTCTGGACGTTTACATGATGGCAAAAATGATAGGATAACTAATGAGTATTGGGAAAAAAATTGCCCTGATGTTGACAGGGATTATCACTGTGACAGCTATTGCGGTCGGTTTGTATCTGACCACAGCCTATTCGTTTTCAACCAACGAGCTGTCCAAAACCTTTAAAAACTATCGGCAAGATAGCATACAAAGCACGGCGATTGCGGATACCAAACCGTTTTCAGTGCTTTTGATGGGGGTAGATACTGGCTCAGGCTCTCGTGAGGACAGATGGCAAGGGCAGAGCGATTCGATGATTTTGGTCACCGTTAACCCTCAGACCAACACTACAACCCTGACCAGTCTGGAGCGAGATACGTTGGTCGATTTGCTAGATGAAACTGGTGAACCTCTCGGGACAAAAACTAAGTTAAATGCCGCCTATGCCTATGGAGGTGCACCGATGGCCATCAAGACAGTGGAGGGCTTGATGGATATTCGGATCGATTATTACATGCAAATCAATATGCAGGGGCTGGTTGATTTGGTCAATGCTGTTGGTGGCATCACCGTGACCAATTCGTTTGATTTTCCGATTCGTATCGATGAGTGGGAACCTGAATACACTTCAAGCGTTGAACCAGGAACGCACAAAGTCAACGGGGATCAAGCCTTGGTCTACGCCCGCATGCGCTACGATGACCCAGAAGGGGACTACGGTCGCCAACGGCGCCAACGTGAAGTTATCCAAAAACTCGTTTCCAAACTACTAGCGCTCAATAGCTTGAGTAGCTACCGTAGCATTTTGACCGCTGTCAGCAAAAACATGCAAACTGACATCCTGTTAACACCACAGACGATTCCTGACTTGTTGGCTTATCGTCAAGCGATTAGTAACTTGCAAACTTATCAGTTGCATGGCGAGGATGCCATGGTTGATGAGGTTAGCTATCAAGCCGTAACTAGAGAGCATCTGCTTGAGACCCAAAATCGAATTAAGCGTGAACTAGGACTACCAGAAAACCAAGACCTGACGACAATAGCTGTACTTTACGAAGACATCTATGGCATGTCCCCAGAGGTTTCAACAACTTATCAAGACACTACTTCCCCTACTCCCTCGGTTGATTATAATGACCCCTCTAGTCAATCAGAAAGCTCAGCGCCTCTAAATCCAGCATTTGGAAGTCAGTCATCAGGAGACACAACCTCGGATTAGCTAATCAGAAAATGATTTATTATAAGAGAAGACTAACAGGTCTCCTCTTTTTTATTAGACGACATTGTCTCTGTTCAGCCACCAAAAACCGCAGTTGTTGAAAAGTGTAAAAATAAAGAAAACTTAAGCAAACCTTAAATGTACGACAACAATATTAATCTAGATTGATAATACAATAGCACTGTGATATACTAGTAAGGTAAATTAGGAACCTGAGAAGTAGGTTTAGAAAGAGGTATATATGTCTTCACGTAAGATTACAAAAGTTTGTCGTCTAGCTCTAGCCACTGCACTACTAGCAGGAACGCTATCAACAGCCACACCTGTTTGGGCTGATACTTCAGAAGCAGTTCGGAAGTTGACAGAAGTAGTTAAAGATAAGAACTTTGAAGAGAGACAAGTTAGCGCTATCCTTCAAAAATTTAGCATTGATGAATTGAAAAATGCAGCTAAAGTAGCAAACGGACTTGATATTCTTGTTAGAAATGATACGGAAGCCAAGGTCAAGTTGTATAGATTGGTTTTAGAAGAATTTGGAAGACGTCACCTTAGCGAAGGAAATCGAGCTGACCTTGAAGAGATAATACTTCAACAAGAAAAGCAGATTGAAGAACTGAAAGAGAAGTCGAACGAACAGATTGAAATTATCAAAGAACGAATTGGAGAGAACCAAAAGTTAGTTGATAGGCTCCGAGAAATCTATACAGATAATGAAAAATTGCAACGAGAAAAAGCTGGTTTAGAAGCCCAACTTGGAGAAAGGGACTCAGAAAAGAAAACTCGGCAATTACAAGATGAATTACAACAGGTGAAAAATGAGTTAGAAGAAAATGCGAAAAAGGCCAAGCAGCTAGAAGAAGAACTTGCCAAACAGCAAGTTGAGCAAAACCGATCTGATGAACAGGTGAAACGCTTACAAAATGAAAAAACTAACCTTAGTCATGAGAAGCAAAAACTGGAGTCTGATAAAAACAAACTCGAGGAACGCGTTCGAGCCATTGGTGATGAAAAACAAGCACTTCAAGAAGAACATAGAGACACCCTAGCACAATTAGAGAAGTTGCAAGAACAAAAAGATGATTTAGAGCTTCAAAACAACAACAAGAAAAGTGTAATAAGCACTCTGGAAACACAGGTAAAGAATCTGGAAACAGAAAAACAGAAATTAAAAGAAGCTCTGAAAGATAAACCTGACGGGGAAGCTCAACTTGAAAACATGAAGCTTAAAGAAGAGCAGGAGCGTCTAAGTGCAGAAAAAGACCGCTTAACCGCAGAACTTGAGCAGGAAAGGGCAAACCAAGCCAATCTGAATAAACAACTAGCCGATAGTCAGACAGAAATCGACAAGAAATCATCAGAAGTAGACACGTTGAAACAAAAAGAGCAGACCCTATTAGATGAAAAAGCTGATTTGGAAACTAAGAAAGCTCAGTTAGAGACTGATAAAGCTGAACTAGAAAACAAAGTCAAGTCACTTGAAGAACAGTTAGCTAAAAAACCTCAGCCAAATGAGCAAATGTCTGAGCAAGACCAGCAAAAACTTGAGGACTTGCAGAAACAATTGGCAGACTTAGAGGGTAAGAACGAAGACTTGATGACTCAAAAGTCTAACTTGGAAAAGCAACTGCAATCTAAAGATGACGAAATTGCTAAGCAAAAAGCAGATAAAGCAGACTTAGAACGTCGCTTGTCTGAAAACCAAGACAAGTTACAGAAGTTGCAGTCAGAGCATGATCAATTAGCGGATAAACTTAAAAAATCTCAAGATACCGTAAAACAATTAGAGGAAGAACTTGCTAAGTTAGCCCAAGAAAATCGTGACCTTAAAAAGCTCTTATCAGAGCCACAAGCAAATGGACAGGAGTTGCAAGCTGAAAAAGACCGACTGATTGAAAAACTTAAACAATCAGAAGCTCTGGTTGATAAATTGCAGAAAGAATTTGCAGAGCTGAAAAAACCAGATGATAGGATGGAGCAACCGAAAGCTGAGCAACCTAAAGTACCAAATTCTGAAGGTGAAAAACCAAAAGAAAAAGAAGAGCAAATCAAACCGCTCTTGCCTGTCGAGCCTGAAAAACAGCCTGAATCAGACAAGAAAATAACTGATAAAATCGAACCTTTGATCAATGAAGATAAACCACAGTTTGAACTCGATAAAGATCATGATGGTGATGGGCATACTAGTCGTAGTGAGCTGGATGCCGGTACTAATCCATTAGATTCAGCATCTGTCCCACGACTGATGCATAATCAAAATATGCCGAAACCTGATAAAAGGATGGTTAAAGCTGACCCTGTGGTTAAATCAAGCGATAAGCAGCGGACAGTTGTGCCTGCCACCCAAGCAGCGCCTATGCCTAAGTCAACAGACAAAGGCATGAATAAACAGTTACCAAATACCGGTACTACTTCAACTGATTTGTTGCAATACCTCGGCTTATTGACTGGATTCACAGGACTTCTTGCTTATTCAAGAAAAAGAAAAAACTAATCTCAAAGCTTGAACAAGAGATGATAAATACAATAAACCGAGCTGGAAACGGCTCGGTTTTCGTGTGTGATCGTGTTGTTGACTAGTCCTCTTTTTTCTGATATTTGGCTAAAATGTTCTGGATAGCCACAAGATGTGGTTTGCTTTCTTCTTGAAATAGGCGGAGCTTGTAGTTGATGTCTTTGCTGAATTGATTCAGCGCTGGCAGGCTATTTTGAACATTTGTGACATCTGCTTTTACTTGGTCAAGCTTGTCTTGACTGTCGGTTAGAGCAACTCTAGCCTTGGTTAGTTGTTTAATCAGTCTGACTCGGTTCTGGTAAAGTTGATAACCAGTTCCTGTCAGCACAGACAGCCAAAGAAGTGAACGGAGTCTTTTCATCTTAGTTGACCTCCTGTTGGATGTGCTTGGCCAGCTCTGCTATTTTCCCAAAATCAGGCTCGTTTTGAACAAAGCGAATGTCCAAACCATCACCGGCCGCAAATCGTGGCAAGAGGTGGATATGGGCGTGAAAGACCGTCTGACCTGCAGCCTCCTCACTGTTGTTGATCAGGTTGATGCCGTCTGCGCCTGTTGCCTTGACCAAGGCTTGCGCCAGTTTTGGTACGACCCCAAAGACCTGACGAGCAGTGTCAGCGCTCATGTCGATAAGATTTTTGCAGTGCTGTTTAGGGATAATCAGCGTATGCCCAGGGGTTACTTGAGTGATATCAAGAAATACCAGTACCTTTTCGTCCTCATAAATCTGACTTGAGGGGATGGCGCCTGAAACG
The DNA here is from genome assembly GCF_000380025.1 of Streptococcus entericus DSM 14446. GTDB lineage: Bacteria > Bacillota > Bacilli > Lactobacillales > Streptococcaceae > Streptococcus > Streptococcus entericus. Next base: position 120,661 of record NZ_KB904156.1, read on the forward strand.
ATTTGGCAAAAAATACAGTCTGTCATGGGTTGAAACCTCCTAAAATAGCTAAATTTTGTTATACTTAATACAAGTATAGCAAAGAAAGAGAGAAAAGTCTTGTTACGGGTTGAAAACATCACAGGTGGATATCATCATCTGCCGGTCTTAACAGAAGTGAGTTTTGAGGTCAAGAGTGGCGAACTGGTCGGTCTCATTGGTCTAAATGGGGCTGGGAAGTCAACGACGATTAAGGAAATTATCGGTCTCTTACGTCCAGACAAGGGTAGGATTAGTCTAGGTGGTCTGACCTTGGCCGATGATGCCATAGCTTATCGGAAAAAAATTGGCTTTATTCCTGAGAGTCCGAGTTTATACAACGAATTGACCCTTCGGGAGCATTTAGAGACAGTAGCCCTGGCTTATGATTTGCCTATCGAGCTAGTCATGACAAGGGCGGAGGGTTTGTTGACCCTGTTTCGTTTATCGGATAAATTGGACTGGTTTCCCACTGATTTTTCAAAGGGGATGCAGCAAAAAGTCATGCTGATTTGTGCCTTTGTGGTAGAGCCAGAGTTGTTTATCATTGATGAACCCTTTTTAGGGCTTGATCCTCAGGCAATTGCTGATTTGATGACCTTGCTAGCAGAGCAAAAAGCAGCTGGGAAAGCGATTTTGATGAGCACCCATGTTTTGGACACAGCGGAGCGCATCTGTGACCGTTTTGTGCTCCTTCACCAGGGACGCGTGCTGGCCCAGGGCAGTCTTGCTGACTTGCGGGAACAGTTTGGGGATCATCAGGCTAGCCTTAACAGCATGTATTTGCATTGGACGAGGGAGGCCTGAGATGAGGGAACTCTTTGAAGAACGGCGTCGTTCCTTTTATCAGCGCCTAGCCACTTATCTGCCTTACGTTTTCAATGACCATTTTGTTTTGGTCCTCATGGTTGGGTTGGGGGTTCTGCTCTATCAGTACCGAGAATTGTTGAATAATCCGCCGAGTTCCTCGTTTTGGCTCTATGGGCTCTTCTGCGTCTTCGGGCTTGGTTTACTTAGTGTTGGGCAGGTGGCGACCTACATCTTGCCCCCGGATCGCCATTACCTCTTAACTAAGGAGACTGTTTTGGTCGGTTTGGTTAAGGAGGCCAATCGCAGAGCTGCTCTCTTTGGAAGTCTTGTTCAACTGGCTGGGTGGTGCTTGCTCTATCCTTTGCTTCATCAGCTGGGCTGGTCAGTCTGGAGCTTTATCGCATTTTTGATTGTCGTGACGCTGGTTAAGTTAATTCTTGCCAATCGTCGCTTGATGAGGCTTGGTCGTCAAAATGGTCTTGACTGGGATAAACTGGTAACAACTGAAGCACAGCGACAACAGCGCCTCTTGCAGTTTTTTGCCCTCTTTACCAATGTCAAAGGCATCACCAGTAGTGTGAAAAAACGCCCCTACCTTAATGTTTTGAATAGATTTGCTCCAAAAGGGCAAGGAAAGCTGTATCATCAGCTGTTCTGGCGAGCCTTTTTACGCAGTGGTGACTATCTGGGATTGTTTTTGCGGTTGACAGGATTAGCCATGCTCAGTTTATTTGGGGTGTCTAGTCCCTATCTGGGGGCAGGTCTGGCTGGTATGTTAAACTTTTTACTGAGTTTTCAACTGTTAGCTTTGTCCAATCACTATGACCATCACTATTTGCTAAAGGTAATGCCTCTAGCAGGTTTTGGTCAGAAAACGGCCCTGCTCTGGCTGATACGGCGACTAAGTCTGGTAGCGCTTCTGATTGAGCTGCCTTTTGCCAAAACATGGTCTGCCGCTCTGCTATTAACCGCCATCAACGTGGTAGTCCTCTATGCCTACATGCCTCATAAAGCAGAACGAATGATTGACGAGACGGCTCAAAACAGGTAAAATAAATAAGATGGAAATAAGGAGAAATCTTGTGACAAACGATAAAGAGTTAACATTAACCCCTTTGAAAGGTAAGAGCGGGCAAGCTTTTCTAGGAACTTATCCCAATGGGGATCGGGTGTTTGTGAAGATGAATACGACCCCAATCTTAGCCGCTTTGGCTAAGGAACAAATTGCGCCCCATCTCTTGTGGACCAAACGGACACCAAACGGTGATACCATGAGTGTACAGGAGTGGTTGGACGGTAGGCTGTTGGAGCGCGCCGACATGACGAGCAAGCAGATTGCGCAAATTTTAGCACGTCTGCACCAGTCAAAACAACTCCGCAATCAGCTGTTACAGCTTAATTACCGCATCGAAAACCCTTATGACTTGTTAGCAGAGTGGGAAAAAAATGCTCCGCTCCAATTAAGAGAAAATTCTTACCTTCAGACCATTGTTCAAGAATTGAAGCGTCAACTGCCAGACTTCAAAGCCGATTTGGCAACAATTGTTCACGGTGATGTGAGACACACGAACTGGGTGATTACAACCAGTGGCATGATTTACCTGGTAGATTGGGATTCAGTGAGGTTGACTGATCGTATGTACGATGTTGCCCAGATTCTTAGTCACTATGTGCCAAAAGCGCATTGGCAGGAATGGCTGGTTTATTACGGTTACAAGTACAACGATTTAGTGCTTAATAAATTTTATTGGTATGGGCAATTTTCTTATCTGTCTCAGATTTTAACCTTTTTTGAGTTGAGAGAGATGGATAAGGTCAATCAAGAAATCTACGACCTTCGCCAATTTAGAAATGGAATCAAAAACTGATGCGTGTCAGAAATCGAAAAGGAGCAGCGGAGTATTTAGCTGCCAACCCACAGTACGTTATCCTCAACCCTGAAGATAGCAAGGGCAAATGGCGTCAGGTGTTTGGGAATAATCATCCGATTCATATCGAGGTTGGTTCTGGTAAGGGACGATTTATCACAGGTATGGCTGCCCAAAACCCTGATATTAACTATATCGGCATTGATGTTCAGCTCTCAGTGCTTAGCTATGCTTTAGACAAGGTCTTAGAGAGCGGTTTGCCTAATATCAAGCTCTTGCGTGTTGATGGGTCCAGCCTGACCAATTACTTTGAGGCCGGAGAAATTGACTTGCTCTACCTTAACTTTAGTGACCCTTGGCCAAAAACACGCCACGAGAAACGGCGCTTGACCTACAGGAGCTTTTTGGAAACGTTTGAGCAGATTTTGCCACCTGGCGGTGAAATTCACTTCAAAACAGACAATCGTGGGCTCTTTGAGTATAGTTTGGCGAGCATGTCTCAGTATGGTATGGTACTCAATCAGGTTTGGTTGGACCTACATGCCAGTGATTATGAAGGCAATGTTATGACCGAGTATGAGGAAAAATTTTCCAAAAAAGGTCAGGTCATCTACCGCCTAGAAGCACAGTTTGACAAGCCCAAAAAAGTATGATAGACTAATGAGGTAGTTTTAGCGATACAATATGGTCGCAAGACTATCTTGCTTATGGAGAGGTCGCATAGTGGCCGAGTGCGCTGGCTTGGAAAGCTAGTAGTCCTTAACGGGGCTCGGGGGTTCGAATCCCCTCCTCTCCTTTTTAACCCCTTGATAAATCAAGGGGTTCCAGAGATGACCACAATAATATGATAAACTCCTTCGCAAAATGACAGCGAAGGAGTTTATTGTTGATGGTTATCGTCAGGTGAATGCCAACTGTTTATCGTGTGACGACGCTGACTTCCTTTTTATTTACCTGCAAATATGGTACAATAAGCCTATGACATTAGAAATCTTTGACACCCACACCCATCTCAACGTGCCGACCTTTGATGGACGTGTGGCAGACGAATTAGCATTGGCAAAAGAGCTGGGCGTAACCACCCACAACGTGGTCGGTTTTGACCAGCCGACCATCGAGCGAGCCATTGAGTTGGCGGATCAGCACCTTGAGATTTACCTGACCTTGGGCTGGCACCCGACGGAAGCTGGCAGCTACACCGATGATACTGAGGCTTTTTTGCGTGATAAGCTCCGTCACCCCAAGGTCATCGCGCTTGGCGAGATTGGGCTGGATTATTACTGGATGGAGGATCCTAAGGACGTGCAGGAAGCTGTCTTTCGCCGCCAGATTCAGCTCTCCAAAGAGCTGGATTTGCCCTTTGTGGTCCACACGCGAGACGCCTTGGAGGACACGCTGACCATCATTGAAAGTGAGGGTGTTGGCCCTCGTGGTGGCATTATGCACTCTTACTCGGGCTCTTGGGAAATGGCAGAGCGCTTCATCGAGCTAGGGATGATGATTTCTTTGTCAGGCGTGGTCACCTTTAAGAAGTCTATTGAGCTGCACGAAGTCGCGAAAAAAATCCCTCTTGATAAGTTACTCGTCGAAACAGATGCTCCATACCTAGCCCCAGTCCCTAAACGTGGTAAGGAAAACAAGACGGCCTACACCAGATACGTTGTGGACTATATCGCAGAACTCAGAGGCATGACCAGCGAAGAGGTCGCACGCATCACGACAGAAAATGCGAAGAGGTTTTTCGGATTGGAAGTGAACGATGATTGAGGCACTGGCTGTTTTATCTTCGGAATTAAGAGCAAGGTTGGATATTGAGGCGACAAAACGAGAAAATACTTATCTCCAGAAAGAAGGGATTGATTATTTTTACTCATCGCCCCTTAATTATGATGTTGTAGCTTATGTTGCTAGAGATATTTCAACCCTTTTTGAAGTTATTACAGAATTATCGACAACTAGCCTCGAGGGCCATGTTCTAGAACAAACATCAGGCTTAGTTCCGTTTTTTGAGACAATATTGAGTGGTTGTGATAAGGAAATTTTTAATCAATTATTTTTTAATTTCTTTGATAGAATGGCAAATGGAAGGCCAAGCTGTCTAACACTCCAAAGAGACCAACAAGACTTTCTTTTTCTGGAGCCGTACTGTCTATTTGGGGGGTGTCGCATTTTGGAATATGAAGATTACTATATACTTTTTACAGTTTCGATTTATGATTAGAGGTAAGGGAGGATAGATGGTAGAAAAAATCACGATTCAAGAAGTCCTTGTTGTCGAAGGCAAGGATGATACCGCTAACCTCAAACGCTTTTACGAGGTGGACACCTATGAGACCCGTGGTTCAGCGATTTCGGAAGAGGATTTGGAGCGCATTGAGACTCTCCATGACCTGCGAGGGGTGATCGTCTTCACAGATCCAGACTACAACGGTGAGCGAATTCGCAAGATCATCAGCTCTGCTATTCCCACCGTCAAACACGCCTTTCTCAACCGTGATGAGGCAGCCCCACGTTCAAAAACCAAGGGGCGGTCTTTGGGGGTTGAGCACGCCAGTTTTGAGGACTTAGAAAAGGCGCTGGCTGGGGTGCGTGGGTGCTATGATGATGAGGATCATTTTGACATCACGCAGGCAGACTTGATTCGGCTGGGGCTCCTGATGGGAGCAGATAGCCGACAGCGCAGGGAGTACCTCGGTCAGAGCTTACGCATCGGCTACACCAATGGCAAACAACTGCTCAAACGCCTGAGACTGTTTGGGGTGACCTTGAAAGAGGTGGAAGAAGCTATGAGGGAGTATGAGTATGAAAGCTAATCAAGAAGTCTTCTTGAAGGAATTAGCGCTTATTCAAGACACAGCGATTATTGGACATCTAGATACAGGTGTCCCAGTTGAGGTCTTGTCTTCGATTACCTTTGACACAATTGCCATGGTCATGGAACTACTAGATGGTTATCGAGATCTTGACCTGAAACTGATTGATCAAGCGGATGGCAGTGATTTAGGAGAAGACCTTGAATTACATGATGTGATTGCTGATTTTTTGAAAGGCTAAAGAATATGGTTTTTGAAAAAATGAATGCCTATTACGATACAACTGATGAGGTTTTGCGGAAAAAATAGCTTTTGAACGATATTTCATCAATCGTATCTTGGTGAAGAATTGGTTGGTCAAGCATCAAGAGTTTTTTAAGAACTATGGATTTGACATTGACCAACGTGAAGGTTCTGATTATGATGGTTATAGTTGTTATGTTGAAATAGATTGGCCTCCTCACTTGGTTGTTTCTGTGCATGTGGTAGAACCTGCATTTCGGCCTTACAAATATATCGGTATTGATTGTCTGGGTGATGGTGGCGACGAAAATGATCGTCTTTACTACGATGACGATAATTGGGAAGATTGGTCACCTAGTCAAGTTTTGAAGCATTTGGATGCTTTCAAAGATTTTTTAGAAAGTTATGTAAAAAAATATGAACATCGCAGATAAAAACGTTACCCGCGCTATTTTGGACCGTCACGGGTTTACCTTTAAGAAGTCTTTCGGTCAGAACTTTTTGACCGACACCAACATTTTGAGCAAGATTGTAGCGACAGCCGAGATTGACAAAACTGTCAACGTCATCGAGATTGGGCCTGGCATCGGGGCTTTGACTGAGTTTTTGGCGGAGACTGCCGCTGAGGTCATGGCTTTTGAGATTGATGACCGCCTGATTCCCATCTTGGCGGATACGCTGAGGCGGTTTGATAATGTCCAAGTTGTCCATGCGGACATTTTGACGGTGGACTTGCAGACGCAAATCAAGCAGTTCAAGAACCCTGACCTGCCCATCAAGGTGGTGGCCAATCTTCCCTATTACATCACGACGCCCATTCTCATGCATCTGATCGAGAGCAAGATTCCTTTTGCTGAGTTCGTTGTCATGATGCAAAAAGAGGTGGCAGACCGCATCTCAGCGAAGCCCAACACCAAGGCTTACGGTAGCCTCTCCATCGCGGTTCAGTACTACATGACCGCAAAGGTCGCATTCATCGTGCCCCGCACTGTCTTTGTCCCTGCGCCAAACGTGGACAGCGCCATTCTTAAAATGGTGCGTCGCCCCGAGCCTTTGGTCAGCGTCAAAGACGAGGATTTCTTTTTCCGTGTGTCCAAGGCCTGCTTTGTCCACCGTCGGAAAACCCTCTGGAACAACCTGACCAACCACTTTGGCAAGTCAGAGGAGGTGAAGGACAAGCTGACGCAGGCGCTTGGCATGGCAGAGCTGGCACCGACTGTCCGTGGCGAAGCCCTGACCCTAGCGGACTTTGCTAGATTAGCCGATAGCCTGCAAAAAGTGGGGATGTAAGATGACAGGCTCTATTCCATTTTTGACGGCCACCACAGAGCGATTGGTCATTCGCCCGCTACAATCAAGTGACTATGAGTCCTGGTATCAGGGGTTTGATAAAAGAAGACCCGCTCAGACACCTTTTGATGAGGGGTATCTGGATATGACACCTTGTAACCAAGTCTGGTTTGATAACTTGGTGGCTCATCATCACAAACTTTGGCAATCAGACCAGCAGTATATTTTTGCTGTTTTTACTCACGATGGTCACCACGTCGGTATGTTAAATTTAGCCACCCTCGCTCGTGCCAACATGGATTGGGCAGACTTTGGTTATTCGATTCATAATTATCTCTGGCGACAAGGCTATGCTTTTGAAGCCTTACAAGCTTTTCTTTCTCTTGCCAAAAATCAGCTCATGTTCCATCGCTTGGAGGCTCATGTTGATGAGGAAAATACCCCGTCACAAGCTCTCTTGATCAAGTTAGGATTTGAGAGAGAAGGTATCCGTAAAGCTTTTCATTATCAAGACGAGGGCTGGATAGATCGAATCATCTACGCCAAGAATCTCTAAGAAATGATAGACTGCAAGAAGCAGGATTATAGGTTTGATTAACTGTCCTTTTTAAGGGCGGTTTTTTGCTCTGCTATTACCTTTAAATCTACTTCAAAAGAAATCCACTGCCATAAACAGTGTGCTCAAAAAGCTCCATAAGATGTAGTGACTTAACTGACTACAATCTTATAGAGCCTTAAAATGAAATCTGTTAACCTATAATCGTTACTATTTTTGTTTACTTAACGTGATAAGAGACGATCAAGAGACCTAACGCACGGTCTTGAGGAGTTCTAAGCTGGCAAAAGGTGTAAAAACTGTTCTCAGCCTGTGCAGTGACTAACTTCTTAAAAGGTTAAAACTGAGGTATCCAACCTCGCTAGTTTAACGACTAATGTCGTCTTGTGTAGCCCGTCCTTCATTGAGCAGGGCTTGGACAATTTTTTCATCACGCAATTTAACCGAATCATTGATGGTCTCTGCAGACTTGATGATAGCTGTTTCCAGTTGCGCCCGTTGGTTGCGCCCTTGGTCAATGGCGGCAATGATGCCGTTATTTTGTGCAACAAGGCTCTCCGCAATGGCAGTGACAGATGCGATGTTAAGGGTTGGGCGTTGGGCAGCATTTTCCAAAGCAGGAATGGCCTCCTTGCTGGTTTCTGCTAGCATTTGCAGGGCCGCATTGTTGGCATTGACGATAGCGTCCGCTGTTGCACCAGAACGGACAGACTGTTGAAGGATGCCCAGCTGAGCGATAGAGAGCTTCATGGTTGGGATGGTGTTGCGACGCAACATGCCTAGTTTTTGTCGCATGTCAGATGATACTTTGACGAGATTGCGCATTTGAGGTGTTGTTGCCCATGCCACATAAAGACGGCTGACATACTCTGTATGTTGTTGTTCGAGTGTGTTGACGACCTCGGTTAGACGGGCTAGTTCCTCAGATTTGACATGATAGTCAGCTGATTGTAGGTCAAGGTTGGCTACCTGATGGTGAAGATCCAAGGCACGATTGGAAGCCTCTTTCTGAGTGGCTTCCAGGAAGGCAATCACACCGACTAAGTTCTCGATAGATTTTGTGTTTTCTTCGATAAGCATCTCAGCTGAGACGATGTTACGTGCTAAGGTATCCTCTTGCTTCACCACATGGGCAGCCATGCTGTCCATTTTTTGTTCGATGTTCTGAGCATCGAAGTAAAACTCTTGAAGGGTGTTTTTGCCCTGTTTGAACATTTTTTGGAAAAAATTGGGTTTTTGCTCCAAATCTGCTGGTTTGATGTCCTTGTATTTGGCAACGAAACCGTTGAGCTCACGGTTGGTGTTTTGGAGCAGGTCATCAACTTGAGGAATGTCTAGTTTCTTTTGTTCAGACAAGATGTGATTGACAGTTTTATTGACCTCTTCGACGGCGGATTGACCGAAATCCAGCAAGGCATTCTGGTCAGTGATGAAACTGTCGACTAGCTGTGGTGTTCGTTCGGTAATCGCTGTTTGTTGTTCAGGTGTTAACTTATCCAGAAAGCCCACCTGCCCTGTTCCCAGCTCCTTGGTTGTTTGGATGATTTCAGTTGTTTTATCAACCTTGCTGACAGCATTGTTGGCAATTTTATCAATATCAAAATTAAATTGGCTCATAGGATCTCCTTAGGTTTGATTGGCTAGACAGTTGAGTTGAGCAGTCGTAGATTGACTTCGAACTCGTGCATGGCATTTTCATTGAGTTGGCGGACTTGTTCTTTTAAATCGTTGGCGAAGCGCTCGATGGTTTCTTGGGCTGTGGTCAAGCGTTTCTCAGCGTCATAGTAATGGTTTGGGTGCTCTTTGATGGTAAGGTAACCAGTCAGGATGCTATTAAATCGCAACATGCTAGTCTGATGAAGTTCTAGCAATTCAGCCTGATTAGCGAGTTGGCTTTTCTTGATTTGCTCCTTAATGAGCTGGCTATCTTGTCTAATCTGATAGACAGTTGCACTGATTTCAGGAGCGATTTGCTCAATGTTGTGTTGTTCTGGCAATTGACTTTCCCAGTCATGCTGTAACTGATGCAAGGTATCCTGAATCAGTTGTCGCTCAGTAGCGATGCGGGTCATCAAGCGTTGGAAGGTCACCTGATCTAGACTGTTTTTTTGTTGATTAAGCTGATCTGCCAGTTGTTCTAGTTCTGTCAAGACTTCAGGTGAGGATGCCTTGTAGGCGGCGTGTTGCTTGGATTCGGCTAACGCCTTTAACCGAGACACGCTGCCATCAAGCTGTTTAACAGTGGACTTGATTTGGTCAATCGTTGGCAGGGCTGCTACTCGTTGACCGCTTAATTTCTGCTGCTGGCGAGTGGATAGTTGGTTGGATACGGCATAGCCGCCCCAGAGTAGCCCAGTAAATCCAAATAAAGCTCCAAAAAACTCAGTGTAGCTAAGCGGGAGAAAAGCACATAGGGCAATTAAAAAAATGGTGTAGGGCCGTCGATTGGCTGGTAAAGCTCTGCGATTAATCTGCTTTTTTAGCGACCAAAACATGATTAAACTAATACCAGAACCAACCAAGAAAGGATTGTTGCCCAATGTTCCCCAAAATACTAGGGCTAGGACAGCTGTGAATCGCCAGAATAATCGATTAGTTCTCATCTTTACGCTCCTTTTGGCTCATCAGCCGTAAACTCACCTCAAAATCACTTAACTCCTTCTCGTTGAGTTCTTTTAAGGTGTCATCCAAGTCCAAATCAAATTGTTCCAGAGCTGTTTTTGCTCGTTCCAAGCGTTCTTGCGCTTGATAGAAATTTTTCGGAGACGCTTTGATGTTCAGATAACCTGACAAAATGTCTTCGAACCGATTCATGTTGGCGTCATGCAAAGCAGAGAGCTCAGATTGATTGGGGCTCGTTTTGATTTTTTCACGGATAATACGGTCATCCATGCGAATATTGCGATAGCAAGTTAGCAATTCTGGAGCTAGTTGAAGCACGCGCTCTTCCTCGGGATCCAATGGCTCACTATCAGCGGATAAGCCCAGTCGGTTCAATTCTGTCGTGATTTCGCTAGTCACTTGAGTGACTTTTTTTGACACACGTTGGTAGATTTCTTGCCCCATGTCCTCTTTGAGTTGGTAAGCCTCATTTTGGATGGTCTTTAGTTGGGGCAATAGCTGGCGCGCTAACACGCCGTATTGGGTGTACTCTTTTTGGGACTGATAGTCCTCAAGCAAGCTTACTTGGCGATCGGCGCGTTTAATCTTACCTTTGAGGTCTTGTAAGCGAGGGTTAGGGTTTTGGCTAGGCAGTCTTTTTTGTTTAGCCACTAACTGATAGATAACAAATCCGATAGCACCCGCTAGTATTAAGGGTAAGGTAGCAAGTAAAGCCCCCATACCAAGCATTGCTAGGACGACATAAAGAACAATCTTTTCGTTTATCATCCGCTTTACTCTGTGTTTTGTCATCGTTGTCCTTTCCGTATACTATCTTACCTTATATTTTAGCTAAAAACGGACAACTTTACAAGAAATTACTGTGATTTTAGCCTATCTATGTTTGTTCAAAAGCAGCCTTTGACATGAAAACTTTACGTTCTAAAAAATGACAACGTTTTTTAAATTAAAAAGCGAACCAATACAGGTTTTTATTGATTTTTTAACAAAAAAAGCTTATAATATTTTAGGATAGAACGCACTAGAGCTTGTGTATGTAGCGAGCCAAGAGAAAGGTGAACAAGAAATGACAGCAGTTGTTGTAGTAGGCACCCAGTGGGGTGACGAAGGAAAAGGCAAGATTACAGATTTCTTAGCAGCGGAGGCAGAGGTTATCGCCCGTTACCAAGGTGGAGACAATGCAGGACACACCATTGTTATTGATGGTAAGAAGTTCAAGCTACACTTGATTCCGTCAGGGATTTTCTTCCCTGAAAAGACGGCTGTTATCGGAAATGGGATGGTGGTCAATCCCAAGGCGCTGGTTAAGGAGCTAGACTACCTTCATGGTGAGGGAGTGACGACGGATAATCTGCGGATTTCAGATCGTGCGCACATCATTTTGCCTTACCACATCAAGCTAGATCAGTTACAAGAAGAGGCGAAAGGTGACCAGAAAATCGGCACCACCATCAAGGGGATTGGTCCAGCCTATATGGACAAGGCAGGTCGTGTTGGTATTCGTATCGCAGATTTGCTGGATAAAGAGGTCTTTGCAGAGCGCTTGCGTGTGAACTTGGCAGAGAAAAATCGCCTCTTTGAAAAGTTCTATGAAGCAGATACCTTGGATTTTGAGGAAATTTTTGAAGAATACTACGCCTACGGTCAGCAAATCAAGCAGTATGTGACTGATACCTCTGTCGTGCTTAATGAGGCGCTTGATGCGGACAAGCGGGTGCTCTTTGAAGGTGCTCAAGGTGTCATGCTGGATATTGACCAAGGAACCTATCCGTTTGTGACGTCATCGAACCCTGTCGCTGGTGGGGTGACCATCGGATCTGGTGTTGGACCAAGCAAAATCAGCAAGGTGGTTGGTGTCTGCAAGGCTTATACCAGCCGTGTTGGTGAGGGGGCGTTCCCAACCGAACTCCATGACGAGATTGGCCAGCGTATCCGTGAAATCGGAAAAGAATACGGCACGACCACAGGTCGCCCACGCCGTGTGGGCTGGTTTGACAGTGTGGTCATGCGTCATAGCCGCCGCGTTTCTGGCATTACCAACCTTTGCCTCAACTCGATTGATGTCTTGTCAGGGCTTGAGACTGTGAAAATCTGTGTGGCTTACGACCTTGATGGGGAGCGAATTGATTACTACCCAGCTAGCACCGTTCAGCTCAACCGCTGCAAACCGATTTATGAGGAGCTGCCAGGTTGGTCCGAGGACATCACAGGTGTTCGTCGTTTTGAAGACCTACCGCTTCATGCTCAGAATTATGTCAAGCGGATTACAGAGCTGGTCGGTGTGGAACTCTTGACCTTCTCTGTCGGTCCAGACCGCGACCAGACCAATATTGTTGCAGATTTGTGGCATTAAGCCTGTATCATCTAGCTGCTTAATGAGGGGCTAGATGATTTTGTTTCAATGCTCACAAATGACAAGGAATGCTTGATTTTTGCCCCATAAAAAGGTAAGATATAGGGGATATTAGTTAGAAAGGTTATCAACGCATGACAACTATTCAATTTGATTATTCTAAAGTACTAGGGACTTTTGTTGGACAGGAGGAGTTGGATTACTTGCAACCGCAAGTGACTCTGGCAGATAAATTGCTCCGCGAAAAGACTGGTCCAGGGAGTGACTTTTTGGGCTGGTTAGATTTACCAGAGAACTATGATAAAGACGAGTTTGAGCGTATCTTAGCAGCGGCTGAGCAGATTAAGTCTAACAGCGAGGTGCTGGTGGTTATCGGTATCGGAGGCTCTTACTTGGGGGCCAAAGCAGCCATCGACTTCCTCAATCACCACTTTGCTAACTTGCTGTCTGCGGAAAATCGCAGAGCACCGCAAATTTTGTACGCTGGAAACTCTATTTCCTCAACCTACTTGGCAGACTTGGTGGAGTATGTGGCAGACAAAGAGTTCTCTGTCAATGTGATTTCTAAGTCAGGAACAACAACGGAACCTGCGATTGCCTTCCGTGTGTTTAAAGAGCTCTTGGTCAAAAAATATGGTCAAGAGGAGGCCAACAAACGCATCTATGCCACGACAGATAAGACTAAAGGGGCGGTTAAGGTGGAGGCAGACGCCAACAACTGGCAGACTTTTGTCGTGCCAGATGATGTCGGTGGTCGCTTCTCGGTCTTGACAGCTGTAGGGCTTTTGCCGATTGCTGCTAGCGGTGCGGACATCAAACAGCTCATGGCTGGTGCCAATGCGGCCCGCCAGGCATTGACCTCAGATAAAATCACTGACAATATCGCCTACCAGTATGCAGCCTTGCGGACAGTGCTTTATCGCAAGGGCTATGTGACAGAGATTTTGGCTAACTATGAGCCATCGCTCCAGTATTTTGGCGAGTGGTGGAAGCAGCTCGCTGGTGAGTCCGAGGGCAAAAACCAGAAAGGCATCTACCCGACGTCTGCTAACTTCTCGACTGATTTGCACTCTTTGGGGCAATTTATCCAAGAAGGCTATCGCAACTTGTTTGAGACGGTGGTGCGTGTGGATAAGCCACGTAAAAACGTCTTAATTCCAGAGCTGGCTGAGGATTTGGATGGTTTAGGTTACCTGCAAGGCAAGGATGTTGATTTTGTTAACAAAAAGGCGACAGACGGTGTGCTACTAGCCCATACAGATGGCGGCGTGCCCAACCTCTTTGTCACCTTGAAGGAGCAGGATGCCTTTACGCTGGGTTATGCTATTTACTTCTTTGAGCTAGCCATTGCTATCACAGGTTACCTCAACAGTGTCAACCCATTTGACCAGCCAGGTGTTGAAGCTTATAAGAAAAACATGTTTGCCCTTCTTGGCAAGCCAGGCTTTGAGGACCTGTCAGCTGAGCTGAATGCACGTCTATAAGCTGATAAAACAGTGCCGAGAAAAGGCTAAACATTAGTCAACGTAGTCAGCTGATTTATAGCGAAGAGAAACCTCTTGTAAATGTTTGAACCGCATCCCAAAATTAGATTTTTTCTGTCTAACTTTTTGGGGGCGGTTCAATTTTTGCCAGGGGTCTTTTTGATGCCATTGTTCACAGTAGTTGAAAATGTTTCTGATACAGAGATAATTTGGCGGATGACTAGCAGGAGACAAAGTACTCGGTTTTGAGCATTATCGCCGTTATTAAGTTGAAGTAGAGGTAGACTTTCCTCTATTCTTTAAGTTATTGAATATTAGGGTTAATAGCTCTTTTTTAGTCTTTCTGTACTCCGCCCTCTCAACTAATAGAGATGATGGGGACAGGCCTTTTTTTATTGCTCAAATAAAATCAATGGCTATTTATTGATAAAAAAGACGAACTCATTTTTATGAGTTCGTCTTAGCATTTGACAGCACCTAGAGGTGCACCTAGAGGCGGTAACCGGATTTGAACCGGTGATCAAGCTTTTGCAGAGCCGTGCCTTACCACTTGGCTATACCGCCATAACAGTAACTATTATAGCCTATTTTTTCAGAGTCGTCAAGACCTATTTGTGTTAGTTTGTGCTAGCATCATTTGACTAGGATAAGGGGGTTAGTGAGAGGTAGGAGTAAAACTTTTTACTAAAATTTCAAGTAAAAAATTGCGTGGCTTTTTATTTTATGATATAATAAAACAAAAATAAAAACGCTTTCAAAAAAAGGAGAGAAAAATGAAAGACTTATGGTTTAAAAAACAGATTTTTTCCATTCGGAAATTGTCCTTGGGTGCCTGTTCGGTTGCAATCGGTGCTGTGCTATTTGCCAATGGGGGAACAGTGTTGGCAGAGACGAGCGCAACTGAGGCAAATATTGATCCAGCCGTTGCTCAGCCTTTAGAAAAAGAAACTGCTACAGAAAAAGAGCCAGCTACCGCCTCACCTGAAGGAGAAGCAGTAGATACTTCTACTCGTGTGGCTGAACAACCTCTTGTGTCTTACTCAGATACGTCATCGCGGGAGCGAGAAAGCTTAATCGCTTTTTTAGCTGAGGCAGACCAATTTGATTTATCTGGCTACACAGAGGAGAGTCGGATAGCCTTTACACAAGCTATCGAGGCAGCTCGCCAAATTATTACCAATGAAAAAGCGACTAGTGAAGAATTGCGTTCAGCAGTTACTCGGATTCAACTGGCTAGTCAAGAGCTCAAGGAAATCGGTACCGCTGAAGATAAGCAAGTTCAGCTAACAGGTGGTGTGGTTGATACCAATCTCCAATACACCCAAGACAAATATGAATCGGTGACTTTGGCACCACAGGGTCAGTTAACTGCTTGGCGCAACGATACAGCAACTTCTCAATTAACCATTAAGTCTGGCGAAGATGCCCTAACTAATGTTCGAGTTGAAGTGAGCGATTTTACTGACGGTACAAACACAATCAGCAAGGACAACATCACAGCACATTTTATCAAGTCAGTCAAAGCTTTTGATGGTTTCTTGGGTTATGGGAACCCAACTCGTCCTTTGCCTCAGGGTAATCGAGTAGAGGCGAATGAAGTCATTGATCATACCAACCCTATTAACATGGATGCGCGGTCGCTTCAAAATATCTGGTTGAGCATCAAGGTGCCAGAACAAGCTGTAGCAGGTGATTATAAAGGGACAGTTCGAATTTTAGCGGATCACCTGACTACGCCACTCAGTTTCAGCTACACCCTAAATGTAGCTGACGCTGTGTTGAAACCAGCGACTGACTTCAAAGATAGCTTTGATATTGAGTTATGGCAAAATCCATTTGCAGTAGCTGAGTACTACAATGTTGAGCCGTTTTCTGAAAAACATTTTGAGATTTTAAGGCCACACATGGAGCGCTATAAGGCACTGGGTGGTCATGCCGTAACAACGACCATCGTTGAGGAGGCTTGGGCGGGTCAAACCTACAGTAAACATGACATCAAGTTTCCATCCATGATTGACTGGACCAAAAAACGTGACGGCAGTTTTAGTTTTGATTATACTAAATTTGATAAATGGGTAGAATTTAACAAATCTTTGGGCATTGGAGACAAGATTGTTGGTTATAGTGTTGCCCCTTGGACCAATCAATTCCGCTATTTTGACGAAACGACAGGACAGAAGGTGATTAGTCCTTACACGGTTGGCAGTGAAGAATATAACAAAACATGGAAAGCCTTTTTACAAGATTTTATCGTCCATGCTGAGAAAAAGGGGTGGAAAGACCAGATTTACATTGGGATTGATGAACGTGGGTTTGATAAACGCGCCTTTGATTTAATCGAGAGCATTACCAGTATTGACGGCAAGCCATTTAAGACAGCGGGTGCCATGGATGGCTTTGTTAACAAGCGTGAGCTGGCGATGCGAGTAACCGACCTCAACGTTGGGGCTAATGCGGTTAAGGCGCACCCAGTCGAGTTTGATGCCCTGCGCAAAGAACGGGCGGCTCGTGGTCTTCGGACGACCATCTACACTGCGACAGGTGAAAAGCCAGGGAACTTCTCTCTCAGCGCGCCTGGCGAGAGCTATTGGACCATGCTTTATGCCTATGCAGTTGGAGGGCAGGGCTTCTTGCGTTGGGCCTATGATTCATGGGTGGAAAATCCTCTCGAAGACGCAACCCATAATGCTTTTGAGACAGGAGATCCTTTCCTCGTCTACCCAGATTTGAGAAATAGCGCCAATCCAGTCTCTAAATCAACCTTGCGTTTGGAGAAGATGGCAGAAGGGATTCGTGATGTCAACAAACTGATTCAGATCAAAGCAGAAACACCGGCCCTTGCGGAGCGTGTTGATAATTTACTCAAAACGGTCAAGGCGCAATACCCTAATAATCGTTTGTATCTAACTGAAGATGGTAAGCAAGCTGTTGCCCGTGACATGCAAGTCATCAAGGCTGAAATTGCGGCACTTTCTCGTGAACATGCAGAGTTGAAAAAAACTGGAACACGTGAAGTGACTGATATTACTATTCTTGGAGAGGCTACCCAACCTCTGACTGTTGGTGATACAAGACAGTTGGTGGCAAGCTTACAACCAGCAAACTTGATTAACCCGATGGTGACCTGGATTAGCAGCAATCCATTGGTGGCGAGTGTTTCAGAGACTGGATTGGTCACGGCATTGAAATCAGGTCAAGTGACGATTACTGCTAGGTCTCAACAGGATCCAACCAAAACGGCACAAATCGTTCTAACCTTAGATCGCTTAAAAGTCAATCAGGAAGCTCAGGTAGCCTATTATTCCTTTGATGATGCGACCAGTCCAGTTCATGATTTATGGGGAAATCGTCACGGTCAAGGAGAAAATATAACCAGTGTTGATAGTATTTCAGGCAAGGGCTTGCGATTAGAGCCAGGACGACAAGTAACGTTCTCTGGTCTAGCAGACCTTAACCATGACTGGTCAGTTGGGTACTGGTTATATAACGAATCTGAGGGAGCTAACCGCCACTCTATTCTGAGCAGTGCTGATGGTGCTAGGTCGTTAGATACTCGCTTGGATACCAATCGTGAGAAAGCTGGTGTCCACGTTAACAAACAACCAGGAGGTGTTCTGACGTTCCAATACACTGCACCTAAAGGGGAATGGATTCACTACACCTGGACAAATAGCTCTGCTAATGGTCTCAGCCTGTATGTCAATGGCAAACTAGTTCAGACCAATGCTTGGACAAAAACCAATAATTTTGTGATTCCTGTCGACGTGATAGGAGGCAACCACGTTAAAGGTATTATTGATGAGCTAAAAATCTATAATCGACCACTGACAGCTAGTGAAGTTCTTGCCTCTATGCAGGTCAATGGTCTAAATGTTGCCGAGTCTGAGCTGGCACTCTACATCAACGATAGCCATCAAGTAACTGTTGACTTGATTTCTGAAGTGGCAGATAAGACAGTGACTTTTGCGGTGACAAATCCTGAAGTGGCTAGCGTCGATGCTAACGGACGTGTGACTGCTCTGAAAAAAGGTCAGACTAGTCTGATCATCGAAAATAAGGCAGGTGGGTATCGTAAGGAAATCCCAATTACCGTTGAAAAACAGTTGGAAATCCAATACACTATCCCAACCTATAAGATGCCAGAAGCTAATTTATCCGATATCGAAAAAGCACCAGGCACAGACCGTCAATACCTCGCCCACCCCGATATGATTATGTTGGATGATAACCAGACTCTTATCACAACCTACGTTGTTGGTCACGGTAGAGGCCCAGTTGTCATGAAAATTAGCCGTGATGGTGGTCAAACTTGGACAGAAAAAACAGATATCCCGGCCTCTTGGGCAAGTTCTTGGGAAACACCGACCCTGTATAAGCTGAATTTCAAGGATGGCTCTCAAAAACTAATCATGATTACAGGTATGCCGAACTGGCATGGCAACCAAAATGGTGGCTGGCAAACATCTATTTCAGAAGATAGTGGAGAAACGTGGTCTGATTACAAACTCTTCCATCCGACCAAAGAAGACGGCAATAAGAACTGGTCGATTGTCGCCATGTCCAGTCTGACTCAGCTCAAGGATGAATCAGGCAACTTTATCGATAAGTGGATGGGTCTGTATATTGACTATAATTTCATTAATTATAAAACTTACCTCACTTTTGATGAAAATGGAAATGAGCAATGGAGTGCGCCGGAAAAACTGATTCCTGAACATCGGGACATCGAAGCAGCTACTCAATTGTCAGAAGTTGGTGTCTTCCGTTCACCTGATGGTAAGCGTTTGGTGGCGCTCGGTCGCTCCCAATCTCACCAACATAAGTCAACTATGTTCTACTCAGATGACGAAGGTCAGACATGGACCCGTCCAGAATTTATGCAAGGTGCCCTACAAGGGGAGCGCCATAAGATTGCCTATGATCCAATCAGTGGTCGCTTACTTGTGACCTTCCGTGAGATTATTCTGGATTATAATAAAAATGGTAAAATTGAGCCAGGTGACTGGCGAGCTGGTGAATGGGTTGCTTGGGTTGGTACTTATGAGGACATCATGAACCAGAACGAAGGGCAGTACCGGATTCTCATTGCTGAGGATTGGGCGCAGAACCATTTCTCAGGTGATACGGGCTATGCTGGACTGGTTGTTCAACCTGACGGTACCTATATCATGAACTCTTACGGTCACTTTGACAGAGAGTTTTCTGAAAAATGGAAAGGTGGAATAACCACTGACCTTAGCTACATCAAGCAAGCTAAGTTCAAGTTGGGGCAAATTGACCAAGCCCTCGGTTTGGTGGATAAGAGCAAGTTATTAACTGCCTTGACACCGCTTGAAGCGATTGCAGCAGCTGATTACACCGAGGACAGTTATCAAGCTTTTAGTCAGAAAGTTGCTGCTGCGCGAGCCGTTCACGACAGCCTAACCACACAACAGGTTGAAATTGACCGTGCGCTGGCTAGTCTGGAAAATATTGCAGATGCCCTGGTGAGAAGACCAGAAGAGCCAGCCGATTACAGCCGCTTGCAAGAGTTGCTCTTGAGTATCCCAGAAGACCTCACCATGTATACGGACGAAAGTTTAGCTGCTCTGGAAAGTGCCATTTCGGCTATTCAATTGGATAAAAAAGCCTCAGATCAGGCTATCGTTGATGGTTATATCTCAACTATCATAGAAGCTCTCGCTAAACTGGAGAAAAAACAACAAGTGGCCGAAGAAGACCAGCTGCCTGAAAAACCAAGCGATGAGCAAAATGGTAACACCGATACTAACGAAGGTGACAACACAAGCAGTAACACAGGTTCAGACCAAGGTGGTAACACAAGCGCTGATCAAGGTGGCAACGCAGGTGTCAATACCGATACCAATGAAGGTGGTAGCACTGATACCAATGAGGGCGACAACGCGGGTACCGATATAGATGGCAACACCGGCGCAGACCAAGAAGGTAACACCAGCTCGGACCCAGGAGATTCAGATTCTGGCAATCCGTCAGATGATGCGGGTCAAGATTCAGGCACACCAGGCGATTCAGCTGATACAAACACGACCCCAGATAGTGACCAGGCTAATGGTGACAGCCAAGGCGACAACGCGGGTACCGATGTAGACGGTAATACCGGCGCTGATCAAGGTGGTAGCACCGATACCAACGAGGGCGGTAACACAGATACCAATGAAGATGGCAACACTGATACTAACGCAGGCGGCAACGCTGGTACCAACGAAGGCGATAGCACCGATACTAACCAAGGTGTCAACACAACCAAACCTGACACCACGCAACCATCTCGTCAAATCAAGGATATTGACTCAGGTATCATCGCAGAGGTTCAATCAGCGGATGACAAGGTGGCAGGCTTGAGAGTGGTCTTCCACAAAGAAACCAACAACCCTGAAACGCCAGCCATCCTCAAAGGTACCGACTACGATCTCTTTGACATCGAGCTGGTCGACAAGGATGGTAATGTCATCAAGCCAACTGCTCCGGTTGACGTTTACCTGCCGATTGATGACGGCAAAGATGTCGCTCAAGTGGTTTACCTACCAAATAGTGACCAGAGCCAAAGCNTGTCATTCACAACAGTGACTCGTGATGGCAAGCGCTATGCCAAATTTACCGCAGAGCACTTCAGTGAGTATGGTATTGTTTATGAGCCACAATCAACACCGGTTCCAAATCCAACACCAGATCCAGAACCAACACCGGTTCCAGATCCAGAGCCAACACCGGTTCCAGATCCAGAGCCAACACCGGTTCCAGAACCGACGCCAAATCCGGATCCAAAACCAACGCCAAATCCAGACCATGTTTCGACTCCAGGAACCCCTGGTCAAGGTGGGGACACACCAGATACTGGTAATACACCAAATAAACCTGTGGACAAGGCTAAGTTGGCGACTGATTTACTTAAAGCAATCGATGCATCCAACTTGACTGACGAGCAAAAAGGCGATTTGGCTGTCAAGGTATCATTCGCAGAAACCGAAGCTGAACTCGAAGCCATCAAGGAAGAAGTTGCCAAGCTTATTAAGGCGACAAGCCGACCAGCTACAGCTCCTGCAGCTTCAGCACCAGGCTCAGCGACAGCAGGTAAGAAGGGACTCCCTGCAACAGGCGATGCCCACACAGCTCTAGTCGCTGTCGGCGCAACAGCCCTCTTATCAGCCCTAGGCTTAGCTGGACTGAGAAGACGAGCTAGATAAGTTAATAAAAACTAGATTGGTCATGAACCAGTCTAGTTTTTTGATTTTTATTGTAAAAATTTAGTAAAAGAATTCAAAAAATGCTTGCAAAAAATCATAAAACAGGTTATTATATAAATAAAAAGAAAACGATTTCAAGGAGGTTTTTTGTGAGACAATATCTTTTTTCAAAAAAGAGTCATTTTAGTATCCGAAAACTGGGTATAGGTGTTTGTTCAGTTATCATTGGGACAAGTTTATTTGGTCAAATGACAGTGCAAGCCGATGAATCTGGTTCTGTGACTACTGACCCCGTTCCTGCTGGTAGAGCTGATGCATCACATTCTGCTGAAGCTGAAAGTAGGAGCGAAGCGCCAGCTATTGACCTTGACAATAAAGAAGAGCCGGCTACTGAGTCGGTACAGGTGCAACCTGAGGTCGTCGATTCAAATCCTTACACGCTCCATTATGAGCGGCCTGCAGCGACGACTTATCAAGGATGGGAGAGCGAGGCTTTGCCGATTGGTAATGGCGAAATGGGCGCTAAGATTTTCGGACTTGTTGGGGCGGAGAAAATTCAGTTTAATGAGAAAACCTTGTGGTCTGGAGGTCCAACTCCTGCTGATGCGACCTATAACGGTGGAAATTTAGCCAATAAACATGAGTACCTGCCGCAAATTCGAGAGGCGTTAGAAAAAGGTGATTTGACGACGGCCAAGCGGTTGGCAGAAACCCATCTCAAGGGTCCTTACGATGAGCAGTACGGGCGCTATTTGGCGTTTGGTGATATCTTTATCGATTTTACCAATCAAGAAAAAACATTGGATAGCGTGACCGACTACCATCGTGATTTGGACATCAAGACAGCGATTAGTCGTACCAGCTATAAGCAGGCAGACACAACTTTTAGTCGTGAACATTTTTCGAGTTTTCCTGATGACGTTACAGTGACTCATCTCACCAAAGAGGGAGAGAAATCCCTGGATTTTGATGTATCAATGCGTTTAACGACAGATTGGTTGAAAAATCAAACGACTTACGACGAAAATAGACGGTCTTCCTATAAGACTGGAGAGGTAACCTATAGCGATGAAGGGATTCTCTTGTCTGGAGAAGTCACCAACAACAAAATGAAGTTTGCATCGTTTCTGAGTGTTGATACGGACGGTGAATTAACGCGTCATGACGATAAATTATCAGTTCGTGGGGCTAGCTACGCCACCTTGCTGCTGACGGCAAAAACAGATTTTGCACAAAATCCTAAGACCAATTATCGTAGACCAGATGCCAATGTTGTCAGTGAGGTCAAGGCGATTGTTGCCAAAGCCAAGCAAAAAACCTATGAGCAACTGAAGGAAACGCATGTAGCTGATTACAAAACCCTGTTCGACCGTGTTAAACTGAATTTGACAGACAAAGAGACGACAGCGTCAACAGACCGTCTGCTGCGCGATTACAGACCAGAGACTGGGCAAGAGCTAGAGGAATTATTCTTCCAGTATGGTCGTTATCTGATGATTACGTCATCGCGCGATCGCCTCAATGCCTTGCCTGCCAACTTGCAAGGGGTCTGGAATGCGGTGGATAATCCGCCTTGGAACTCTGACTATCACCTCAATGTGAACCTCCAGATGAATTACTGGCCGGTTTATAGCACCAATATAGCAGAGACCGCTTTGCCATTGATCAACTATATCGATGATATGCGTTACTATGGTCGTATTGCTGCGAAGGAATATGGTGGTATCGAGTCCCGAGATGGGGAGGAAAATGGCTGGCTAGCCCATACTCAAGCAACGCCGTTTGGTTGGACAACACCGGGATGGAATTACTACTGGGGCTGGTCACCGGCATCAAATGCGTGGATTATGCAGAATGTTTATGATTACTATAAATTCACGCAGGATAAAGACTATCTGGAGCGGAAAATCTATCCAATGCTCAAAGAGACGGCCAAGTTCTGGAATAGTTTTCTTCACTATGATCAGGCTAGCGATCGTTATGTGTCATCGCCATCTTATTCACCTGAGCACGGCAGCATTTCTATCGGCAATACCTTTGACCAATCATTGGTTTGGCAACTCTTCCATGATTACATGGAGGCTGCTGAGATTTTAGGTAAGGATGCCGAATTTGTCAAGGAGATTAAAGTCAAATTTGATAAGCTGAAACCTCTTCATATCAATAAGGCAGGTCGTATCAAGGAATGGTACGAAGAAGACACACCTGCCTTTACAGGAGAGGGGGTTCAGGCCAACCACCGTCATGTGTCAGAGCTTGTTGGTTTGTTCCCAGGTACCCTGTTTAGCAAGGACCAACCAGACTATCTTGAGGCTGCAAAAGCAACTCTGAACGCGCGTGGTGACGGAGGAACGGGCTGGTCGAAAGCCAATAAGATTAACCTCTGGGCACGTTTGTTAGATGGTAACCGTGCGCATCGCTTATTGGCAGAGCAATTGCGTGGCTCAACCCTTACTAATCTATGGGACACTCATACGCCATTCCAAATTGATGGCAATTTTGGTGCGACATCAGGTATTACAGAAATGCTGTTGCAATCTCACACAGGCTATATTGCCCCATTAGCAGCTCTTCCAGATGCTTGGAAAACAGGACAAGTTTCAGGTTTAGTGGCGCGTGGCAATGTTGAGGTAGCCATGGCCTGGCAGGAGAAAAACCTAACCCACTTGACCTTACAAGCAAAATCAGGGGGTAAACTTCAGATTGATTACCCACGTATCGAAACGGCCACAGTGACCATCAATGGTCTGCCAGCAAGTTTCCGACGTGTTCAGGCGGATCGCATTGAAATCGAGACAACAGCAGGTGATGTGGTGTTCATCCGTGATGTTTTGGGACGTATCACTGACTTGCGGGCGGAGAGAACTGGTGAAGGTCAGGCTGAGTTGACTTTTTCACCTGTTGATAAGGCTAGCTATTATCGTATAGAACGTGTGGCAAGAGATGAAGCGGGTCGGGTAGCTGATACAAGAACATTTACTACGGTTGATCCGACTTATCGTGATACAAGAGTTTTGCCAAGTCATCATTATGCTTATCGTGTACAAGCTGTTTTATCAGATACCTTGAGCACAGCTTGGTCTGATCCAGCTAATATCGCCGATGTCAAACTTATTTTGGATGATCGAGACAGCAGCATACGCTACGGGGCCATTTTTGGCAACTGGGCGGACAATAGCCTTTACGGCGGTACGGAAAAATTTGGGGATTTGACAGGTCGTCAGGTGTCAGAGGCTGACCGGACAGTCATCGTCCCATTTGTTGGCACTGGTATCCAAGTCTATGGGTTGAAACACAGTGGACTTGGTAAGGCTCTGGTCTACGTTGATAACGAAGCTCGTGGAGAGCTGGATTTCTATGGAACGAGCGGTGTTCAAAAGGGTGTTCTTATTGGGCAAATTGACGGTCTAACAGATGGTGCGCATGAGTTGAAACTGGTCATTGATAACAGACCTGCTACACGTACAAATGAGCGGAATAAGATTTCTCTAGACTATTTCCGTGTGTTGACGGAGAATTCCGGAAGTTCTGAAGTCTTAGACGATAGAGATCCGAGAGTTGCTTACGGTTCTGCCTTTGGTAACTGGTCTGATAATGCTCTTTATGGTGGCACGGAGAAATACGCTGACATCACGGGTAGCCAACGTTCAGAAGCAGACCGCACTGCTACTCTGACCTTTACAGGCACAGGAATTCAGATTTTTGGTCTGAAATCAACGGCCCTTGGGAAAGCGACGGTGACCATAGATGGTCAAGCTGTTGCGCCTCTGCTATTTAACAAAGCGTCTGGCGACACCGAAAAAAGTGTGCTAATCGGCGAGTACAGAAACTTATCAGACGGCGAGCATACGATAGCACTGACAGTTGTACCAGAATCAATCAACAACAGTCGTCATAAGATTTCCTTAGATAAATTTGTCATCTTGAAGGCGCCGCTGGAGCAATCTTACCCAGCCACTTTAGAAGATATTGGTGCTCAAGCGACTTATTTTGATGTGACATTGCCTACTGGAGAGTGGACGACTGTTGAGGTTTTATTGCCAGAGCAAGCAGAACCAATACGGATTCAACAAGCAGCTGATGGTATTGTAGTGAGCGGAACAAGTCGTCTTGAACATGAAGCAACGGGTATTGTTCGGCTAACGTTACCACCACAACAAGTAGCAGGTCTTGTTCGGGTGGTGACTTATCAGACTGATGAAGCAAGCGGAACAGCAGTGGCTCTCTTAGCCCGTTCGGTCATGGTAGAACATGCACCGATTGATGGGGGTAGCCAGGATGGGTCAAATTCTGGCAATCAGTCCGGTGATGCAGGTCAAAATCCAGGCACACCAGGCGATTCAACTGATGCAAATACAACCCCAGATGATGACCAGGATAATGGTGGTAGCCAAGATGGCTCAAATACTGATAACCAGCCAGATGATGCAAGTTCCGACCAAGGTGGTAACACGGATACCAACGAAGGTGATACTGCGGACGCTGACCAAGGTGATAACACCGATACCAATGAAGGTGGCAACACTGACGTAAATCAGGGCGATTCAGATTCTGACAATCAGTCAGGCGGCGCAGGTCAAAATCCAGGCACACCAGGCGATTCAACTGATACCAACCCAATTCCAGGCGATGACCAAAATAATGGTGATGGGCAAGATGACTCAAATTTTGATGACCAGTCCGATGACGGAAGTTCCGACCAAAGTGGTGATACCGGTGCAGACCCAGGCGATTCAGACTCTGGTAATCAATCAGGCGATACAGGTCAAAATCCAAGCACACCAGGTGATTCAACTGGTACCAACTCAACTTCAGGTGATGACCAAGATAATGGTGGTAGCCAAGGCAGTTCAGATTCTAATAGTCAGCCAGGCGATGTAGATACTGACGAAGGTGTCAACACCGATACCAACACAGGTGGTAACACCGATACTAACCAAGGTGTCAACACAACCAAACCTGACACCACGCAATCATCTCGTCAAATCAAGAATATTGACTCAGGGATCATCGCAGAGGTTCAATCAGCGGATACCAAGGTGGCAGGCTTGAGAGTGGTCTTCCACAAAGAAACCAACAACCCTGAAACGCCAGCCATCCTCAAAGGTACCGACTACGACCTCTTTGATATCGAGCTGGTCGACAAGGATGGTAATGTCACCAAGCCAACTGCTCCGGTTGACGTTTACCTGCCGATTGATGACGGCAAAGATGTCGCTCAAGTGGTTTAC
>NZ_KB904156.1:147353-249973 GCF_000380025.1 Streptococcus entericus DSM 14446
AATAGTGACCAGAGCCAAAGCCTGTCATTCACAACAGTGACTCGTGATGGCAAGCGCTATGCCAAATTCACCGCAGAGCACTTCAGTGAGTATGGTATTGTTTATGAGCCACAATCAACACCGGTTCCAGATCCAGAACCGACTCCAAATCCAGACCCAGACCATGTTCCAACCCCTGGTCAAGGTGGGGACACCTCAAATCCTGGTAACCCAGGCATTAACCAAGGTAACATACCAGACACTGGTGATACACCAAATAAACCTGTGGACAAGGCTAAGTTGGTGACTGATTTGCTTAAAGAAATCAATGCTTCAAACTTGACTGACGAGCAAAAAGGCGAATTGGCTGTCAAGGTGGCATTTGCAGAAACCGAGGCTGAACTCGAAGCCATCAAGGCAGAAGTTGCTAAACTTGTTAAAGCGACAAGCCGACCAGCTACAGGTCCTGCAGCTACAGCACCAGCCTCAGCGACAGCAGGTAAGAATGTACTCCCTGCAACAGGAGATGCCCACACAGCTCTAGCCGTTGTCGGCGCAACAGCCCTCCTATCAGCCCTAGGCTTAGCCGGACTGAGAAGACGAGCTAGATAATCATAACCACCCATCTAACGGGTGGTTTGAACAGGGGCTATAAGCCCATATCACCAGCCAGCGCCTAAAGACGCTGGCTTTCACTTTGTTCAAGCCTAACCGCTTTTGACTCGTCACTCGCCTCTTAAAGAGGCGTTAGTATTACTTGCCACTATCCCTAAAGGGATCTTCGTATTCTTTCACACTCAATTTATCAAGTGCGATGTCATGTTAATTTGCCTTCTTATTTCTAAGCTCATGAAGAAATCATCCACTGGATAATTTCTTTGCTCCTGTATATATTTTTTAATCGTGGCTTCGTTAAGTCCTACTGTGCTTACATAATATCCCTCTGCCCAAAAATGGCGATTGCCAAATTTATATTTGAGATTGGCGTGTTTATCAAACATCATAAGAGCACTCTTGCCTTTTAAATAGCCCATAAAACTTGATACACTTAACCTTGGAGGAATACTGACTAACATGTGAACATGGTCTGGCATCAGATGACCTTCGATAATTTCAACACCTTTATAACTACACAATCGTCGAAATATCTCTCCAAGACTACTTCGATATTGATTATANATNATTTTTCGTNTATACTTAGGGGNGAANACANTGTGNTANTTACANNACCACTTTGTNTGTGATAAACNATGTGCNTTTTGNGCCATATTTTTCTCCTTTCGCTNTACAATAGGCTTGAACACCTTTATTGTATCGCGTTTGGAGTTTTTTTGGTATAACCTTCGATGCGCACCCGCATAGCGGGTGGTTTATTGGTCACGCACCTTCGGAGCGTGACGGACTTAAAGTCACATAAAACGATAAATAAAACCAGTTCATTGAACTGGTTTTATTTAGTTAGCAGTTTCATGATTTGTAACTCAATGAACTTCAAATCATCTGCCTCATTATCAGTAGCGATTCCTAAAAAATAGCGTTGCAAAACATAAATGACCAATGGAGATAGAATATTTCTCAACAGTGCATCATCTTTGATATCTTTTATCAAGTAACCATCTTTTTGTAGTATTTCTTTAAAAAGACCAATCAATTCTGGTAACAAAGGTTGAAAATTTAAGAAAAGTTGCTGGCGAATTTGAGAGGATGTCTGCACTTCTTGAAAAATAATTTTAATCAGATCACTATTTGCTGTTACAAACGCAAAACGGTCTTGAACAAGGAAATGTACCATACTAGCAGTATCGGGACATTCTTTAAGATGTTCTAAAAACGGCTTACCAACAAGATCAACCAATGGCTCACAAACACCTAATAATAAATCATCCTTGGTTTTGAAATACTTAAAAATAGTAGCTTGACTGACCTGAGCTTCTGAAGCAATTTGTGCCGTAGAAGTCGCATAAAAACTCTGTTCAGAAAACAATCTTATTGCTGCTAACATCACTTTACGTTTCCCTGCTGGCATTGCTAAATTCTCTAATTGTTCCTGATAAGTTTGAAATGTTCTTGCTTGCATACTGTTATTATACCTTACGATAACGTTTTAAGCCAATAATATTTGCAACTGTAAGAATTGCTAAGAAGACCAATAAAATCAAAATGTCAAAAGCAATATGATTTATCCCTTGCCCATACAAAATAACTCTGGTCAAAGCATCACCTGCATAGGATAAGGGCAGAACTTTTCCAATATACTGAACCCAGTCTGCCATGGAATCTAAGGGAATAATCCCTGAAAAGAATAACTGAGGCATAATAATAAGTGGAATAAATTGCATCATTTGAAACTCAGACTTGGCCAATGTAGACATCAGAATACCAAATGCTAAAGCCACCAGTGCCATCACAAAATTCACCAAGACAACATTAGCAATATTCCCCACAACCTCTAAATTCATCAGCCAAATGGTCGAAAAGACAATGACAAGTGTCTGCACAGTCGCCAATAGACCGTATGAAAGCATATAGCCGAACACAATCTCGCTACGACGAACTGGTGTTGCTAGTAGTCGATCTAATGTCCCAGTTGTCCGCTCTTTAAGAAGAGCCATTCCTGAAATCAAAAAGACAAAGAAGAACACAATGAATCCCATCAAGATGGGTAACATTTTTGAAAAGAAGCCTGTATCTTCATTTCCGTAGTTGTAATGCTCTATAATCGTCACTTTCCCACGGTCCTCAGGCATAGATTGTGCCAATTTAGGATTTGCCTTGACAATCGTCCCTATCGCTATTTTTAATTGCTCTACCGCAGATGAACTGAGCGCCGCCTGAAAAGCTTGCTTTGTGATGGTTGTCTTACTTGCATCGGTGTTTGCGTAGGTTACCGAATAATTTTGAGCATCCACTGCAACAATGACACCATCAACCTTCTGATTTTCTAAAGCTTCTGTTGCTTTTTTTTCACTGTGGTACTCTTTCACCTTGACATGATCCATATCTTCCATTGTAGATACCAGACTTTCTGAAACGTCAACTGTAGCTAGGGTTACATTCGTTGTACTACTTGCTGAAAACATAGTATTCATCAACCACATGATAAAGATGGGTGCAACGAACATCAGCACCAGAGTTCGTTTATCACGCAATAATTCTTTAATGACTTTTTTTGTAATGGCTAGTGTACGCATTCGTTTTCCTCCTCATCCTCTGCCTTCAAAAAGACTTCTTCAATCGTGTTGACACCATATTGCTCCTTAAGAACCTCTGGAGTATCAAATGCAATCACATCTCCGTGCAATAAAAGCGCAACTTTATCAGTCAGCTCAGCCTCATCCATCACGTGTGTGGTAATGAAAATAGAGCGACCTTCTTTTCGAATACGGTTGAGTTCTGACCAGACTTTTCTACGAAGGGACGGATCAATTCCGACTGTCGGTTCATCCAAAATGAGTAATTCAGGATTTCCCAATAAAGCAATAGCCAACGATAAACGACGTTTCATCCCACCAGAGTAACCTCTAACCTGTTTATCTAGATGCTCTTCAAGATCCACAACGCGTGCCAAATGATGGATTTGCAAATTTAAATCTATTTTTTTAATCCCTTTCATTTGACCATAAAACTCAAGATTTTCAAGACCACTAAGGCTTTCATAAAGCGCATCCGATTGTGCCATATATCCAATTTCCCCAAGGATATGGCGGTGAGGCATCTCCTTATTCAGAATCAAGGCTTGACCACTGTCCGCCTTCTCCATCCCTAGCATGGTTTTAATCATCGTAGATTTCCCAGCACCAGATGGTCCGATGAGACCGATGATTTCCCCCTTATTCACAGAGAGTGTGATACCATTTAAAACAACCTGTGAAGTAAAAGCCTTCTTCAGATTTTTTAAATCGATCAGTTTATCCATAATGATTTCCTTCTTTCAATATATAGGTGAGTGATTACTCACTTTTAAACAAAACCCATTATAGTGAGTAATTACTCACCTGTCAAGTCAAAAATTTCTTTTCCAGTCTTTTTTGATATAAAATTGGTAAAACTGTATGGATAGCCAAACTTGAATTCCCCTATTCTTTCTGCTACACTGTTATCAAAATAAATATAGGAGGGTGGGCATGTCAATATTACGATTAGTAACACCGAGCATGGATTTTAAAGACGACATCTTAGCCTATAAAAAGGAATTTCAAGATGAGCATCTCTACGGTGGCGCACGCTTGCAGGAGATGGATAACCTGAATGACTGGTTTGAACACATCCATCGTGCCTCCTCCTACGAAACCTGTCAAGAAGGGCGTTCCCCGTCGTCTACCTTTCTCTGTATTCGCGAAAGTGACCAAGTCATGGTTGGTATCTGCAATATCCGCCACAATCTCAATCAAGACTTCCTCATCAATATCGCTGGTCATATCGGCTACTCCATCCGACCAAGTGAACGGCGTAAAGGCTACGCGACAGAGCAACTGCGACTGGCTTTGCTAGAGGCAAAACAACTGGGGATTGACCGCGTCCTTGTCACCGTAGCCGACTGGAATATCGGCTCTCAAAAAACCACTCTTGCCAATGGTGGTGTCTACGAAGACACTCGTATAGACCCAGATGACGGTGATAAGATGCTCCGCTATTGGATAAACAATCATAACCACCCGTCTAACGGGTGGTTTATTGGTCACGCACCTTCGGAGCGTGACGGACTTAAAGTCACATAAGCTAAAAAAACTAGATTGGCCATGAGCCAGTCTAGTTTTTTATTCAGATGTTCAAGCAACTTTTCTTAAGAAATCTTATTCTGACGTTGAAAATCATAGCTTGCCGTGCTATAATGTTACCCATGACACGATACAAGGTAACCATTGCTTATGATGGAACGCATTTTTCGGGGTTTCAACGCCAGCCACAAGCGAGAAGTGTTCAAGAGGAACTAGAGAAGACCTTGACCAAGCTCAATAGTGGTCAACCCGTGACTGTCCATGGGGCTGGTCGCACGGATGCTGGTGTCCACGCTTACGGTCAGGTCATCCATTTTGACCTGCCTGAGGCACGGGAGGTAGAAAAGCTTCGCTTTGCGCTGGACACCCAGTCTCCTGAGGATATCGCTGTGGTCAGGGTTGAGCAGGTGGCGGACGACTTTCACTGCCGCTATGCCAAGCATCATAAGACCTATGAGTTTTTGGTCGATGTTGGTCGCCCCAAGAATCCTATGTTGAGACATTTGACAACAGCCTATCCTTATCCAGTCGAGCTAGTTCCTATGCAGGAAGCCATCAAGGATTTAATCGGCACCCATGATTTTACTGGTTTTACCGCTAGTGGAACCAGTGTGGCTAATAAGGTCAGAACCATCACGGCAGCTAGCGTGACCTATGATGCAACTAAGCACCTCTATACCTTTACCTTTACTGGTAATGGCTTTCTCTACAAGCAGGTCCGTAACATGGTTGGTACACTGCTTAAGATCGGGAACGGTCGCTTTCCTATTAGCCAGATAAAGACCGTTCTCGATAGCAAAAATCGCCAGTTGGCTGGTCCGACAGCTGGTCCTGGTGGTCTCTATTTAAAGGAGATTTCTTATGACGACGACGTACATTCTCGCCCTCTCGGGCAATGACATCTTTAGTGGGGGCGGTCTCTATGCTGACTTGACAACCTACACGGTTCATGGCTACCACGGTTTTGTGGCGGTGACCTGCCTGACCGCCCTGACGGATGAAGGCTTTGAGGTTTTTGCGACTGACGAGCAGGTCTTTGCTCATCAACTCAAGAGCCTGTCCACTGTTCCTTTTTCGGCCATAAAACTAGGGCTTTTACCTAATGTGACAATAGCTGAGCAGGCACTTGAGTTTGTCAAAGCTCATCAAGATATTCCAGTGGTGCTAGATCCAGTGCTTGTCTGCAAGGAAACCCACGATGTTGAGGTCTCTGCTCTGCGGGATGAACTGCTAAAGTTTTTCCCCTATGTCACCATCATCACCCCAAATCTGGTAGAAGCTGAGCTATTGACCCGAAAATCGATCAAGAACCTAGAAGACATGCAGGAGGCCGCTAAGACGCTTCACGCTTTGGGGGCGAAATATGTGGTGATAAAAGGCGGTAACCGTCTGAGCAAGGAATGCGCCAGTGATGTTTTTTATGACGGCGAGACCCTGACGGTGCTTGAGAGTCCTGTACTTGAGAGCAATAATATCGGTGCGGGCTGTACCTTTGCGTCTAGTATCGCTAGTCAACTGGTGGCTGGTCAGTCACCTCTTGAAGCGGTTCGTGCCGCCAAGGCCTTTGTCCACAAGGCTATTCAACAATCTGATGATTACGGAGTGATTCAATATGACAAAAACTAAGATCAAAACCTTGACCCTGCTTGCCATTATCACTGCCTTGACCCTTGTTCTGGGTAAAGTCTTTCAGTTCAGCATGGCACTGGGGTTCTTCACCCTTCTTGATGTGGGGATTTACTTTGCAGCCTTTTATTTGGGCAAGAAAGAAGGGGCCACTGTCGGTGCTCTGGCTGGTTTTCTGATTGACCTCCTCTCAGGCTATCCCCAGTACATGCTAGTCAGTTTGGTTGCACACGGGGCACAAGGCTATCTGGCTGGATGGACAGGCAAGAAACGCCTACTTGGTCTGATTTTATCTGTCCTTGTGATGGTCGCTACTTATTTTATCGCTGAAACGGTGATGACCAACGTGGGAACGGCACTGACAACAGTTGTTGGCAACAGCCTACAAAGTTTAGTTGGTATGGCACTTGGCTATGCTTTGGTGCAACTGATGAAACGTGTTGGAAATTAAACCATCGTGGAACTCTCTCCTGCCCTCTTTTATTATGCTGATTTGGCTGTATGACAGACCAAATAAAAAATAATATTTGCTATTGACAGCCTTTTCAAAGTATGATAAACTAATTATCAATCAGAAGAAGTACTCTCTATCACTACTTTCAGGGAGCTGACGGTTATTGCGAGTCAGTAGTAGGCAGGGATGAAATGGGCTGAGGTTTTATTAGAATTCTAAACAATGTGAATTCGGTGTGCACCCCTTACCGTGCAACTCCTTGTTAGAGGAGATTGAGATGATGACGCCATAGCTTTTTTGCTATACAAAAGTCTTCAACTGAGGTGGCACCGTGTTAAAGCTGATTTAACGCCCTCACGCAATGAATTTGCGTGAGGGCTATTGCGTTATTGGAAAAACTAAGATTTGACTAAAAAAGGTACCGTTTGGTTAAATCGATGCAAAAGGAGAGAAAAAAGATGACAACAGGTTACTTTGGACAATTTGGCGGCTCTTTTGTACCAGAGCCTATTCAGGTCTTATTGGATGAGTTAGAACAGGTTTTTAACCGTTATAAAAATGATCCAGATTTTTTAGCAGACTATCAGAGCTACCTAAAAGATTATTCAGGACGTGAGACCCCGCTTTATTATGCGGACAGTTTAACGACACATTTTGGTGGTGCAAAAATTTATTTGAAGCGTGAAGATTTAAATCACCTAGGTTCTCATAAATTAAATAATGTGCTTGGGCAACTATTGCTGGCCAAGCGGATGGGTAAAACACGTGTGATTGCAGAAACAGGAGCTGGTCAGCACGGTGTAGCCACTGCAGCGGCAGCGGCAAAATTTGGAATGGCTTGCGATATCTACATGGGAGCAGAGGATGTCCGTCGGCAACGTCTTAATGTGTTTCGGATGGAGATGATGGGGGCGACAGTACATGCTGTGGAAACTGGAACACAGACGCTGAAAGATGCGGTTGATGCCGCTTTTGGTGCATGGATGGCTGACCTTGATGCCTTCTATGTCCTAGGATCAGCAGTAGGTCCTCACCCTTATCCAAGTATTGTACATGAGTTTCAAAAAGTCATTTCTCTTGAATCACGCCAGCAATTTCTTGAAAAAGAGGCGCGGTTACCAGACTACGTTTTTGCTTGTGTTGGGGGTGGTTCAAATGCCATCGGTGCCTTTTCTGCCTACTTGTCAGATCAAACGGTACAACTTGTTGGGGTAGAAGCGGCAGGTCGCGGCTTAGATACCTCAGATCACGCTGCAACAATGACTAAAGGTCGTGTAGGAATTGTTGACGGCATGAAGACAATCTCGTTGTTTGAAGAAGACGGTTCAGTCTCGCCTGTTTACTCTATTTCAGCAGGCTTAGATTATCCAGGTGTTGGACCAGAACATGCTTACCTAAAGGAAATTGGTCGTGTATCTTATGAATCAGCAACCGACGATGAAGCGGTAAAGGCTCTCTTGCTTTTATCTCGAACAGAAGGGATCTTACCTGCTATTGAGAGCTCCCATGCTCTAGCTGGCGCATTTCGTTTGGCACCAACACTCAGCTCAGAGCACACCATTCTTGTCAACCTATCTGGTCGTGGGGATAAGGATGTTGCCGCCATCGCAGACTACCTCAATAATTCATCACTATAAAAGGAGACAATCATGAAAAACAAACGCTTAGCATTTATTTTTGGAGGGCTTTTGGCTCTTGTTATTCTAGCTGTGGGCAGTCAGTTGATCCGCCCGTCGTCTGAGAAGCATCAAACAGACAAGGTCAAGGTAGGGGTCTTGCAATTTGTCACCCATGAAGCATTGGATGACATTTACCGTGGCATCAAGGCTGGCCTAAAAGAGTCTGGTTACACAGAAGGTAGTAACTTGCAAATTGATTTTCTTAACAGTGAAGCTGACCAGAGCAAGGTTCAAACCATGAGTCAGACCCTAGTCAATAATAAAAATCAGGTGTTAATCGGTATTGCTACACCCGCTGCACAAGGCTTGGCATCAGCAACTAAGGATATTCCAATTGTGATGGGAGCTGTGACAGACCCTGTTGGTGCAAAGTTGGTGAGGGATTTGACTGCACCAGATGGCAATATCACGGGTGTGTCTGATAAAACACCAATCGCTGACCAGTTGGAATTGATGGCAACCTTGACACCGGGGGTCAAAACGGTGGGTGTCCTTTATTCTAGCAGCGAGGATAACTCTAAGTCTCAGGTTGAGGAATTTAAGACATTAGCTCAAGCCAAGGGTTATGATGTTATCGAATATGCTGTAGCTTCAAGCAATGACATCACCTCCATGACCCATGTGATGATAGAGAAGGTGGATGCGATTTTCCTTCCGCTTGACAATACTGTTGCCAGTGCTTTCACAACAGTTGTCCAAGCAGCCAAGGAAGCGAAAACACCGATTTATACCAGTGTTGACACGATGGTGGCTGAAGGCGGTCTTGCCTCTGTTTTCATCAACCAGTATGAGCTCGGTGTAGCGACAGGGAAAATGGCAGCCAAACTCTTACAAGGAGAGCAGGTTGCTCAGTTGCCTGTCGAGGTATTCGACCAGGGCACACCAATTATCAATGAAACGGTTGCCACGGAGCTTGGCATAACCATACCAGAACAGCTCAAAAAAGAAGCTCAACTCATCAAATAAGTTGATTTAATTGCAGCAAGATAAACTGTCCCAGTAGTAGAAAAGGGACAAAGGCAATGGGCTGCTTACCCTGTTTCGATGCCCAAACGGCCATTATCCCCATCAAAGATGCCAATTGGATAATCCAGAGAATATCACTGGTCGACAGGACAAGTGCTAGGGTACTGAGGTAGAAAAAATCACCGGAGCCAATCTTGATATCTTTGATTTCTGCTAAAATAGCCAAGCAAAACAGGATGAGACTGGTTGTATTCACTCCAGTAAAGGGCAGGATGACAGCAGTGCCTGCTAGCCAGATCCATAGTGGATAGGACTGACTAGTTAGATCGTATAGAGCCAAAATAGATCCCCAAAGCAACAAATAACCTTCAGCATAGGACACTTGCCCAGTTGCCAGTTGAATAAGCAGGAGTAAGCCGATGACTATAAAAAAGATATGATGTACTTTCATATCTTTTTATTCGTTTTTTGACAGGATAAATTCTTGACAACTAACTTTAAAAGTGTATAATAGTTAGTGTAATCAATAATGATTATAAATAAGGAGGAGAAGGAGAACGATTATGACAATTTTATCGGTTAAAGAATTGGCGGAGCGTGTTGAGCAACTCAGTCAAACAGAATCAGGAAGACGTCCTAAAACAAAAGCCGTTTTGAATCAGGCGGTTGCTGACTTAGTAGTTGCCCGAACAATCATTCACCAAATTCACTGGTACATGAGAGGAAGAGGCTTTTTGCATTTACATCCATTCATGGATACTTTAATTGACGCGATCAGTGAGCACTTAGATGAACTGAGCGAGCGTTTGATTACATTAGGTGGCTCTCCTTATTCAACCTTGGGAGAATTCCTAGATGTGACAACTCTTGTTGAGGTCAAAGGAGACTATAACCGTTCTGTCCAAGATCATATAGAGCGTTTGATTGCTGTTTATAGTCAATTAGCAAATCTTTTTCAAGTTGGCTTGGACGTCACTGACGAAGAAGGCGATGACCCATCAAACGGTCTCTTTGCAGATGCCCAAGGTGAGGTTGAAAAGAATATCTGGCAACTACAAGCAGAGCTAGGTCAGGCACCTGGACTGTACTAATGGCATTAAAAAGCTGGGGAAACATAGGTGTTCCCCAGCTTCTTTTATATATCCCCAAAAGTTAAGGTAAAGTGAGAGACAACGTCCGCGCCAGCTAACCGCCCTGTTAAGTTGTCAAACATAGCGTACAAAGTAGCGTCTACCTTTTTGTAAACTTGCAAATGAGGTGATTGAATTGGGGCAACTGACATAACAAAAGACGTAGCTGTTGAGACAGTCGATGACACTTTGTAGTAACTGAAGGTTAAGTTAAATCAGCAAAGTCAGTGTTTTTTATTCAAAGAGCCGGTTAAGTTGCTCTGCCATTTCTTCAGGCGACTGGGGATTTTTCTCACCTAGCCAATCACAAATAACCCGTGTGATGCCTGCTGCCACAAAGCGATTGCGGTAGTAGGTCTGCTGGTCAGGCTCTTCAAAGGCCATAGGCTGATAGCGGTAGGCTTCTTCCTCCAGTAGCTCGCGGAGCCCTTCTGCCAAGAGCAAGCGATAAAAGCGAAAATCCGCCGCTATAAACTGAAAAAGCCCTAACAGTCCTGCTTGCCTATTCTCCTGAAACCTAGCGACATTGGTACTGGCTAACTGAGCAAAACGCTCCTTGAGCATGACCCGCAGGACATCTTCTTTGCTACTGTAGTTACGGTAAAAGGAATTTCTTGCCACCCCAGCCCGCTCGACCAATTCGGTGATGGCAATTTTCTTGAGCGATTTCTGCTCCAAGAGAAGCAGCAGAGCTGTCTCGATGGCTTCCTTGGTCAGCTGGTGGTTTTCTTCATTAGAGCGGCGGAGGTAGTCTAGCGTCTTGGTCACGATGGCACATCTCCTTTGATTTGTCTTAGCCGAAAGGCTTTTTCTTGTTATTCTACCATATCGGTGGTACACTTGTACAGTCAAAACCAGAAAGGACGCTCTTATGAACCCTCTTTACCTCATCGACATCCTCATCCTCACCCTCAGCCTGGGGCTGTATGTCCTCTTCCACCAGCCTGCGACTATCGTTCCAATCCTGCTAGCCCTCCTCACCTACCGCTACCTGCATAGCCAAGCCCTCTGGCAAAAAGGATTCAGCCTAGCAAGTTCTTTTGCTCTAGTCATCGGTTGGTGGAGCGACCGCTACTCTCTCGCCATGCTGGCAGCGACCCTGACAGGCGTGACAGGCCTGAGCCTTATCCTCTCTCATCTTTTGAAAAATGGCAGAGCTCCTCAGACCGTTTGGAGCAAGGTCAGACGTGGTTTAGCTAGCCTTGCTCTACTAGGTCTTGTAGTTGGTCACCTCTTTTTAACCTACAATGTCATCAACCCAGACGTCATGACCCGCCAAGCTCCGCTATTGTTCAGCGAAAAAACACCCCCAAGAGAAGCCAACCTCCAGCGCACCGAAGAGATATCAGAAGGCAGAATCAACTACTACAACCTAACTTATCCATCTCATCTGCCCAACAACACCATGGACATCTACACCACACCACAAGCTAAGGGAACGCTGGTCTACATCCACGGTGGCGGCTACGCTGCTGGAGACAAGTGGAATCGTGAGAATTACCTCTTTCGCTATGTCAAGGATGGCTACAACGTTGTCAATATCAACTACCAGCTCTCACCCGCTGCTCGCTACCCTGACGGCCTCACACAAGTCGACCAAGCACTGGCTGATGTCGTCGCACAGGCGACCACCTACGGTATTGATCCCAATAGCATCATCTTGTCAGGCGATTCGGCTGGTGGGCAACTGGCAGGACAGTTAGCCCTTGTCTTGACGAATAAAGACTATGCCAAAGCCATTGGCTTTATGCCCAAAACTCAGATCATTCCCAAAGCCTATATCGGCGTTAGCGCGTGGTCGGATATCCAGCTAGGCATGCGGATGGGGGATCCTGTTCTGGATTGGTTCATTCAACCACTTGCCCGTTCCTACTTCCAAGTACTGGATGTGGAGCAGGCAGCTATTGCCGAAGAAGCCTCAATCGTCAAGCATGTGGATGCCAACTTTCCAGCCAGCTTTATCAGCGATGGCAACACAGGCAGTTTCACCACTGCCAATCTGGCGCTGGTTGACCGCTTGAAAGCCCTTGGAGTGAGGGTTGAGAGCCAGTTTTACGACAAAAAAGACGTTGAACTCCACCACATCTTTGAACTGGACATTAAAAACCCTTACGCTCAAGAGGCCTATGCCAAGCATTTAACCTTTTTAGAAATAGTTTTGGCGGATTAGTAGAAAAAGAGAATAAAAGACGGGCGGTGTTGCTCGTCTTTTTAAATCTGTAACCTTATCCATTTTTCAGTAATGCCATAATCTCATCAGGACTCTCCTGACAGCCCTTGGCCACCCAGGTCCGTAGGACCCTGAAAAAGCCACCGACAATAAATTGCAGGTGAAAATCATCCGTCAGATGCCCTAGCCGTTCTTGAAAATACCGATTTAATTCTTCTTCCAACAGATAGTCCAAGCGATTGGCCATGAGCAAGCGAATCGGCTCCTGCTGCCCGTAAAAAAAATCGAAAAACTGCCGCAGGGCCAGCATCAAATGGGCATCCGACCAATCCGACAAATCCATCTCCCGTCTCTCCAGCCAAGCCTGCATCTCATGACGAAGGGAGCGGACCAGCACCTCCTCCTTACTGGTAAAATTACGGTAAAAGGTCACTCGCCCCACACCAGCCCGTGCCACCAGTTCGGATACGCTAATCTTCCCAAAAGGCTTGACCGCCAGCAAGTCCCACATCGCTCCAATCACACTCTCCACAAACAGCGATTCCTGCCGCTTAACCTTGTCCATGCGAAACACTTCCTCCCTTTTGTTTCCTTTTGGAGCAATAGCAGAGCTAGTACTAGTTTTCCACCCCGTCATCTGCTATACTAGCAAAACAGAAACACTTGTTTCTGAAATTATACCACAAGAGGAGATAATCGTGACAAAACAACCTTTCTACAAGAAAAAATTTTTTAAAGTTTTTACAGTTATCCTAGCTAGCCTTGGTTTAATTGGTTTCGCCGCCTACAAACAGACCTTTGGCTGGTCGGCACCTGAACTCAGACAAGAAACTCCTGATGTGGGGAAATGGTACCGCCTCAGTCCTGATGGAGTGGTTGATTCGACCGGTCAACCAGCTCACGGTTTACTGAGGATTGGCAAGGACAAAAACAAGGTCATGGTCTATTTCTTTGGCGGTGGTGCCAGTATCAATGCTGAAACAGCTGCAGCTGGTAAGGCCTTCTACGCCACCTCAACCAAGCACCAAGATTTTGTCGCTACCTGGGGGATTGGCAGTTCCCAGGAAGACAATCCTTTTAAGGATTGGACCATCTTAGCCCTGCCTTACAGTACCGGTGATTTTCATTCTGGAACAGGCGAATTTGCCTACACCGACAAAAACGGCCAACAAAAAATCCTCCACCACAAGGGTTACCAGAACCTGATGACCCTGATGGCTGAAGCCAAAACCTATATGGGCAATCCTGACACCCTTCTGGTCACAGGATTTTCAGCTGGTGGCTTTGCCACATCCCTCCTGGCTGACGATGTGATTGACCAGTTTCCAACCGCAAAAAACATCACGGTTGCCGTTGATAGCTCGCTCCTACTCCACGATGACTGGAAAGGGATTGCCGAACGGGTGTGGCAAACGCCTGACCACATCAGCGACCGCCTGAACTCTAACAATCTGGTCCTGGATAGCCTGGTCGCCCTCCATGATAAGCGAGGCGATACCGTCAAAGTTCTCTTTGATAGCTCCTATCGTGACGGCATTCTTCAACAATACCAAAACTATATCGACAAGGGACAGCTGGCGGACCCGACACCTGAGACTAGCCAGCAATTTCAAGCCGAGCTGAAAGCCATGGTTGAGAGCCTACAAAGCCGTATTGACGGCGTTGGTATCTATGTCTGGAACCACGGTCAAGATGACAAGACAACAGCTACTCAACACACTACCATCAACTATAAAACCTTTTTCACACCCATGAGTGACGATAAAAGCATTGCTGACTGGATGGCTGATGCCGTCAATGGCGACGTGAAGAGCTATGGATTAGAGTTATTGAACAAGTAGAAAGGACATCCCTAATGACACAGAAGAAAAAATCAAAACGACTCTGGAAGATTTTAGGGCTTACCCTAGCAAGTCTGATTGGACTTTTTAGCCTCCTAGCGGGAGCTATTGCCCTCAAACCCCAACTCGTCATTAGCGTCATTCAGTCAGCGATGTATCCGAATGGCAAGGCCATTAATCCGACAGAACCGCTCAATCCCCCTTCCCAACAGGTCAAGGAAAATGGGATTTATTACCGCAATGATATCGACTATGGCAGCACCTACCCCAACTCGTTTTTAGACATTTCCTATCCGTCTGAGGATACCAGTGTTGATAGGCCAACTATTATCTATTTCCATGGTGGAGGGTTTTTCGGTGGCGATAAGGCTATGGGTGATCCCTTAGCGGCAAATAACGATAGCAACTATCTTTTTGACCAGCTGGTTCAAGAAGGTTACCATCTGGTCAATGTTAACTATGTTCTAGTGCCTGACTACCACTTCCCAGACCCCATTGTACAGATGAACGAAGCGGTCAACTACCTAGTGGACCATCAAACAGAGCTTGGCCTCAACATGAACAAGGTGATTTTCTTTGGGCAATCGGCTGGCGCTATCATGGTTGGCCAGTATGGCGCCATCTTGTCAAACCCTGATTACCGAGCTCTCTACCCTTTGACCCAAGACCCAAAACTCACCAGCTCTCAAGTCAAAGCCATGGTCATTGATGATGCCCCCTTTCAAATCCCCAGCGGCAATCTGGCACTGGACCTGATGATATCAAATTATCTGGATGATAACCTCTTGTGGCAACAGAAAGAATTGCTCCAGTCATACAATCCCATCCCCAATCTGACCGCTGACTACCCTCGCTCAATCATGCTAGCAGGAACGGCTGACGGATTCCCAGAAGATATGAGAGCCTTTAGTGATAATCTCAGTCAACTCGGGGTAGAGAACACTTATTTCCACACAGACAAGGAAACCTATGGCTTAACTGCCCATGGCTACCTGTCCAACCTTAAATACGATAAAACAGGAGCAGCTCAGGCTGCTTACAAGATGATTTTAGACTTTATCAGCCAACCATAGTGTTTATGTGGCTTCTCTAACCAATCATAAAACAGCTGCCCTTTAACTAGCTTTAGCTTGGGAACAGCTGTTTTTGTTTTCCCTGACATCAAGTGTTCAACGCTAGTAGCCTACAACTGATCCTGCAAGGCTGCCAGTTGGGAAACTAATTCACTCTGGGATTCGAGTAAACCAGACAAGAAGGTCTTGAGCTGACCCAGTTGCGCAATCTGCTGGTCAATTTCCACCAAGCGGTCACGGAGGTTGGCCTTAGCCACATCGGTCAGGTCTTGTTTTTGTCGCAAGACCTCTAAAAAGACCCCGATGTCCTTGAGGGAAAAACCGCTTAGGGTCATGTCCTTGATAAAGCGGGCAAGGATGAGGTGCCTGTCTTCATAAGAACGGTAGTTGTTATCTCCACGGACAGGAGCTGGCAGGAGACCAACTTTTTCATAATAACGGACGGTGGAAATGGCCAGACCGCTACGGGCGACAAATTCTTTGCTGTTCATGGAACTTTCTCCTTGACTATAAAGTTACTTCATAGTTTATACTAAAAAGGTCTAAAACACAAGAAGGAGAAAAACCATGAAAAAACACCTGAAACGAGCAGGCCTAATCCTGCTCACCATCACAGCTCTGCTATGGGGCTATGCCCGCCTCATCCAACAACGGTCCCTGGCCAGCTGGGTAGTGGAATGCTACTTTTGGTTGAATGGCACCAAGAAGGGGCTAGAGGAGCAGCCAGAAGAGCAATTTGAAGCCTTTCTGGCTGAGCAGCAGGCCATCAGCGACCAGCCTTTTGCCAAACCCAAGCTTTCCCAAGAGGTGACGGAAACCACGGTGGACGGCATGCAGGTCTTCACCTGGAACGACAAGCAAGACTCCAACCAAAAGGTGCTCTTTTACATCCACGGTGGTGCCTATGTGGCACAACCGACCCCTCAGCATTTTTCAGCCCTGGATAACCTCTCGAAAGCCTTGGATGCCAAGGTGGTCTTCCCCATCTACCCCAAGGCGCCTGCCTACACCTATGAGGACGCCTTCCCCAAGATGGAGACCCTCTACAAGCAGGTCCTTGCCCAAACGGCTAATCCCCTCAACATCACCCTTATGGGCGACTCGGCTGGTGGTGGCTTTAGCCTGGGGTTTGTCATGTACGCCCGCGACCACGAGCTCCCGCAACCAAAGGACATCATCCTCCTCTCGCCTTGGTTGGATGTAGCGACCGACAACCCAGAGGTTGCAAACTACGAGGCAGTTGATCCCATGTTGTCAGCTTGGGGCCTTAACCGGGATGGTGAGCTTTGGGCTAATGGCAGAGCGAACATGGACAACCCTTATGTCAGCCCCATTTACGGTGACTTTGACGGTTTAGGTAAGATTTCCATCTTTGTCGGTACCCATGAGATTTTCCTGCCAGACAACCAAAAACTCCATAACCTCCTGACCCAGCAAGGGATAGACCACAACTATATCCAAGCTGACAAGATGAATCACGTTTACGCCATCTTCCCAATCCCTGAAGCCAAAGAAGCCCAGGAACAGATTGTGGAGATTATCAAGCAGTAAGAAACGGCTAGTTAAGCGAGGATAGAATGACAAAACAGAAATTTAGAAAACGACTACTAGCGACCCTCCTCAGCCTGCTGGCCCTTCTTGCCATCAGTTTTGGAGGCAGCTACCTTTACTATTCGACAGGTCACCAGGCAGAGGACCCCGAGGGCTTGGCCTCCATTCAAGGCCTCAATAATGCTGAAGACATGGTCCAGCTGGGCGACAGCCAGTGGGTCCTGACCGGCAACCTGGGAGACAAGAGCTGGGAAAAGGGCGGTCTCTATCTGATTGATGCTAAGACCATGACCTGGGAGGAGGCTGAGATTGATTTCTCAGCTGCCCCTGCGGCAGGCTACGAGACTATCAAAGAGCCAGAACTCTTTTCCGCCCACGGCATCGCTATGAAGCAGCTCGATGACACCAGCTTTGAAATCTATGCCGTCAATCATGGCGGTCGAGAATCCGTTGAGGTGTTTGACTTGTCCATAGCAGGTGATAAGCCGCAGATTCGCTGGAAGGGCTCGGTACCGACACCTGATGGCATGGTGGGCAATTCCGTTGCTCCCTTGTCAGATGGTTTTCTGGTGACCATCCCCATGATAGAGACTGATGCTGGAACCTTCACCGATTTTCTGGCTGGGAAAGCTACCGGCACTGTCTATAAATGGACCGCCGAGGCTGGTTATCAGGAGCTTCCCCAGGCCCGATTGGCTGGCAACAACGGCATCGCCGTCTCTCCTGATGAACAATGGGCCTTTATCAATGGTTATTCGGATAAGACCGTC
Organism: Streptococcus entericus DSM 14446; assembly: GCF_000380025.1. Taxonomy (GTDB): domain Bacteria; phylum Bacillota; class Bacilli; order Lactobacillales; family Streptococcaceae; genus Streptococcus; species Streptococcus entericus. The sequence continues at coordinate 165,311 of NZ_KB904156.1, forward strand.
ACTAGGATTAGCCTGGTCGATGACAAGGCCAAGCCCGTGACTGTCCCTGTCTCTTTCTTGCCAGATAACATCCGATACAGTAGTGATGGGAGCTTGTTGGTAACGGGTCAGGACCCCCATATTCTGACCGTGGTCCTCTTGACCAATGGAACGGATATTGGAGTATCCCCATCCGATACGGCCGTTGCGGAGCTGGATCCTGACACTATGACAGTAACAGAGGTCTTGGATTTGCCAACATTTCGAGCCTTCGGTGGCGGGACAACGGCCCTCTATGTTGGAGATGACCTCTGGATATCCTCCTTCAGAGCCCAGCGGATTATGGTCGTTCCTGACGCCAAATAACTTCACCATCACAACACGACACTTATAGAAACTAGAAAGAGGAACAATTATGGAAAAACTAACACCTGAAAAAGCCTTATGGCTGGCAGAACGCTATTACAAGGGCATGGAAAAACGTGACGCCTCCATGGCCAGAGAATTTTATACCGAGGATTTTGTCCTCCAAGATGACGGGGCTGTGGATTTAATTCGAGGCATTGACGAGGCAGAAGCCTTCTTGCAAAACATGTACAATACCTGGCCTGACCTCAAGTTTGAGCTGATTAAAGAGCCCGCCATCGGCATTGACGGCGTAACCGTTGCCTTTCTGGTTCGAGCCACCTCATCACGCAAGAGCCGTCGGAAATTGACAGGCCCTACCGCCCAGTGGGAATTTGCCAGCTTTTACACGGTTGATTTGGAGCAGGAAAAATTCAGCGCTGGACGTTGCTGCTTCAACATGCTGGACCTCTACGAACAGCTCCTACCTGTACCAAAACGGGGCAGCAAATGGTTCCGCAAACTGGAAGCCATCTTCACAGGTCAACAGGTCAAATAAGGACGGTCACAAAACTTCCCCGTCCGCTACCCTGAAACCATCTATTACCGGCTCCTGGCCCACGAGTACCTGCCAGCTGACCTGGATAAAATCCTCTACCTGGATGCCGACCTGCTCTGCATCAATGACTTGGCTCCCCTCTATGACATGGATCTGGGAGAGAACTGTATGCGGCAGCCAGCCACGTCAAGGATTCGGTGGTCAACGAAGCCGTCAACAAGCTCCGTCTGGGCAACTATGAGGGCACCAGCTATGTCAATTCAGGTCTCTTGCTCATGAACCTGGCCGCCATCTGAAAAACCGTTAAACGGGAGGCCATCATAGCTTATATCGAGGGAAAAGGTCCCGTCCTCTTCCTGCCTGACCAGGATGTCATCAATGCCCTCTACGGCCATCAGATTGCCCTAATTCCAGACCAAATTTACAATCTGGATACCCGCTACCTGCCCTTTTACAAGCTCAAAAGTGGCGGTGACCATGATTTGGACTGGGTCATGAAGAACACGGTCATCCTACATTTCTGCGGTCGAGACAAGCCCTGGAAAACGAGTTATAGTGGTAACTTTGCTGGTCTGTATAAACACGATGAGGTCCTGATGAACCGGGATCAGTCTGGCTGACTATCAGGCTATTTTGCGAGATGGCAAATCTGCTCCTGAAAAGGCGATTTTGTTAACCTTTGATGATATTACCAGCGATTTTTATGATAGTGTCTTCCCAATCCTGACGCAGAACGGGCAAATGGCTACGCTTTTTGCTGTTAGTGACTGGATTGACCAGCCCAAGTACTTGACCAGTTCTCAGCTCTTAGAACTTGAACAAGCAGGCTTTGCTATCCAAAATCATACCAAAAGTCATCCACGCCTCAGCCAGTTAAGCCTGTCAGACCAAGAGTAGGAACTTCTAACAGCTAAAAACAGGCTTGAAGATTTCCTGAAACAGGACATCACCACCATCGCCACTCCTTATGGCAATCACCATGCAGATACCCTGACTGTTGCTAAGTCCTTACAGACCGATTTGGTCTTCACTGGTCAAACAGGCATTCCCTCATCAGAGCTCCCGGTCCCATCAATTGATGCGGATAAGTCTTTTACAGAGCCACAGTTTTGAGGAGTTTTTGGATTTTTTGTTAAACCACTAGAAGATTAGCTAAAAATAAGGTAAAATGAATCGATAGTTCAATGTATTTGGAGGAAAAAATGATCCAACGACCAATTCATCTGTCGCATGAATTTTTAGCAGAGGTTTTAGATAAGGATGCGGTAGCAGTTGACGCTACTATGGGTAATGGTAATGATACTGCTTTTCTGGCTGGTTTGGCTGGCCAGGTCTATGCCTTTGATGTGCAGGAATTAGCCTTAGTCAAGACTCAAGAGCGCTTGGCTAGTCTTGGTTTGACCAACGTACACCTTATCCATGCAGGTCATGAGCAAGTTGACCAATACGTAACCAGATTGAGGGCAGCTATTTTCAATCTAGGCTATTTACCTAGTGCGGACAAGTCAGTGATTACACAACCTGAAACAACGATTAGTGCTTTGGGAAAAATTCTTGACCGCCTAGAGGTTGGAGGTCGAGTATCGATAATGATTTACTACGGTCACGAGGGTGGGGAGATGGAAAAAGACAGTGTTCTTGCCTTTGTTAAGCAGTTAGATCAGACGGTGTTTACCGCTATGCTTTACCAGCCGCTGAATCAAAAAAATCATCCGCCCTTTTTAGTCATGATTGAACGCCTGAAGTGAGGTTATCAATGATAGAAGACATGCCACTTGATAGAGTAGGCATGTTTTTTTGTTGGGAAATTCAATATATAATCAGTTGACTTTTTGCTTAGTAAGCCTTATAATAGTGATGTATACGTTTACAATATCTATATTATCATCAAAAGGAGCAAGTGTGAGATGAAAGCTAAACATCGGTTATTTGATGAACGACAGCGTTATGCCATCAGAAAATTAGCTGTTGGGACAGGTTCTGTACTGATCGGCTCTTTCTTGCTGGGGGTCAACACTGCCTTTGCTCAAGAGCAAGCGACCAGTGAAACCACAACTAATTTAGGAGCAACTGAGCCAGCCGTAGCAGTTGATGAGCATGATCAACGAGCTGAACCCTCTCTGTCAACATCGACGCGACTAGCTAATTTGGAGGAGGGAGAACCTCTTGTTGAAGATTTAATTCAGCATAAACAAAGGCAGGTCACGAGTTCAGGTGTTGATTTGAATGATCTGGAGCGTTTTTCCCACGATTATGCTTTTGACCACAATCCTGAGACACGTTATGCTGCACCTAAGATGAAAGAACAGGGGAGTTCAGCAACTGACCAACAGACTCCGCAGTGGGTGCAGATTGATTTGGGGCAGAAAGCTAAGTTGCTCTCAGGGCGTGTTGATTTCTATCGTCTCGTTTATTCAACTGATTATGAGGTTTTAACAGCAAGCCAGTCGGATGCGCAGGAGGCTGATTGGCGGCAGGTCGTGCATCGGACTGCTCTGGCTGACCACGGTCCTGCGGATCAGAGTGATCACTTTACTCTAGAAACACCACAAGACCTCGATCGCCATGTCCGTATCCGTTTCAATCGTGTGAATGCAGGAGCGGGTGGCTATGCCGTTTCGGTCAAAGATATTCGTCTTAACGGTTACTTGCTTGCTAATAGCACCACTGAACCAGAAAAACCAGCGGCAGCTATTGCCCTAAACCGTCCAGTAACCGCATCGGGAGTGGAGGCAGGGACGAACACGTCACCTGAGCAGGCGTTTGATGGGGATGCTAGTACACGTTGGGCAGGCTTGCCGATGAAGCAATCTAACCGTCCAGACGATACGCAGACACCTCAATGGCTACAGGTTGATTTAGGAGCAGATGGCAAGCTAGCTGCTGTAGAAATTGATTTTTTCCGTAAGGTTTATGCGACGGATTATACGATTCTGACCTCTGCCACAGGTCAAGAGGGGAGCTTTAGAGAACTTCATCGGTCGACCAACCTAGCTGCCAGTACTACGGCGGTTGACTTGACAGACCGCCTAGTATTTGAGCAACCTTTAGCGGTCAATCGCTATCTTCGTTTCCAGTTCAATCGAATCAATCACCATGCAGGTGGCAATTCGGTGTCGGTCAAGGATATCCGCGTCAATGGTTGGTTGGCAGAAGACGTCAAAGAACCTGTTGATCCTGTCGCCAAGCTAGAAGCTGCTCACCTGATTGTTCGTGATGGTCGTGTGATGCTGGTTGGGGCAGATACCGATGACGAGTATAGCTATGAGGTTATCGGCTCTGCTAATCAATATGTCGTGGATAACCAAGGACGTTTGGCTACCTACCGCCTCAATGATATGGACGTGGTCATGGTTGTCGCTGCTAGGCATCAAACGACAGGTGAGTTGGTCATCCCATCTAAAATGAATAAGACCATTCATATCCCTGCCAGCCATCAAGAAACAGTGACAGGGACAAATGCTAAGCCCTTGCTCGCTTTGGACATTCAGGAGTTTTTACCTGGCGAAGGGATTCTGACCCTAGACGAACAGTCAACCTTATATGTCGCTGATGGCTTAGATAAGCAGGCAGCCTTGTTTAATAAGGACCTGCAAACGATTCTGGGCTACCAATTGTCTTCAGCACCAGCAGACCAGGCGACAATTAGTTTCACACTTACGGATGAGTATGACCTAAAAGACGAGGGCTACTTGATGCGGATTGGGGACAAGGTTGACGTTTTTGCCAAAGATGCCAAGGCTTTCAACTATGCCGCTGTGACCCTTGCTCAGATGTTACAGGCGCAAGGGCACTTGACCAAGGGTGTTTATCGCGACTATCCTAATTATGCCATCCGTGGTATGTTGCTTGATGTGGCTCGGATTCCCATGCGACAGGACTTTTTAGAGGAAGTTTCCCACCTCTTTCGCTGGTATAAACTCAACGAATTACACCTGCATATCAATGATAACCAGTGGCCAGATGGGTCGCGCTCAAGTGCTGAAGCATGGGCTAAGACGGAAGCTGCCCATCGCTTAGAATCTACCACATTTCCAAGCCTTAACAAGTCAGCGTTTAAGCATGACCGTTATGAGGGAGAGTACGATTTTTACCGTGATACCTATGGCAATCCTGCCTATTCTTTGGAGGAATTCAAGAAATTCCAAGCTCAAAATGGCGCAGCTGGGATCAATACACTGGTGGAGTTCGACACACCAGGGCATTCGGCGGTGTATTCACTCTATGCCTTGAACAATCCTGACCAGATTGATTATCTTGGTCAACCTATTCATCACCCGAATGATTTAGAAGCGCTAGCCATTAACGAACAAGTTTATCCAGAAGAAACGGCTCGCGCTAAGCGTTTTGTGCGAGAATTGTTGAACAGTTATCTGGATGCAGGTATTTTTACCTATGACCATATTCATCTTGGTGTTGATGAATATTGGCAAAAAAATGGTAATAAAGAAGCCTTTAGAACCTATCTAAATGAGCTGAATGAATTAGCAAAAGAGCATGGTAAAACACTCAGAACTTGGGGAGCGTTGAGCATTTTCCAAGGAAATACCCCAGTCTCCAAAGACATTATCTTTGATGAGTGGGCTCAGTACGAATCAGTGAGTGTTGACCGTATCAACGAGGGTTTCAGAGTGGTCAATGTGCCACAGCCCTTCACCTATGTCACACCCGGACGTAACCATAAAGACATCATCAACGAGCAGTATGTGTTCGACCACTGGAAGCCCTACGTGTTTAATTTGGATGTCGCCAGTCACCAGCGCCAGGCATTGGAGGGCGAGCCCTTACTCTTGGGAGCCAAGGGAGCGATGTGGGGGGATGAACATGCTGAAGGGATTGAAGAGAGCGATTTATACTACCGTTTGGAAAAATCTCTCGCTATGATTGGTTTTAAGACTTGGAATGGGAAATCAACTCGGAGTTTCCTTGATTATCAGAAAGCCCTTGAAGCCACACGCCTCCACAACAATTACCTGCCTTACCAGACAAAGACAGAAGTTCTGTTAAATATTGATGCGACCTATGCTCAGGATAACCAGGTCAGTGATTTGTCAACCAACGGCTTGGGGATTCGCTCTGAAGGTCGGACGGCTATCGTTGAACTTGATGGCGAAAAATGGCTAAAATTTGACGGAGACAATCATCTGGTGACTGATGTGCAGACCTTGGGCTTGCCTTACACCCTTGAGATGACCTTTAAACCGACTAATGTTGACAAGGGGAGTTTGCTTTTATCAGAAGATGGGGCCTTGTTCCTCAATGCCAAAGGTCGAACACAAGCAGGTGAAGTTGCTGAAGGTTTTAATCTCAATCGCTATTTTTACTCACAACATATCGCACCAAAACTGGAGAGCGGTAAGGTCTACAAACTGACCTTAACAGGAACCAGAGAGGTACTCAATGTTTACCTGAACGATGAGCGGATTGCCTCTTTTAGTCATACAGAAGGGTTGCCTCTAGGAACGCGTGGGAACTTTAGAACCTCATTTAACCTCCCAATCAAGGAAATCGGCAAGGGATTTGAGGGTTACATCAAAACTATCAAGGTTTATAATCGAACTCAGGAAGCAACTGAAGTTGGCAATGAACATTTGGAACGGGTCAATGTTGCCTTGCACAAGCCTGTCTATGATTACCGTCATCAGTCAGCTTTTTGGAACCAGCACATCAAACCTTACCATCGTGGTCGCTTGACCGATGGTGACACAGACGGTCCAGAAGGGCGCTGGCAGTCATCGAATCATGACCATGATTACTTTATCGTTGATTTAGGTGAACAAACTGATTTTGATGCTGTGCAGGTAGTGTTTGATGCTTCTAGAGCGGCAACTGCCTTTAACATCGCCGTGTCAGATGACATGACTAATTTTAGGGACGTTAAGCAAGTCACCCAAAACACGACGGCAATGGTCACGCTTGACCTTGGACCTCAGAAAGCTCGTTATGTGAAGTTTGCTTCTGTCGCCAGAAAACCTGGTACTAATGAAGTAGGCATCAAAGAATTCAGAGTTTATCAACCACGAACAGTTGATAAATCAGCCTTAGCTCAGCTATTAGCCACTAAAGAAATCGCGATTGAAAACGATACTTGGTTGTATGCAGCAAATGTGCTCGCCAATAAGTTTGCGACTGCTCAGGATGTTAGCGACGCCTTGGCCTTGGTGGAGAAGTTGAAAGACCGCACAGCAGAAGATGACGCTTCAACACTAGCCCCTGAGACCCCAGAGGATCCAGGCAAACAAGATGAAACTCCAGTTCCAGATTCGTCAGATGGTGCTGATACACCTGACGTGTCCGCTCCGACCTCACCAGAAGATTCATCGAACAGTGGTGCTGGTTCAGGTAGCGCAGGCGAATCAACTGATACGCCAGCTAACTCGGTGGACAACGGTTCTGGTTCAGAGGGTTCAGGCGAACAAGTTGAAAATCCAGCTCCAGATTCGTCAGATGATGCTGATACACCTGACGTGTCCGCTCCGACCTCACCAGAAGATTCATCGGACAGTGGTGCTGGTTCAGATAGCGCAAGTGAATCAGCTGATACGCCAGCTAACTCGGTGGACAACGGTTCTGATTCAGAGGATCCAGGGAAACAAGTTGAAACTCCAGCACCAGATACGCCTGATATGTCCGCTCCGACCTCACCAGAAGATTCATCGGAAAGTGGTGCTGGTTTAGACGGCACAGGCGAATCAACTGATACGCCAGCTAACTCGGTTGACAATGGATCTGGTTCAGAGGGTTCAGGTGAACAAACTGAAACTCCAGCACCAGATACACCTGACGTGTCCGCTCCGACCTCACCAGAAGATTCATCGGACAGTGGAACTGATTCAGGTAGCACAGGCGAATCAACTGATGCGCCAGCAGATTCGGTGGACAATGGTTCTGATTTAGAGGATGCAGGCAAACAAACTGAAACTCCAACTCTAGATACGCCTGACGTGTCCGCTCCGACCTTACCAGAAGATTCATCGGATAGCGGAACTGGTTTAGACAGCACAGGTGAATCAATTGATACGCCAGCTAACTCGGTGGACAACGGTTCTGGTTCAGAGGGTACAGGTGAACAAGCTGAAACTCCAGCTCTAGATACGCCTGATGTGTCCGCTCCGGGTTCACCAGAAGATTCATCGGACAGTGGTGCTGGTTTAGACGGCACAGGTGAATCAATTGATACACCAGCTAGCTCGGCGGACAACGGTTCTGGTTCAGAGGATGCAAGTGAACAAACTGAAACTCCTACTCCAGATACGCCTGATATGTCCGCTCCAACCTCACCGGAAGATTCATCGGACAGTGGAACTGATTCAGGTAGCGCAGGCGAATCAACTGATGCGCCAGCTGACTCGGTTGACAATGGTTCTGATTCAGAGGGTTCAGGCGAACAAACTGAAACTCCTACTCCAGATACGCCTGATATGTCTGCCCCGACCTCACCAGAAGATTCATCGGAAAGTGGAACTGGTTCAAGTAGTGCAGGCGAATCAACCGATACGCCAGCTAACTCGATGGACGATGGCTCTGGTTCAGATGGTTCAGTGCCAAGCAAACCAACAGTTCAGACCGATCCGTCAGGTGGTGCTGATACACCTGATGTGTCCGCTCCAACTTCACCAGAAGATTCATCGAACAGTGGTGCTGATTCAGGTAGCGCAGGTGAATCAGTTGATACGCCAGCTAACTCGGTTGACAATGGTTCTGGTTCAGAGGATGCAAGTGAACAAACTGAAACTCCTACTCCAGATACGCCTGATATGTCCGCTCCAACCTCACCAGAAGATTCATCGGACAGTGGAACTGATTCAGGTAGCGCAGGAGAACCAACTGATACGCCAGCTAACTCGGTGGACGATGGTTCTGGTTCAGAGGATGCAAGTGAACAAACTGAAACTCCTACTCCAGATTCGTCAGATGGTACTGCTTTACTTAATGTTGGCATAGCTCAGCGCTTGATGAATGCTGATAGAATAAGGCCATCAGAACATAATCTGACAAGTAGTCTCTCTCTGTCTGGAGAATTTGCTACAAGAAGTGATGAAAATAGTCAAATATCAGCTGCTTTCCCACAGTCAAGGAACGCAGAAACAGCGCAAGCAATTACTCAAAATCACCAAGCGAGTGAACGTGCCAAAAATCCAATAACTACAGAACCTAAGAAAATGAAGAGCGCAAATTCCTCTCCTAAAGCATCAGCAACTCAAGCAGAAACCAGTGATTTTCCCGCTTTACTCGTTTTAGGTGCTGGCGGTATGCTTGCGGCACTCGGACTACTGAGCGTCAGACGTCGCGGTACAAAGTAGGTAAGAAATATCAAGGATGACTTGCACCGTTGCCTAGTGCAGACTAAAGAACAAAACACCCTTCAGCCTTATTGCTGAGGGGTGTTGATGGTGCTGCTACTTTACCAGTTAATCTCCATGACAATTGGGGTGTGGTCTTGGCGAGTACCAGAGTCAATCATATCAGACTTGGTGACCTTGCCAGCGATGCGGTCGCTGACAAGCCAGTAGTCGATTCTCCAGCCTGTGTTGTTGATTTTGCTGGTGCGGCTGCGCTGTGCCCACCAGGTGTAGGCGCCTGTCACATCGCCGTGCAGGTGGCGGAAGGTATCTGTGAAACCTGTTGCCAGCAGATTGGTAAAGCCAGCACGCTCTTCATCAGTAAAGCCGGGTGACTGGCGGTTGCTGGCGGGGTTGGCAAGGTCGATTTCCTTGTGGGCAACATTGTAATCCCCTGTGGCAAGGACGGGTTTGATAGCATCCAGCTTAGCGAGGTAGTCAGCGTATCTTTCGTCCCAGATTTGGCGGTCAGCGAGACGTTTGAGACCATCGCCAGCATTTGGGGTGTAGACTTGCGTGACAAAACAGTCATCAAATTCAAGGGTGATGATGCGCCCTTCGCTGTCCATGGTGGTTGGTGAGCCGATTTCAGGGAAAGTAACGATTGGGCTCAGCGACTTGCGGTAGAGAAACATGGTCCCTGCGTACCCCTTACGAGCTGGTTCACAAGAAGACCGCCAGACGATAGCGTGGTCTGGGAAGTAGCTTTCTAAAATGTCCAAGTGTTTTTTGGTCGGTCCCTTGTCGGATAATTTGGTCTCCTGAATAGCGATGATATCAGCATTTTCAGCGACGAGCGTGTCTATCACCGCCCGAGACAGCAGAGCCCGTGGGCTGTCAGATGTCAGAGCAGCGTTTAAGGAATCAATGTTCCAAGAAATCAGTTTCATGAAATGTCCTTTTCTAAATTAGAAGTTCCTTTCCATTATATCAGAAAATACGGTTCTTTCCGCAAAGTAAGTTTTAGAAAGCGACAAACCGCTGAAAAAAGTGGCTATTTGACAGGTACACATTAGCTTTTGAAAACGACAGTCTAGATTAGAATAGGGCATAAATTATAGCTCTAGATCTATTCGGAGTGATGTAATAATAAAAAAGTAGGAGACCGCTGTTTAATTAGTTATTATGGTTAAGCGTTAGGACAACATAAAACATTTCCTCCCCACTTGTCCCAGCGGATAGTAAAATTCTCTCTTTGCTCAGCTATTATGGTAAAATAAAATGAACACAATAAAGAGGAGGTCGTATGAATTTATCGCAACGCCTGACGTTCGGTGAGGAGCTGGCTAATGCTATTAGCCATGGTGTCATGTTTTTACTGCTTTTGGGCTTATCGCCTTGGATGGCCGTTCATACCTACCTCAAAGGAGGCGTCACCTTAGCTTTTGGTGCCAGTGTTTTTATCGTTGCTCTCAGCCTCATGTTTCTCTCCTCGACCCTCTACCACAGCATGGCCTATGACTCGCCACACAAACGAGTTTTCCGCATCCTCGATCATTCCAGCATTTTTATCGCCATTGCGGGCTCCTACACCCCAGTCCTTTTGATGGCTTTGGAGAAATGGCAGAGCTGGCTCATGGTGGGGTTGCAGTGGTTTTTGGTCATCGGTGGGATTTTGTATAAGGTGCTAGGCAAAAATCGCATTCCAAAACTCAGCCTTATCATTTATTTGGTCATGGGCTGGCAAGCAGTCTTCTTTCTACCTCAGATTATCCGTGCAACTAACGCAGTCTTTCTCAGCTTGATCGTCGCAGGTGGCCTGATGTACACGATAGGGGCGTATTTTTACAGTAAGAAAAATATGCCCTACCATCATCTGATTTGGCACCTCTTTATTAACGCCGCCTCTATCTGCCATATCATTGCTATTGTGGGCTACCTATAAACTCATGTGAAAGGATGATAATGTGAAAAAACGAGTTCTATTGCTAACGTTACTTTGCCTTTTTTGCTACCTCAGCTTGCGCCTTTTTCCATCACTAGAAGAAGCTTTACACGACTTTTTGGGTTGGTACTGACGACTTGGTGGCAATGTAGCCCTTCGGGAGTAATCCAGAGGGCTTTTTACGTGTTCTAAACGCAGTCGGTATTTTTTAGGAAGCCCTTGTCCAAAGGTCGTAAACTCATCTTGTCTATCGAAAATTTATTACTCCATTCGTGTGCTAAAATAGACTAAAGTGGTTTCGATAGCAGTTGAAAAGCCTTATCTGGTGCAGTTAGTGCTTGTGGTGGCGCAAATCAATCATTCTATGGTATAATGGTCAAAGATAGTCAGATGAAATCAATCCTTATATGAAGTGCTAGATTTCCAAAGAAAGGGAGTTGACATGCCACTAAAAAACACATCGGATCATATTGAAGAATACATAAAAGAAATTTTAGAGAGAACAGGAATGGCTGAAATCAAGCGTTCCCATATAGCGGATACCTTCCGCGTGGTGCCTAGTCAGATCAACTATGTCCTTAAAACACGCTTTACGGAGAGTCGAGGGTACTTGGTCGAAAGTAAGCGAGGCGGCGGAGGTTATATTCGGATTGCGCGGCTGACCTTCTCAGACCAGCACCATTTGCTCTGCAATTTAATGGAAAGCATCGGAGACCAGCTCAGTGAGCAGATTTTTGCTGAGTTGTTGGACTATTTAAGTGATGAAAACCTCATCACACGACGAGAAGGCCAGCTTGTTCTCAGTTTAGCAACAGACGACCTGTTAGGTACTGAAGGACCACGTCTACGCGCAGAAATGTTGCGCCGTCTGCTCCAACGCTTAGATAGAAAAGGATAGGTTATGGATTACTCATTAAAATTAAAGGAAATTCTTGATTTTGCCCAATATCAGGCAACACGGTATAAGAGCCAGTCTATTGAAAGTTGGCATTTATTGTTAGCCATGGTGGTGATTCCTGATTCTGTGGCAAGTTTAGCGTTCGCAGAATTTGACGACGTTGTTTCCTATAAGGAATTTGAAGCCGTGGCTCTACATGTTTTAGAGAAACAACCTGAATTGAGACGCCCCAAAAGTGCCAAACGCCTATTGCCCTTATCCAAAGGCAGTCGCCTTCTTTTTCAAGATGCGGAACAAATTGCTACCTTGGTTAATGATAAGGAAATCGGTAGCCAGCACTTGCTATTTGCTATGTTGCTTAACAAAGACCTCTTGCCCTACCAAATTTTAGAGGCTGTTGGCTTTGTTTCTGGAAATAGCAAGACATCTGGTTTACGCTTGTCAGCCCTTAGAAATGTTTTAGCAGGTCATTCTGGACTGACGAAAGACCAAGTGAAAGAGATTTACGACCTCAAGCATGGGCGTAAAGCTAAGATGAGCCAGTTTCATATGATGGGCGGAGCCATGACAACTCCTGTCGGGGATTTGGAAGATTACACCCGAGATTTGACTGAGGAGGTTAGGCGTGGGAACCTTGACCCAATCATCGGTCGTGATGAGGAAATCACTCGAATGATTAAGGTGCTGAGCAGAAAGACCAAAAATAATCCTGTTTTGGTGGGAGAAGCAGGTGTCGGAAAGACAGCTCTTGCTTACGGTTTAGCGCAGCGGATTGTCCACGGAGAAGTACCTTATGAGCTACTGGGTAAACGTGTGCTGGAGCTTGATATGATGAGTGTTATTGCTGGCACTCGTTTTCGTGGTGATTTTGAGGAGCGAATGGAAAAAATCATTGAGGAGATTGAGACAGCAGGCGATATTATTCTCTTCATTGATGAGCTGCATACCATTATGGGGTCAGGTTCAGGCATTGACAGCACACTTGATACCGCTAACATTCTGAAACCTGCTCTATCTCGTGGCACTCTGCATTTGGTTGGGGCAACGACACTCAATGAGTATCAAAAACACATTGAAAAGGATGCCGCTATTGCACGCCGTTTTGCGAAAATTATTGTTGATGAGCCTAGTTTGGCTGATAGCTTGGCTATTCTCAAAGGCATCCGTGAGAGTTATGAGCGCTATCACCGTGTAACAATCAGTGATGAAGCTTTGGAGACTGCTGTGAAATATGCGAAGCGGTATTTAACCAGCAAGCAGCTCCCTGATTCAGCCATTGATTTGTTAGATGAAGCGAGTGCTATGGTGCAGCAGATGGTCAAACAAGAGGAACAGCCCCTTTTGTCTGTGGCTGATGAAGCCCTTATAGCAGGTGACTTTAGGCAGTTGAAGGCAGCCTTAGCTGAGGTCAAAGAGCCAGTACGGCCTACTCAGGTCACAAAAGAAGATATTCTGCTGACCCTCAGCAAACTCTCTGGGATCCCTGTTAGCAAGATGACACAGGCGGATAGCCAGAAATACTTGCAGTTAGAGCAAGAGTTGCATAAGCGCGTAATCGGTCAAGATGAAGCCGTATCAGCGATCAGCCGTGCTATCCGTCGCAATCAGTCAGGGATTAGGCTTGGCAAACGCCCGATTGGCTCCTTTATGTTCCTCGGTCCAACTGGTGTCGGCAAGACTGAGCTTGCCAAGGCCTTGGCTGAAGTTCTGTTTGATGATGAGCAGGCTCTGATTCGTTTTGACATGAGCGAGTACATGGAGAAATTTGCAGCTAGTCGCCTAAACGGTGCGCCTCCTGGCTACGTCGGTTATGATGAAGGCGGTGAATTGACTGAAAAGGTACGCAACAAGCCCTATGCTGTCCTTCTCTTTGACGAAATTGAAAAAGCACACCCAGATGTGTTCAACATGTTCCTACAGATTTTGGATGATGGTCAGCTGACCGATACTAAAGGACGAAAAGTTGATTTTTCAAATACCTTAATCATTATGACCTCAAACCTCGGAGCGACAGCTTTGCGTGACGATAAGACAGTTGGTTTTGGGGCAAAATCAATGGCACATAACCATCACGCCATGGCACAGCGGATTGCTGAAGAAGTGAAAAAAGCTTATCGCCCAGAATTTCTTAATCGGATTGATGAGCAACTGGTCTTCCACAGCTTAACCGAAGATGATATGCAAGCCATCGTCAAGATTATGGTAAAACCACTCGTTAACCATCTGGCAGAACAGGGGATAACACTCAAAATCCAAAAATCAGCCCTATCGCACTTGGCGGCTGCGGGTTATGATGCCACATTGGGTGCTCGTCCCTTGCGCCGAACCTTGCAAACCAAGGTGGAGGACAAGTTGGCAGAACTCCTCTTGTCAGGTGACCTAGTTGCAGGCAATACGCTCAAAATTAGCTACACAAACGAGAAACTAAAATTTATAGTGACGGCATAAAAAGAGAACAGCTACTTATTATACAGGTAGCTGTTCTTTTTTGATTGCCGTGATGAGTTGTTGGTGTCATGAAGGCCATTAAGGTTTCTTTAAGACGATTGCCTTACAATGACAATACAAAAACATAAAACGGAGGAACATCATGAAAAAACTATTGAGCATTTTTTTGCTGCTGATTGTTGGTCTTGGGCTGGTCTATGAAGCATTTATTGTTATCAGTATTGGGTTAAACGGGTCGCAGATTGTTCAACTCCTTAGCGCATGGGGGATTCTATTCATTGCCTATGCCCTGCCTTTGATAGTTTTGGCAAGGCATTATTTGAAAAAACATCATCAGCTCGCTTGGATTTTGCCGATTGCTATCTTAGTAGGTGCAGGAGCAATTGGTCCCCTGTCAGGATTACTCAATTTTCAATTGATTGCGGTGCTTAAGCAGCTTTTAGGCAACAATGCCGTATTAGATGCTTGGGCAGCAAGTATTGCTCCGCCAATTGTTGAAGAAACGCTGAAAATGGGCGTAGCCCTGCTTGTTATTGTCCTGTTTTCGTTGCGCCATCGGGTGTCGTGGTTGGTAACAGGCTTGGGCGTTGGACTCGGTTTCCAACTGTTAGAGGACCATACTTATTTTATGGGAACTTTTGTGGAACAATCAGGTTCACCAATCAGTCAGGCAATCTCCCGTCTGGATATGGCTTACGCTTCTCACTGGTTGTTAACTGCTGTGATGACTTTGGGTGTGGCTACATTGATTTTTGACAAAGCTTCTCGGCGTTCGGTTCTGCCTTATCTGTGGGTCATCGGTCCAAGCTTGCTCCATGCTTTTGGAAATAATCCATTTACAGACGAGCATAAATGGTTACTAGTCATCTTTGTTCTTCTAGGTTGGGCATTGTTGTGGACAACGCGAAAACAAGCTGAGGGGTGGAAAAGTAGTCTTTCTCCGAAAAAGCAAAGCCCATCATTTTTTGGTCTCTTCTAAGGCCATAGGAACAATAATTTGTGAATAATCAAAAAAGGCTGATGTCAATGTCAGCCTCTTTTAGTGTTCAAATCTTGTTGGTTAAGCCAGTGACATCACTCCGTACCAAACCCATCAATAGTTGCAAACAGTGTTTCAACTTGTTCTAAGGTTTCTGCCTTAGCGACGCTACCTCGGATTTTAGCAGCGCCAGATGTGCCACGGAGGTAGTAAGGGGCGAGACCTCGAAATTCGCGAACTGCCACCTTTTCTCCCTTGAGCGCCACCAAACGCTTGAGGTGCTCATAGGCAATGCCCAGTTTTTTCGCAAAAGGTAAATCAGGCAAGACCTCACCAGTCTCGAAATAATGGTTAATCTGGGTGAAGAGGTAAGGGTTATTAAGTGCGCCACGACCAATCATCACTGCATCGGCACCGACCTCGTCAATCATAAATTTAGCTTCCTCAACGGAGCGAATATCACCATTACCGATAAAGGGAACTTTGGTGATGGCCTTGGCTACCCGAGCCAGGGTCTCATGGTCGCAGGTTCCGGTGTACATCTGCTCACGGGTTCGACCGTGCATGGCGAGGGCTGACACACCAGCAGACTCAGCTGCAAGGGCATTTTCAACCGCTAGAGAACTATCTGCCCAGCCTGTCCGCATTTTGACCGTTAGGGGAATGTCGATGGCTTTTTTAACCGTACTGATGACAGAATAAATCTTCTCGGGGTCTTTGAGCCACATGGCTCCTGCTTCATTTTTCACGATTTTGTTGACAGGGCAGCCCATGTTGATGTCTAACATATCTGCTTTGGTGTGTTTTTGTAAAAACTCAGCTGCTCGAGCGAGACTATCCCCATCACTACCGAAGACTTGGATAGACATGGGGTGTTCATTCTCATCGATGTGGAGCATGTGCAGGGTTTTGGCATTGTTGTAGAGAATCCCTTTATCAGAGACCATCTCCATGACCACTAGCCCTGCACCAAACTCCTTAGCGATGGTGCGGAAAGCGGAGTTGGTTACCCCTGCCATGGGGGCTAAAACGGTACGGTGGGGAATCTCAACGTTCCCAATCATAAAAGAGGAATTAAGTTTGCTCATCAATCAATCTTTCTAGGTCATTTTCAGTAAAGGAGTAGGTGGTCTGGCAGAACTGACAGATAATTTCTGCACCGTGATCCTGCTCTGCCAGGTCCCTTAAATCGCTGGTCGAAAGGGTCATCAGAGCTCCCTCGAAGCGCTCACGAGAGCAGTCGCATGAAAAGGCGATAGGCTCCTCGCTCAGGCGTTTGTAGGGATCGTCGCCATAAATGGCGGATAGCAGAGCATCGAGTGGTTGGCTAGTACTGAGGAGAGTGGAGATGGCTGGCATCTCTTGCAGGCGTTTTTCAAAACGGGCGATATCAGTTTCCTTGGCACCAGGCAGGACTTGGAGCATGAACCCTCCTGCGACCTTCACCTGGTCCTTATCGTCCAAGAGGACGTTGAGACCGACAGCAGACGGGGTCTGCTCGCTTTCTGTCAGGTAGTAGGCAAAATCTTCACCAATCTCTCCTGTAATGAGCGGTGTCGTTGAGGTGTAGGGATTGCCTGTGCCGTAATCGGTAATGACGATGAAATGCCCTTGTCCCATGAAAGGACCGACCAAAACCTCGCCAGTCGAAGTTTTTTTAATATCCACTCCGCGGTTTTGAATATAGCCCTTGACCGTACCTTTGGTATCAGCAACGGAGATGATGTGACCGAAAGAGCTATCACCGATGACTTTGAGGGTCACCTTGCTGTCTCCTTTTTGGTTGGCTGCTAGAATGAGGTTAGCAATCAAGGCACGCCCTAAGGCAACAGTGGACGATGACATGGTCTGGTGAGCAGTTTGAGCAGCTCTAACGGTTTCGGTGGCGTCCAAGACATAAGCGCGGAAAGCACCGTTTTCTGCGATTGTTTTTATCAATTTATCCATAAGGACTATTATAGCATACCTTGGTTATTTTGCCACACAGAGATACTTAATCCAAGCACTAGCAACCGATTTTTACTTGCAAATTTTTGTCAAAAAGCGTATACTAAATCTATCATCATAACTAATGAAAAGGAGGACAGTTTGATGCCATTTCAACTCATTTTTCTCATCTTATTCCTATTTTTTGTGATAGGGATTATCGCTAGCACCCTTTATGTGGTGCGCCAGCAGACGGTGGTTATCATCGAGCGCTTTGGTAAATACCAAAAAACAGCAACGTCAGGTATTCACCTGCGTTTACCCTTTGGTATTGACAATATCGCTGCCCGCATCCAGTTGCGTGTCTTGCAAAACGATATGGTTGTGGAGACCAAGACCAATGACAACGTGTTTGTGACCATGAATGTAGCCACCCAGTACCGCGTCGATGAACAAAACGTGATGGACGCCTACTATAAACTCATGCGACCAGAGGAACAAATCAAGTCCTATATCGAGGATGCCCTGCGTTCTTCTGTACCGAAATTAACCTTGGACGAACTCTTTGAGAAAAAAGACGAAATCGCCCTTGAAGTGCAACATCAGGTGGCTGAGGAAATGTTCAGCTACGGCTACATCATCGTCAAAACCCTGATTACCAAGGTTGAGCCAGATGCCGAAGTTAAGCAGTCCATGAATGAAATCAATGCTGCCCAACGTAA
Source organism: Streptococcus entericus DSM 14446 (assembly GCF_000380025.1). Taxonomy (GTDB): domain Bacteria; phylum Bacillota; class Bacilli; order Lactobacillales; family Streptococcaceae; genus Streptococcus; species Streptococcus entericus. The sequence continues at coordinate 183,394 of NZ_KB904156.1, forward strand.
ACGTGTGGCCGCTCAGGAGCTTGCCAATGCAGACAAGATTAAAATCGTAACTGCTGCTGAGGCAGAGGCTGAAAAAGATCGCCTGCACGGGGTCGGTATTGCTGAGCAACGTAAGGCTATTGTGGACGGTTTAGCAGATTCTATTCAAGAACTCAAAGATGCTAACATCAGTTTGACTGAGGAGCAGATTATGTCTATTCTCTTGACCAACCAATATCTGGACACGCTCAATACTTTTGCTAGTTCTGGTAGCCAGACCATTTTTCTACCGAGCACACCTCAAGGGATTGATGACATTCGGACACAGATTTTATCAGCACTGAAAGCGAAATAAAGATTGTTTGAACAGTTTTTACCTTGATGCTTTGGGAAATAGCAGAGCGCCAATCGTTAGTAACTAAGAAAACAGGAGGTTTCTATGCTTGAGTCAATTCTCTCACAACCTAATAGCCCCTTGTGGTACTGGTATGTGATGTTCATTTTTGGTCCTGCCTTTGTTTTGGGCTGGTGGGGATTGCTGGGTATGTTGCTATTGCACCTCATCATCTTTGCAAGCCTCTATACCAGTTATCGTAAACGCCAAGCAGGGAAAACTCAGCCCCTCTGGCGACGTTTGTTAAGCCTGTTAGGCTTGATCATTTTGACCAATATCCTCTCTGGGGTACTCGTCTATGGCGGTCTTTGGCTCTACGGAGGGGTGGTGAGTCTACTAAGTTAAAACTAAATCTAAAAAAATTTCCTTAACATTGATTTTTTTAACTGTTCTTTACGAATAGTAAGGTGTCAACAGAAAAAATCAATAAAAGGAGATGACATGTTCACACATTCTCAACTTAATCGCTTTGCTATCCGCAAGTATGCTGTCGGTGTTTGCTCGGTTTTGGTTGCTAGCTTAACCTTTTTAGGAGCAGCTCATGTTTCAGCTGATGAGCTTTCCTCATCAGCCAATTCAGCGACAGTAAGCCTTGTTCAAATCGGAGAGCCTACCACTGACCAGTCGGAGCCTGTATCTGGTTTAGATACTGCGTTAGCTGGGTCTGCGACGAATGACTCACCACAAACAACTCTTGAAGAGGTCAAAAAAGATGGGCTAGTTGTGACGAATCAGCAGGATACCAAAGAAACATCTGAACCTCAGATTCCAGTAGTTGCCCCATCACCCCAGTCACTAGAAACTAACGCAGCAGCAGTTAGCGTAGCAGAAGCTGCTACGTTAAAAACGAGTGTAACAGTGGCCAATCCAACAGATCCTAGCTCTGCTATTGACAAAACGGTTGAGACGATTGAACCCAAGAAGGAATTGTCGCAACCAACCGAAACGATAGCGCCAACAGTTCCAGTGACTGAGCAACAGAAAACTCCAGACCAACAGCCTAAACCAGCTTCAGCAACACAAACCGTTCAGCCGAGCCTGACGCCGTCCAGTCGCACTGCTTTTCGAACATCAACCAGAGCAGCTGGTGCCCTAGGTGATACCTACCCAGCAAAATGGAAGAACTTAGATCCAGATAGCAACATTGATGATTGGGGCATGTATGTGCGCAATTGCACTTCCTTTGTTGCTCATCGCCTCAGCGCGGTCAATAAATTTGAACTACCACGTGCTTATGGCAATGCTGAGGCCTGGGGAAATCGGGCAAGATCAGAAGGTTATCGTGTTGATGAGTCTCCTGTCTTAGGCGCTGTTGCCTGGTCAGCTGCTGCACCTGATAACTGGGGTTACGGGCATGTCGCCTGGGTTGCTGCGGTCAATGGTGACATGGTCACTGTAGAAGAATATAACTACGGTAAACGTTATGCCTACAATAGCCGTACTGTTCACAAAAGTAGTTTTACAGGTTATATCCATTTTAAGGATTTAGCTTCAAAGACAAACACACCATCAACCCCAGCACCAGCAGCACCTCAGACCTCACATAACTTGCCAGCTCAGGGGACTTACACCTTTACCCAGCGGTCAGGTGTCAAGAGTGAACCGAAACAAGCAGCGGCGGATTTGGATTTCTACGAGGTTGGTGAAAAAGCCAACTATGATAAACTGGTTGAGAGCGACCAGAAACTGTGGATTAGTTACCTCAACTATAAAGGTAGCCGTAGTTACGTTGCCATTCGTGATTTGGCACCTGTTGCCACAACAGGCACCATTAACGTTCAAAATAAAAACAATCAAACCGGTGATTTTGATGTTCTGATTACTAATGTCAATCATTCTCAAGGCATCAAAGAAGTCAAAGTACCGATCTGGTCAGATAAGAACGGACAGGACGATATCATCTGGTATGTCGCACAAGCTCAAGGGAATAACACCTATAAGGTTTCTGTGAAAAATAGCCAGCACAAGTCTGACACAGGCACTTATCATATCCATCTCTATTATCAGCAAACAGATGGGCAATTAAAAGGTGTGGGTGGCACAACAACAGTTGTTGAAAAAGTTGCACCAGCTCCAAGCTTGCCATCCAGTGGCACCTATCGTTTTACCACAACTCAGCCGATTAAAAACCAGCCAAGCCTAGCTTCGGCAACTATTGATCACTACTATGCAGGAGAAACGGTTAACTATGACCGTACGTTGACGGCGGAAGGACGCCAATGGCTGAGCTATATCAGTCGAAGCGGGGTTCGACGCTACATCCCAATTAACTAAGTTATTTATGGAAAGGATGACACTCATGTCTAAAACAGCAAAAATTTCAAAAACCGTCCTACTATTAGGTCTTCTAACCAGCGTTGCAACCTTGACAGCCTGCGGTAAAAAAGAAGCAACCACCACCACAGCCTCATCAAGTGTCACAAAAACGAGTCAGTCATCTTCAAAAGAAAAAGTGACCACCTCACCAGCGACTGAGGCAACCTCAGAAGCCACTGAGGCTGAAACAGCCACTTCTGAAACGGCGTCTTCAACTGCAACAACCAGTACCTTTAATCTGGATGCTATCGTGGCTGGTGACTTTAGCTCAATTGCAGGAACTTGGGCAAATGCCAACGGTAAAACAGTTGTGATTGAAGGAGATAAACTGATTTTTGAGACAGAAGGAGAGTCAGATCCTAATCAGTATAATCTGATTGAATCACAAAATCTTCATGAGGAGGGGCGTGTAGGTGCTTCCATTGGCTTCTATAACAACGGCGAGCGTCAAGGAGGGATTGTTTTATCAATCGTTCCAGCAGGTGTTCCTAATATTCTTGGTGAAGTAAGTGACCAAGATCATCTTGAAATGGGACACATGCCGACGACTGCTGATTCTGGGGAACATTTTTTCCGTCAATAAAGCTCTGACCTGAGATGCTATCATCACGACATCGACATAAAAGCAGTGGGACATCGTATCCAACTGCTTTTTAGATATTTTAGATAAAGTTTTTATCTGTTAGCCAATGCTTGATTACCCGAAGTGTCTGATTTTGGAATTTTCCAGACTCGTACATGTGGTCAGCTCCCGTGATGGAGACGAGTACAGAGTCTTTATGATTTTTAGCAGTTTTTCGGGCAATAGCAGAGACGGTCATCTTGTCCTCACTACCTGTAATGACAAGTACAGGACAAGAGATTTTATGAAAGTCTACCCGACCAGCTCGGCTATTATCCAGAAAAGGAAAGGCCATTTGAGTATAGACCTTACCAGATTCTGGTACCAAATCCTTGAACAAGTCCTCCTTGATGGCGTCGTCTTGGGCATTGAGGCAGTAGCGGAAGAACTCATCCTTATAAGGTGGCATTGCCTTTTTCCAAAAGCCCCAACGCAGAAAATGCTTGATAAAACAGCGAATCATCGTCGGGTAAAGTGCAAAAATATCTGCAGTCGGAGCAGGTCCCATCAGGATCATCCCAGCGACAGGCGTGCGTTCGGCAACCATCTGAGCGAGTAAGCAGCCTAAGGAGTGCCCCAGTAAAAGGGGTGGCTGTTCTAAACTGTTGACAAGGTCGACCAAATCATCTGTATAATCTTGGAGACTGAGAGCACCGACTTTTTCAGCAACCTCGTCGTAAGGTAGGTCATGATAACGTAGGCTTGGCGTGTGGACGCGGCAACCAAATTGCTCTAGCTGAGTAGCAAAGTTTCCCCATACCTTCCCGGAGCACCATGTGCCATGAATTAAAACAATGTCTTGCATATCCTATTCCCCATTAAAAAGAGCCTTTATCGGCTCTTTTTATGATTAAAGCTTGTTTTTCAAACTTTCAACAGCACCTTCGACAGCCTCTTTGGCATCGTTGGCCAAGTCTTTAGACTTCTCAACAGCATCTTCTAAGCCTTTTTTAGCATCTGCTGCAACTTCCTTAGCCTTGCCAACAAGATTGTCAACAACGCCTTCTGTTTCTAATTTTTTATCACCAAGAACCTTACCAGCTAATTCTTTGGCTGAGCCAGTCACTTGGTCTAATTTTGCATCTAATTTATCAAACATTTGATAACCTCCTTTAGTTGATAGATCTATTATACCATAGTTTCATAATTTATGAAAACGTTTTGTTTAATAAGAAATGAGCGCTTGCCTGATTTAGATAGGCGATTAACTTCCTGTTGTTGTCTGGCTGCTAGACAGCTCAGATAGATAGCTGTAGGTCGGTTGATATGGCAGGTTGCGAGGAGAAAGCTCGTTATCGTTAGGCGTGTCGCTCCACTGAGCTATTTGTTGGTCAACCTGCTGTGCAAGTCATGACTTGAATGTTAAGAAAGTATTAATGAACGGCGTAGGGTAATGCCAAGCCTTTCAAAAACGATATTTTAGTTGGTAACAATCAGAAAAGCAAGAGGCTAGGACTTTTGTCCCAGCCTCGTTGAGGTGTACAGCCATTAGGTTAAATTGGTGGTCAGAAATTCTAGTAATTGGCTGATGTCAGCTCGCCAATCGTTATGATAGACAGCAATTTGTTTCCGATTGCTGAATTTAGCGAGGTAGGCATGAGAGCGAATGGCGTACTTTTTGGAAAAAGTTTTATAGGCTTGAGCATTAATACCTTTGACATTAAGGTACAAGATGGGAGCAGAAGCAGTTTCAACTTCATGCAGTTGAGCCAGTGCCAACTGAGCATCAACGTTATCGTCACGACCGATAAAAAGGTAAAAGGTTTCTTTGGCGCTTATCCTAGCCCTCACAGTGTCGAGGTTGACCTCCTGGATGGCCTGTGGATTTGAGGTGTCAATGGTTTGGGCCATAGCTGAGCTGAACCAGCCAGCTAGACCAAGTAAACTAATAAAGAGTAGTAGCATTTTTTTCATTTCTTTTTTCCTCCCAATAGGGTATTCGTAAATGGAGGAGGAAATTTTGTCTTTGCTCTGCTATTTTCCCTAAAACATCAAAAAAATCCCAGCTTATGCTGAGATTTTTTAGTTGATTACAACCCTAAGAGTTCTTTAGCGTGGTCATCCATTGATAGAACTTCGTGGAAGACACGTTGGGTGAGCTCAGTTTTTTGCTCTTTGGTTAAGTACTTGGTGTTAACACAGTAGCCTGAGATACGAACGATAACGTCTTCACCACGCATGATGCTGTCGTAGACATCTTGTAAGTCCATAACGTTCAAGTTAACGTGCTGACCACCCTCTTCAAAGTAGGCGTCAAGGATAGTCACCAAGTTACCAACTTGCTCATCAAAGGTCTTACCAAGCGCTTTTGGAGATACCTGAGTAGTTAGTGAGATACCATCGTTAGCGTGTGAGAAGTCAAGTTTCTTGAGGGAGTTGAGGTTTTGCAACCAGCCACCACGAGATTTAGATGTTGGGTTAGCACCTGGTGGGAAGAATTCTACTTTAGATGTGTTGACTGAACCATCTTCGTTGAGGAATACACCACGGTGAACTGGTGAGTTACCAGTTTGTTTAGAGTAAGCCACGTTTGAGGTGATGGTCAAGATTGACACAGCTGCTTCAGCATTTTTGTAGAGTTTGTGACGAGCCAAGCGAGTGTAGAAGGCTTCCATCAACCATTTTGCGATGTCATCTACACGGTCATCGTCCTCACCGTAGCGTGGGAAGTCACCGTTTACTTCGTAGTCATAGATAAATCCAGTTTCATCACGGATTGGTTTTACTTCAGCATATTTGATAGCAGACAGGGAGTCAACAGTGTTGGCAAAGCCACAGATACCGAAGCCCATGTTAGCGCGCAGGTGAGTTGGCAAGAAGGCCATTTGCACGGCTTCGTAGTTGTATTTGTCAGTCATGTAGTGGATGATGTTCATGGCATCCACGTAAGTGTCTGTCAACCAGTCAAGAGCTTTTTCAAAGTTAGCGATAACTTCATCGTACTCAAAGATTTCTGAGTTGTTTGGCTCAACCACATCAAAGACCTTGTAGTCTTTATGCACATCGTCGTAACCGTTGTTCCAAGATGAGAGCAGAGCTTTCAACACGTTTACACGGGCACCGAAGTACTGGATGTTATGGCGTTTTTCTTCACTTTCTGGGTCAAGTGGTGACACACAGCAAGAGATACAGCTCATTTCACCGTAGCCGTCTTTAGCCATGGTGGTTACACCTTCATACTGGATAGAAGAATGTTTGTGGCTCATAGCCATACAGTAGCGACGGAAGGCGTATGGCAACTGGTCTGACCAAAGAACGGTCAAGTTTGGCTCTGGTGAGTTACCGATGTTGTCGAGAGTGTGCAAGAAGCGGTAATCCATCTTAGTGACACGGTGACGGCCATCGTTACCCATACCAGCCATAGAAGTGGTTAAGAAGGTTGGGTCACCTGAGTAGATTTCGTCGAAGGCTTTGGTACGAGCAAATTTTACCGTACGAAGTTTAAGAACGAAATCGTCAACGAATTCTTGGATTTCGCTTTCGGTGTAGGTACCGCGAGCCAAGTCACGCTCAGAGTAAATGTCAAGAACGATTGGCACACGACCGAGAGAAGTTGCTGCACCGTTAATGACACGACAGACAGACATAAAGGCGATGTTGACCCATTGGATAGCTTCTTTGGTGTCAAAAGCAGGGCGACGCACGTCAAGACCATAGAGGTCACCGAGTTTCACCACGTCTTGCAAGGCTTGGTACTGGAGGTTAATTTCTTCACGAAGACGAGTGGTTTCTTCATCGATGTCTGTGATGGCGTTCCAGTCGTTAACTTTTTCTTGCATGAGGTAGTCTGCACCGTAGAGGGCAAGACGAGCATACATACCGATGATACGACCACGAGAGTAAGCATCTGGCAGACCTGATACGTGGTGGCTGTGACGGGCACGACGAATGTCAGCAGTGTAAGCGCGGAAGATACCATCGTTTACTGTTGTCGCATGCTTGGTGTAAATCTCATGAAGAAGTGGGTCAGGCGTGTAACCATTCTCAATCAGAGTGGTTTCAGCCATGCGGATACCACCGCGTGGCATGAAGTTAAGTTTGAAGAGTTCATCGTTTTGGATACCGAAAATCAACTCGTTATCTTTATCGATGAAACCTGCAGGAATACCTGCGATGGAAGTAGCACGGTCGATATCCATTGGGAAACGAGTATCTTCGTAGTGTGCTTTGGTTTCTTCGATGATTTTTTTGATTTTCAAAGAACGCTCAGTCACAGGAGCAAGGAAGCTCTCGTCACCATCGTAAGGGTTGTAGTTAGCTTGAACAAAACGAGTAACGCTTGCTTTGTCACGCCAGTCAGTTCCCTTAAAGCCTTCCCAGGCTTTTTCAAAAACATCAGTGTTTGTTGTTACTTTTGCCATGTCGGTCTCCTTTTGTGTTATATTGACAAGTTTATTATATCACAACGCAAGCGTTATCAGCAAGAGAAAACAAGGTTTGTGAAGAAGTTCTTTAATAATACAGTTCTAGTCAAAAGTCTAACTGTACTATAAAATTGTTTTATTTGCAGAAAATCCTAGAAATCGTATAATAGTAAAGAGAACGAACGTGCCTAGAAAGGAGCAGCCATGTTGATTTTCCCCCTCATCAATGACACCTCACGCAAGATTATCCACATTGATATGGATGCTTTTTTTGCGGCGGTGGAAGTGCGGGACAACCCTAGCCTGCGTGGCAAGCCTGTGATTATTGGTGCTGACCCTCGAGAAACAGGTGGACGTGGGGTGGTCTCGACCTGCTCCTACGAGGCTAGGGCCTTTGGTGTTCGCTCTGCCATGTCCAGTAAAGAAGCCTATGATCGTTGCCCTCAAGCGGTCTTCATCTCTGGCAATTACAGCAAGTATCAGGAGGTTGGGCGTCAGGTGCGGGAGATTTTTGCCCGTTACACGGACAAGATTGAGCCCATGAGCATCGATGAGGCTTATCTGGATGTGACGGCTAATAAGCTGGGCATCGCATCGGCTGTTAAGATTGCCAAGATGATTCAGTACGACGTTTGGCAGGAGTTGCAGCTCACCTGCTCGGCTGGCGTGTCCTACAATAAATTTCTAGCCAAATTAGCCAGTGATTTTCAAAAGCCAGCTGGCTTGACCTTGATTTTACCTGAGGAGGCGGAAGGGTTTCTGGCAAACCTGCCCATTGAAAAATTTCATGGGGTTGGCAAGAAAACGGTTGAACGCTTGCATGAGATGGGGGTCTTTACAGGCAAGGATTTACAAGGGTTGTCAGAGATGGTTCTCATTGATCAGTTTGGGCGGTTCGGCTATGACCTCTATCGCAAGGCCAGAGGCATTTCCAACAGCCCTGTCAGAACCGACCGTGTTCGCAAGTCCATCGGCAGTGAGCGGACCTATGCGAAGCTCCTTTACGCTGATGAGGATGCCAAAGTCGAAATCAGCAAAAATGCTAAGCGTGTGGCGGCTACTCTAGCCAAACATGGCAAACAAGGCAGAACCATCGTCCTCAAGGTGCGTTACGCAGACTTTTCCACGTTAACCAAACGCCGCACCCTAGATGAGGCAACGGCTCATTTTGAGGTGATTGAAAGAATCGCTTATGACATTTTTGATGAATTGGTGGAAAATACCTCAGGGATACGGCTCCTGGGAGTGACTGTAACAGGCTTGGAAAGCGATGATGGCAGGCTGGATCTCCTGGAAAGACAAGAATAAGCCTAGATTTGAGTAGTGTTTAACGACCTATCTAGGCTTTGTTACTATCAGTCAGGAGATTTACTCATCATCCGTGATTTCGTCACATTTTTTCAGAATACGTTTGAAGGCCATAAAAACATGAAAAGAAGGAACAAATAAGAAGGGTACTGCCCCATGCCAGCCATTTAGGTAGAGGATAATAAAGAAACCCGCAAAGTAAAGGATATGAGCGAGGGCAAGTCTTCTACCCTCTTGGTAAATATAATCCTTCATAACTGAATACTTCTTTTTGTTTGAAATCACTTTCATTTCGTTGTATACTAATAAAAAACAACTAGTTGGTATTGTCAGTGGTATAGTGAGAATGCTTCTCAGTTATGGTATGGGGTATCTTCTTTCCGAGTATTGTTTCCATTGTAATGGGAACTATTTCCCTGCACCTAATTATATAGGGTATGTCACAACGAGAACAAGCTTCTCAAACTTCTAAAAAAATAAAAGTTAGCAGGTTCTTGAATTAGGAGAATCTGCTAACTTTTTGTTGAATTCAATTCTGAACAGCTCCAAAAAACTGTTCAATATCTGCCTCGGTTAGTCCGATCATAGGGTCTATGGTCAGGAGATTTTGCCGAGTCAGGGTATAGGTTTCTGGTGTGTTGGGTGGGCTTGTTTCAAGTGTAGTGCTTTTTTTCGCTGGATGAGTGGTCTGAGGGTCTGTCACAGGGCTTGGTACTGATTGCAGCGTTTCAGTGCCAGCAGTTGTCTGGTTTAGGGTGTCGGTCAGCTTGTCGGTGGTCTTGTCTGTCTCTGCTTGTTCTGCTCGGCTATTTTCCCCTAAAAAGCGCTCAACCAAGTAGGTAGCCCGCAGGCTCCCTTGAGTGCGCACAGCCTGATCGAAGGCTGCCACCTCACCCAACATGACCAGTTTGCTCTTGGCGCGTGTGATGGCCGTGTAGAGGAGGTTGCGCTGGAGCATGCGGCTGGCTCCTCGGGTAATCGGCAGGATTACAACAGAAAATTCACTGCCCTGGGACTTGTGGATGCTCATGGCGTAGGCCAAGGTGATTTTGCCCCAATCCTTGCGGGGGTAGGTGACCTCATTGCCGTCAAAGGCGATGGTCAGCTCATCCTGCTTACTATCGGTGTACTTTGCAAGTTCCAGCTGAGTGATGACACCGATGTCGCCATTGAACACATTGCTTTCAGGGTCATTGACCAGGTGCAGGACCTTGTCGCCCTCCCGAAAGAGGGTCTCGTTAAAGGCAAACTCCAGCTGGTCATCTTTAGGATTGATCAGGTTCTGAAGTAGCTGATTGAGTACGGTGATGCCAGCTGGTCCTCGATACATGGGGGCCAGCACTTGGATGTCTTGGGGAGCGATGCCGCTCCTCATGGCAGAGCTGACAATCTTGGTCACCATGTCTGGGATAAACTGGGCTTGGGCTTCAAAGTAGGAGCGATCAGCCTTTTTCTGTGTAAAGTCTGCAGGCAAGCTGCCGGCCTTCATCTGACTGGCCAAGGTGACAATGGTTGAGTCATCAGACTGGCGGAAGATTTTGGTCAGAGCGACTTGGGAGAGGTTATCGACCTTGAGGAGGTCAGCCAGTACCTGACCAGGACCGACCGATGGCAGCTGGTCACTGTCGCCCACGATAATCAGCTGGGTATTGGACGAGATGGCTGCAAAGAGTTGGTTGGCTAACCAAGTATCCACCATCGAAAACTCATCCACGATGACCAAATCAGCGTCCAAATAATCATCTAAGGTCTGGTAGTCCCCTTCAGTGGTCAAGCCCAGATGCCGATGAATGGTCGCCGCTGGTAGCCCTGTTAACTCAGTCATCCGCCTAGCGGCTCGGCCTGTCGGTGCTGCCAGCACAATCGGCAGATCTCGGGCCTCCATATTTAGCCCGTGAAGTTTGCCATAGGCGGATAAGATGCCGTTGATGACGGTCGTCTTACCTGTTCCAGGCCCACCGGTTAGTATAAAGACCTTGCTGTTGAGGGCTTGGGCGATGGCGTCTTTTTGCGTCTGGTCGTAGCTGATACCTAGCTCGTCTTGAACCCTAACGATAGTATCATCTAGCTCCTCATCGGCAATCGGCTCACCGAGATGATTGTCCAAGAGCCGTGTCAGATGGCGGTGGATGCCCTGTTCCGCAAAGTAGAGGCTGTTGTCAAAAATCTTAGTCTCAATCTGCTGAACCTTGTCTTCAATAATGAGGTCCGATAACTCTTGGGCGACTTGAGCAGGATCAATTTCAACCTGCCGCGCGTCTTCGAGTAGGTAGAGGGCGCGCTCCAGTAACTGTTTGGCCTCCATGTAGGTGTCTCCTGTCTCCAGACAGCCCTCCAAGAGGCTGTGAAAGAGTGCTGCCCGAAACCGTTGCGGCGACTGGCTATCAATTCCCAGCTGTTCTGCCAGCTGGTCAGCTGTCTTAAAACCGATGCCCTGAATGTCCTCGACCAGCTGATAGGGATTTTCCTGCACGAGACTCAGGCTCTTGTCCTTGTACTTGTCGACAATTTGAAGGGCAAAGCGGGTGGAGAGACCGTATTCCGCTAGTTTGGAGAGGATCTGCTCCGTTCCATAATTGACTTTCAGGGTGGCTAGAAATCCTTCGCGTTTGACCTTGGACAAACCTGTGATGGTCGCTAGGCGCTCGGGGGCTTCCAAGATTCGGTCGATGGTGTCTTCATCACCGTAAGTGGCCACGATTTTTTCGGCAATTTTCTTGCCGATACCCTTGAATTGGTCAGAAGAGAAGTACTTGACCAAGCCAGATGCCGATGGTTTGGCGCGCTCGTAGCGGGTCACCGCCAACTGTTCTCCGTAGCGGGGGTGCTGGGTGAGATTGCCCCAGAAGGTATACTGCTCTCCCTCTACAACTTCAGCGATAGTGCCGGTCACGATAATCTCGACATCATCAAAATCGCTATCGGTCTCCTCAATAGTCAGTAGAATAATCTTGAAAAAATTACTGGCATTTTCAAAAATCACCCGTTCAATAGTACCTGAAAAATAAGTTTCCATACTTGTCCTTGTTTTACTTTTTTTCTATTATAGCACAAAAGAAAATCAGATGATGGGGCTCATCATCTGACATTCTACTTACTCTAATCAATTGTCCCTAAACTGTTAAATGGCCAGAAACGGAACATCACTTCACCTATGATATTCTCCCGCTTAAAAGTACCGACATGGCGACTGTCTTTTGAAACAATCCGATCGTCACCGATAAGGAAATACTCGCCTTCAGGTACAGTTACCGTAAAATCGGCATTGCCTGTAGCATCAGCAGTGAAACTCGGTGATGCGAGGGCTAACTCTTGAAAGAGTTTGCTGTAGGCATAGGTACTCTGTAGCTTGTCTTCTTGGAATTTTGCCATGAATTCAGCCAGATAGGGCTCGTTCGTCTCAATCCCGTTGATGGTCAAGATGTCGTTATGGTAGCTAATAGTGTCTCCAGGCATGCCAACAACGCGTTTGACGATTCGCTTGGTTTCGCCATTTGCTTCTTCTTGAGCAACAACAATATCAAAGCGATCGATCGGTGTGACCTTGAGGACGAAAAGGCGATCACCGTGGGCAAGGGTTGGATCCATGGAATGCCCATCAACTTGGACATTGACAAAAATAAAGAGCCAAGCCAAGAGCATCAGGGTCATGGTGAGGATAAAGCTTCCCCATTCTTTCATAAAGTTTTTCATTGATAGTTCACCTTTTCTTTAACAAATTGTATGCTTTTTGTGTATTTTTGAAATGCCATTTGGCTACTTGTGTCAAACCATCCTGACCAAACCGGGCTAGAATCTGGCTGGCAACCTTGTCAGAAGCTGTGCCTGCGCCACTGGGCAACGTTAAACCAATCTGCTGGCTCAAGCTGTCCAGATTATCCAGAAACAGTTTGCGGGCGATGATTGAACTCGCTGCCACAGCCAGATATTGACTTTCTGCTTTTTGAATGAGGCTGATGGGCTGATGGAACTGGTTAACCTCCTGCCGCAGGTACTTGCGGTAGTTGCTCTCGCTGGTAAAAGCATCAATGACGATGGCTTCTGGCTCACTCACTTCCTGCAAGAGCAGGAAAATTGCCTGATTGTGGAGGGCGACCTTAACGGAGACGGCGTTATGCCTGAGCCCTTCACCGACCACTTGATTGTATTTTTTCGGGGTCAATAGCAGAGCTTTGTGGGGGATTTTTTCTTCCAACAAGGGAGCGATTTGCCTGATTTTTTGGTCGGTCAGGGTCTTTGAGTCCCCAACGCCCAGCTGTCTTAGCCAAGTATGGTCACTAGGCGTGACATAGCTAGCCACAACTGCTAGACCGCCAAAGTAAGACCCGTTCCCCACCTCGTCAGACCCGATCAAACTGAGCTGATTGCTGGGTTGACCAGTAGCGGTCGGTCTGGTTGAGTTGCTAATGGCTGTGTTTTTGCTTGAGGCCTGCTCAGCCATTTCCATAAAGCCCAAATCCGCTGCCACTGCCTGTGCCTGACTACCTTGAATCAGGAGTTTGCCTGAGGCGTAGAGGGTTAGGGTGCAGCCCTTGAGTTTAGCAACTGTCAGGGCATGGGCGTTTTGATGAGCCACCGCGTAGGGGGCAAGGGTGTGCTGTGCTGTTGTCAGAGCCGTCGGCGCAAGCTCAAAAACCAGATGTGTCATGTTTCTATTGTATCATAAAGTTGCCTAGCTTGCTGGCTCGAAAATGATGATTTTGAAACTTTTTTTAGCGTTCGGGAATTGCTGATTTCTAAATTTTTTTAGTGACAGATTCTTGTTTTTTGACTCGAAACATGTTACACTAATCAAGACTAGAAGTTTAGCAGCAATGTTTTCTAGCAAATAATGCCCTTTATAAGCCGACGGACAGGCGGGGCAGTAGCCGAAGCGTGGTCAATATGACCACATTATTGATTGAGGTCGAACGTCTGTTCACTATCGAGCTAGTGCTTGAGCTCCTCCTTTGAGTGTCACTCGTCGTTAAACTTTTTCGCCGTATGCTCAGTATGGTTGTAAAAGTTTGTCTAGATTGACATCACATGAGCCGCTCATCCGACAAGCTCGCCGATGTGATCATTTGTTCTAAAGCTCGATTTTATAAGTTGATGACTGACCTTGCTTCAGTCACTATAAGCAGCTGTGGGGGTAAGCCCACAATCATCTTGTGAAACGGTCAATAAAGTACGTGATATTTGCATTGAGAGTAGGAAACATTAGGCACATAAACTCAAGATAAAAACCAACGTCATAAACCCAATGGACAGGATGAGTTTATCCTGTTCTTTTTTTGTTTCACGCTATTCCCTTAACCTTGGAAAGGAGTTGTCATGACCCCATTAGATCAGAACCGAGCCCCCATTTACCAAGGGCTGGTCAATTTGCGCAAGAAGCGTATCGTTCCGTTTGACGTGCCAGGACACAAGCGCGGCCGCGGTAACCCAGAACTGGTGGAGCTCTTGGGGGAGAAGTGTGTTGGCATTGATGTCAACTCCATGAAGCCCTTGGACAATTTAGGACACCCTGTCTCCATCATCCGTGAGGCTGAGGAGTTGGCTGCCGAGGCCTTTGGTGCGGCGCATGCCTTTCTCATGATTGGCGGCACGACCTCCTCGGTGCAGAGCATGATTCTTGCCACCTGCAAGGCTGGCGACAAGATTATTTTGCCGCGCAACGTCCACAAGTCTGCCATCAATGCCCTGGTGCTATGCGGTGCCATTCCCATCTATGTAGAGATGAGCGTTCAACCTCAGATTGGCATTGCCTTGGCTTTAGAGACCGACCGCTTGGCTGCGGCCATAGCAGAGCATCCTGATGCGGTTGCCGTCCTGGTCAACAACCCGACCTACTACGGCATTTGTTCAGACCTGAGAGCCTTGACGGAGCTGGCGCATGCGCATGGCATGACCGTCTTGGTTGATGAAGCTCACGGTGCTCATCTGGGCTTTACAGATCACCTGCCCTTGTCTGCTATGGAAGCAGGAGCTGACATGGCGGCTGTGTCCATGCACAAATCTGGCGGTAGCCTGACCCAGTCGTCGCTCCTTTTGGTCGGTGAGGGGGTTAATGCGGAATACGTTCGCCAGATCATCAACCTAACCCAGTCGACCTCGGCCTCCTACCTGCTCCTGTCCAGTTTGGACATTTCCCGCCGTAACCTCGCCCTGCGTGGGCAGGCTTCCTTTGAGCGTGTGATTGAGATGGCGGAGTATGCCAGACGGGAGATTAACGCCATCGGTGGCTACTATGCCTACGGCAAGGAGCTGATTGATGGGGTGACTGTCCATGATTTTGACGTGACCAAGCTGTCCGTTTACACACAGGGTATCGGCCTGACAGGGATTGAGGTCTACGACTTGCTCCGAGATGAGTATGACATTCAGATTGAGTTTGGGGATATTGGCAATATTCTGGCTTACATTTCCATCGGTGATCGCCTGCAAGACATTGAGCGTCTGGTGGGAGCGTTAGCAGACATCAAGCGGCTATATGCGCGGGATGGGAGTGACCTGATAGCTGGAGAATACATCCAGCCCCAGCTCGTGCTATCTCCCCAAGAAGCCTTCTACGCCAAGCGCAAGCGTCTTCCGCTAGCGTCTGCGGTTGGTCAGGTCTGCGGTGAGTTCGTCATGTGCTACCCGCCAGGCATTCCCCTCCTTGCCCCAGGCGAGCGGGTGACCCAGGACATTGTGGACTATATCCAATTTGCCAAGGAGCGCGGTTGCTCGCTCCAGGGAACAGAAGACCCTGATGTGGAGATGATTAATGTGATTGAATAAAGATGAATTAGCTAGTCGTATCTTGTCTGACCTACTAGGTCAGCAGGTGACTACTCAGATAATTCAGTTAACGACCTGAAGTTTAAGTCTGATAATGAAACAAGAAGATTTTAGAAAAATATCAGATATGCCCACAGAGGTGATTGAAAAATATGGTCCTCGAGTACCCGAAGAACTCGTTCAAATCTGGAAAGAGTATGGACTAGGAACTTTTTTGAATGATTACCTCAAAATAATCAACCCAGATGACTATAAAGAATTTGTCAAGGAAACGTATTGTCGAGGTGAGTCGTCACTCCCAATTTTTATAACTGCGTTTGGAGACATCATCATTCTAGAAGAAAATAAATATTTGAGATTAATTCGATATAAAGAGGGTGATTTTGTATCTATTCTGGAAAATATGTATTATTTTTTAGAGGATTTAGAGGATGAAGAACTTTTAGAAGATTATTTCGAAATTCCTCTGTATGAAGAAGCGATTACTCGATTTGGTTCTCTGAGCTATGACCAGTGTTTTGGTTTTGTCCCCTTATTAGGATTGGGTGGCAAAAAACATGTCGATAATCTGGATAAGGTAAAAACCAGAGAACATCTGCAGCTCATCGTTGAACTTGTGGGAGGCGTGTTCTAACTCTGAGTAGGTAGATGCTAAGGTCTGAGCTTGAAAATATAAAGCGAAGACGCTTGTTGTTACAAATAGAAAAAAGTTTTAGAAAGGAATTGAACACGGGACTACTTTTCTAGGAAAAATGATAAATCTTTCCCTGATGCCAAGCATCAGCGTCAGATTTCCTATTTTTCTACGAAAAGTTTCGGCGAGCCGAACCGTCCCTTTGTATCTTATTATGGAAATGTGGTTTTCTGAAATCCATACGCCGGATGCGAAGTTGTCCATTCGTACGAGTCAGCAGCTTTATGCTGGTCAGAGCGAGTTTCAGGACATCGCGGTGTTGGATTCTCCTGCTTTCGGACGGATTTTGACCTTGAATGGTAAGATTTTGTTTTCGGATGCAGATGATTTTGTTTACAATGAAATGGTGGCCCATGTGCCCATGGCTGTTCACCCCAATCCCAAGAAAATCCTGATTTTAGGTGGGGGTGATGGTGGTGTGGCTCAGGTGCTTAGCCTTTACCCTGACATCGAACAGATTGATGTGGTTGAACCTGACGAGATGCTGGTTGAGGTGTGTCGGGAGTATTTTCCTGACTATGCCAAGGGGCTGGATGACCCACGGGTGTCGGTCTACTTGCAGGATGGACTACGGTTCTTGCGCAACTGCGAGAATGAGTACGACGTCATCATCAACGACGCGACCGATCCCTTTGGGCACACGGAAGGGCTCTTTACCAAGGAGTTTTATGGCAATAGCTTCCGCGCCCTTAAGGATGACGGGATTATGATTTACCAGCATGGGAGCCCGTTTTTTGACGAGGACGAGTCGGCCTGCCGTTCCATGCACCGCAAGGCGACCCAGTCCTTCCCCATCAGTCGGGTTTACCAAGCCCATATCCCGACTAGTCCAGCGGGTTACTGGCTCTTTGGCTTTGCGTCTAAGGTCTATCACCCTGTCCATGATTTTGACAAGGAGCGCTGGAAATCGCGCCAGCTTTTTACCGAATACTATACTGCCAATCTGCACGTGGGCGCCTTTATGTTGCCCCGCTATGTGGAAGATATTTTAGAAGAAGAGGAGAATAAAAAATGAGTCGTTTGTTAGTTATTGGTTGTGGGGGCGTTGCCCAAGTGGCCATCAGTAAAATCTGTCAAGCTGAGGACACCTTTACCGAGATTATGATTGCCAGTCGCACCAAGTCCAAGTGTGACGACCTCAAGGCTAAACTGGAGGGCAAGACCAGCGTTAAGATTGAGACAGCTAGTCTCGATGCCGACAAGGTGGACGAGGTGATTGCCCTGATTGAGAGCTACCAGCCTAAGGCTGTTCTCAACGTTGCCCTGCCTTATCAGGATTTGACCATTATGGATGCCTGCTTGGCGACAGGGGTTCACTACATTGACACCGCTAACTACGAGGCGGAGAACACCGAAGACCCGGAATGGCGGGCGATTTATGAGAAGCGTTGTGAGGAAGAAGGCTTCACTGCCTACTTTGACTACTCCTGGCAGTGGGCTTATCAGGAGCGTTTTGAAAAAGCAGGGCTGACAGCCTTGCTCGGTTCAGGCTTTGACCCAGGGGTGACCAGCGTGTTTACCGCCTACGCCCTCAAGCACTATTTTGATGAGATTCACTACATCGACATCTTGGACTGCAATGGCGGTGACCACGGTTACCCATTTGCCACCAACTTTAACCCTGAAATCAACCTGCGTGAAGTGTCAGCTCCAGGCTCCTACTGGGAAGATGGTAAGTGGGTGGAAGTGGAAGCCATGTCCATCAAGCGTGAATACGACTTCCCAGAAGTTGGGCTCAAGGACATGTACCTGCTCCACCACGAGGAAATCGAGTCACTGGCGCGCTTTATCCCAAATGTCAAACGCATTCGCTTCTTTATGACCTTTGGGCAGTCTTACCTGACCCACATGAAGTGTTTGGAAAATGTTGGCCTGCTTCGCACCGATACCATCAATTTCAACGGTCAGGAGATTGTGCCTATCCAGTTCCTCAAGGCTCTCCTGCCTGACCCAGCCAGCCTTGGTCCTCGGACAGTTGGGAAGACCAACATCGGCTGTATTTTCACAGGTATCAAGGACGGGGTGGAGAAGACCATCTACATCTACAATGTCTGTGACCACCAAGAATGCTACCGTGAAGTCGGCTCTCAGGCCATCTCTTACACGACTGGTGTCCCAGCTATGATTGGTACCAAGCTGGTTATGGACGGGACTTGGCAGCAGCCTGGGGTCTTTAACCTGGAGCAATTGGATCCAGACCCATTTATGGACTTGCTCAACCAGTATGGTCTGCCGTGGGTGGTCGTTGAAAATCCGAAGGTTGTGGACTGATGAAACTAGAACACGTTCCAACCCCTGCCTATATCGTTGACCTGAAAAAACTCGAAGCCAATGCTCTGCTATTGTTCCAAATCCAAGAGGAGACGGGCTGTAAAATCCTGCTGGCGCAGAAGGCCTACTCGCTCTATGCCACCTACCCCCTGCTTGCTCAGTATCTGGCGGGGACGACGGCCAGTGGGCTCTATGAGGCGCGCTTGGGGCGCGAGGAGTTCGCTGGTGAGGTGCATGTTTTTGCTCCTGCCTTTAAGGACAGCGAGATTGACGAGGTGCTGTCGGTGTCTGATCATATCGTCTTTAACTCGGAGCGGCAACTGCGCAAGCACCACGCTAAGGCGCGTGCGGCTGGGGTTTCCATCGGGCTTCGGATTAACCCAGAGTGCTCGACCCAAGATGAGCAGGCCCTTTACGATCCCTGTGCCTTTGGCTCTCGCTTTGGGGTGACGCTGGACAAGTTCAGCCCTGACCTGATTGAGCTGGTGGATGGGCTGCATTTCCATACCCTTTGCGAGCAAAATTCGGATGATCTGGCAACGACCTTGCAGGCGGTGGAGGCTAAGTTCGGTGCTTACCTCCATCAGGTCAAATGGGTGAACTTTGGTGGTGGTCACCACATCACCCGTGAAGACTACGATCTTGACCTGCTCAAGTCCTGCATTCGCCACATTCAGGAGACCTATGGTGTCGAGGTGTATTTAGAACCTGGTGAAGCGGTGGCGCTTCAGGCGGGCTATCTGGCGACAGAGGTGCTGGACATTGTGGAAAACGGCATCGAGACCTTGGTGCTGGACGCCTCTGCCACCTGTCACATGCCTGATGTGCTGGAAATGCCCTACCGACCGCCCCTTCGTAACGGCTATCTGCCTGATGAGAAAGCCCACACCTACCGCTTGTCTTCCAACACCTGCTTGACAGGGGACATCATTGGAGATTACTCCTTTGACGCGCCTGTCGCCATCGGCGACCGTCTCTACTTTGAGGACATGGCCATCTATTCTTTTGTCAAGAACAATACCTTCAACGGCATCGGTCTGCCTAGTCTCTACACCATGGACAAGGATGGCGACTGCCAGCTGGTCAAAGCCTTTGGCTATGAAGACTTTAAGATGCGGTTGGGGTAGAAATAGGAGCCAATCATGACAGTCGACGAACATGACAAGATTGACGGCATGGGCATTGCTGACGATAACTCTACAGAGCTCCTGTTGATGATTGCTGACCATCTGCCTTGGGATGATGTTCTCTGGCATTTGGAGCTCTTGCAGGAAAAAATCAATGCCTACCTGTCTTTTGTAGCATCAGGCCAATTCAAAGAAACTTATCCTGATCATGCTATTCAGGCGATTAGCTTGTTGGTTTATGCCAAAGAAACGGTGCCACAAGAAGGACTGGACTTTTTAGGCAGGGTTAATCAACAACTGCAAGCCTTCCCTGACTACCAGTTCAGTATTCAATTACATTCTTAACTAAGGAGGCCCCATGACCACACCTAAAACCCTAGGCTATCGTATGCCTGCCGAGTATGAGCCCCACCAAGGGACGCTCATGATTTGGCCCATCCGCCCTGGCTCCTGGCCTTACGATGGTCATGCTGCCAAGGCGACCTTTACCCAGATTATCCGTCAGCTGGCGACCGAGGAGACCGTCTACCTGCTAGTGGACGCCCAGCACCTGCCTGAGGCCAGAGCTGCCTTGGGCGATGCCGTGACCTATTTGGATCTGCCGACCAACGACGCTTGGGCTCGGGACACAGGGCCGACGGTTTTGGTCAATGGCCGAGCAGATTTACTGGCTGTCGACTGGAGCTTCAACGCTTGGGGTGGGGCCGTTGACGGGCTTTATCAGGACTATGCGGACGATGACTTGATGGCCAGTCGTTTTGCGGACGCTCTGGGTCTGCCTGTCTACTCCGCCAAGCCCTTCGTCCTTGAAGGTGGTGCGATTCATAGCGACGGTGAGGGAACGATTCTTGTTACCGAGAGCTGCTTACTCAGCCCAGGACGAAACCCTCACCTAACAAAAGAGCAAATCGAACAACAGCTTCTGACTTATCTAGGTGCGGATAAGGTCATCTGGTTGCCTAACGGCATTTACAACGATGAGACCAATGAGCATGTTGACAACATCTGTGCCTTTGTCGGACCAGCAGAGCTGGTGCTGGCCTGGACAGATGATGAGACTGACCCTCAGTACCCCCTGTCCAAAGCCAACTGGGACTACCTTCAAACCGTGACCGATGCCAAGGGCAGACCATTCACTGTGCACAAGCTCCTTATTCCCAAGGAAACGGTCTGTGTCAAAGAAGAGGACCTAGCAGGTTATGTCTACGAGGAAGGCGAGCAGGAGCGAACGGCAGGGGAGCGACTGGCAGCCAGTTATGTTAATTTCTACATCAGCAACCAGTCCATTTTTCTGCCTGTTTTTGATGATCCTCACGACCAGTTGGCTATCGACTTATTAGCTCAGCTATTTCCTACACGAACCATCCGACCAATTCCTGCCAGAAGCCTGCTCCTCGGTGGTGGCAACATCCACTGCCTGACCCAGCAGATTCCTGCTGGTGGAGGTGCCGATGATTAGGGTGAGACCTGGAGAACCTGCTGATGCAGTAGCCCTTTCAGCATTGTACCAGCAAGAGGGCTGGTTGACTTTTAATGATAAGGTCAATCAACTGATGACTCATTCCGCCTATCTGGTGCTTGTTGCCGATGAGACCGTGATTGGTTTTGTTCGTTATTTGACCAATCAGCTGGTCACAACCTTTGTTTGTGAATGCCTCGTGTCTGAAACTTATCGGGGTAAGGGTTACGGCAGTCTTTTACTTGATGAGTTGCAAGCAGCTTATCCAACAACGAGATTAGAGCTAATTTCCCAAGCAGACAGCTTTTATGACAATAATAGATTTAGAGTGGTTGGCACAGGTTTTCGCCGACCGTGATTAGAGAGAAGGACACCCATGAGAAACGTAACCGTTGCTGCCATTCAGATGCAGTGCCAAGAAGCGGTAGCAGCTAACCTAGCCACCGCCGAGCGTCTGGTGCGTCAGGCTGCTAGCCAAGGCGCCCAGATTATCCTCTTGCCAGAGCTCTTTGAGCGCCCGTATTTCTGTCAAGAGCGCCAGTATGATTTTTATGATTATGCCAAGTCCGTTGAGGACAATGATGCCATTCAGCATTTCAAGCCTATTGCTCGTGAGTTGGGTGTGGTTTTGCCTATCAGTTTCTATGAAAAAGATGGCAATTCCCTTTATAACTCCATCGGTGTCATTGATGCTGATGGTGAGGTTCTGGGGGTTTACCGCAAGACCCATATCCCAGATGACCACTACTACCAAGAGAAATTTTACTTCACGCCAGGTAACACAGGCTTCAAGGTCTGGGAGACCAAATACGCCAAGATTGGCATCGGCATTTGTTGGGATCAGTGGTTCCCAGAAACAGCTCGTTGCTTGGCCTTGAATGGGGCAGAACTCCTCTTTTACCCGACGGCTATTGGCTCTGAGCCTATTTTAGGAACAGATAGCACAGGACACTGGAAGCGCGCCATGCAGGGACACGCCGCAGCCAATATCATGCCAGTCATCGCTGCCAACCGCGTCGGTCTGGAGGAAGTCTTCCCCCAGGAGGCCAACGGCGGACAGAGCTCCCAGCTTAATTTCTACGGCACTTCCTTTTTGACCGATGAGACAGGCGACCTGCTCCAAGAAGCCGATAAGACTAGCGAGACGGTTCTCTTAGCGACCTATGACTTGGACAAGGGGCGCCGTGAGCGTCTGGACTGGGGGCTCTTCCGTGACCGCAGACCGCACATGTATGCACGAATTGCAGAATAGGAGAAAGAAGATATGATTTGGAAACTGATTGTCGGTGCCTTGATTGGCTCTATTGGCGGAGCCTTGACAAAGAAAGGAGGTCAGGGTTGCCTTGCTAACATTTTAGCAGGTATCGCAGGCTCTTATGTTGGTCATGCCTTATTGGGTGACTGGGGACCATCTTTGGCTGGAATGGCGCTGGTGCCTTCTATTATCGGAGCAGCTTTAGTCACTATTGTTGTGGCGCATTTTCTTGGTCGCGATTAAAAATTTGTCTATTCAAACAGAAAAAGTTGCCTAGTGATTAGGACAGGAAGTGGTCACTTTATGCCTAGTCAACTTAGCCATAGCCAGTTCTGCTATGTCAGAAAGACTAACCTTGTAAAGTAAAGCGGTACCATTTTTATCGAAAGTATGCTATAATGGTTATAAAGGTAAAGAGGAGGACGTGGAGTTATGCCTAAAGTTGAAAACATTGTGACCTCAAAATACCAAAAGGTCGCTCTTGAAATTGCCGGACGAATAGCTGATGGCAAGTATCAAGTTGGGGAAAAACTCAAGTCACGCTCAACCATTGCGAGTAACTTTGGTGTCTCTCCTGAAACGGCTAGAAAAGCGATAAATGTTTTGGTTGACCTAGGCATCTTGGAGGTCCGCCAAGGTAGTGGTTCTAAAATTATTTCTAAGGAAAAGGCTGAGGAATTTATCACTCAATTTGACTCAGAAAATAATATCAAGACGCTGTCCAAAGATATAATTGCAACCATCAATTACCAGAAAAAGGCCATGGATAGTATGAAACAGATGATTCATGCCTTTATGAATCAGGCTTCATTGGCAAAAAAACACTATCCGTTTCGTCCTTATGAACTAACAGTTACAGGAACGAGTAAGCTTGGACAAAGTCTGGCAGATCTTAATCTCTGGCATCAGACAGGAGCGACCATTATTGCGATTCAGCATGAGGAGAACCTCATCTTATCGCCTGGGCCTTATGAAACGATTCAGGCTGAGGATATTCTCTATGTGGTTGGTGATGACCAGGTTTTAGCTAGAGTCGATGCCTTTTTCAACCAAGACTAATGCTAAGAACGTGATTGCTATAAGTAGAAGATGACAATGACTAATAGCTCTATTTTTCCCTTGTTTTCAGGCAAGGGAAATTTTTTTGTGAAAAAGTGATAAAAAACGCTTGCAATTTCATTTCATTTATGATAAACTGACAACATAAAGATGTATAGGGGTATACAACTTTGTGTGGTCACTTTGATTTATCAAAATGAACGGATAAATCATTAAGACCGTCATCAAATGTTTTTAGAAAACTGGTAACTCCATAGAGTGTGTTCATTGCTGGATTCTCTAGTAACATTATCGGACGTTCTGCCAATCGGTTATAGATAGCAGTCGTTACACAAAGATATAGGAGGAGAAATGTCAAAACTGACTAAACTAATAAGCATTGTGACGGGCATTGTCTTACTGACACTCTTGTTACCCTTGCTGGTAACCAGTGCCCTTGATGCCAATGTGCCACCGCAGTTGCTAGCTTTGAGGGATTTATCGGGCATTCAGTTCCCTTTTAGGCACCTCATTGCTACCTACACTTTTTGGGTTGCTTTAGCCCTTATTGTCGCCGTTTTTATCGGTATTTTAGTGATTATTTTCTTCCCACGCTTGCAAACAGAATTACCTTTAGCTAAAAAGGATGGGCAGTTAGTGCTTAGCAAATCAGCTATTGATGGTCTGGTTAAATCTGTTGTCCAAGAACATGGTCTGATGAAAACCCCAACCATTAAGACCAAGCTCTACAAGCGTCGTTTTAAAGTAAAAGTGACTGGTGATGTCGTTCCAAAATATGATGTTGTCAATCGCACTAATCACTTAAAATCAGATATTGAGCGGACCTTGCGTGAATTTGTCGGTGTGGAACAGCCGATTGACCTAGTGGTCGTCGTTAAACAAGTCGACAAAACAGGCTCAAGCAAACAGAGTCGTGTCATTTAAGGAGGTTGTATGGATTTTATTCGTGAGTACAAATATGCAATCGCAGGAGCTATCATAGCACTCTTGCTGATGCTGATTATCCTCAGTTTTGGATTCTTCAAAACCCTCTTGTTAGTGATCATTGTAGCACTCGGTGCAATCATTGGTCATCAGTTCAAAGACACCGGTATTTTAGAAAAATACCTTATTAAATTAAGAAACAAATTGTAAAAAGGAGATAGATGGATGACAACTACAGTAACCCCAGTGACTCCAGTTGCTGTAACTGGTGCCTTGACCTATGAAAATAAGGTTATCGAAAAAATTGTTGGCTATGCCCTAGAGCATATTGATGGTCTCTTGGCTGTTGATGGTGGCTTCTTTTCTAACTTGAAAAATAAGGTTGTATCGACCGATAATGTCACAGATGGCATCAATGTTGAAGTTGGGACGAAGCAAGTCGCTGTTGATTTGAAGGTGATTGTTGAATACCAAAAACATGTTGGGACAATTTTTGAAAACATCAAGCGTGTTATTGTCGAAGAAGTTAGCAAAATGACCGACCTTGAGGTGGTTGAGGTCAATGTGACCGTTGTTGACATTAAGACAAGAGCCCAGCACGAAGCTGATTCCATTACTGTTCAAGATCGTCTAGAGAATGCCGCAAGTACAACCGGAGAATTTGCGAGCAAACAAGCTGACCATGTCAAGTCAGCTGTATCTGGCACAGTAACTACAATCAAAGAGAACACAGAACCACGTGTGGTTTAATAAAAATAGAGAGGTTTATCATCATGACACAAGAAAAATTTGACGCAAAACTAGACCAAGTTGCAGGCGGTATTAAAGAGGCTGCTGGTAAAGTCACAGGAGACAAACAGTTAGAGGCTGAAGGAACGGCTGAAAAACTTGGTGGAAAAATCAAGGAAGGTATCGAAGATGCCAAAGCAACTGTTAAAGGGGCTATTGATAGCCTCCTAAAATAAAGACAAACAAAGGAGAAATAGATGACAAATCAAGCAAATAAACCAGCAGAAACTACTCTAGTAAAACCAATTAAAACAAGTTTGACCTATGAAAACAAGGTGATTGAGAAAATCGTCGGTCATGCTTTAGAAACCGTTGATGGCTTGTTGGCTGTTAGTGGAGGCTTCTTCACTGACTTAAAAAACAAGACCTTCAACGCTGAAAAGGTC
Organism: Streptococcus entericus DSM 14446; assembly: GCF_000380025.1. Lineage (GTDB taxonomy): Bacteria > Bacillota > Bacilli > Lactobacillales > Streptococcaceae > Streptococcus > Streptococcus entericus. Next base: position 209,103 of record NZ_KB904156.1, read on the forward strand.
ACTGATGGTGTCAATGTTGAAGTTGGTACAAAAGAAGTTGCGGTTGACCTTGACATTATTGTTGAGTACCAAAAAGACATTCCTGCCATCGCGGAACAAATCAAGGAAGTTGTTAGCCGTGAAGTGGAACGGATGACCAAGTTAGTCTTGGTTGAGCTTAATGTTAACGTTGTTGATGTTAAGACACGTGCCGAACACGTTGCCGATTCAATCACCGTACAAGACAGGGTTGAATATGCGGCACAGTCAGCAAGTGACTTTGCATCTGAACAAGCAGGGAAAGCTCGTGTGGCCTTCTCAAATGGTATCGATACCGCCAAAGAAACAATCAGTGACGCGACAGAAGCTCGTGTAAACTAATGTTTAAGAGTTAAGAAAGAGAAAGGAAATAATATTATGGAATTCATTTGGACCCTTATCGTCGGAGCAATCATCGGGGCAATCGGTGGTGCAATCACTAAAAAAGGACCTTCAGGTTGGATTGCTAACATCGTTGCTGGTATTGTCGGTTCTTACGTTGGTCAGGCACTTTTTGGTGTGTGGGGACCAACTGCTGCTGGCATGGCAATCGTCCCATCAATTATCGGTGCGGCTCTTGTTACAATTGTTGCAGCTTACTTCTTTGGAAGAAAAGGCTAATCGTCTAAAAAAGTTATTTCTAGGGCAGGAACTTCTCGTTCCTGTCTTTTTATCATTGAACAACGAATAGAAGGGAGAAGTGTTGTTCTACAATGATTTAATCTCTTGACGATAATCATATCTAAAATGACAATAAAAATTATTTTTTTGACAAAAATAGTTGTCAAAAATAAAATGATGTGTTACAATGAATTTGTTAAATAAAATAAATCGATTAGAGGAGGTTAACATGAGAGGAAAAGCTAATCAATTTTTATCGGTATTGCTCTGGGTCTTGTTTTATACGGTCTCTTAGAGAGTTTACTAGCAGTCGTGATGACACTTGTTGGATTAGTTATCATCAGGGGTTTGGGTCTTAATTCTCACCAGATAAGTAAGAACCTAGCAAGATTAGTGAAGGAAAGGGGAATGTCATGAAAAGGTCAGTTTCAACAATAAAGGCAGTTCTCATTGTTGGTATGATAACCATTATAGGATTTTTATGCGGTATAACGGTGGGGCTGTCTGATGTCGGTGGTGAGATTAGTTGGTGGTTCGATAGTCTTCTCTTTATCAGTCCCTTGCTATCAGTCATAGCTCTGCTATTAGCGGACAAGGAGAAGGAATAGTAGTGACTATGATTGTTTATGTTAAGGCATCTCTAATTAGTGAAAGGAAAATATGATGAAAAAAACACTGGAAAAATGGCAAGTTCTCTTGCTCGGTGCTCTTCTGTTTATGGCAGATCTTCAGCTGATAGCCCGGATTGGTTCTTCAGAGGATTGGCTTGTTGCAGTTTTATGTGTGCTGTTGGCACTGGTTACGGCTTACGTGATCTGGCGTGGTAAGCTGCTCAAAGGAAGTGTTACACTGGTCTGGTGGCAATATTTATTGGCGATGGGGCTGGGGTTATTTGCAGTTTATTTTTTCAAAATTTTAGGAGCCATGCTTCTTATGATTGAACATGGTCCAGGTTACATGCCTAATAACCAGCAGGCCATTATGGATGCTGGCATGCCTCCCTATCTCCTGTTTGCTTTTTCAGTCGTTTTGGCGCCAGTGATTGAGGAGTTTGTGATGCGAGGTCTGGTGATGGGAAAACTATTTAATCCTCGCTCCATTTGGGGGCTGTTAATCAGCAGTTTTGTCTTTGGATTCTTGCATAGCCCATCAGACTTAGGGAGCTGGGTCATGTATGGTGGCATGGGGCTGGCGCTTGGGCTGGTTTATCGCTACACTGAACGATTGGATGTCGCTATCGGGGTCCATGCGCTTAACAACCTGATAGGATTTGTCGTGATGATGACGATGGCAGGAGGTTAAGATGGATACTGTAAAAAATCGTCTCAAAGAGCTGCGTGCCAGAGACAGTCTAAATCAGACGGAGTTGGCTAAATTAGCACAGATTTCTCGTCAGACAGTCAGTCTGATTGAACGTGGCGAATACCTGCCCTCCATTCTTATTGCCCTGAAAATCGCCAAGATTTTCAAAGAGCCTGTTGAGCAGGTCTTTTCCCTCGCAGAAGGAGAGAGTAAATGACAACGAAAACATCGACAACTAAAATCGTCTACCAGAGCCTTGGGCTGATATTCTTAGTGCTATCAATCCTGATGGTTGTTATCAGCTTTTTCCAATCAGGTCAACAAGTTGTTGATCTTAACTGGCTGTTTTACCTCTTTGTGGGTCTTATTCACTTGAAAAAGGGTGAGTTGTATCAGCTCCAAAAAACGAAGCCTTGGGTGGGTTGGCTCTTGGCACTACCCGCTATTTTAGGACTTTTAATCGTCATATTGACAGATGCGACCAAGATGTCATCAGGCATTTCGATAGATATATTTACCGTCATCTTATATAGTGGGACACTGGCGATGATGGAAGAAAAGTAGATAAGGAGAGAACATCGTGAATAAAGACACAATCAAGCGTTTAGTGAAGCAGTTAGGAGTTGGTGCTCTTATCGGAGGACCGGTTGGATTTTTAGTTGGGTATTTTGGATTACTTGAAAAATCCGTGGTTGTTAGTGAGACCTTGCTACAAGATTTAGCTCACCTGTTTGGATATTTGGGCTTAGGTTTAGGTCTGGTGCTTAGCGGTTACTTAACGATCCGAGTTAAGCATGGGGTTAAGCAATATCTAGAAGTCAGTGAAGAGGAGGTTGATGAGTACCTTTATCGTCAGGTTAATCGTTGTCATGGCTATGCGATGGTGGCAACTGGTGTATCAATAATTTTTGCCTTTTTGCTGATGTTTTTGGGCTATCAGGTAACTGTTTTTGACGATAGTGCTAGCTTAGTGATTCCTATTTTTGGACTTTTAGGGTTGGTGATTGCGAGTAGCTTGCAGATGTATCAGTTGAAATTGTACAATGACTTGCGAGGGCTTGACATGCCCTTGCTACCAACGCTAAAGGAGTTGAAAAACAACGTCATGCGGCAGGATGAGGCCGAGTTGCAAGCTAACTACAAGATGGCCTTTGAAACCATTATGGGCTTGTCTAATGTCGTTATTCCTACACTTTATATTGTGCTATTTTTCCTCGCTCAGTTGACCAAGCAGAGTACCTTGATGGGTTTCGTTGTTTTAGCAACCATTCACCTTTACATCATGATTAAAAACATCAAGATGACCAGAGAGTTTTATAAATAAGCCTTAAAGATCTGGTCTTTGGCAGATGAAAATCACCGTAAGGGATTTCCAAAACTTTCCATAAACCTATTTTTTATCTTGAAAATAAATGGAGAGTATGGTATAATCTTAACTTGTAAGGGTTATCATCTTGATTACCCAAAAAACAACAATACATAAAGGAGAACCATTATGGCTTCTAAAGATTTCCACATCGTTGCTGAAACAGGTATTCACGCACGTCCAGCTACTTTGCTTGTGCAAACAGCTAGCAAGTTTGCTTCTGACATCACCCTTGAGTACAAAGGCAAATCTGTTAACTTGAAATCAATCATGGGCGTGATGAGCCTTGGTGTTGGTCAAGGTGCTGATGTGACCATCTCAACAGAAGGTGCTGATGCTGACGATGCTATCGTTGCCATCGAGGAAACAATGACAAAAGAAGGGTTGATCTAAACATGACAGATAAGCTGAAAGGAATCGCAGCGTCTGATGGCGTTGCAGTTGCTAAGGCCTATCTACTTGTTCAACCGGACCTGTCTTTTGAGACTATTACAGTTGAGAACACAGGTGCAGAAGAGGCTCGTCTCGATGCGGCGCTTGCCAAGTCACAAGACGAGCTTTCTGCTATCCGTAACAAGGCAGTAGATACCCTTGGTGAAGAAGCAGCAGCAGTTTTTGATGCGCATTTGATGGTTCTTGCAGACCCAGAAATGGTTGGTCAGATTAAAGAAACGATTCGTGCTAAGCAAGTTAATGCAGAAGCTGGTCTTAAAGAAGTGACGGACATGTTTGTCAATATCTTTGAGAGCATGGACGACAACCCATATATGCAGGAGCGTGCAGCAGATATTCGTGACGTGGCTAAACGTGTCTTGGCTAACTTGCTTGGGGTGAGTTTGCCAAACCCGGCGACTATTTCAGAAGAGTCTATTGTGATTGCCCATGACTTGACTCCGTCTGATACAGCTCAGTTGGATAAGAATTTTGTCAAGGCGTTCGTCACCAATATCGGTGGACGGACGTCACACTCTGCCATCATGGCACGTACCCTTGAGATTGCAGCTGTTCTTGGAACCAACAACATCACTGAAATCGTGAAAAATGGTGATGTCTTGGCGGTTAATGGTATTACAGGTGAGGTTGTTATCAACCCATCTGATGATGTGATTGCTGAATTCAAAGCAGCTGGCGAAGCTTACGCTAAGCAAAAAGCAGAGTGGGCACTCTTGAAAGATGCTCAAACGGTGACTGCTGACGGTAAGCACTTTGAGCTTGCAGCTAATATCGGTACACCAAAAGACGTTGAAGGGGTAAATGACAACGGTGCTGAGGCTGTTGGTCTCTACCGTACCGAGTTCCTTTACATGGATTCACAAGACTTCCCGACAGAAGACGAGCAATACGAAGCCTATAAGGCAGTGCTTGAAGGCATGAACGGTAAGCCAGTTGTGGTTCGGACCATGGACATCGGTGGTGACAAGGAGTTGCCATACTTTGACATGCCACATGAGATGAACCCATTCCTTGGATTCCGCGCCCTTCGTATCTCTATCTCTGAAACAGGCGATGCCATGTTCCGTACACAAATCCGTGCGCTTCTTCGTGCGTCTGTACACGGACAACTTCGCATCATGTTCCCAATGGTGGCGCTCTTGAGCGAGTTCCGTGCAGCGAAGAAAGTCTTTGATGAAGAAAAGGCGAAGTTGCACGCAGAAGGCGTTGCAGTAGCAGACGATATCCAAGTCGGTATCATGATTGAAATCCCTGCAGCAGCTATGTTGGCGGACCAGTTTGCCAAGGAAGTGGACTTCTTCTCCATCGGTACTAACGACTTGATCCAGTACACCATGGCAGCTGACCGTATGAATGAGCAGGTTTCTTACCTCTACCAACCTTACAACCCATCTATCTTGCGTTTGATCAACAATGTGATCAAAGCAGCGCACGCTGAAGGCAAGTGGGCTGGTATGTGTGGTGAGATGGCGGGTGATCAGCAAGCTGTACCGCTTCTGGTTGGTATGGGCTTGGATGAGTTCTCCATGTCAGCGACTTCTGTCCTTCGGACACGTAGCTTGATGAAAACTCTTGATACCAAGAAGATGGAAGAGTATGCTCACCGTGCCTTGAACGAATGTTCAACAGCAGAAGAAGTGCTTGAACTGCAAAAAGAGTATGTGACGGTTTAAAATAACAAAAGAAAAGAGGCTGGGACTTTTCTGTCCTAGGCTCTTCTTTTGTATGTTGGATTATATAGATGACATCTTAGCAGGATGTTACTCAATAATTTCCAATAATCGTATCTACTGTTGAGCGGTCAAGGGTTTTGACCAGGGCTTGGAGGAAGTTTTGGGCTTCTAGGAAATCATCAAGGGCATAGAGAGTCTGATGGGAATGGATGTACCTGGCGCAAACGCCGATCGTTGTTGAAGGGACACCGCCGTTTTTCAGATGCGCAGCCCCTGCATCTGTACCGCCCTTGCCACAGTAATATTGGTACTTGATGCCATGGCGTTCAGCGGTGTCTAAGAGGAAATCCTTCATAGCTGGGAGCATGATATGTCCAGGGTCATAAAAGCGAATTAAGGTACCATCGCCAATCTTGCCTTGGTCACCGTAAACGTCTCCAGCAGGTGAGCAGTCCACTGCTAGGAAAATATCTGGGTTAAACTTAGTGGTTGAGACATGGGCACCACGTAGGCCGACCTCTTCTTGGACATTAGCTCCTGCGATAAGGGTGTTTGGTAGTGGGGTATCCTTGAGACTGTCAAGAAGCTCAGTGACCATTAGGACACCGTAGCGATTGTCCCAGGCTTTTGAAATGATTTGTTTGCCATTGGCAGTCAAGATGGTCTCGCTATCAGGAACGATGACATCACCTGGACGAACGCCAAAGTGCTCTGCCTCGGCTTTATCTGTAAATCCTGCATCAAAAATGATGTCACCGACCGCAGGCAGAGAAGCTCCGCCATTGCCCCGTGTCAGATGAGGCGGTACAGAACCTGAGATAATGGGATAGGTACGACCGTCGCGGGTATGGAGGGTGAAGCGCTGAGCTGAGACCACGAGCGGACTCCAGCCACCTAGCTCCACGACGCGGAAGGTACCATCGGGTTTGATGCTACTAATCATGAAGCCAACCTCGTCCATATGGCCAGCGACCAAGACACGAGGAGCATTTTCAAGCTTGCTCTCTCTGAGGCCGAAAATACCACCTAGACCGTCTGTTTCAATGCGGTCAACGTTGGGGGTTATCGCCTCACGAATAAAGTGACGAATATCCTGTTCAAAGCCAGATGTGCCTTTAAGTTCGGTTACGGTTTTAATCTTAGTGAATAAGTCAGTCATAAGTACTCCTTTTCTATCTATCCATTATACCAAAAAACAAGGCGTGAGTAAAAGTGCTTGACAATCAGAAACCTTTTTATCGCCTTTTTAAGCCAAATAGTATAAAATGGATGGTAGGGAAAGGAATAAAAACCATGAGAAAAATTCAAACGTTAGTAGTATTAGGGACATCGTTCCTTACTCTTGCTGCTTGTACTAACAACCAACCATCAACAACAAATACAATGTCATCTTCATCTGCTAGCTCTTCGTCTCAGGTATCAAGCACTGCTCAGATTAGTCAAGATCAAGCTAAATTGATTGCATTTGATGCTGCAATGGTAAAAGAAGGAGATGTCAGCAATCTGACAATTAGAGAAGATTTGGAGCTGGGGCAAAAGGTTTATGAGATTGCCTTTGTTTCAGGCAATAGAGATTATAGTTACACAGTTAAAGCGAGCGATGGCAGTATCTTAGAAAGAGAAAATGAGCCTGCAGATGCAACTGTAGCTACTGAATTAACGCCTGAGCAAGCTAAAGAAACTGCGTTGCAGGATGCAGGTTTAACCGAACAAGAGGTGACTAACTTGACTGTTACCCAAGATACAGAAGGGATGGCCGTTGTCTTTGATGTTGATTTTGATTACAATGGTATGGAGTACAGCTACACCATTGATGCGACAACGGGTCAGGTAATCAGTCAGGAGACGGAGCTGACAGCTTCTTAAAAAACTTGGAAAGGTAAGAGTCATGCCAATATTTACCATAAAAAATGCCAAAAAGTTTTTTACTCCTCTGCCTGTTTTAACGGTTCAGGAATGCTTGGAGCTCCTACCGAACTTAGCGCAGTACTCTTATGACGACTACCAAGAGGGTTTTAACCGCTCTGCGTTTTTGGCAGATACTTTGGTTAACGCTGGTGGGCTATGGTTAGGGATTCCTGGCAAGTCTGCCTCAGGTCATCGATTGCACTATGATCAAAAAGAACAAGCTTATAAGGTCTATGTTGATCACTTTGCCTTGCCTGCTGATTGGGAGTTGGCACTGGCCTACATTAAACGCTTGTCACAACATCTAAAAAAACCAATCATCACTGATGACGGGCAAAAGTTTTCCAGTGAGAACATCGAAGACTTTCCGTACACTCCTATTTTAGAAGGTAACTTGATAGGCTTATGTCAGGTCGCTCGACAGGAGGAGCAGGTGCTCTATTACTTGAAACGTCCTTTAGTGATTGGTCGGAAAATGGCAGAGCGATTAATCTATATGGGTAAGCCAATACTCTCAACTTATGAAGAAGTTGTTTTAGCGGCGCAATACCCAGAAGCTCATATCCATGAACAGACCTTCCATCTGACTAACGATCAACAGACGATTTACGGTAATTATTCTATCGGAGAGGAATTGGCGGTTGTTTTGCCACGACGTCCCTTTGTTGAACGTCACAATGAGACACATCTGGTGGGACATCCACTTAGCCACTGGACCTTGTCGATTGTCTATAAAAGTGAGGACAGGAGTGACTGGGATTACCGTTTGGTTGGGACGTTCCCCTATCAAGATGTGATGGATCGATTGCTAGAATATCCTTATGAAGAACTAGATGATAATTTTATCATCACTAGTTCCCTGTCACGAGAGAACTTGCAAGCCATTATTGATCAGCTGACAGCAACGTCTTGATGGTGGTCATACAGTCTTAAATAATCACTGTCAAATCAATCATCATCAAAATGGTAAATCCTCTGCTCTAATTACATAGTAAACCGCCAGTTTATCTGGCGGTTTTGTTTTTATTTGAAAAAGATAAGAATAATCGTGAGTAAATAGCAGAAAACTGTCACAAAAAAGCCAATGCGCCAAAAAAGTTTGAAAAATCGTTTCACCAAAAATGTTTCTTGTTTGTTGAGCATGGCAGTACAAATAACAAGGGCTAAAATGGCCATAGCAGCTAAGTAGTGCGGAAGGAAACTATGAGTGAAGAAACGTTTGGAGACTTGGAAGATAGCAAAAGCGTAGAAAGGCAGACTGAGGTCTGCTAGATTGATTTTGAAGCGTTCCAGGCGGAACAATTTAACCAGCAGTTGGGCTAATATTGGCAAGGTAAACAGCCAAGCTAAGGCGAAGAGACGATAAATAATCATATGTTTATTGTAACGCTAAATCAATCAGATTTCAAGAGTAAACATAACATGTTCTTAAAGAGAGTGGTTCCTCAATCGGTTCTTGATTAGCAGTTGCTGTCTCCCCACCTGTCAAATGTCGAGGGTTGGGCTTAAATAGTCTCCAAATTATTTCGTGTCCACCTCCGGATGACTTCAACAGTCAGGGGAGTGACTGTTGAAGGTGTGAGCCTGAAAACCAGAAAGCGAGCAACAGCCAGGGGAGTGACTGTTGAAGGTGTGAGCCTGAAAACCAGAAAGCGAGCAACAGTCAGGGGAGTGACTGTTGAAGGTGTGAGCCTGAAAGTCAGAAAGCGAGCAAACAGTCAGGGGGGTGACTGTTTGAGGTTGGACATTTAGGGATCGTTGTTTCCTCCATTCGTTAGGACAGTTCAGCTGATAACATCAGTGTATTAGGGAGTAGGGTGCTTTTGCAACTCACAATGCCCCATCTTAAGGGGAACAGTTGAAGTGCTTAGCAGAGGCATTGGTACAAAGTACTGAATAATCTGTGCAGAAGAGATAACACTAAAACTGGCAAAGCGATAAGAGTTGTTCAAAACTATTACGCCTAATCTTGTTAATAATAAAAAGAGGAGACTAGGAATTCTGTCCTAGCCCCCTTTGTGTCTAAGGGTAAAATCTTGGTGCGAAAAAGTTATGGGCTACATTCCCATCGTATAATCATCATCTTGCATGGGCTCAACAGTTCCCAGCAGGTAGCCGTTACCGACTTGAGAGAAGAAGTCGTGGTTGCTGGTTCCTGTCGAAATACCATTCATGACGATAGGGTTAACATCGTTGGCGGTGTCTGGAAAGAGTGGGTCTTGTCCCAGATTCATCAGCGCCTTGTTGGCATTGTAACGAATAAAGGTCAGAACTTCCTCGGTCCAGCCGACACTGTCGTAGAGGTAACGGGTGTAGTTTTCCTCGTTTTCATAAAGGGTGTAGAGGAGGTCGTACATCCAGTCCTTGAGGGCAGCTTGCTCGTCTTCTGGTAATTCGTTAAAGCCTAGTTGGAACTTGTAGCCGATGTAGGTCCCGTGTACGCTCTCATCACGGATAATCAGCTTGATAATTTCCGCCACGTTAGGCAGTTTATTATTTCCCAGATAGTAAAGCGGGGTAAAGAAACCAGAGTAGAACAGGAAAGTTTCGAGGAAGACACTGGCGACTTTTTTCTCCAAAGGCTTGCCGTTTTTATAAATCTCGTTGATGATTTCAGCCTTCTTCTGGAGGTACTCGTTGGAGTTGGTCCAGTCGAAAATCTCCTCGATTTCGCTCTTGGTATTGAGGGTTGAAAAGATGGAAGAATAAGACTTGGCGTGAACGGATTCCATGAACTCAATGTTATTGAGGACAGCCTCTTCGTGAGGAGTTCGTGCATCTTTTTTAAGCTGAGCCATACCGCTTTCGGATTGCACCGTGTCAAGTAAGGTCAGCCCACCAAAAACCTTACCAACCAAGTCTTTTTCAGTGGCAGTAAGCTTTCTCCAGTCGTCTAAGTCGTTTGACAAAGGGATACGAGTATCCAGCCAAAACTGCTCAGTCAGTTTTTCCCAGGTGGATTTGTCCACCGCATCTTCGATAGCATTCCAGTTGATGGCGTTGTAGTAATTTGTCATGGGGATATCCTTTTTGAAAATCAATACGTCTATTATATCATAAAAGAGCCAAGTCGTTAAAAACTTGGCGACAAAAAATTAGATTTCGCAACAAGCAGTAGCGGATTAAATCACACAGCTCTCACATTGGTTGGACCCGACTTCCTCGCCGTCATCCGTAAAGGTGCGGATGTAGTAGATGGACTTGACGCCCTTGTTAAAGGCGTAGTTACGGAGAATGGACAAGTCGCGTGTGGTTTGCTTGGTCTCGGTCTTCCATTCGTAGAGTCCAAGAGGCATTTCGCTGCGAAGGAAGAGGGTCATGGATAAGCCTTGGTCAACGTGTTCGGTTGCTGCGGCATAGACATCAATCACCTTTCTCATGTCCATGTCGTAGGCAGAGGTGTAGTAAGGGATGGTGTCAGTCGCGAGTCCAGAAGCAGGGTAGTAAATCTTACCGATTTTCTTCTCTTGACGTTCCTCGATGCGTTGTGTAATCGGATGAATAGAAGCAGACACATCGTTGATGTAACTGATAGAGCCATTTGGCGCAACGGCCAGGCGGTTTTGATGGTAAAGCCCATGTTCTTGAACAGCTTCACGGAGCTTAGCCCAGTCCTCTCCGGTCGGAATAAAGTGACCAGCAAAGAGGGTTTTCACTTGCTCAGACTGCGGTTGATATTGCCCCGTCACATACTTGTCAAAGTATGTCCCATCAGCGTATTTTGACTTTTCAAAACCGACAAAGCTAGTGCCACGCTCACGGGCGATGTTGTTAGATTCCACCAAGGTCCAGTAGTTGAGAAGCATGAAGTAAATGTCTGTAAACTCAATAGACTCTGGACTACCGTAGTGCATGTGATGACGAGCAAAGTAGGAATGCAGTCCCATAGCCCCCAGACCGATGGTGTGAGCCTGTTCGTTACCGTTCTTGATGGTTGGGACGGCTTCAATGCTTGAGCTATCCGTAACAAAGGTCAAAGCCCTCGTCATTGCACGAACCGATTTGCCAAAATCAGGCGATGTCATCAGGTTGACGATGTTGGTCGAGCCCAAATTACAAGAAATATCTGTTCCAAGGGTTTCAAAGACCTGAGCATCATTGATGTGGCTGGTTTTTTGAACCTGTAAAATCTCAGAGCACAAATTACTCATGATAATCCGACCATCAATAGGATTGCTGCGGTTAGCCGTGTCAATATTGATGATGTAAGGGTAGCCAGATTCTTGTTGAAGTTTGGAAATCTCGGTCTCCAAATCACGCGCCTTAATCTTGGTCTTGGTGATGTTTGGATTGGCCACCAGCTCATCGTATTTCTCGGTGATGTTGATGTAGTTAAATGGCACACCGTACTCACGCTCAATAGAGTAAGGACTGAAGAGGTACATGTCCTCATTTTTACGAGCCAGCTCATAGAACTTATCTGGTACAGTCAACCCCAAAGATAGGGTTTTAACACGGATTTTCTCGTCCGCATTTTCCTTTTTCGTCGATAGGAAATTGATGATATCTGGGTGGAAAACATCCAGATAAACAACACCAGCCCCCTGACGTTGCCCTAACTGGTTGGAGTAGGAGAAGCTGTCTTCAAACAATTTCATGACCGGAACAACACCAGAAGCAGCTCCAGCGTAGCCCTTGATTGGCGCTCCAGCTTCGCGGAGGTTTGACAGAGAGATACCTACGCCCCCACCGATACGGGACAATTGCAGAGCAGAGTTGATGGAACGACCGATGGCGTTCATGTCGTCCGTCACTTGGATCAGAAAGCAAGACACCAGCTCCCCACGGCGACTACGACCAGCGTTGAGGAAAGATGGGGTTGCCGGCTGGTAACGCAGATGAATCATCTCGTCAGCCAAGGTGCGTGCTAGTTCCTCATCACCATTAGCGAAGTAAAGGGCGTTGAACAAAACCCGGTCCTCAAAGGATTCGAGATAAAACTCGCCGTCGTTGGTCTTTAAGGCATACTGTTGGTAGAACTTATAAGCTGCCATGAAAGACTGGAAGCGGAAGTTCGCATCCTTGAGCTGTTTTGCCAAACTTTCGATAAATTCAGGACTGTAGAGGCTGATAAATTCCTGTTCTAGGTAGTCTTCATCAAGCAAGAATTGCACCTTATCCACCATACTGGCAAAGGTTTTGGTGTTTGGGATAACATTCTCATTGAAGAAAGCGTCTAGGGCTTCTTTATCCTTATGAAGAGGGATTTGTCCGTTGACTGGACGGTTGATTTCGTTGTTGAGGCGGAAGTAAGACACATCGCCTAAATCTTTAAGACTCATGTTGTAAAATTCCTTTGACGTATTCGACATCGTCTGGCGTGCCGTTAAATTCTAATGTGTAAAGTAGGGGGACCTGATAAGTAGTGGCGTAACGCTTGGCCAGATGACAAAAGTCTGGACCAAAGTTACGGTTGCCAATACCAATAAGACCTTTGAGCTGTGCCTTGTGGTCATCTAAAAAATCATCAATATGATCCACACCATCCTCATAGGTTGGGCAGATAAGGATAAATTCCTCGTCTAGGGTGACCATGGTTGAAGGCGTCAGCTCCAGAGCTTGCTCAGCCATGTTCAACTTAGCGATAAAGCGTCTGGTTTGTCCCGTAATCGTGAAGAAAACGAGTTTCATCTTAAATTAACTCTTTAAGTTTGGCGGGCTGGAAGCCAGAGAAGACGATATCGCCAGCCTCGATCACAGGAGCGGAACTAAATCCTAAACTTTTGACGTAATCGATTTTTTCAGGTTGCTCCTCAATATTGATTTCCTCAAAATCCACACCATTTTCGGTTAAAAATTTTTTGGTCATCTTGCAGGGCATGCAGTTATTTTTGGTAAAAACAGTGATTTTAGCCATATCAATCTCCTTGAAAAGTAATACCCTCCAATCATACCAAAAAGACGAAAAAAACACAAGATATAGGGTTGATGTTTTTTTGAGAATACAATATATAGTGGGTGAGATGTTTGGGAAATGGCGGAGTTATTAGGGTTTTCAGCGCTTGAAAAATTTTTTAATAAAATCTCTTGTCAAAATAGTAAAGTTATAGTATGATAGATAGGTAGTCGCCGCTATAGTTAAATGGTATAATAGAGCAATGGTAATGCTCAGTTCCGAGTTCAATTCTCGGTGGTGGCAGAGAAGAGCTGGTCAGCGGACTGGCTCTATTTTTATTGTTGTAGGAGGAATTGTGGCAATGGCTGAACAATTTTTAACCGATTTTGAAGAATGGGTTCGCACTCAAGTGATGATAAATGATATGGCTATGGTTGAAACTAAAAAAGTGATAGAAGAAACGGGTGATGAGCGTGCGATGGATGCCTACATCCGTTATGAGAGTAAGCTAGATGCCTACAATTACATTTTAGGGAAATTCAGTAATTACCATCAGGGCAAGTCATTTCATGACCTACCAGACAATTTGTTAAATCAGCGCCATTACAAATAAAAAATGTGCGAAATACTTTACAAAGCTTTCATTTTTTGGTAAACTAGTCTGGTATGCTTGTCATACTTGTGGGAGGTAAAAATCTGTAATTACCGAGAGAACCACAATAGGAGGATTTTATATTATGGCTAAAAAAGTCGAAAAACTCGTTAAATTGCAAATCCCAGCGGGTAAAGCTACTCCAGCCCCACCAGTTGGTCCTGCGCTTGGTCAAGCCGGTATCAACATCATGGGATTCACTAAAGAGTTCAACGCTCGTACAGCTGATCAAGCTGGTATGATTATCCCAGTTGTTATCTCTGTGTATGAAGATAAATCATTTGATTTCATCTGTAAAACACCACCAGCTGCTGTTCTATTGAAGAAAGCTGCAGGTGTTGAAAAAGGTTCAGGTACACCAAACAAAACGAAAGTAGCAACAGTTACTCGTGCGCAAGTACAAGAAATTGCTGAAACTAAGATGCCTGACTTGAACGCTGCTAACCTTGAAGCTGCTATGCGTATGATTGAGGGTACTGCTCGTTCTATGGGATTCACTGTGACTGACTAATTTGTTTTAGGACAGTTTCCCGACCTTAATTATCAGACTTACAAGGAGAATAACAAATGGCTAAAAAAAGCAAACAACTGCGTGCTGCTCTTGAAAAAATCGACAGCACAAAAGCATACAGCGTTGAAGAAGCTGTGGCTTTGTCTAAAGAATTAAACTTCGCAAAATTTGATGCGTCTGTTGAAGTGGCTTACAACCTTAACATCGACGTTCGTAAAGCTGACCAACAAATCCGTGGGGCAATGGTATTGCCAAACGGTACTGGTAAAACTGCTCGTGTCTTGGTTTTCGCTCGTGGTGCGAAAGCTGAAGAAGCTAAAGCTGCTGGTGCAGACTTCGTTGGTGAAGATGACCTCGTTGCAAAAATCAACGGTGGTTGGTTGGACTTCGACGTGGTTATCGCAACACCAGATATGATGGCTGTTGTGGGTCGTCTTGGTCGTGTCCTTGGTCCACGTAACCTCATGCCAAACCCTAAAACAGGTACAGTAACCATGGATGTTGCTAAAGCTGTTGAAGAGTCTAAAGGTGGTAAAATCACTTACCGTGCGGACAAGGCTGGTATCGTTCAAGCTCTTGTTGGTAAAGTATCATTTGAAGCTGATAAACTCGTTGAAAACGTTAAAGCTTTCCACGACACAATCATCAAAGCTAAGCCAGCAACTGCCAAAGGGACTTATATCACTAGCTTGACCATCACCACAACTCAAGGTGTTGGTATCAAGATCGATACAAACTCACTTTAATGAAATGACAATAGTGCTCCATTTGGAGCGCTATTTTTTTGAACAAAATTGAACAAAAACAATAAGATAATATATATTTCTTTGATTTTTTTGAATAATTTTCAGTAAAAGGCTTCTTTAAAATAATCTGATAGATTGTCCTATCTGTCTTGAATTTAGCTCTCTTGAAGCGATTATTCTGCTCTAGATTAATGTAAATAGTAGGAAATAGTTTATAAATGTTCTATTAAGAATATTTATGTTGACAAAAGAGTTGAAAATTGCTAGAATGGTAAGTGACAAAAAAGAAAACGCTATCAATATAAAAGGAGCTGTTCATGAAAAAACTTTTTGATAAGCAAAATAAATACGGCATTCGTAAATTATCCATAGGTGTTTGCTCTGCTGTTATCGGTTTGAGCCTCTTGGGAGCACAGACGGCTTATGCGACAGAAGCCTCAGAGCCTTCTAATCAGCCAAATTCAGCTGGTGCAGCAACACCCGCAGTAGAAACGCCAGAACCTGTTATGGTCGATTCGGCTTACGCTGAGGCTAGCAGTAGCAAGGAAAATGCACCTGCAACAAATGCAGTGGATGCAGACATCAACACCTACTGGGAGAGTGCACCGACTGGAGATGGGCAAGCGACAACTCTAACAGTAAAAATGTCCGAAGTTGCAACGGTGGATAAAGTAACCTACACTCCTCGTCAAGTAACGACTCAGGATCCCTCTTCTCCAAACCCTAAACACCATGCAGGGTTATTAACTAAGGGGCAGATTGATTATAGTTTAAACGGAACAGATTGGGAGCCTGTCACACCAACTAGAATCGATGGTGATTCAACCGGTCGTGGCGTAGCGAATGCGGATAAAACCTTTAGTTTAGGGGCAAATAATAATACTCGTGTTATCAACTTCCAACCTGTTAAGGCTCAATACCTGCGACTAACTGCTTTGGAGTCTTGGGCAAATAATTTACCAGCTAAATCAGGTGTCGTCACTGCGGCTCAATTCATTCCATCTGGTGTTAAACCAATCGAAGAGACCCCTCAAGTTGAAGAAACACCGGAGGAGCCATCAAAGGAACCTGTTATTACGATTAACAATCAAGTGTTGGATGCTTCAAACGGTCAACGCTATGCCTTTGATGAAACGGTTAAACAAGCTCTTAAAACAGCTGACAGTGGAACCTTTTATATTGAATATCGTGTTCCAGAAAATGCAGGTTTCCATACCCTATTCAACGCTACCAGCGGCAGTGTTGACAACCAATACACAGCCCTCTATTCTAACGCAGGAACTGTAGCCATCGAGACCCGTGTGAGTGCCAATCAAGCCGATTACGCCCATCTCAATGGCGGAACTCAGAAAGTTAAGAATGGTGAGTGGAATGCGGTTGCCTTAACTTATGAGAAAGATAAAGCGACGAATCGGACAACAGTCAATATCTATGTCAATGGTGTTCACTCATTAACACATCAGTTGAACAGTCCTCTCTTTGCGGCCCTGCCTAATCTAGCTCATGCTCAAATCGGGGCTGCCCAGCGTGCCCAGCGCGGTAAAGTATGGGGAGTTGATGGTTTTGAAATTCGCGAAGCCAGTTTCTACAAGACAGCTTTAACGAGCGAAGACATTATCGCCAAATCTCAACCATTTACACGGACACCATATGAATTCCCACCACGTGATAATGAGACCCTAACAGATAAACTGCCTGTGTTTGAGGGTGGACGTAATGGTCAAAAAGGGCCTACTGGTTCAGGTTATTACCGGATCCCAGCCCTCTTGAAAACAGATGCAGGAACCCTGATTGCAGCGACTGATGAACGCTACAATACCTACGCCGACCAAGGAGACATTGCGACAGTTATCAGACGTAGTAACGACAACGGAAATACTTGGGAACCGATTATTCCGATTGTGAACTTGCGCAATAACCCGGCCGTTTCAAACGGTGCTGTTAACTCGCCTTTGACCATTGATGCTGGTCTGGTACAAGACCCAACCACCAAGCGCATCTATGCCTTTATGGACATGTTCCCAGAAGGTCGAGCTGTATTTGGTTTGCCACAAACAGTTGAAGCGCGTGAAGTTCAGTATTCAACTATTGATGGTAAAGCTTATTTAAACCTTTATACCGATGGTACAAACAAACCAACGCATACGGTTCGTGAAAATGGTGTTATCTATGATGCTCAAGGTCAAGCCACAGAATTTCGAGTTAATCTTGAGGATAACAGCCCAGCCTATGCTAACTTAGGTGATATTCGTCGGGATGGTCAGGATACCGTACTTGGCAACATCTATTTCCAAACCCATAAGGGCACCGAGGCACCTTTCCGTATCGCTAATGCCTCTTATGTTTGGTTATCTCATAGTGACGATGATGGCCGGACTTGGTCACGGCCACAGGACCTAACACCTATTTTGAAGAAAGATCATGTTAACTTCTTAGGAATCGGTCCTGGTACAGGTATTGCCTTACATACAGGTCCTCATAAGGGTCGCTTGATTGTGCCTGCTTATGCAACTAACTATGCTGGGGGATTAAGTGGTTCACAGTCTTCTATGGTCTTTTACTCTGACGACCATGGTCTGACTTGGAAGGCAGGAGAGACGGTCAATGATAATCGTCGTCTGGCTGATGGCACAGTCCTCAATCATGCGACGATGAATAATGGTCGTGAACAAAAGACAGAAGCGACGGTTGTTCAACTCAATAATGGTCAACTGAAGATGTTCATGCGGAGCATGACTGGTAAGGTCACTTCAGCAACCAGCTTAGACGGTGGCGCAACCTGGGAAAATGACATCGAAAGTCATGAAGATGTTAAAGATAATTACGTCCAACTGTCAGCTGTTCATCTTGTCCGTGATGGCAAAGAGTACGTTGTTCTAGCCAACTCAAATGGACCTGGCTGGGGGAATTCTAACCGCGACCGCATTGACGGGCATGTCCGTGTGGCTGAAGTTCAAGAAGGCGGTCAGATGAAGTGGCTGAACCATCGCTTGATTCAACCAGGTAAATTCGCCTATAACTCACTGCAACACCTGGGTGGGGATGAGTTTGGTATCCTTTATGAGCATGCTTCTGGTGATCAGAACGACTACACGCTTTATTTCCGAAAATTCAACTGGGATTTCTTGATTAATGAGGCACCAAAACTGCCGGATAATAATGTCGCTAGTGTTTCTTTTGCTGACGAGACAACAGCTCTTCTTACCTTTGAACGGTCTGTCCTACCGACAAATAATCCAGCTCTGCTATTGTCTAATGGTAATCTCGCTACCTTTATCGAGCAGCGTGATGGTAAAACGCTGGCTTATCGTATCCAGCCAACAGACAAGGGCAGAACGGTACTTGAGGTGGCTAGTGGCGACATCAGTAATGTCGATGGACATCGTGTCAATGTGGTGACCGTGCTTGGTGAAAACAGCAACCTAGCTAAAATCGACAATAAGGTCTTGAAAATAGTTGCTGGTGCTCCAGAAGCTTGGCAACCAGGTGCAGAGCCAGATAAACTTCTTGATGGCAATAAGGCAACCATTGCAGAGCTCAAGTGGGATATGGCTTCTAACCATATTGATGGTGTCTATCCGACAGACTGGCGCTTGCCACAATCAGTGACCATCAGCTCAAAAGATGGCGAACCAATTGATTTGACCAGCCTGCTCATCAGTAAGCGGACCAATGCAAATGGCACATTAACCAAGTATAAGGTAGCAGCTTTCCAAGGTGCTGAGACCGTCTATGAGTCTAACGATATTGCTGTGCCTTATGAACAAGCAGAAGTCAGCCATGAATTTGGTGAGGCAGGGATTAAAGCAGATCGCGTCGTTTTGACATTGTTGGAAGCTAAGTCAAGAGCGACAGGGGATCCGACACCAACCATGTTGACGTTAAGAGAGTTGGCACTCTTTGGACCACGTGTTGTCACGCGTGAACGTGTTGTGACAGAAGCTTTGCCATTTACTTCTGTTACTAAAGAAGATAACACCAAAGACCCCGGTTATCGCGAGATTGAGACTGCTGGTGTCAACGGCTCTGTTTCCAAACGCATTAAGGAAACTGTAGTCAATGGTCGAGTCATAGCTACTGAGGACATTCCAGGTTCTGTTGAGCGGATTGAGCCAACGACTGAGGTTATCGTTATTGGTACCAAGAAGACAGAGACACGTGAGCGTCGTGAAACAATTGTGATTGACTTTACGGTTGAACGTACAGAAGATGCAACTCTGGAAAAAGGTAAAGAAGAAACTGACCAAGAAGGCGTTAACGGCAGTCGTGTAGATGTTTATGAGGATATCTATGTCAATGATGTTTTAGTGACTAAGGGAACTAATCCAGTCCGTAGCGAAGATGAGATCCCTGCTCAATCTAAAAAGGTTCGCGTGGGGACAAAAGAGATTGTTCTGCCTGTTGTTACTGATGAACAAACAGGTGTTAAGGTAACAGTTCTGAGTAACCAGGACAACACTGTTGCTGCTCAAATCGAGAGTATTAGCGTTACTCACATGGAAACAGGAAATACTGAAACACCAAGCGTTCTCAGAGAAAAAGATTATGATCTTTTTGACATCGAGCTAGTTGACAAAGACGGTAAACCAGTTGAGTGGACAGGTGAAGCCAAAGTCACCTTGCCAGTTGATGAAGGTAAAGAAGTGGCTGAAGTATTTTACTTGCCAGTGGACGGACCAGCTGAACAGTTGAGCTTTGAAGTGGAGGATAACATTGTAACCTTTACGGCTAAACATTTCAGCCACTATGGTATTGTGTATAAGCAAAAACCAACGTCTACTGCACCTCAGATACCGGAACTTGATACTCCAGATCCAGAGCCAACTCCAGATCCAGAGCCAACTCCAGATCCAGAGCCAACTCCAGATCCAGAACCAACACCAGATCCAGAGCCAACTCCAGATCCAGAGCCAACTCCAGATCCAGAACCAACACCAGATCCAGAGCCAACTCCAGATCCAGAGCCAACTCCAAATCCAGAGCCAACTCCAAATCCAGAGCCAACTCCAGATCCAGAGCCGACTCCAGTTCCAGAGCCAACTCCAAATCCAGAACCAACTCCAGATCCAGAGCCAACTCCAGATCCAGAGCCAACTCCAGATCCAGAACAAAATCCAGTCACACCAGGCGATTCAGCTGATACAAACATGACCCCAGATAGTGACCAGGCTAATGGTGACAGCCAAGGCGACAACGTAGGTGTTGACACAGGCGCTGATCAAGGTGGTAGCACCGATACCAACACAGGCGCTGACCAAGGTGATAACACTGATACCAATGAGGGCGACAACTCGGGTACCGATGTAGATGGCAACACAGGTGGTGACCAAGGCGGTAACACAGGTGGTGACCAAGGTGATAACACAGGTGGTGACCAAGGTGATAACACTGATACCAACGAAGGTGGTAACGCCGGCGCTGATCAAGGCAGCAACACAGGTGGCGACCAAGGCGGAAACACAGGTGGAGATCAAGGCGACAACACCGCTGGTAATACACCAGTAGAGCCACTTACTGATACAGAGACGAAAGTTAAAGTTGAAGTTAAAAATAGCCAAGACGCTGAAATAGCTGCACAGATAAAAGGTGTTACTGTTGTCCATATTGAAACAGGAAACGCTGAAACACCACAAGCCCTCAAAGAAAAAGATTACGACCTCTTTGACATCGAGCTCGTTGACAAAGACGGTAAGATCCTTGAATGGGAAGGCGAGGCTACTGTTACTCTGCCAGTTGATGAAGGTAAAGAAGTGGCTGAAGTATTCTACTTACCGGCCGATGGACTACCTGAGTCTCTTGACTATAAAGTAGAGGATAATATTTTAACCTTCACTGCCAAGCACTTCAGTCAGTATGGTATTGTTTATAAGCCACAATCAACACCGGTTCCAGAAGCAACGCCAACACCAGATCCAGATCCAATACCGGATCCAAAACCAACACCGGATCCAGAACCGACGCCAAATCCAGACCCAGACCATGTTCCAACCCCTGGAACCCCTGGTCAAGGTGGGGACACACCAGACACTGGTAATACACCAGATAAACCTGTGGACAAGGCTAAGTTGGCGACTGATTTGCTCAAAGCAATCGATGCATCCAACTTGACTGACGAGCAAAAAGGCGAATTGGCTGTCAAGGTAGCATTTGCAGAAACCGAAGCTGAACTCGAAGCCATCAAGGCAGAAGTTGCTAAGCTTGTTAAAGCGACAAGCCGACCAGCTACAGCTCCTGCAGCTACAGCACCAGCCTCAGCGACAGTAGGTAAGAAGGGACTCCCTGCAACAGGCGATGCCCACACAGCTCTAGCCGCTGTCGGCGCAACAGCCCTCCTATCAGCCTTAGGCTTAGCTGGACTGAGAAGACGAGCTAGATAAGTTAACAAAAAAAGATTGGTTTTATGCCAATCTTTTTTGTTATTATTACGAATAGTTTTATAGAACAAGGAGGGAAAAATGGTTGAAGAATGGATTGAACGATTGAAGGAGCAGAGGACAACTCTGCTAATGGGGGGGATTATTGTAGCGTTGACAGGTGTGCTTGCCAGTCAAGCTTTTGCGAAACCCAGTCTGCCGAATGATTTTCCAGAGATTCAACAGGTTGAGGAGAAAAACGTCAAGAGTGACAGTATTGAGGAAGAAAGCTCAGAGTCTATCATGATTACAGTGGATGTCAAAGGGGCTGTTGTTAAGGAAGGGCTTTATGAACTACCGTCTGGTAGCCGTGTGAATGATGCTATTATGAAGGCAGGAGGGTTGACTGATTTGGCGGATAAAAAGTCTGTGAATTTAGCACAAAAACTAGCAGATGAGGCGGTGATTTATGTCGCTAGCCAAGGAGAAAATGTTTCAGTCGTCGCAACAGGCTCTGAAACAACCTCTACTCAAAAAATCAATCTGAATACCGCTGATGAGGCTCAGTTGCAAACCATCACAGGGATCGGCGCTAAAAAAGCTAAAGACATCATCACCCACCGTGAAACAGTAGGTCGTTTTTCAAGTGTAGATGATCTCAAGCAGGTTGCGGGTATTGGTCAAAAAACCATTGACAAGATTCGCTCGGAGATTACAGTTGATTAAGCGATTCCCACTGCCACCCATTCAGTTGGCTTATTTGAGTTTACTAGCTTACTTTACCGTTTACCGATTTCACTGGTCGCTTGTAGGCATCATATTGTTTAGTTTTTGGCGTTTGTGGAAAAATGGCAGAGCTATTTTTCTAAGAACCCTTCTTATCTTAAGCGTTCTTACAGGAGTGTTTGCTTATCGTCACCATCAAGCAAGGCGTGCAGACACTACCGCGCCAGCTCAGCTAACCAGTTTAGCACTCATACCAGATAGTCTACAGATTAACGGTGATCAGTTATCTTTTCGAGGGGAATCCGATGAACGAGTTTATCAGGTCTTCTATCAGCTAAAGACCCAGACAGAGCAAGAATTTTTCAAAACCTTGACTCAGCCTGTTCGCTTGACGGGCAGTTTTGAGCTATCAGAGGCTGAGGGTCAACGAAATTTTAAGGGCTTTGACTACCATTCTTATCTTGAGACACAAGGAATCTATCAGGTTGCTAAAGTTACATCGTTGGAAGAGGTTTCTCCGCGGTCGTTATCTGGTCTGGGTGATTATCTACGTTTGTTGAGACGACAGGCGCTGGTTTATATCTATGGTCATTTTCCTGACCCCATGACGCATTACATGACTGGTCTTTTATTCGGTCATTTGGATAAATCATTTGATGACATGACAGAGCTTTATTCTAGCCTTGGGATCATTCATTTATTTGCCTTGTCAGGGATGCAGGTGGATTTTTTTCTCGGCTGGTTTAGAAAAATCTTATTAAGATTAGGGTTGACAGTTCGCCAAGTTGATTTCTTGCAGGTGCCACTGTCCTTTTGCTATGCTGTCTTGACGGGTTTTCAGGTCTCCGTTTGTCGTAGCTTGTTGCAGTCCTTTTGGTCACGTTTAGGTGTAACAGGTATGGATAACCTTGGCTTAACGATGCTGAGCTTACTATGTTTAGTTCCAAATGCTTTTTTAACAGCTGGAGGTATTTTATCTTGTAGCTACGCTTTTGTTCTTTGCTTATTAACAATTAAGGAATTTACGGGGCTTAAACGGCAAGTTATTGAAGCTGTCGCGCTTGCTTTGGCTGTTTTGCCTATCTTGATGTTTTATTTTTCCAGTTTTCAACCCTTGTCTCTTGTGTTAACAGCTCTGTTATCACTGCTGTTTGATGGGCTCATGTTGCCTGCTCTTAGTTTGGCATTTCTTCTGTCACCAGTGGTAAATCTTAGTTTTCTTAATGTATTATTTGTCTTATTGGAACGCTTTTTAGTGTTTGTTGGCGATTGGGCTAGTCGGTCGTTGGTTCTTGGGAGTCCGAGTGTCTTTGTTTTACTAGGTCTGTTGCTGTGTCTCGGTTTGCTTTATGATTACCGTTACCGAAAAAAAGTTGTCCTTGTCCTAAGCTTGCTTTTAGCTCTGCTATTTTTCTTGACGAAACATCCTTTAGAAAACGAGGTGACTGTTGTCGATATTGGGCAAGGGGATAGCATTTTTCTGCGGGCTGCTTCGGGTCAGACCTTGCTGATTGACGTTGGCGGACGTGTTGAGTTTGAGGCTGGAGAGGATTGGCAGAAGCGGCAGACCACAAGCAATGCTAGTCGCACACTAATTCCGTATTTGAAAAGTCGCGGAGTTGGGCGTATTGACCAGCTGGTGCTAACCCACACCGATACGGATCATATCGGTGATATGGAGGAAGTGGCTAAAGAGTTTACAATTGGGGAGGTCTTGGTTAGTCAAGGGAGTCTGACGAATGCTGAATTTGTGAAGCGCCTGAGAGCCATGAATGTCCGTGTTCGGACAGTGACAGCTGGGGACAGATTGCCATTTATGGGGAGTCATTTGCAGGTGCTGTATCCATGGACGACAGGAGATGGTGGCAACAACGATTCACTGGTGCTTTATGGTCGCTTATTAGGCTTGAACTTTTTGTTTACAGGTGATTTGGAAGCAGGGGAATTAGAATTGATTAAACATTATCCCGATTTGCCTGTTGATGTCCTAAAAGCTGGCCACCATGGGTCGAAAGGTTCTTCCTATCCAGAGTTTTTGGTGCATACTAAGCCGAAGCTCGCCTTGATTTCGGCTGGTCGGAACAATCGCTATAAGCATCCTCACCAGGAAACGTTAGAGCGATTTGAACAACAACGAATCAAGGTCTATCGGACAGATACCCAAGGTGCTATTCGCTTTAGGGGATTGTTCAATTGGCAGATAGAGACTGTTAGGTAGATTTGCCTCTTTATGATACAATATAAAGGTACTTAATCGGCATGAAATGGGGCAATTCGGTACAGATGAGCAGGATAATTTTGACAGCTATCATGCCTGAGAGATGTCAGTTGTTGAATCATGCCATTGAAATGATGAAAAGAGAAGGCAATGAAAACAGTTATTGATTATGAAAAATATGGAGAGCTAACTGCGTTTAGTCAGGTGGTGCTCCTGTCTAATTCTCCTAGGCGACGTGACTTACTATCTTTTTTGAACCCAGAAATCGCTGGTGTTGAGGTTGATGAGCGCGCCATCGAAGATCACTAT
The DNA here is from genome assembly GCF_000380025.1 of Streptococcus entericus DSM 14446. Classification (GTDB taxonomy): domain Bacteria; phylum Bacillota; class Bacilli; order Lactobacillales; family Streptococcaceae; genus Streptococcus; species Streptococcus entericus. The sequence goes on from NZ_KB904156.1 coordinate 233,795, forward strand.
ATGGCGGTCTATGCTAAAGAGGACTTTTTAACGCGAGCAGCAAAAACCTGCTGTGAGATTTCAAAGGCAAAGTCGGATAAGCTACTGGAAGATGGTAAACTGTACATTTCGGCAGATACTATTGTCCTGTCAGATGACAAAATTTTCAACAAGCCGAAAGATTTATCAGAAGCAGAGACGATGTTACGGTCTTATTTTGGCAAAAGTCACTATGTGGTGACCTCGGTCTGCCTGAGGACGACGACCTATCTGGATGTCTTTTATGCTGTGGCGAGACTTGACTTTGTTGACTATTATGACGGTTTGGATGAAGCGGTGCAGAGCTATGTGAGGGATAAGCGCCCCTTAGATAAATCTGGTGCTTATGGCATACAGGAGCTGGATCCGAGATTTGTTAAGGAAATTCATGGCAATCTTTATACCGTTATCGGTTTACCTGTTGCAGAGGTATCTGCTCGGCTATTTGCTCCAAAAACTCCTTAACTGGCAGTCACCCACTAAATAAAAAGTGGTTTATCTCATTGGGCTAATATGCTAAAATAAAGGCGAAAGATTTATTAAAAAAGGAGGACAAACGATGTCACATCACACACATGAGCACCATAATCACGAGCATGGCGCGAACTGTGGGCATGCAGCAATTGCTCATGGCGACCATGTTGATTATCTACATGACGGACACATTCATTATGAGCATGAGGGGCATTGGGATGAAGCGACAGTTGTTGCGATCATAGAACACACTGTGCATGCTGACCATGACCACGAACATGGCGAGGGCTGTGGTCATGAAGCGGTTGTCCACGACGATCATATCGACTATGTCCACGATGGTCACTTGCACCATAAGCATGACGACCACTGGGACGAATGCACGGTTAGTCATGAAGTTAGCTAGCGGTATCCGTTGTTCTAAGAGCAAATAGTTGAGGAAAAATTGGGGGAAGTTTTAAAAAAGCAGGTGTCACATAACGTATGATGATATCTGCTTTTTCTGATTTAAGTTGGAAAAAAAGAGATATTATGGTATAATAACTAACAATTCTTATGCGGGCAAGGAGAAGTGAACTTGAAATACTTGAAATGGCTTAGTTTGTGGGTGTTTCCTTTACTAATGACGATGACTGTTTCTGCCAATGACGACTTGGTAAAAATGGCACAGGATTTAGGTTACCCGGCAACATCTGCTATTGCACCCAAGGGAGCGATTGTTATTGAAGCGGATACGGGTCAGATTATCTGGGGTCATGACATTGATTTGCAGAGCGATCCTGCGAGTACGACTAAAACGATGGTCATTTACCTTACAATGGAAGCGATAAAATCAGGTCAAATCTCTTTGGATACTGAGGTTGTAGCGACTGAAACGGACCAAGCGATTTCAAAAATTTTTGAGTTATCAAATAATAAAATAGTTGCGGGAGTGACCTATACGGTTCGGGAGTTGCTGACCATGACGGTTGTACCATCGTCAAATGTTGCAACCCTGATGTTGGCGCATTTAATTCATGATGGAACAGATGCCAGCTTTATCGAGCGAATGAACGCTACTGCTCAGGAGTTGGGAATGACCAATACGGTCTTCTATAATGGCACCGGTGCAGATATTATCTCATTCAAGGGTTATTATGCGCCAGAAGGATATGACCCTGTACGCTATAATCTAACAACTGTCAAAGATTTAGCGATTTTAGCGCGAGCTTTATTGACCAAACACCCAGACATATTGGCATTTACCAACAGTGCTGAAGTAACTGTCAAAACTGGAACGCCTTATCAAGAGACCTTTAAAACCTACAATCATTCTTTACCAGGAGCTAGTCTGGCTTTTGAGGGAGTTGACGGCCTGAAAACAGGTTCCAGCCCAACTGCGGGTTACAATGCAATTGTCACTGCTAAACAAGGTGAACGACGTTTGATTGCCGTTGTGATGGGAGCAAGCAAGTGGGGGGATCCAGATGGGGAGCATGTGAGACATTACTTTGTTAATGCGCTCTTAAATCACGGCTTCAAAGACTACGAAAAGAAAACCGTTCTGCCATCAGGAAGACAAGAAATAGAAGGAAAACCGTATCAAGTGCAGAAGCCCTTGGTGGTCACCCTAAAAAAAGCATCACCTCAACCAACTCTGGTCATTGACCATCAGCAGGCCACTGTAGCAGGTATTGCTGGTCTAACAGAAAGTATTGCCGTACCTATTGAGGAGGTCATCTCTTTATCGACAGAAAATAGCTCGAGCTCAGAACCTCCTATCAAAAAAGAAGCTGACGAGTGGGCGGCATATTTGAAAGTCATCGCTCTCGTGATTATTGTGATGATTGTAGTGGTGCTAGGGCTGATTATCCATGAAATAAAAAAACACCGTCATTCCTAAGTTGGGTTAGGTCGTTTGAACACAAAGAAAGCAACAAATTGAGTCTATTATCAACTTACACAGTTCAGAGCAGGAAAGGCTGTCAACTTACTAGGTGAGCAGCCTTTCTTGCTTTTTTGTTTTACCGTAAAATCATGCATGTTTTGTGAATTTGTGGTAAAATGATAGAAAAGGAGAAAAAATGACAGTAACAGTAAAAATGTTAGCCGATAAGGTCAAGCTAAAGGTCATTTATGGAACGCCAGAATTATTGGAAAAAACCATTACGACAGCGGATATTTCGCGACCGGGTCTTGAGATGACAGGTTATTTCGATTACTATACCTCTGAGCGCGTGCAACTCATCGGTATGAAAGAATGGTCATACATGATGACCATGACCAGCCAAAACCGTTATGCCGTTTTGTGCCAGATGTTTCAACAAGAAACGCCAGCCCTTGTTGTGGCGCGTGATTTGGAAATTCCAAAGGAAATGCTACAAGCTGCTGAAGAAGAGGGCGTAGCTATTTTGCAAGGCAGAATGCCGACCAGTCGCTTGTCAGCCGTTATGTCATGGTATTTGGACACGTGCCTTGCAGAGCGGATTAGTGTTCACGGTGTGCTGATGGATATCTACGGCATGGGTGTTTTGATTCAAGGCGATAGCGGTATCGGGAAGAGCGAGACCGGGCTTGAATTGATTAAGCGAGGGCACCGTTTAATAGCTGACGATCGTGTGGATGTCTATGCCAAAGATGAGGAGACCTTGTGGGGAGAACCTGCGGAAATCCTTCGCCACATGCTAGAGATTAGAGGCGTTGGTATTATTGATATTATGAGCCTTTATGGTGCTAGTGCGGTTAAGGATTCTTCACAAGTTCAATTAGCTGTGTATTTAGAACAGTCTTCTGAAGTGGTCTTTGATCGTTTAGGCAATGGCAATGAAGACATTGAGCTTGCTGGCGTGAAGATTCCACGCGTGCGTATCCCTGTTAAAACAGGACGCAACGTTTCGGTGGTGGTTGAGGCAGCAGCGATGAACTATCGTGCAAAGCAGATGGGCTTTGATGCGACAAATACCTTTGAGGAACGCCTGACAGACCTGATTGCTAGAAATGGGGTGAACGCATGATTGATCCTATTGCAGTTGAGTTAGGTCCATTTAAAATCCATTGGTATGCGCTTTGTATCGTGACAGGACTCTTTCTTGCCATTTACCTTGCAAAAAAAGAAGCACCACGCAAAAAAATAAAGCCAGACGATGTGATTGACTTTATTTTAATAGCTTTTCCGCTGGCCATCCTTGGGGCTCGGCTGTACTATGTCATTTTTCAATGGCAGGATTACGCAGCTAACCCCGTCAAAATTTTCGCCATTTGGGAAGGTGGACTTGCCATTTATGGGGGACTGATTACTGGTGCGATTGCCCTCTTTGTTTACTCCTACTACCATTTAATCGAACCGCTTGATTTTTTAGACATCGCAGCTCCAGGTGTGATGATTGCTCAGTCTATTGGGCGTTGGGGCAATTTTATCAACCAAGAAGCTTACGGCAGTGCGGTTGATTCGTTGGCTTATCTGCCTGAATTTATCCAGAAGCAAATGTATATTGATGGTAGTTATCGTCAGCCCACCTTTCTTTATGAAAGCCTGTGGAATCTAGTTGGATTTATCCTTATCCTTATTTTGCGACGTCGCCCCCATCTACTTAGACAGGGTGAACCTACCTTCTTCTACCTGATTTGGTACGGCATAGGACGCTTTGTCATCGAAGGATTACGAACAGATAGTTTAATGTTCGCAGGTTTACGTGTGTCTCAATGGCTATCGGCCCTCCTAGTCATCGCAGGCTTTGCACTTGTTGTTTATCGTCGTTATAAACTTAACCCACCTTATTATCAAGAATAAAGGAGTATCTTATGGACTTAGTTGGAATCTCGTTACTTATTATTGCCATTGCTTTTGCTGCATTGGTTGTCTATCTCGTGATACTGTTGAAAAATGTCAATGAAACTGTTGGTGAAGTTCGCCAAACGGTCAAGCTCTTAACCAGTGACGTTGACACCACCCTTCACCATACCAATGCTTTACTAGCAAAGACGAATGTTTTAGTTGAAGATGTTAATGGGAAAATCAATACCATCGACCCAGTCTTTACAACTTTAGCAGATTTATCAGTCAGTGTGTCAGATTTAAATCAGCAGGCACGTAAATTAACTAGCAAAGCTAGCAACAGCAGTGCAAGCACATTTGGTAAGGTTGGCTCAGCAGCAGTTGTAGCTAGCAAATTATTCAAAGGGAGGAAAAAATAATGGGTAAATTATCTCGTAAAATCGGGCTAGGTCTGGTTCTTGGTGCCGCAGCTGGTCATTATCTGTCAACCGAAAAAGGTCAACAGCTAGTCATGAAAATAAAAAAAGGCATAGCCGCCTATCGTGAACAACCAGACTATTACCAAGAACAAGCCAAGGCTTTTGTTAGCGAACAAGTGGCTTATGTGAAAGAATTGGTCAAAGAAGAGTTTGGTGAGCCATCAGATGCCGAAATCCCTTCAGCAGATGCTGAGGATATCATCATCACCTATACTGACGAAGACTTATAACAAATAACTCACTCCTAGCATATTAGGAGTGAGTTATTTGTTATAGTGCTTAATAAGAAGTTCTTTGACGCTATAAACGGTCAATAAACTGCTCGCAATAGCAAGCGGTAAAGCAAAGAAGGCTGAGAGCTTAATCGCTAAGAAAAGGAAGGACAGCATAACCGTCAAGATGCAAAAAACTGACAGTTGAGCAAAAAATGCTAGTTCTTCAACATCAATATCACTGGTGTTAAGATTAAGTTCATCAAATGTTTGGAATTTTGGGGTTTCTTGGACGATGTAGTCGTTTAAAAGACTCTCATCAATTTGTCTCAAGGGACTAGCCATACTTGCCTCCTTTCTATCATTCTTCTATGTGCTTCTATCATAACATAAAAAAGATGACTTTTTTGTGACAAAAAGATTACAAAAGTTTCTTTTATGTTACAGATAAGAGACGAAAATAATTGTTGCTGTAAAATTATCATATATCGGTTAAAATTGGGAAATTTTTCCTATTTTTTGCTATAATTGTAGGAAAGAAGAAAAAGAAGAGGTAACACGATGACTTATCCGAATTTGTTGAACCGTTTCTTAGTTTATGTCAAAGAAAACACGCGTAGCAATCCTGCCAGCCAGACGACACCATCAAGTCAAAATCAGGTTGACTTTGCCCTAAATATTTTAAAACCTGAGATGGAGCGCATTGGTCTGACGGATGTTCATTATATTGAAGAAAACGGCTTTTTAATTGGAACTTTGCCAGCCAACGATCCAAGCTTCCCTTATAAGATTGGCTTCATCTCACACATGGACACTGCTGATTTCAATGCCGAAGGGGTAAACCCACAAATCATTGAAGATTATGATGGCGGTCATATTGAGCTGGGAACATCAGGTTATGTCTTATCCCCTGATGATTTTTCAAACTTGAATAAGTATCAGGGTCAAACGCTGATTACTACTGATGGTACAACCTTGCTGGGAGCTGATGATAAGGCAGGAATCGCTGAAATTATGACGGCTATGGAATACCTCATTGCTCATCCTGAGATTAAACACGGTGAGATTCGAGTGGGATTTGGTCCAGACGAAGAAATCGGTGTTGGTGCAGATAAGTTTGATGCGGCTGACTTTAATGTGGATTTTGCTTATACAGTGGATGGCGGGCCTCTTGGCGAATTACAATATGAGACCTTTAACGCAGCTGTAGCGGAGTTGACTTTCTTTGGTCGTAACGTTCATCCTGGCACAGCTAAAGATCAGATGATTAGCGCTCTTCAACTAGCGATTGATTTTCACAATCAGTTGCCTGAAAAAGACCGTGCCGAGCATACGGAAGGGCGTGAGGGCTTTATCCACTTGATGGATTTGTCAGGTAATGTCGAAGAAGCTAAAGCCACCTACATTATCCGAGATTTTGATGACGATGATTTTGACGATCGCAAGATGCTTGTAGACCGCATTGCTGACCATATGAACGTTTTCTTTGGTATGGAGCGCGTGGGTCTTGAGATTGAAGACCAATATTATAACATGAAGCGGATTATTGTCAGAGATATGACGCCGATTGAACTGGCTAAAAAAGCCATGGAAAAGCTGGATATCACTCCTATCATTGAACCAATTCGTGGTGGAACAGACGGTTCTAAAATTTCCTTCATGGGTATTCCGACACCGAACCTCTTTGCCGGTGGCGAGAACATGCATGGACGATTTGAGTATGTTAGTTTGCAAACCATGGAGAAGGCTGTTGATACCATTATCGGTATCGTCTCTCACAAGGATTAACGCATGATTAAAATTTTTGGCAAGGTGCGTTACCACTGGCAACCAGAGTTATCCTTAGCCATCATTTATTGGTCGCTGGCTTGGTTGCCAACCTTTTTCGCTCTTTCTTTGATTTATGAGCATAGCAGAGCGACGCATCTGATTTTTGGTGGTTTTTGGTTAACGGTTATCCTAACGATTTTTGGCTTTCATCGGTATTTTACTATCGGAGAGGATGGTTATCTTGGGATCACATCCCTCAATCCATTTACCAAGAAAAAAATACCGATTTCAGCCATTGAAAAGGTTGAAATTAGCAAGTATCGTGTGTCTTTACGCCTCACTGATCATCAAAAAAAGACCGTTTTCATGCGAAAATGGCCAAAAAAATATTTTTTAGATGCCTTGGCGATTCACCCAGCCTTCAACGGCGAAGTGGAATTACACGATAATTTGACCCGTCATGACTATTTCTGGGCTTATCGCAAAGATAAAAAACCTTCAGTCAAGGACTAACGCCTTGGTCGGGCAGGATTTAACAGCTAGTAGGGTATCGGGACTATCTGGAAGAACCTTAACGAGGTCGTCACTGTCGGCAAACTTTACAATACCATCGTCATGGTAATCAAAAACAGCAGAATAGGTTTGGCAAAGACCACAGGCGATGCATTTTTCAGGAATCAAAGATACTTTCATAGCACTATTGTAATACGAAAACTTAGAATACACAAGAGGAAAACTGATGAAAAAATTATGGGATACCAAAGCCTTCTTGGCTGATGATAAATCAGGTCAAAAAAATAAGTCAATTGAATGGTTCAGTAGTTACTTTCTGACGATTTTATTGGCAGCTTTCTTGCTTATCGTGGTTTGTATACTGGCCTTTATTTTATGGACATCAAACGGCGGCAGCAATCAAGAACAAGCAGAACAAGCTTTTTATGACCCGAGCAAATCGAGCAGTTTAGTGTCATCAAGCACTGAGGCACCAAGTCAAACTGAAGAAAAAGAAACGACTGAATCAAGTACAGCTTCATCGACATCACCGTCAGCTACTGGCGAGACCCTAACAGTTATGTCTGGCGAAGGTGCGGGTCAGATTGCAGCACGAGCAGGTATTTCTCTCGAGCGTCTCTACGAACTCAACCCAGATAAGATGGTCGGTCCTGGTGGCACTTGGTGGGCAAATCCAGGTGACGTGGTTATCGTCAATTAGAAAGACAGGTATGAGAAAGATTAGAATTGCCATCGATGGACCTGCTTCAAGTGGTAAGAGTACCGTTGCAAAGATTTTAGCAAAAGAACTTGGTTACACCTACTTAGACACAGGTGCTATGTACCGCACAGCGACTTACCTAGCCTTGCGGGCAGGACTGAAAGAGCATCAGGTATCTGATATTTTGGCTTTGATCGATCAGTATCCAATTGGCTTTGGAATAGCAGAGGATGGCACACAGACTGTCTTTGCCGGTAAAGAAGATATCACTTTAGCCATTCGACAAAACGACGTGACGGCCAATGTCTCTTGGGTTTCCGCATTGGCGGAAGTGCGAGAAAAACTGGTTGCGGAGCAACAGCGGATAGCCCGTGATGGAGGAATCATCATGGATGGTCGTGATATTGGGACAGTGGTCTTGCCTGATGCGGAACTCAAGATTTTCTTGGTTGCGTCCGTTGAGGAAAGAGCAGAGCGTCGCTATAAGGAAAATATCGAAAAAGGTATTCCAGCAGACCTTAACCAGCTCAAGCAGGAAATTGCTGAGCGGGACTATAAGGACAGTACGAGAGCAGTTTCGCCGCTCAAACCAGCTGACGATGCGATTCATTTTGATACAACTGGGGTGTCTATTGAGGGTGTCGTCGTATTTATCTCAAAAAAAGTAGCTGAAATCCTTGACAAGGACCAATAGATAACGTATAATAGTCATAATGAGAAAAGCAGAAGTGAGAACTTCTCGCCTTGCGACTTAGGTTGTCTGGCCCTGACATGTCAAGATTCCATCAGGAAGATTATGTGTGCGGGCTTGATTTATCAAGTCCGCTCTTGTTTTTCTCTAAAAATATGAAGAGGTGAAGAACATAGCTAAGAAGGATTTGTTCATTAATGACGAGATTCGCGTTCGCGAAGTTCGTCTCGTTGGTCTTGAAGGTGAGCAGTTAGGCATTAAGCCCCTGTCAGAAGCGCAAGCTCTTGCTGATCAGGCAAATGTCGATTTGGTTCTCATTCAGCCACAAGCCACACCGCCTGTTGCAAAAATTATGGACTACGGTAAGTTCAAGTTTGAGTATCAGAAGAAACAAAAGGAGCAACGCAAGAAACAGAGCGTTGTGACGGTTAAAGAAGTACGCCTCAGTCCAGTTATCGACAAAGGTGACTTTGAAACCAAACTCCGTAATGGTCGTAAGTTCCTTGAAAAAGGAAATAAGGTCAAAGTTTCTATCCGATTTAAGGGGCGTATGATTACCCATAAAGAAATCGGCGCTAAGGTGTTGGCTGATTTTGCTGAGGCGACCCAAGATATTGCCATCATTGAGCAACGCGCAAAAATGGATGGTCGTCAAATGTTTATGCAACTCGCACCGATTCCAGACAAGAAGTAACTTGTCGCCTGAAAAATTATTAAGAGGAGAAATCTATCATGCCAAAACAAAAAACACACCGCGCATCAGCAAAACGCTTTAAGCGTACTGGTTCAGGCGGTTTGAAACGCTTCCGTGCTTACACGTCTCACCGTTTCCACGGTAAAACTAAGAAGCAACGTCGTCAGTTGCGTAAAGCACGCATGGTTCACTCAGGTGACTTTAAGCGTATCAAGTCAATGTTGACGCGTCTTCGTTAATCTTAGCATTGACCCTTAGACAGATTAGAGATAGATATTTGGAGGAAAAATAAATGGCACGTGTTAAAGGTGGCGTTGTATCACGCAAACGTCGTAAACGTATTTTGAAACTGGCGAAAGGTTACTACGGAGCTAAACATATCTTGTTCCGCACGGCAAAAGAGCAAGTGATGAACTCTTACTACTATGCTTACCGTGACCGTCGTCAGAAGAAACGTGATTTCCGCAAATTGTGGATTACCCGTATCAATGCAGCAGCTCGTCTTAACGGTTTATCATACTCTAAGTTGATGAACGGTTTGAAATTGGCTGAAATCGAAGTAAACCGTAAAATGCTTGCTGACTTGGCAGTGAACGATCCAGCGGCTTTCACAGCACTTGCTGACGCTGCTAAAGCAAAATTAGCAAAATAAAAAAATAATCTGGAACATTTAGTTGTTCCAGATATTTTTTATGGTTCGGCTACAATGATTTCTTCAGTATCGTGTTTAAGTTCAGGTGTTTGTTCAATCGTCTTATCCATGTTGATAAGTGTCCATAAGGCTAGTCCGGCTAGAGGGACAAAGACAACGATAAACTCAATCCAGCTACCAGAGCTGACCGGCTCATTAATGCTGGGTTGAAAGTCGATAAGAAAATGGATTAGCATTGGCAACCAGAGGTTATTATAACCCACTCGCAGGGCCGCAAAGCTAAGACCAAAGCAGGTGGCGTAGAAAATCTGTTGAGCGACAGCAAGAGGTTCCGCTTGAGCAAGGTTTACAAGATGGAAGAGTCCAAATAAAACAGAAGTTGTCAGAGCAGTCTTGGTTAAGCTCTGCGATTGTGACCGAAAAAGTGAGAGAAAAGCGGTAAAGAATAGCCCACGTAACCAGATTTCCTCACCGATACCAGCAGTTGCAGCTGCCCAAAAACTTGGCAATATCAGTTCCCAACCGCCTTCAAATAGACCAATCAGTCCAGGAATAAAACCGTTGTAAAATAATAGAGCAATGGCCGCGATAAGGTTGGCGTGAATGAGGTAGTTAATAGGTTTAGTCCAAGCGATCTTGGGAGAAAAGAGTCGTTGTCCGTGGATGATTTTCCAAATAATAGCTGCAAAGATGAGCGTTAAGAAGAACATGACTTCTAGCATGACTGTCTGAGTCAGCATGACAGGGTGTCCTGTTACCACCAAGAATAAAGAGACCGCTATTGAGGAAAAGATAGTGACGAAGAATCCGCTAAAGAGAAGTAATGCGGCCTTGAAGAATAGACTTTTTGTATGTGTTTTAGAAATGATTGTATTGAACATAATGGTCACCTCTTAGTTCTTAATTAGCTTCTTGAAGCAGCTTTGTCAAGACGTCTTCATTGGTGCTGCCGAGCATGACTTGACCAACTGTACCGTCACTGTTGATGATGATATGAGTTGGGAAAGACGTTATGCCAAATTGACTTGCAAAACTATCTTTTGTGTCAAAAAGAACAGGATAGGTGATTTTACCGTCTTTGGCAACTGAGAGAATTTCTTGTTCACTGCTGTCCATTGGGCGTTGATTGTTAAACTTACTGTCGTTGGGAGAAACGACGGACAAGAAAACATAGTCGTCTTTATCTTTAAAGTTTTGGTAGACTTTTTCCAGTTCAGGAAATTCTTGTTTGCATGGTCCGCACCAACTGGCCCAGACATTGATGTAGATTTTTTTGCCAGCATAGTCTTTAAGGGAAACTGCCTTGCCATCTTTGTCGACGAGAGTGACATCTGGCGCAACTTGTCCCTTGCTAATGCCAATCGGTTCTTGACTTGGTAGGAGGAGTGAGCAACCACAAAGTGTGAAAAGGGCGACAGCCATCATAATGGCGAATTTAAATGATTTAAACATGATAGACTCCTTTAGTATGGTAATTAGTTGTTGTTTTTGATGATAGGTATTGACCTGATAACCATGTTAATGGAAGAAGCGGCTGATTGTAGTGAATTGGCCTGTGATAATAGACAGCCCGATAAGAATCAGCAAGATACCAGAAATGCGTTTTGTGTGTTTCATCAGATGTTGGTGCTTTTTGAAATAGGCAAGAACTTTTTGAGAAAAGAAGGCAACTAAAACAAAGGGCAGGATGAAACCTAGGCAGTAGACGCTGATTAAAAGAACGCTAAATATCCCCTGATGGCTACTGGCGTAGAGAAAAGCGCTAGCAAGGATAGGACCGATACACGGTGTCCAGGAGAAGCTAAACGTAAATCCCATAAGAGTGGCAAGCAAAGGTGTGACCTGTTGTCCAGCTTGATAGACTTTGTGTTTGGCTGAAAACTCTCGCTTGGTCAGTATAGTTTGAAAGAGGTCAAGCTGGATTAGCCCCATGATGATGATGAGCAGACCTCCGATGAGCTGAATTATTTGCATGTGCTGGGTCAAGAGACGACTGAGCAGGCTGCTAGCAAATCCTAGAACAAAAAAGGTCAGAGTAATACCTAAAACAAAGCAAAGGGTGTTGACCAGGATGCGTCGCTGAACAGAGGAATGTTCTATTTTTTCAGATGACACTTGTCCTCCTAAAATACCAATATAAACCGGTAAAATAGGCAAGACACAGGGAGAAAAGAAGGATAATAGTCCTTCTGCAAATAGCGCTAATAATTTGAAAATATCCATAGGCGATACCTCTTTTATATCAATGTTTTTATGTACCCATAAGATAACACAAAAAGCAACCTTTGTCAAGATACACTTGATTTCTATTGATGCAATTGTTCATGAAGAAAGCGCAAACATACCTATGTAAGCGTTGTAACAGTTGACAGCGACGGCTGTTCAGTATAGAATGGAAAGTAACTGAATGAAAAGAGAACAATCCATGAAAAAGAGTACTTTTCTGTCTCGGCATGAGCAGTTACGATATGATTATTTAACACAAAATATCCATTTTTTGGGTGAAAAAGAAAAAGCTGAGCTGGCTTATTTGTCTGCAAAGGCTGAAGGAAATGAACCAAGAGTCGTTTCTTATGCTCAAGAAGAAAATCATTTGACGGATAGACAATCTGAACTGTCCTCTCTGCGAAACTTAGAGTTAACGGATGAGAGACCTAGACGGTCGAAAAAGTCTGTCAATAAACAAGTTTCTGCACCAAAGAAGCTTGCCAAAAAGACCAGCTTTGGTCTTAAAGTGAAACGATTTGTCAAAGTAACCGTGGCCCTCATGTTGTTACTTGTCATTGGAATGGCAGTGATGTTTTTCAAGGGCTTGTTTGGTGTGACCTCAGGTCAAGAGAACTTAAAACCAGCCATGACAGAGTATTTTGCGGGTGAAAAGACTGCCGATGGGGTCAACATCTTGATTTTAGGTAGTGATAAGCGCATCACGGAAGAATCAACAGAAGCTAGGACAGACACCATTATGGTGATGAATGTCGGCAATAGCTCAGGCAAGGTAAAGCTGGTCAGCTTTTTGAGAGATACCCTGGTGAATATTGAGGGAGCTTCTTATGAAGGCATGGCTGATCACAAGTTGAATGCAGCCTTTACCATCGGTGAACAGGATAATAGCCAAGGGGCGGAATATGTGCGCCAAGTCTTGAAAAATAACTTTGACATCACTATTGAATATTACGTCATGATTGACTTTGAAACCTTTGCTCTGGCAGTTGACACCCTCTTTCCTAATGGTGTAGAGATGGATGCAAAGTTTTCAACTGTGAATGGTGAGGTTGTTGGTGCTGTTGATGTGCCAGATGACTTGGGGTTTGCTTCTGGCGGTAGCCTTTATCAAACGATTCAGGTTGGTCCTCAACGGATGGATGGTAAAACGCTGCTTAACTATGCGCGTTTCAGAAGTGATGACGAAGGAGATAATGGCCGAACACGTCGCCAACAGGAAGTCATGCAGGCTGTCCTATCCCAAATAAAAGATCCGACCAAGCTCTTTACAGGCTCTGAGGCTCTGGGAAAAATTTACGCATTAACCTCGACCAATATATCATTTCCTTTCATCCTATCTAATGGGCTTTCTGGCTTGACGGCAAGTCAAAAGGGCATTGAACGGATGAGTATTCCTGAGCAGGGAGACTGGATAGATGAGTATGACCTGTATGGTGGTTTAGGTCTGCTGATTGATTTTGAGGCTTATAAGCAGCGTCTAGCTGAATTAGGCTTACGTTAGGGAGATGATATGGAAGAGAAAAAACGCAAAGTCAAGTTAAAAGCCATTCGCTTGTTAAAAAAGGATAAGCTCTTCAGTGCAGTATTTAGCCGAGCGACGATTGTTTTTATCTTAATCCTTTTGCAATTATGGCTAATCTCCATTTCTTTTGGTTGGTTATTGGGAGAGTATCGGGTATTCTTTCAAATTTTTGAGGCTGTTATCACGGTTGCCAGTGTCCTTTATCTGGTCAACAGCCGTATGGATACGACTTCAAAAATTACCTGGTTAGTGATGATTATGCTGGCTCCACTACTTGGTTCCTTGTTTTTATTATATACCAAGCAGGATTTGGGTTATCGAACCTTGAGGAGACGTTTGAAAGAGGTTATTTTAAATAGCTCAAATCTTTTACAGCAGGACGAGGAGGTTGTCCAAGAGCTCAGTACACAGCACAGCACAGCTTATAATCTTGTCGAATATTTGAGACGTAGCGATAATAAGTTTCCTGTTTATAAAGGGACATCGGTCACCTACTTGCCGACAGGTGAGAGCTTTTTTGCCAAGATGAAAGAAGAAATGCTCAAGGCTAAACAGTTCATCTTTTTGGAGTACTTTATCATTGATGAAGGGCTGATGTGGGGGGAAATTCTAGCCATTTTAAAGCAAAAAGCTAGTGAAGGAGTCGAAATCCGAGTGCTCTACGATGGGATGAACGAGCTGTCTCGCCTGTCCTTCGATTACACTGAGCGTTTGGGCAAATTAGGCATACAAGCGAGGGCTTTTGCTCCCATTACGCCTTTTCTATCGACCTACTACAACTATCGGGATCATCGTAAGATTTTAGTCATTGATGGACAGGTGGCTTTTAACGGTGGAGCCAACCTAGCAGATGAATACATCAATGAAATCGAGCGTTTTGGGCATTGGAAGGATGCAGGTGTCCTCTTAAAAGGCCCTGCTGTTGATAGTTTTACGGTGCTATTCCTACAGATGTGGACAAGCATGGGAAGCGATGAGTCGCTTGCGTCTTATATCGGCTTAGCCCAACCAGTGGACAAGACTGATGGTTATGTGATACCATACGGGGATTCTCCTCTTGATCGTGATAATGTTGGTGAAAATGTCTACATTGACATGTTAAACCATGCGAGAGAATACGTCCATATCATGACACCATATCTAATTTTGAGCAGTGAATTAGAACATGCTATTCGCTTTGCTGCGGAGCGAGGAGTTGATGTCAAGCTCATGATGCCAGGAATTCCGGATAAAAAAATTCCTTATGCTCTGGCAAAAACCTATTACAAAATTCTGATGGATTCTGGCGTTGAAATCTACGAGTATACACCTGGATTTAATCATTCTAAGGTCTTTGTAGCAGACGGTGTTAAGGCTGTTGTTGGCACCATAAACCTTGATTATCGTAGCCTCTACCATCACTTTGAGTGTGCAACTTATCTCTACCGTTCACCAGCAGTCGCAGCTGTTGAAGCAGATTTCCAACAAACTCTGCTACTTTGCCACCGTGTGACACCTGATGAGCTGTCACAATTACCGATTCTTATGAAATTAACAGGTGTATTCGCTAAAGTTGTTGCACCGCTATTGTAACGAAGGAGTTATAAGGAGATCTTATGTTTAAGAAAATTTTTCAAGCATTTAAAGCTAAAACTGCGCAAAGTCCCCAGGCAACTTTGGTAGATGATTTGCCAGAAGCCATCGAGTGGACGGTAGACAATCTGACAGCTTCTGGTTATCTGGCTGACTTTAGCTTATCAAGCATCGCGGCATTGGATGACTTCTTTGAAACGGAGAAGCAGGAAGGCGGAGTTCTTAGACGACCAGATGGTGGGATTATTTTATTTGCTGTTGCGGCCTATTTAGGTGAAACCTTAATTGCTAACTATGGTGGCAAATGGGAACTGAGCGATGAAGTCACAGAAGATGATTTGGACATGGTTCTGATACTGGATGGTAAGCCGTTTTATCCTGTTAGAGTCTGCCAGCAACGGCTAAAGTCAGCCTCACCTGATGGGCTACAAAGAGCTGTTACCGAGTTTTTTCAACCAGTAGAACACAGGCCTTTACAAAATGACACAAATGAGTTAGAATAAAAATATGCGATGAGCCGAATTTGGTCACTGACCAAATTTACGCTAGGGAGGTCATAAAGGCAGGAGCCGATCTTGATGAGTTGTGTGAACCAACTGATCTCATCTCGTTTGAGATGCCCTTTCCCCAGTTTTTCTGGGGATTTTTTCTACCATTTGTCAAGTCTATCAAGGTTTTAGAGAAAAAATAATTTTCATACAGTCATCAAAATAGGGAAGTGACCTTACTTTACACTAAAGATTTACATAAAAAGTGTATACAAAACCAACACCTTATTTTGTGATTTTTGAAATAAGGTGTTACAATAATATGGCATAAACAATTTTACTGATTTTGGGTTAAAGTGTAATCGTAAAGTTTGTTATGCATAATGAGGTAATACATTGTCCGAATGAGACGAT
>NZ_KB904157.1 GCF_000380025.1 Streptococcus entericus DSM 14446
CCATACATCGTCTCATTCGGACAATGTATTACCTCATTATGCATAACAAACTTTACGATTACACTTTAACCCAAAATCAGTAAAATTGTTTATGCCATATTATTGTAACACCTTATTTCAAAAATCACAAAATAAGGTGTTGGTTTTGTATACACTTTTTATGTAAATCTTTAGTGTAAAGTAAGGTCACTTCCCTATTTTGATGACTGTATGAAAATTATTTTTTCTCTAAAACCTTGATAGACTTGACAAATGGTAGAAAAAAGCCCGCTCCATTGAGCGGGTTTACTTTAGTGTTCAGGCGTTTTGAGTTGGTCATAAAAAATGGCATCAGCTGTTGTGATATAAGGCAAAACATAGATAAGAGCCAATCCGAGAGTAATCCCTGTCAAGATATACCAACCGATAAAGGAGAGATGGAGAATAAAGAGGTCAAATTTTTTGCCAACCATCAGCTCCTTGCTTTCTTTAAAAATATCAAAGGGGTCAAGATCTTTTCCGTCTTCCATACGGTCAAGCAAAATCAGTTCAGCTTGGCTGTAGGCATAGGCCTTAATGATTAACATGACAAACCCGATGAGCCAGCAAATAAAAGAGAGAGCAACATAAAACGAGTTCATATGTCCTGAATTTAGCCCCGTATAGACTAATAAAATGATTGCTGGACCGATGCAAAGAACGATCCAAGGCAACAACAGCAAGAGCCGAACGACATAGAGCAAGAGGTAGTGGAGGAAGATTCGTCCTGAGAAGGTTCTCAGGCTGTCTTTATAGCTCACCTCGTCACGTTTTTGTCTCACCACTTCAACCATGGTGTAGGTTGTTGCTAAGCCCATTAAACTGATAATAAAGCTGATTAACTGTGGGAAAAGAGAGGAGCCTCTATAGGCTGTTTGTGCTAGGGCATAACCACTGTAAACAGTCGCTGTTTCTCTGAGCTGGATAAACATAAAAAACAGGCTTAGGGTAATAGGTAACCAAAAAAGCTGGTATTTGGTAGAGAGATGTTTAAGTGTTTCACGGGCTTTTTCGCGAATATCATACGATGACATAGTGTCCTCCTTTATTATGTTCTTCCTATTATAGCATAATTTATGGTAAAATGGAGAAGTCAGCTCAGCTGGCACACTAAGGCCCAGAACTGTTTTTTCTGGCAGCACAAAGAAAGGAATTGAACCCGTCCGGAAAACTCGGAAAAAAGATAAACTGCTGAGAGTGGGACAAAAATCGGTAACCCGAAGGGTTCGATTTTGTCGTCCCACCTCCGCACAGTTGAGTAGGGCTATAAAAGCTGATGACATCAGCGTATTAGAGCCCACTCAACCACTGCGTATTGCAAGTAATACCTTGTCAACTTTGAAAGTTGGAGACTTTTGTCCCAGTCTTGTCAGTTTCCTGTTTTTCTATCGTTTTCTGGTCGAACTTGGTATCTTAGTTATGACAGATTACCCAATCAAATACCGTCTGATCAAGACGGAAAAACACACCGGTGCCCGCCTCGGAGAAATTATCACGCCGCACGGTACCTTTCCGACCCCTATGTTTATGCCAGTTGGCACCCAAGCCACGGTTAAAACCCAGTCGCCTGAAGAGCTCAAGGAAATGGGGTCAGGCATTATCCTCTCAAATACCTACCATCTCTGGCTTCGCCCGGGTGATGAGCTGATTGCACGGGCTGGGGGGCTTCACAAGTTCATGAACTGGGATCAGGCGATTTTGACCGATAGTGGGGGCTTCCAAGTCTATTCCCTCGCAGACAGCCGTAACATCACCGAAGAGGGCGTGACCTTCAAGAATCACCTCAACGGCTCAAAAATGTTCCTGTCGCCTGAAAAAGCCATTTCCATTCAGAACAATCTTGGGTCTGACATCATGATGAGTTTTGACGAGTGTCCGCAGTTTTACCAGCCCTATGATTATGTCAAAAAATCCATCGAACGCACCAGTCGCTGGGCGGAGCGGGGGCTTAAAGCTCACCGTCGTCCCCATGACCAAGGGCTCTTTGGCATCGTTCAAGGAGCGGGCTTTGAGGACCTGCGTCGCCAATCAGCTGCAGACCTTGTCAGCATGGACTTCCCAGGCTACTCCATCGGAGGTCTAGCAGTCGGTGAGACCCACGAGGAGATGAATGCGGTGCTGGACTTTACGGTGCCGCTCCTTCCTGATAACAAACCGCGTTACCTCATGGGGGTCGGTGCGCCTGACAGCTTGATTGATGGGGTCATTCGTGGGGTGGATATGTTTGACTGTGTTTTGCCGACACGGATTGCCCGAAACGGCACCTGTATGACTTCCCAAGGTCGTCTGGTGGTCAAAAATGCCCAGTTCGCTGAGGACTTTACACCGCTTGACCACGACTGTGATTGCTACACGTGTCAAAATTACACTCGTGCCTATATCCGCCACCTGCTCAAGGCAGACGAGACCTTTGGTATTCGCCTGACCAGCTACCACAATCTTTATTTCTTGGTTAACTTGATGAAAAAGATCCGTCAGGCCATCATGGACGACAACCTGCTCGAATTCCGTCAGGACTTCATGGAGCGCTATGGCTACGGCACAAATGGTCGGAATTTCTAGGTTTTTAGATTTTTAGGGGCATAGCAGAGTTTATACACGCTATCGATTAAAAATAGAGAGGAACTTATGATGTCATCAGATTTTTTTAAGAACATCGCAGAGCAGCTCAGCGATGGCAAGCGGCATACGGTGCGTATCTATGGTCACGGGGCTTCAGGCAAATCAACCTTAGCAGCTGCGCTATTGTCCTACCTCGACCCAGAGCAGGTCAACCTCATCGAAACGGATGCCTATATCATTGACGGTCAGCTCCGACAGCTGGTTCGGCCTGCGGATGCACCACATCAGAAAGTGACCGCTTCTATGCCTGTCTCTCACGAATTAGCCAGCCTGACGCGAGATATTCAAGCCCTACAAAAGGGCATGGATATCCTGACCATCGACTGCTCTCCTTGGGCACCGCAGCAGGTCCTAACTGGGAGCAAGCCGATTCTGATCGTGGAGGGCATGTCTTCTGCCTTTTTGGACAAGTCCCTCTTTGATCTGTCTATCGCCTGCTATACCGATCCCGAGACAGAGTTGGCTAGACGTTTGGCGCGGGATGTGGCTCATCGTGGTCGAGTTCCTGAATTTGTTTTGCAAACGCATCAGGCGCGTCGTCAGCAGTACGAGACCTACTACCAGCACCTGCTTGAAGAGGCAGATATTCTTGTTGACCAGTCGGAGGATGGATTTGTGGTAAAGCACGTGACACAGCCGTCTTAAAACAATGTCTCCTAACTGTTCTAATTGCTTGGCTTCGTCTGTGTAAAGTGCTAGCATTTTACAGTTTATCTGTTATGGTCGTGCTGATTTGAGAGGCAAAGATTAGTCACCCGTCGTGGTGCTACAATTACGCCTCCACATTGCTCAAACGATTAGTTGAAGGGGCTGTTTGAGCAGTCAAAGAATCACCATTGGCAGGGCTATTCAGCTGGTAAGAGGCTGGGAAGACTGTCTTAAAACGACTAAATGACTTAGAGTATTGTCATCAACAAACGTTACTCTAAGTCATTTTATAGTGTAATAGTTAACTGCTAGACTCTTAATGTGATGCTTTCTTTGCTTGTTGCATGGTTGATTCATCACGTTGGGCAGGTTTTAGGAGATAGTTCCCGAATGCCGTAATTGTCAGCAGATAAAAGACAAACATAAATGGCAGATTCTGGCGGACACTCTCAATCAACTGAACATGGACAAAGATAAGACCAACAGCTGCTGCAATTAACCGATTGAACCAGAGCATCAATCGAGAGGGCATCCCCTTGGAAGGACTTGACATGTTCTGTATAATCCAGAACATCAGGCTATAGGTACCCATTGCCAGCAGGAGCATTAACGCGAGACGACCGGACAAACTCCCCCAACTGATACCTGGACTCAGCTGGGCATGTGATAAGGATAGGGGCAAACTTGCCAAAGCCAGTGCAACTTGCCCTAGCACTGCGCTGCTACCGTCAAGCCATTTAGGCTTGCCTGCCAAAAATAGAGCTGCCAAAAGCCAAACATAAGCAAATATGCCAGTTGTTAAAGCAAAAATCTGTGTCAAGTCAGCAACACCTGCTCCCAAGGCATAACAAACTAAGAGTAGTAGTGGGATAAGAGTAGTGATTATGAGCCAAACCAGCCCTGAAAGGTAACGTGACATAATAATCCTCCAAAAGATAAGATAAGCCTATTATAGCGTAATTGACAGCAGAATAACAGGGCTTTCCTTTTTCTTGAATGATTACAAAAAAGCTGAAAGAGTTTTTATGATATAATAAAGAAAAGACCAAAGGAGTTCATCATGAAACTACAGACACTGGGTTGCTGGGGCGGTTACCCCTATCAAGAGCAAGGAACAACCAGCTTTCTCTTAACAGGCGAGGACGGCTTCACCCTTCTTATCGACTGCGGTAGCCGTGCCCTCAACGAGCTGGAGAAAATCATGTCTCCCCTTGACCTTGATGCGGTTATCATCAGTCACTACCATCCAGACCATGTGGCGGATCTTGGCGTCTTGCGCCATTATCGCCAGCTTTACCCTAAAGACCAGTGGACACCTCGTGTTCTGCCTATCTATGGTCACACCGAGGACGCCCATGAGTTTGCCAAACTCACCATTCCTGATGTTAGCGAAGGGATTGCTTATGGCCCTAATCAAGCCTTCACGATTGGTTCATTCACCATTAAGGTGATGAAAACCGTTCACCCTGTTCCGTGTTATGCGATGAAAATAGCAGAGCAGGCAACAGGACAGGTGCTGGTCTTTACAGGAGATACAGGTTACTTTGATGGCTTAGCAGACTTTGCTAGCGGAGCAGACCTCTTTTTAGCTGATGTTTACTTTTATGAGGGCAAAGAAAACCATCCTGCCCATCTGACTAGTAAGGAAGCAGGTCTCATTGCCAAAGAAGCAAACGTGAAAAAACTTATTCTGACTCATCTGCCTCAGTTTCCAGAGCCGCATATTTCACCAGATAACCATCTGGAAACCCTCAGGCAACAAGCCCAGCACTGGGCAGAGAGGATTCCTGTCGAACTTGCCCAGCCTCATAAGGTTTGGGATTTGGGAGATCTGACATGATTGATTTCAGTCCAGAGGAAAAAGCCTATTTTATGGGGGAGGCACTCCTAGAAGCGGAAAAGTCGCTCACCAAGGCAGAAATTCCCATCGGTTGTGTCATCGTTAAGAATGGTCAAGTTATCGGTCGAGGACACAATGCGCGCGAGGAACTCAACCAAGCCATCATGCATGCGGAAATCATGGCCATCAATGAGGCCAATCAGGCGGTCGGAAACTGGCGTTTGTTGGACTGTACACTCTTTGTGACCATCGAGCCTTGCGTTATGTGTAGCGGAGCTATTGGGCTTGCCCGTATCCCGCAGGTTATCTATGGGGCGAAAAACCCAAAGTTTGGTGCCGCAGGTAGCCTCTATGAGATTTTGACGGATGAGCGGCTCAATCATCGAGTGACGGTCGAGCACGGGGTTTGTGAGCAGGAGTGTGCAACCATCATGCAGGAGTTCTTTCGTCAAGGACGAGAACGAAAGAAGAGTGAAAAAAGCTTGTCAAATACTCAGAATATGCTATAATAGAATCGGAGCAAGGTTCTTGCGTGAAGCGGGTCAGGGGAGGAATCCAGCAGCCCTAAGCGAGGTAGAGCCTGTGCTCTTTTTTTGTTGTTTTTAGCCCAAAAGAAACGAGCAGGTTTTTGGACCTGCCCGTTTCAAGGAGAGTTATGAAAAAGAAAAAATTTTAGGAGTGACTATAGTATAGACAAGTTAGCTTAATTCTAGCTTAACGAAAAAATCTTAGTGAATGGCTACCAAGGTGGCAACTGTTATAGCAAGAGTAAGTCCTCAGGCTCTTCAAATGGGTTAGCCTTATTGATACGGTCGTAGAAGAAGATGCCGTTGAGGTGGTCAATTTCATGTTGGACGACGATGCTGTTAAATCCTCTGAGTTTTAGACGTTGGTTTTGCCCATTTTTATCAATGTAATCGATGGTTACTCGGGCATGTCGTGGGACATAACCTTCAATGGGACGATCAACCGATAAGCACCCTTCACCGTCTGCTAAGGCTGCTCTCTGAACGGAGTGGGCTACGATTTTGGGGTTGAACATGATGACTTCCAAGGCATAGGCTTCTTTAGGCGGGTTGCCGTCAGCATCTTCTGGATTTGGCACGAGGGCTGCGATGATACGTTTAGAGATGTCTAATTGTGGCGCTGCTAGACCAACTCCAGCTCGCAAGCCCATTTTCTCACTGATAACCGGGTCTTGAGAGTTTTTAAGAAATTGCAACATCTTCTCCCCCAAAATAATGTCCTCATCACTTAATGGGAGACTAACTGGTTCGGCTGTTGCCCTCAAGGTAGGGTTGCCTTCGCGGATAATATCAGTCATGTCAATCAAGTGGCTGGCGCGAATAATGTTTTCTTGTGGTGTCATTGCGATACTTCCTGTCTAATCATTTCTATTACTATACCATAAAAGACTAACAAAGAAAAGTTTGAAGAGGGGGTTAAAAAACAGCAAATGTTAACTTTTTAATTGTTTTTTTATATTTTTTAAAGAAATAACTTGATTAAGGCTTGTTTTCTTGCTAAAATTAGGCTCTAATCAATAAAGAAAGAGAACGAAAATGACAAGAAACTCTTCAAGAAATTCAACTACCTTGCTTTATGGTCTCGATGATCGACCGACCTGGCCTGAAACGATTTTATTGGCCTTGCAGCATATTTTGGCTGCTTTTGCAGGTATCGTTGCCGTGCCTTTGGTGATTGGTAGCGCCTTGAACTTTTCTGCTCAAGAGACTGCCTTGATGGTGAGTGCTACCGTTTTTGCGTCAGGGTTGACAACGATTCTTCAATCCAAAGGGATTGGACCTCTAGGTTCTCGAGTGGCCAATATGATGGGGACTGACTTTACCTTTGTTAACCCATCCATTGCTGTTGGTGCTAAATTTGGTGTGGCGGGCATTGTGGCAGCCACTATCACAGGAGCTCTTGCGGAGGTTGTTCTTAGCCGCTTTATTAAGCCGTTGATGAGATTTTTCCCGCCTTTGATTATTGGTATTGTGGTTTCGTTAATCGGTGTGACCTTGTTACCTGTCAGCATTGATTGGGCTGCAGGAGGTTTTGGCGCTGCGGACTATGGCTCGGTTAAGAATTTGGCGGTTGCCTTTGTGGTCATGGTGTTCACTCTGATTCTTAGTCACTTTGGCAAGGGCATGTGGAAAACAGCAGCAGTTTTTGTCGGCATGGTTTTCGGCTACCTCATCTCGATTCCTTTGGGAATGGTTGACTTATCAGCTGTTTCAGCCGCGTCTTGGTTGGCAATACCAAATCCCTTGCGCTATGGGTTTACCTTTGACTTGGCTTCCACCCTATCATTTGTGCCAGCGTATATCGTGTCAAGTATCGGTACAGTCGGTGTCGTGATGGCGATTGGTGAAGCCTCACAGACTAAAGTGAGCAGTGAGCAAATCTCGTCTGGAGTTTTGGCAGATGGCATTGGGTCAATGATTTCAGGGGTGTTTGGAGCAGGACCAAACACAGCCTTTTCTCAGAATGTCGGCTTGATCACCTTGACCAAGGTTGCCAGTCGCCACGTCATGATTGTTGCGGGAGCTATTTTGGCTGTTCTTGGACTATTTCCAAAACTATCAGCTTTGATTTCAGTCATGCCAAGTCCTGTGCTTGGTGGTGTTGGGGTTATCATGTTTGGCTTAGTGGCTGCCCAGGGCTTAAAAACGTTGGGACAAGTTGAGTTGGGTGACCGAGAACTCTTGATTATCTCAGTTGCTTTTGCCTTAGGCATCGGTGTAACGGTACGTCCCAATATCTTGGACAATCTGCCAGAAGCCTTTCGCATGATTTTCTCTTCAGGGATTTCAACAGGCACTTTGGTGGCTCTCTTGCTTAATATTATTCTACCTAAGAAGCAATAAAAAACCAGCCTAAGGCTGGTTGAAGGGGCAAGTCTTGCGTGAGGCTTGCCTTTTTTGTCTGCGCTTAAAAGGCTGTCCATGATAAACTGTCCATATCAAGAATTGCTCTACCCTGGTTAAACTGATAAGGTTCAGCTACACCGCTTGCTCGCATATCAAAGTCCGCTTCCCCAATCACCCAATGCCCGCTGTTATCAGGTGATAACTGGTAGAGGGTAGCAGTGCCTTGCCCGCTTGCCGAATGCCAAGAGACGGATTCTACAGTGCCGTCTTGGTAGATGACAAAACCCTCTCGACCACCGCCTGCACCTGCCACATGAGTCCGCGCAAGATAGATCGGTACCCCATTTTGCAGGTAGTAGAGGGCGGCTGGTGAGACCTGTCCATTAAAGAAGTGGCTCGTCAGCAACTCGGCTGTCCCATTACCATCAATATCAACAAAAGCATAGTGTGTTGCCAGCCCTGCTGTCTTATCCGTCGCCACCAGGTGGAGGGTGGTGGCATAAAGCTCTTCATTGCTCGGTGCTGGTGGTTGGCTTTCAGCTTGGGGCTTTGGTGTTGCCATAGCAGAGCTGGATGCCGCTATCGTTTGGCTTGATGTTTCGGTCTGGGAGCTTGAACTGGTGGTGGTTGATGTGGAGTTAGAACTATTAGCCTGCTTTGATGAGCTGACTGATGTTGGAACACTTGGTTTTTTGTGTTGACTGACAAGCCGTGAGTACAAGAAGTGAGCTGGTCAGTACTGTCAGGATGATTTTCTTCATTGTCAGTCTCCTTTAGTTAAGCGGGTGATGATGTCAGCGTGGTCAGGGTAACTGACTAACAGGTCCTCTCGGTCAAAGAGTTCAAAATCCTCATACTCAAAACCAGGAGCCACCATGCAGGAGACCAGCGCAAAGGCACCCTCGTCTTCTACTATAGAACCAAAGATAGTGCCTTTTGGGACACAATACTGTAAGCGGCAATTATCTAGCACCTTGTCGCTTAAATTGACTGCCTCGTAGGTTCCGTCTGGGTGTATCATATGAATCGTTAGAGGTGCGCCAGCATGAAAATACCAGATTTCATCTGCCGTTAGGCGATGAAAATGTGACGGACTTTCCGCCGTTAACAGGAAATAAATACTGGTGTAAAGTGCCCGATCTGTCCTGGCAGATTCTTTTGATTTGTAGATCTGCCGATAATAGCCGCCTTCAATATGAGGAACAAGTTCCAGGGCTTCAATCCAGTCATCAATCGTTGTCATAGCTTCTCCTTGTCGGGTGTCTTTTAGTTTATTTTACCATAATTTATTAGTTTTTTAAGGTCAATTCAGTTATTTTGCTCTGCCATTTGACAAAAGTGAAAAAGGCTGATAAAATGAAGAAGTCCAAGGACGAAACTAACTCTTTCTTGGTTCTGGGACTGCCAAGCCCAGCACTCGGATAGAGGAGAAAAAAGGAGAAAAACAATGGCAATCTCAAAAGAGAAAAAAAATGAAATCATCGCTCAATATGCGCGCCACGAAGGCGACACTGGTTCAGTTGAAGTACAAGTTGCTGTTTTGACTTGGGAAATCAACCACTTGAACAACCACATCAAAGAGCACAAACATGACTACGCTACATACCGTGGGTTGTTGAAAAAAATCGGTCACCGTCGTAACCTTTTGGCTTACTTACGTCGTACAGACGTTAACCGTTACCGCGAATTGATTCAATCACTTGGTCTTCGTCGTTAAGATGAATTGGACAGAACCTGCCTTTGGGCAGGTTTGCACTTTGCAAAATACTTTACTGATTAATTAAATTGTGATAAACTAGAAATACGTCAAAAAAAGGAGGAACACTATGGCAGAACGTCTTGATTTGGCCAGCTGCTATCGCAAGCTAAAAAGTCCAAATATCAAAACCCGTAAACGTGCGTTGAAAGTCATCAAAGAGCATAAACGACAAGGCAAAAAATAAGCAGATAGATGTCGCCTGATAAACTTTTTTGGTCAGTCGACTAACAGTGATTGACCGCAATTTTTGTCCTTAAACCCCCTAAAAACGATAAAAATCCAGCAACTGTTGCTGGATTTTTACATTAGTGTATTTCGGGAAATAGGTTTGCCAGTATTTTAGCTGTTAGAGGCTGACCAGGTCCTTCGTGGCAGTAGGTGTGCATATACATGGAAGGATTGAAGTTGAGTTCGATACAGGTGCAATTTGGTATTTCTTTACTGGCTGTTTTGCTGAGGTCAGGGATAATCAAGTCAACCCCGCAGACCCAGGCCCCAATCGCCGTTGCCATGTCAGCAGCCAACTGTTTAAAACTCTCGTGCATTTGTTCGGTAACATCAATAGAGTCACCACCGGTTGAGATGTTAGAATTTCCTCGTAAGTTAGCTTTGATGCCTTCAGGGAGGATGGTATCCGGAGTATAGCCCTGTTGTTGGAGGGTCAGGCGCTCAATATCTCCTAGGGTGATGAGTTCTAGAGGTGAGCGGTGGTCCCTGCCTCTTAGAGGATTTTGATTTTTAAGGTCAATAAGCTGTGCAATCGTGTGAGTGCCATCTCCGACGACATTGGCGGCGACTCGGAGAAGGACTGCTTCGCACTTGCCATCAAGGACAAAGAAGCGGTACTCGGTACCTGGGATAAAAGTTTCCACAAGGACATCACTATCCTCTGCAAATGCAATATCGAGTGCTTTGTCATAGTCGTCTAGGCTGGCTGGGTCCTGAAAAATACTAATGCCCAGACCAAAATTAGTTGATTTTGGTTTGACGACGATGGCTTGCTCTGCGATTTGCCCATAGTAGCGACGAGCAGTTGACTTACTAGAAAATTCTTGACCAGCAGGAACAGGAAAGCCAGCATCTGCAAGGATTTTTTTGGTGACCGTCTTATTGGCCATGGCTAGGGGAACGATATAGTTATCTTTAGAAGTCATGTTGCCATTTTTGACGTATTCGACATGGTCATTGTGCCAAAGTTTTAAAAACTGGTCGTTTTCATCTAAAATTTCAACATGAAGTCCTTTTTGAATGGCATCAAATAACAGCAACTGGGTAGATAGCTCCATTGACTCATAGCCTTTGAGGGCATAAGGGGAGGACCAGAAGTAAGCCCTATAAGTTTGTCCCTGTTGCTGTCCGAAATCTTGTAAAGAGAGGCCGTCAAGGTGAGACACTAGCTGTCCTGATAGGGTCAGGCGAGGGCTGTTGATTGCTTCTTGAGCTTGCTGAATCAGTTGGTGGTAATAATCATCCAGTTGGAAATGTGTGACCACCTCGGTCATTGCCCTTAGAATGCTGTGATAGTCAGCCTCAGCCGGCAAAGGTTCCAGAGGGTGTGCCAGTGCGATGCGATTATTTAAGTCATTAGCAACAGCGATGTCTTTATCGACTGAAGTAGACTGGTCTAACCAGAGAAGGGCTAGGATGAAAAGATGTACCGTATCCAGTGCCTCTTGACTGATGCCTAGAGGGTCAAAAGGATTGAGGTCAAAGCAGCGAAATTCTAGGTAAGTAATCCCTTTTGTGAGGTAATCACGGTTGTGTTTGCTGCCACGCAATCGAACAGGGGCATAGAATTCTTTTTCGGCAGAGAGTTGTCCAGATGCAACATAAGCCTCCAAATCCGTCACATAAGTCGTCAAATCAGCAAAAGAGACCTGAATGTCCTCGTGGTTGACATAGCCGAGTGAGCTATTTCTCAGAGAACGGACAGGACTGTTTAGCGTGTCCTTGAGAAATCCTCGCTCAGCTATAGGACTAGCGCCGTACAGATAGATCAGAAACCAGCGATAGCGCAGGAAATTTTGGGCTAATTTGAGGTAGAGGTCGTTGCGAAAAGCAATTTGATTGTCATAACCGCTAAGGGCAAAGAGCTGCGCTGTCAAGTCCGTCCCCAGTTCAACATTATAGTGTATGCCACTCATGGATTGCAGTAGTTTGCCATAGCGTTTGCCTAGACCGACCCGGTACTGGTACTCCGTTTGGTCCTCTAGTGCAGCAATCTGAATGTCAGCTTCACTGATATGCGGTGGCATGGAAAGAGGCCAGAGGTACTCGTCTCGTTCGATAGAGCGTCCTGCAACATCAGTGATGGCACCTAAGAAGCGTCGCGCTTCTGCTGTCGTTTGCGCGACGGGTGTAATCAATTCGAGCTGAGCTTCGCTATAGTCGGTCTGGATGTAGGGATGGAACTGTCTGGACCCTAATAGGCTAGGGTGCGGTGTTTGGGCGACACGGCTTGTATCCGTAATACGGAGACTTTCGCGTTCTAGGCCAAATGTTGCTTGTAAAACAGGCGCTGTTTCTGGTAATTGTTGGAGCAGTTGATCCATGGTCATCGGTGTGTTTTCCTTCGTTTTCAAATGTGATAGGTTCTGATTTTATTGTAAACACTTTAGGGAGGAAACTCAACTTTTTGCTATGAAAAATCGTCTTGCAGGTCGCTAGCGGCTGTTTGTGACCGCTCAAGAGGCAAATTTGACCACTGAGCAGAAAATCAGTCACAAAGCTCTGCGATTTTGCTAAAATAAGAGTAGATAAGACGTCTATCAAAAAATGGAGGGATACGCATGAAATGGTCGTTTGAAGTCAGTGATGGCCAGGCAGAGTTGGAGGTTATCCTCCGAAAAGCGAGGCTTGACCAAGAAGTACAAGATGTGATGGCCTACCTAGAGGGCTTTGGTCAGTCGGTCACAGAGCTTTTTCCTATCAAGACCGCTGAACGTGTTCAGCTGGTCTCAGTGGCAGATCTGATCGCGGTTGAAGTGGATGGGGGAGAGCTGCAGGTGCTGACGACAAAAGGGAGTTATCGGACGGTGGAGCGCTTAATTCATTTTCAAGAGCGGGTGCATCACCCTGATTTGCTCCAGATTTCCCGCTACGGGCTCATCAATATTAAGCAGTTGCAGTATCTGGAGCATTCGTTTTCAGGGAACATGACTGCTGTGTTGACTGGCAAGACAAAAGTAACGGTCAGTCGTCGCTATTTGAAATATCTTGAGAAAAAATTAGGATTATAAGGAGAAAAATCATGAAAAAATATCTTGATTGTTGGATGTACGGTGTTGGTATTGGCATGTTTTGGTACATGTTTAGCCTATGGTTTTGGGAGATTCCCAATCAGTCTTGGCAACAGGTTCTCGTCACGGTGCTTGGCTCAGGACTGATGGGACTGTCGGCTCTCATCTATGATGATAACCATAATAGTAGACCGACCTTAATCAAAACACTTATCCATTTTATGGTAATTTTTGCTTTGGCTCTGGGGATGATGAGTCTTAATGGTTGGATTGATGTCTCAAATCTGACGATGTTGCTGTCGTTTTTCTTAGAGTTTGTTGTGATTTACCTCGTCATTTGGGGAATTATTTACACGCTTGAGAAGCAAAAAGTCCAGCGAATTAATGACCATTTGCGACAAGGACGGTAAACTAGATAAAAGATAAAAAACCTCTTGACATTTTTTTCACAAGTAGTAAAATAAAAGAGGTTAGCCGATTTAGCTCAGTTGGTAGAGCAACGCACTCGTAACGCGTAGGTCGTAGGTTCGAGCCCTATAATCGGCATTGTTTAGAGATATAGCAGAGGGTTGGACAGATCCATGATTGCAAGGTAGTCAGGGGTCTGTTCCAGCTTTTTTATTTTCTTTTGAAAAAGAATTGGTATTTTGGATGGCTTTTGCATGTCGACATTTAGGTCATTGAGTAACTTTATTTGTGAAATAGCCATAGCTCAAAGTTTCCCCCTTAGTTATCCTCTTTCAAATGCAATAGACTGAATATTAGGACGTTTGAATGACAATTGGTAACTCGTCTCCATATTTGTCAAAAGGTTTGAAGTGTGATAGAATGGTACAGGTAAATCTTGAGATAAAGTGAAAGAATGAATTGTATGCGTAAAATTATTATTACAGGAGGGCGTCCGCTCAAGGGTGAGATTCCTGTTTCTGGAGCAAAAAATTCGGTTGTAGCCCTGATTCCTGCTATGATTTTAGCCGATGAGCCGATCACCCTAGATGGTGTGCCAGATTTAAGCGATGTGGCCAATTTGGTTGAGATGCTTAGTTTGCTGGGTGTTAAAGTCAATCGCCAGCAGGAGAGTTTGACAGCAGACCCATCAGGTCTTGTCAATCGGCCCATACCACCTGAGATGATTAGTCAGTTGCGGGCCTCTTATTACTTTTATGGCAGTTTGCTAGGGAGATTTGGCTATGCCAAGGTCGGTTTGCCGGGTGGCTGTGATTTAGGTCCTAGACCGATTGACCTCCATCTAAAAGCTTTTGAAGCCTTGGGTGCTCAAGTGACCTATGAGGGAGACCATATGATTCTCTCTACAGGTGGTCGTCGCTTGCAAGGGGCGCATATCTTTATGGATACAGTCAGCGTTGGGGCAACCATCAACACCATGATAGCGGCTAGTCTTGCTCAGGGTCGGACTGTGATTGAAAATGCAGCACGGGAACCTGAGATTATTGATGTGGCCATCTTGCTTAATAACATGGGGGCGCGTATCCGCGGAGCTGGCACAGCTGTTATTACGATTGACGGTGTTGAACGTCTCGGTGGGACACGCCATCAAGTGATTCCCGATCGCATTGAGGCTGGTTCTTACATCGCACTGGCTGCTGCGGTTGGTGAGGGCATCTGCGTGACCAATGTGCTTTATGAGCACTTGGAAAGCTTTATCGCCAAACTAGAAGAGATGGGCGTACGCATGGTTGTCAAAGAAGATGCTATTTTTGTTGAGAAACAAGAAGCTCTCCGTGCAGTGGATATCAGCACATCGCCTTATCCTGGTTTTGCAACTGATTTGCAGCAACCGTTGACCCCGCTATTACTGAAAGCTCAAGGGCGCGGAAAAATCAAAGATACGATTTATGAAAAGCGGGTGAACCATGTCCCAGAATTAGCACGCATGGGGGCGGAGATTTCAACACTTGGCGGTCAGATTATTTATACAGGTGGCAAGCCCTTATCAGGTGCGGAGGTGCGTGCGACTGATCTGCGAGCTGGGTTAGCCCTGATTACCGCAGCTTTGATGGCTGATGGCCAAACAGTGATTACAGATATTGAACATATCCTCAGAGGGTATTCTAATATCATTGAAAAGCTTCAGGCACTCGGTGCTGATATTACCTTAGTTGACGAGTAACAGGTAGTATTTCTGAGTTAATTGTCTTCATAAAGCTTGTTCAAACCTTATTTTCAAAGCAGATAAATTTAAAACAGCTAGCAAGCATCAGACAGAGTTTCTGATGCTATTTTTCATGTTATCCTTTATGTTGCTTTGGCGACAAACCTTAAAATGTGGTAAAATCTAGTCAAGGAGGTCATACGATGACAGAAACAAAAGAAGAACTGCGCCAGCGGATTGGTGACTTGGCTTACCGAGTGACCCAAGAATCAGCAACTGAGCGTCCTTTCACAGGGGAGTACGATAATTTTTTTGAAAAAGGTATCTATGTGGATATCGTTGGTGGTGAGGTCTTGTTCTCATCGCTGGACAAATTTCCCGCCCACTGCGGTTGGCCTGCTTTTAGCCAACCGATTAACAACCGTGACCTGACCCATCACGATGACAGTTCCTACGGCATGCGACGGATTGAAATTCGCAGTCGTCAGAGCAATTCCCATCTAGGGCATGTCTTTAACGACGGTCCTCGTGACAGAGGGGGCTTGCGCTACTGCATCAACTCGGCAGCCCTGAAATTTATCCCCTATGAGCAAATGGCAGAGCTCGGTTACGGCGACTATTTGAGTTTGTTTGAGGAGGAGGTATGACGGTTTATTTCCTAGATGGGCTGGGAAGCAACCGCTACTACGCAGCTGACTTACTGGCAGCCTTGGCAGATAGAGGGGTAAGGGTCAATTATCTGCCGCTTCCTGGTCACCCTGATAATCTCGAACAGTCGGTGGTAAGCAATGAAGCGTTACTAATCTGGTTAAGTCAACAGTTACCAGAAACACCTGTGACCCTGCTCGGCTATTCTCTTGGAGCAGACATCGCAGCAGCGTATGCCTACGCTTATCCTTGGCGTGTGAGCCAACTAATCCTGTTAGATGGGGCCTGTATTGACCTCTCGTCTTTACCACTTGAGGAGGAATTGGCTGGTGCTCAGGCCTACTTGGAGGGGCAGGTTTTTGGAGACATGGCGGAGCATCTGAGTCAGGCGCGTGAGGGGAGTGAGAGTTGGTCAGCCAACCTTGAGCGAGCAGAGCAGGAGGCCTACCTCTATGATGAGGTGGCTGGGATCTATCGATTGCGGCTCAACCAGGAGGCGGTATTGGGGCTGTTGACAGCTCGCCGACAGTGCCATCAGCCCTTGCAACAGGCAGATTTTAGTACACCTACGACGGTCATCATCAGTGACCAGCCGTCAGATGTTTTAGAGCAAAAAGAGCGCTATTTAGCTAACTGTCCAGTTTATGTCTCTTATCAGGTGCTGCCAAACAGCCATCATGATTTCTACATGGTGCGGCCGATTGAGACTGCTGAGTTGATTATGTCTTGTCTCGCGGAGGGTACTCATGGCTAATATCAAAGACTATGTGCTGGCAAACGGTCATCGATCCTTTGACGACCTCTCGCTCAACGAATTGGACATTGCCTGCCTCAATGAACTGGGTTATTTGACCTTTGGTGAACATCTGCCAGAAACGCTTGACCATCACAGCTATCATCGACTGGCTAACCTACTGGGGAGACTTGCGGTTGCTGAGTTGGAACAGCCAGTCTATGATTTCCTGGTGACACCAGCACGGATTGAGCTTCTACGAGCGGTCTTAACCAGTCCTCGGTTTGAAGACTTGGAGTTAGGCTGTTATGTCAACGATGTTAATCCCGACTACGGCAGGCAATTCGCTGCCATGGTCATGTGCTTGCCCAGCCTTGGGCATACCCAGTTGATTTTTCGTGGCACAGATGATAGTTTGATTGGCTGGAAAGAGGATTTCAATATGTCCTACATGCGAACCATCCCTGCCCAGCAGGCGGCATTCAGTTACCTCAGAGAATTTTTGATGGATTTCTCAGGCAAATTGGTGGTCTCTGGTCACTCTAAAGGTGGCAATCTAGCACTCTATGCTAGCAGTTTGGTTCCAGCAACCTTACAAACAAAGATCAGTGCTGTCTATGTTTTCGACGCTCCTGGACTTCATCAGTCTGTCCTCAATTCTCCTGGTTATCAGACCATTCGACCAAGGGTCAAGGCTTTTCGGCCTGAAGAGGCTATCGTTGGCATCATGCTAAGCTCAGATGTGGCTTATGAAACGGTGATTAGCCAAAATAGGGGGTTGTTGCAACACGATATGTCGCATTGGCAGGTGTCGGAGACGGCTTTTTTGAGAAGCTCTCAACTTAGCCAATTTAGCCTGAGTCTAGAGAAAACCTTTAATGATTGGCTTAATCAGTACTCAAATCAAGAACTAAAACTCTTTTTTGATACCTTTTTTGACTTGTTTTTCACCTCTGGCATTGCCAGCCTAAACGACCTATCAACCCCTGATCCCGTTCGTGCCAGAGCTATGCTAAACACGTTGCGCCATCTGGATAAACCCCGCCGTGAGTTTATGATCAAAGCGGTCAACCAACTGATGAGCCTCTATGGTAAACACGCCTTGGCGGATCGGCAGCGAGGTCCAGCTTATTGGGGGGATATTCTGGGAAAATGGCAGAGCAGGTCTACAAAGTCCCTAGAAACAGCTGATGATGCGTAGAGGGAGTTCAATGATTGTTCGTCTAGATGAGTTGCTCTCTAGCTATCAAAATCGCTGAAAATTTGTTACAATAGAAGCATGATGCGGATAAAAAAACTTTTTGTGTCCGACATGGACGGTACTTTTTTGAATGACCAAGGCAGCTATGACCGCAAGCGTTTGGTTGCTCTGCTAGATGATTTTGACCGCTTGGGCTATCTCTTTGCAGTGGCTAGTGGTCGCGGTTTATTAGCCTTGGATAAGCTTTTTGCAGGATTGACCAATCGTATCGCTATGATTGCTGAAAATGGGGCTTTCGTCCGTTATCAAGACCAGGTAATTTTTGAAGATACGATGCTTCCAGATGAGGTTGCAAGAGTTGTTGAAGCCCTTAGGCACAATCCCTACCTGACAGAGGACAAGTACTTGCTGTCTGGGCAACGCGGGTCTTATGCCACCCAACAAGCGGCTGCTACTTATGTTGCTGATTTGGCGCATTACTATGAAAACCTGCAACAGGTTGATGATCTACTAGCTGTTGATGACAACATCTACAAACTCACTGCTCAGTTTACCAAGGACACTCTGTTAGATGGGATTGTTGCCTTTAATCAGCGAGAAACTGGTTTTGTGGCCGTGGCTGTCGGAGATGATTCGGTTGATATTATTCGGCAAGGGAGCAATAAAGCTCTTGGTCTTATGAAACTTTGTCAACAGTTAGGGCTAGATGTGAGTCAGGTGACTGCCTTTGGGGACAATGGGAATGATCTGGAACTAATGAGTCAAGTTGGACAGGCGATAGCGGTTGCTAATGCCATTCCAGCCATTAAAGAACGGGCTAGTCAGGTGATTGGTCATCATGAGACAGGTGCTGTGCTGACCTACCTGGAACAAGCGGCCGCAGACATTAAACTGCTGGCTTTGGATCTGGACGGCACCTTGTTCACAACGGACAAGCAGGTCAGTCCAGAAAACAAGCTCGCTCTGCAATTGGCCAAAGAAAAAGGCGTCGACATCGTCATCACGACAGGGCGTCCGCTCAAAGCTATTGGCAATCTGATAGAAGAAGAGCTGGGACTGCAAGGATGGGACCAGTACAGCATTACCTTTAATGGTGGGCTAGTGCAGCGAAATGATGGGACCGTTGTAGCTCACCACCCGATGAGCATGGACGAGATTGCTCAGGTGCAGGCAGTGATGGCGCAACTGGCCCTGCCTGTTGATGTCATTAGTGATGGGACGGTTTATTCGATTCCCAGTCAAGGCAAGGCATCGCTCTACCACACCGCTAATCCCATGTTGGACTTTATCCAGCTGGACAGCCTTGCCGATCTACCAAAAGACAAGGTCTACAATAAAATCGTCATTGTCTGTGAAGCTGATTACTTAGACCAGCGAATTGCCCAGCTACCAGCCAGTCTGAGCCAGCAGTTTGAGGTCTTTAAGTCTCGGGAGATTATCCTAGAAGTCATGCCCAAAGGCGTCCATAAGGCGCAGGGCTTGGCAGACCTATGTCAGATGCTTGGTCTTGCCCCTCATCAGGTTATGACCATGGGTGATGAGGAAAATGACCTGACCATGTTAGCTTGGGCAGGCTGGGGTGTCGCTATGGGCAATGCGGTGCCTGCTGCCAAAGCTGCTGCTCGTCTGTCTGTGACCAGAACCAATGACCAGTCAGGTGTGGCAGAAGCTATTTACCGTTATATCGTGAAGGAGGAGATGACTGATGGGCTTGTTTGATCGCCTATTTGGTAAGAAAAAAGAAGAGCAGGTGCTTCAAGACCCTGTACAAGAGACAACAGCTGAGGATAGTCAGCTGCTCGATGAACCAAACGTTGATGTTTCCACTGTCAACACTGCTGAGGAAAATACTGTAATGCCCCAGGCAGACCAGTTTGTATTGTCAGAGCAAGATGACTTGGCTAACGAGCGGATAGCTAGTTCTGATGCTGAGCGCGACACTCTTCAGGCCAGTCAGCCCGCTCTAGCTCCCCTTGTTGAACCAACAGTGGTGCAGACTGAAAGACAGGATCCTACATCCCTCGAACAAGGCAGTCTGGAACGTCAGGCAGAAGCCTTACCTGTGGACATGGAACAGGAAATTGGATCAGCACTAGTATCTGTTGAGCCAGTCAGTGATTCTAAAACTGATGAGCTCACTGAGCAAATGACCCAGTCAAACTTGGCTGATGAGGTGGTTTTAAGTCAAGTAGACGATGAAGCTGACAATCTGGCTGCACCAGCTGACCAGCTGACATCTCCTCTAACCGACGCTGCTACTTTGGCTGCTCAGTTGACCGAGAACAGCCAGCATTTTTCAAGCGTGATGGCGGATTATTACGCTAAAAAAGCAGCTGTTAAGGCTGCGGCTGAGCGGGGGGAAGAGTTGGTTTTGGAGAGCATGCAGACGCGACAGGTTCAAGAACCTATTGTAGAGCTTGCTCAGCCTGAATCACACTCAGAAACGACCGAGGATAAGTATCACCGTACCCTCAAGAAAACCAGAACAGGTTTTGGAGCGAGGCTCAATGCCTTCTTAGCGAATTTCCGCACCGTAGACGAGGAGTTTTTTGAGGACTTGGAAGAGCTACTCATCATGTCTGACGTGGGTGTGACCGTCGCTACCAAGCTGACTGAGGAGCTCCGCTATGAAGCCAAACTCGAAAAAGCCAAAAAGCCAGACGACCTCCGTCGGGTCATCATCGAAAAGCTGGTGGACATCTATGAAAAGGACGGCTTTGAGCAGGAAGCCATCAACTTCCAAAAGGGGCTGACAGTTATGCTCTTTGTTGGGGTCAATGGGGTCGGCAAAACCACCTCAATCGGCAAGCTCGCCTACCAATACAAGCGGGCCGGCAAGTCGGTCATGCTGGTCGCTGCGGACACCTTCCGTGCTGGTGCAGTTGCCCAGTTGGTCGAATGGGGTCGCCGTGTCGACGTACCTGTGGTGACTGGACCTGAGAAGGCGGACCCTGCCTCCGTCGTTTTTGACGGTATGGAAAAAGCTGTCGCTGAAGCCGTTGACATCCTTCTGATTGATACTGCGGGACGGCTCCAAAACAAGGACCACCTCATGGCTGAGCTGGAAAAAATCGGGCGTATCATCAAACGTGTCCTACCAGATGCCCCACATGAGACCCTTCTGGCGCTCGATGCCTCAACTGGGCAGAATGCTCTGGTGCAAGCCAAGGAATTTTCAAAAATCACACCACTGACAGGTTTAGTTTTGACCAAACTGGACGGTACTGCCAAGGGCGGGGTTGTTCTTGCTATTCGTGAGGAACTTGATATCCCTGTCAAATTCATCGGTTTTGGAGAAAAGATTGATGACATCGGTCAATTCCGCTCTGAAGATTTCATGCGCGGTTTGCTAGACGGTTTGGTGTAGATATTAACATCGTATGAAAAGAGCGGGAGTCAGCATTGCTTTTTAGCAGTTGATAAACCGCTCTTTCCTCTTCCTGTTTGGCCAGTGGATGTTGGAGTAGCAGTTGCGTTGTTGTAGGATGTTCTTGTGATAAGCTTCAGAGTTGACAATCGTTTTCAAGCTGATTATTTTATGATAAAATAAAGGAAAGTGATTAAAGGAGAGGTTATGACAGAAAAAAAGCAGCACATTGAGCGTAAGCGTGCGATACTCGTTTTAGGGATTCTAACCTTCGCTTACGCTCTTCTCATGCCTGATAGCGGTCAACTGTGGCAGGGATTATTGGCTATTTTAACTAATCCAACGCAACTCATGACTGATTTTTTTGCGGTCGGTGGACTTTCGGCTACTTTTGCCAATGTCGCAGGGCATTTTTTCCTAGCGCATTATCTGATGAGCCGTAATGAACGTTCCAATGTCAATGGTTTGCAGATTGGTGCTGTTGGCATTTTTGCAGGACATGCTTTTTTTGGCACCAACCTACTGAATGTTCTTCCCCTGATTGGCGGGATGGTGCTATATGCTAAATTTACCAAACAATCCTTTAAACTCTATACGACCGTTAGTTTGTTTGCAACCTCGATGGCACCCGTCGTCTCTTACTTGGCCTTTCAAAACGGTCTCTCTTTTGAGTCTGCTTGTATTGCCTTGGCTGTTGGTCTGATACTTGGTTTTATGGCACCTGCATTGGCTGAAGAGTTTTTGAAATTTCACCATGGGTTGACCTTATATAACTACGGTTTTACAACAGGGTTGATGACCATGTTTTTGGTCTTGCTGTTTCCCTATTTTCAGTTACCAGTTGAAACACGTGTGTTAATCAGCGATGGTTACCATACCTACATACTAGGTTATTGGCTATTGATTATTGGGTTTTTACTGGTGTTTTTGCTTCGCTATTTGTTAAAAGCTGCCGCAGGCTATTCTGCTCTGATAAAAAGTACAGGGCGGGTTCCAGATGATTTTGTGACAAAGTTTGGACTTTACCCGACACTGCTTAACATGTGCCTGACCAGTAGCTTATTTTTAGGTTGCCTGCTAGTTTTCGGTGTCAGGCTCAATGGTCCTATTTTAGGCGGACTTTTGACGATATTGGGGTTTAGTGCCTTTGGGAAACACCCTCTAAACGCTCTGCCTGTTGGCTTAGGGGTCGTTTTGGCCAGTGTCTTGCTCAACCAGCCCTTAAACGAGATACGCTTTGCCCTCCCCTTTCTTTTTGGCACAGGATTAAGTCCGATTGCTGGATTTTATGGCTGGTTTTACGGGCTGGTCGCTGGTTTTCTTCACTACAATTTATCATCAACGGTTTTGGCTTTGCATCAAGGGCTGAGTTTATACAATAATGGATTTTCAACAGGTTTTGTCGCTGCGGTATTAGCGCCTTTGATTGATACCCTGCAAGACCATAAAACACTCTGGCTAAAGGATAAAGGACATGTTAACGGAAAAAAATAAATGCACACGAATCATGAAAGAAATTGTCAGTTACTTTTTAGACAATGACCTCAATGATTTCAAGATGGAATTTAGTTTTACAGAAGGTGTGTTTAGGCTCTACCTTGAAGCAGAGACCACAGTCGAGCCTGTGAGTTTTAAGAAATTGGTTTCAGACCTCAATACGGAACGTCAACTGGAAGTTGATGAGTATTACAATGCCTTGCTGGGAAGCAATTGCCACAACCATGAGCATGATTATACCTTTTTAGGCAAGGCTATCGACCGAGCGGAAGGTCAGTTTGAAAATGGTCGTTTGTCGCTCTTGATTTGGCGGTTTGAAGAACATTGACACGTCTAAATAACCTGATTAGCATTTCAGGTTTCTGCGTGCAACATAAACAGGAGATGGTGAAAAGAGAAACCCATGACAATCATTGAAAAAGCACCGGCTAAGATAAATTTAGGCTTAGATATTTGCGGCAAATGTGATGACGGTTATCATGAACTGGAGATGATTATGTTAAGTGTTGACCTCAATGACTATGTGACCGTCACAGAGCGATCAGATCATCAGGTTGTCATGACATCAAACAGTCACCGCATGCCCCACAATGCCAAAAACGATGTGGTAAAGGCTGCAGAGCTCATCAGATCCCGCTACGGCATTAAACAAGGCGTTACTATCGACTTAGAAAAGCGCATCCCGATCTGTGCAGGTCTAGGTGGCGGGTCAAGCGATGCCGCAGCCACCTTACGCGCTCTTGATAAGCTCTGGCAATTAAACCTTAGTAAACAAGAGTTAATTGAGCTGGGGTTTGCTATTGGTAGTGATGTGCCTTATTGTTTAGAGGCAGGCTGCGCTTACATCGCAGGTAAGGGAGAAGTGGTTGAACCCTTATCTGCCAGTCTGTCCTCTTGGGTAGTCTTGGTCAAACCTGACTTTGGAGTTTCTACACGGAAGATTTTCAAGGAGATTGACGTTGATAGCATCACACGGGTAGATATCGCAGGGTTAAAAAAAGCTATGCTGACGAGTGATTATGACGCCATGCTGTCTTGTATGGGAAATTCGCTGGAAGACATTACCATCATGAAGCGTCCCTTTATCCAAACCATAAAAGACCGCATGTTAGCTGCTGGAGCAGACATCGCCTTGATGTCAGGCTCTGGACCGACAGTTTTTGCCCTATGTCCGACCGCTAAGCGAGCGGACCGAGTTTACAACGCTATGAAAGGCTTTTGTAAAGAGGTCTACAAGGTAAGGACGTTGAGCTAGTTTTTTCATCTGGTAAAGAGGCGCTAGCCTCTTTTAATGTTTACTGAACTATCTCTAGCGAACGCTACACAAACTTAAGACAGTTTGTTGCTCCGTCTAGTATATCGGGTTTATTTATGATAAAATAAAAAGACTTTCTTGACAATGGAGTGCTTATGTTGAATATTTTTAGTCTAGAAGACGACCTTTTTCAGCAAGGCCGACTGGAACGAGCTGTGGCGGCCTGTGTTCAGTCTGGCCAAATCCGGTACCGACATTTTGAAACCTTTGGTAAACCAGACCAGTTGTTAGCAGCCATCAAGGAAACAGGCAACCACCAGGTCTTCTTTTTGGATATCGAGATTCGTGGGGAGGAACAAAAAGGGATGGAAGTGGCACGGGCAATCCGCCAGCGGGACCCGCATGCCATAATTGTTTTTGTGACCACTCATTCTGAGTTTATGCCGGTGACCTACCGCTATCGGGTGTCTGCCCTGGACTTTATTGACAAGGCTCTGCCTGCGGCCGACTATGAGGAGGCCATCGCATCTGTCCTGGAACACGCCCAGGCCAATGTCAGCCGAACCGTGTCTGATGATGCCTTTGTCATCAAGAATGACTATGCCCATGTCCAGGTGCCTTTCGCGGATATCCTCTATTTTGAGACCTCATCGACCGTCCATAAGGTTATCCTCACTACCAAGACGGGTTCCCTGGAGTTTTACGGCAAGGTCTCGGAAATCGCCAAGCTGGACGACCGCCTCTACCAATGTCACCGGGCCTTTGTGGTCAATCCAGCCAACGTTACCAAGCTGGACCGGGCCAGCCAGACCGTGCATTTTGAAACAGGCGATAGCTGCCTAGTGTCACGTTTGAAAACCAAAGGTTTGATTGAGAGGTTGGAGCAACATGGCTAATTTTCCTCTTTTTGCACTGATAATCTTCTGTCTGGACTGGTTGATTAAGGTCTATGTCTTTCGCAAGATCAGTAACCTAACCGTCAGCTGGCAGGCTATTGGCTTACTCTTGCTGGGTGTGTCAGCTATCTACCTACTTAGTCCTCGGATAAGTCTGCTCTTAGAGCCACTCTATCTGCTGGTCTGGATTTTCCTGCTTTTAAAGCCCTCCTGGAAAACCAGTCAGATTCTCTATTACGGTCTTCTCCCCTTTGTCCTGGTTGAGCTCTGCCTGCGGATCATGGGGGCCTACCAGGCCAAGTACCTCCTGCTCATTGAAACACCGATTTATCCTGAAGGCTTCTGGTTTACAGCCCTGGCCTATGGCTTGCTTTTTGGCCTCTATCTTTTGTTCATGGCGGTCATGGTAGTTGATTTCAAGGTGGTCAGCCAGATGTTTTACCACCGTCAGTTTACCCGCTTGCTCGGGGTTTTGATTGCAGGGCTCTTGACCTATTCGGTCATTCTCCACCCCCTCTTGGTTCTATCAGGTCAGCAGCAGGAGGCGGTTCTGACTTACCAATCAGCTGGTTTTGAGGCTTCTGTTGATCTGATTTTGGCCTACCTCATCCTCTTTGTGGCTGGGGTCATCTACCTCAACTACAAATCCAAGGACCTGCTGGCTCAAGAACTTCAGGCGGCCAAGGACAGTCAGCTGGCAGCCCTGGCCTCTTACAGCCAGCATGTCGAGTCTCTTTATGGGGAATTGCGAAGCTTCCGACACGATTATTCCAACGTTCTGGTCAGCCTCAACCTAGCCATTGCCGACAGGGATATGGACCAGGTGGAGCAGATTTACCAGGCCGTCATGGCGGATTCGGACAAACCCTTCTACCAGGGCAAGTACGATATCGCCAAACTTTCCAATCTTAAAAATGATGCCATGAAGGCCATCCTATCAGCCAAGCTCCTGGCTGCTCAGGCCCAGGGAATCGATCTGGCGGTGGAAGTGGAAGACCCGATTGGAGAACCAGCCATGGATCTCTTGGAAGTCATCCAGATCCTGTCCATCTTTTTGGATAATGCCATCGAGGCGACTCTTGAGGCGGACCAGCCCAGCTTGCTGGTCGCCTATTTCCAAGAGGGGACTCAAAAAATCCTGGTTATCGAAAATACGACCCAGGAAGAACGGGTGGAAACCAGGGATATTTTTAAGGTCGGTCAGTCCAGCAAGGGAGATGGTCGAGGGATCGGTCTGGCCAATGTCCGTACCATTCTGGCCAAGTATCCCCAGGTCAGCCTCCAAACCACCAGCTACAAGCACCGCTTCAGTCAGATCCTGACCTTCAGAGACTGAGCCTTGGTTTGAA
This sequence comes from Streptococcus entericus DSM 14446, assembly GCF_000380025.1. Classification (GTDB taxonomy): domain Bacteria; phylum Bacillota; class Bacilli; order Lactobacillales; family Streptococcaceae; genus Streptococcus; species Streptococcus entericus. The sequence goes on from NZ_KB904157.1 coordinate 26,059, forward strand.
TATTGAGGGAAATCTACCATTCATGACAACATAGCGACCATTCGTGACAGTAGCTCCTGTCAGGAATGGTTTTTTTGTATACTAAAACCATCAAGAAGAAAACAAGACAAGGAGTCCTGATATGACACTTTTCTCAGCCATTTTCCAGTCTGTCTTTAAGAGACGGGACGTGAACATTCTCTTAGCTTTTAGCTTTCTGCCCCTCTTGGTGCCAGCACTGACCAGCATATCAGACACAGCCCAGGTTGATCAGGAGGCGACAAGTAGCCTGCTAGGCTTCCTAAGCTCGGTCATCGAGGTCCAGTACCAGTTTATCCTACCAGGCATCATGTTGGGCTTGATTACCGCCTCTGTTTTTCGGGATGAGATTGATTCCCGCATCCTCTTCCTTTACAAGGACATCAAGCGGTCCAAGATTTTCAATGCCAAGTTGCTCAGTATCTTTGCGGTTTATGGGATTTTCTTCCTAGCGACGGTCTTGGTGACAGTGGTGACTTACTTCATATCCATTGCACCTCAGGTGGGCTTTCGTTTCCTGCCCCAGGAGGGAGCTGCGACCAGCCTTCACTACCTCTTTGTTCTAATCGGATCGAACTTGACGCTCATTACCATCCTAGCTGCCTGCTCAATTAAGAAGAAGACCATGGTGGCGGTCATGCTGGGTATCTTCTTCAACCTCTTTAGCAATACCGCCCCCATGTGGGTGGGCATCCGCTACCTCTTTCCTAACTCTTATGCGACAACCCTAGCGCAACAATTTCCTTTAGGCTCTGCTATTGGCTTTAGCCTTATCCTAACAGCGATCTACCTGGGTCTGGCCTATGGGTCCGCCCGCCGCAACTTTGACACGATTGAATTTTAAGAAGAGAAAGTGAGAAAACATGCTAACCATCCAAAACCTATCGAAAAAATTTGCCGGAAACGACTTTTACTCCCTCAAGGACGTGAGCCTTGAGATTAAGCAAGGTGAGATTGTTGGCCTGATCGGAAAGAACGGGGCAGGTAAGTCCACCCTCATGAAACTGATGGCCAAATCCCTCAAACCAACTCAAGGGTCTATCAGCTACAAGGGTGTCGACATCAACACTGCCGACAACCTCCTGACGGACTTTGGCATCATGATTGACCCAGTTTTCTACCCAGAAATGTCAGTCATGGACAACCTCAAGTTCTACCTCAAGCTCCACGGCAAGACCCAGTACCTAGGCAATATCGAAAAGACCCTCAAGCTCCTGGAGCTTTGGGAGGCGAGAAACCGCAAGCCCAAGGGCTTCTCCTTTGGGATGAAGCAGCGGACGGCCCTGGCTATCGCCATGGTGGCTGAGCCCAACTTTCTGATTTTGGACGAGCCTTTTGTGGGCTTGGACCCTATCGGTGTGCAAAAGCTCATTGATATCCTCAAAGAGTGGTCTCAGGAACGCAACATTTCCATGCTGATTTCCAGCCACCAGTTGGGGGAGCTGGAAGCCCTCTGTCAACGTTATGTCTATATCGACAAGGGTGAGTTGGCGGATGCCTTTGAGGGGCAGGGGGCTCCAAGTGTCTTGATTGAGGTCAATAGCAGTGCAGACCGAGCAACCTTGTCTTCCTACCTGTCTGACACCGTCCGCTTAGACGGAAGTATCCTTGAAATCTCAACCAAGGCGACTGCGACAGAGCTAAATGCTGTCCTGGCCCACTTGTCCAGTCAGAACCTGATTGACCGCTTGACGGTCAAGGAAAACCAACTCAAAGAACTCTTTAGCCGAGGTGAATAAGATGCTAACTATTCTAAAACCCGTATTTGAAAGCATTTGGAAACGAAAAGAGACCAAGATTGTTATCGGTCTGGCTATCCTGACACCGACCTTTATCCTGATTTCGACCTTCTTGCCTGAGGAAGCTAATTTTTATCAACCCTCTGTAGCAGAAGGCTATGAACTCTTCTCGTTCACAGGTATGGAAGCTATGATTCATGGCTTTGCCAACTCACTGGTCTTGCCCATCCTAGCACTTTTCTACCTGACCTATACCGTCTTTCGAGGGGAGGCAGATGCCCGTACCCTCTTTCTCTACAAGGATATCAAGCGGAGTGATATTTTCTGGGCCAAGGTGGTCAGTCTAATTGGCATCATCTTTCTCTATTCTGGAGCGATTTTCTTGACCAGCTTGATTTATTACTACGCTCGTATCGGCCACATGGACTACGCCAGTTTGAATTTCTGGGCTCAGGATCCTGCTACCAATATTAATTTCTTCCAAACCTTCTTTGGTGAAAGTTTCAGTATGATTGTTTGTGTCTTCTTGGCAGCCTTTCTGTCTTTGAAAAAGGGATTGGGTCTGACCATGGCAACCTCCTTTGTTTATCTGATTGTTTTGATTGTGATTAATAATTTTGGATTTGGTTTCTTGTCGCCCCTTGGCAATCGGGATGCCCTCTATGAAGGGGGAAACTTCTTTGTCATCTTTGGTCTGTCTACCCTGGTCACCTTGATTTACAGCTTGGTTTTAGGCTACACAACCGTGAGGTACTTCGAGCGAATGGAATATTAGAGAAAGTAGTTGCCTAAAAAGAAAAATACAGGAAAAAATGTTTAATGCCGTCTTTGGGATGGGAAACTAGTTATTGCTATTGATTCAATCAGAGTTATACCTCTTGTTTCCAATCCCTTTATTCTTAAGCGTATTCGGAAAAAAGAATTTCAGAAAAACATTCCATTCCTAAGACGTTCTACTAACTGTTTAATGCTGAGATAATACTCGAATCTTGTGCTGTTGTCGCTGATGTGATACCAACTCCCTCTAATGTTTATAGGGTTCCGCTTAGTTCTCCTTAGATATAGTTTTTGTACAGGTGATGTTTTGTTATTCCTAACTTTGGGATGTAGGGCTCTTGATGGTGCCATCAAAGTATTTATTCTAGCGCATGAGAGAGACATTGGAGATGTCACCGTTGTTGACGTTGATAGTGTTGTAATGAGTTTTAAGTTTATGTGAGAAATATTTGAGATTTTGTGGGTTGTTTAGGAGAGGATTGTTTGGTGACAGTTGTTCGCATTTTTATCCTATAGTTCATTTTCTTTTTTTGCTATCTTAGCCCTTACATCTAGTGTCATGCTGTTGAACCACCTCTAGCCAGTAACCAAAAACTTGCCTCCACTCTTGAATTGTGTTAAAATTAACCAGTAAAGTGAAAGAAAGAGGTGGTTTATGACAAGACTAGCCCAGCGTTTAGACCAGTTGATTAACAAGGTTTTATTGACAGCAGAAAATCAGCATGAATTGTTGATTGGGTCCTGCCAAAGTGACGTCAGATTGACCAATACACAGGAACATATCCTGATGTTATTGGCAAAGGAACGGCTAACGAATTCTGACCTAGCCAGAGAGCTTAGCGTCAGTCAAGCAGCGGTGACCAAGGCCGTCAAGGCTCTGATTGCTGCGGGCATGCTAGAGTCAATCAAAGACCAGACAGATGGCCGTGTGACTTACTTTGAACTAACTGATTTGGCGACGCCTATTGCGGTAGAACATGAGCACCACCATGACCATACTGTTCAGGTGTATGATGAGGTATTGTCGGCTTTTTCAGCAGATGAACAGGACGTTATCGAGCGATTCTTGGAGGGATTATCTAAAGGATTGGACGGTGGTCAATGAGGTATATCACCGTTGAAAATCTAGCTTTTCAGTATGATGCCGAACCTGTTTTACAAGAAGTGTCTTACCACTTGGATAGCGGTGAATTTGTTACCCTAACAGGTGAAAATGGTGCCGCAAAATCAACCCTGATTAAGGCGACTTTGGGCATTTTAACGCCAAAATCAGGTCAGGTGACGCTTGCCAAAACAAACGTTACAGGTCAAAAACTCCGTATCGGTTATTTACCACAGCAAATTGCCAGCTTTAATGCAGGGTTTCCCAGCACGGTCTATGAGTTTGTCACCTCTGGTCGTTACCCGCGTCGAGGCTGGTTTTCACGATTGACAGACCATGACGAGGAACATATTAGGGTAAGTTTAGAATCTGTCGGCATGTGGGAGAATCGAGACAAGCGTATCGGTAGCTTGAGCGGTGGGCAAAAGCAGCGAGCTGTTATTGCACGTCTCTTTGCCTCTGATCCAGATGTTTTTGTCCTTGATGAACCAACCACAGGGATGGATGCAGGGACGACTCAGACTTTTTATGACCTCATGCACCATAATGCCAAGGAACATGGAAAAGCAGTGCTGATGATCACTCATGACCCAGACGAAGTCAAGGGCTACGCCGACAGGAACATTCATCTCGTGCGCAACCAAGACCTACCATGGCGGTGTTTTAATATCCATGATAACAAGGAGGGCGGCCATGTTCACTGATGTTTTGGCTTATGACTTTATGCAACGCGCCCTGCTAGCGGTTGTTGCCATTAGCATTTTTGCACCGATTTTGGGAATTTTTCTTATTCTCAGACGGCAAAGTCTGATGAGCGATACCCTGAGCCACGTTTCCTTGGCAGGCGTTGCCGTCGGGGTATTGCTTGGTATCAATCCAACCTGGACAACGATTGTAGTGGTAACTTTAGCTGCTATTGTCCTAGAATACCTCAGAACGGTCTACAAGCACTATATGGAAATTTCGACAGCGATTTTAATGTCCTTAGGCTTGGCGCTGTCCTTGATGATCATGAGTAAGGCTCAAGGGACTTCGGCAGTTAGTTTGGATCAATACCTGTTTGGGTCAATTATTACCATCAGTCAAGAGCAAGTCATTGCTTTGTTTGTGATTGCGCTGGCTGTTCTAATCTTGACCTTTCTCTTTATTCGTCCCATGTACCTACTGACCTTTGATGAAGATACGGCCTTCGTTGACGGATTGCCAGTTCGCTTGATGTCTATTGCCTTCAATATTTTGACGGGAGTGGCCATTGCTTTGATGATTCCAGCAGCAGGAGCGCTTTTGGTTTCAACCATCATGGTTTTACCGGCTTCAATTGCGATGCGTTTGGGTAAATCTTTTCGTTCAGTGATTATCTACGGCATCGGTATTGGCTTTGTCGGCATGGTGTCAGGCATTTTCATGTCCTATTGGTGGGAGACACCTGCTAGCGCAACGATTACCATGATTTTTATCGGTATGTTTTTGGTGACCAGTTTACTTAATCTTGTGGCCAAATCACATTGACTTCAGCCTGTTTTAGGCTGTTTTTTTGAAAATTTTTCAGAAAAAATTAAAATTTTCAGAAAAAACGCTAGACAAACCTCAAAAAATTAGGTATGATAGTAAAAACTTATCCCGAAAGGAGAGATATCATGACTGTAGAGACGATAGATTGGTCAACTTTAGGATTTGGCTATATTGATACGGGTAAAAAATTTAGAGCTTATTATAAAGACGGCAAGTGGAGCGAGGGTGCTATTGAAACGGACAAGCAGATAACGATCAGTGAGGCATCTAACGTGTTTCACTACGGTCAGACTTGTTTCGAAGGGTTGAAAGCCTATCGTACGAAAGATGGCAAGATTCAGCTGTTTCGTCCCGATGAAAATGCTAAGCGCATGAAACGTTCTGCAGAACGCTTACTCATGGAGCCTTACCCAGAAGAAGACTTTATTCGTGCTGTTCATGAAGTTGTCAAAGCCAATGCTGAATGGGTACCACCTTATGGTACAGGAGCTTCACTCTATATTCGTCCATTTTTGATGGGAATTGGAGACACTGTGGGGGTAGCACCTGCGACAGAGTACCTATTTTCTATTTTTGTGACGCCAGTTGGAGCCTATTTCAAAGGTGGTTTAGCTCCAGCTCACTTCTTGGTTAGTGACTATGACCGCGCAGCACCCAGAGGTACAGGTGCGGCTAAGGTTGCTGGAAATTACGCTGCCAGCCTCTATCCTGGAAAATTGGCCAAACAACAAGGTTACGCTGATGCCATTTATCTGGATCCGGCAACGAAAACAAAAATCGAAGAAGTCGGAGCGGCTAATTTCTTTGGGATTACCGCTGATGGGACATTTATGACGCCAAAATCGGACTCTATCTTGCCAAGTATTACCAAATACTCCTTGATGACTTTAGCTGAAGAGCGACTGGGGCTAAAGGCTGTTGAAGGCGATGTCTATATTGACAAGTTGGCTGATTTTGTCGAGGCAGGGGCGTGTGGAACTGCTGCGGTCATCACACCAATTGGTTCGATTACCATCGGTGATAAGAAACAAGTGTTTTACTCAGAAACAGAAGTTGGTCCAACGATAAAACGTCTTTACGACGAACTGACGGGTATCCAGTATGGAGACATACCAGCCCCAGACGGTTGGATTCAGACGGTTGAATACTAAATCAGATTGGCAACCTTTGCGGTTGTCAATCAAGATTTTAGTTAAATAAGTCAGAATATTTCAAACAAAAAAACATTTCGAACAACATGATTTAAGGAGTTTTTATGACAACACAACAATCAACTGCAATGCAGACAGAGACATTCAAATCCTTTGCTGCGAAAATTCTCTCAGGCACAGCAACCGCCATCATCGTCAGTCTCTTGCCAAATGCCATTCTGGCGAATCTGATTAAATATTTACCTGCAGTAGAATGGCTGACAGACCTTAACCGTATTTTGGTGATCTTCCAGTATTTTCTTCCGATTATGGCAGGGTTTCTTATTGCTGAGAATTTTAAATTGACCAGCATGCAGCAGGTGGCAGTTGGTGGTGCAGCCTATATAGGTTCTGGTGCCTGGACGTGGCGCTTCTTTGATACCGTTCAGGAATCAGGCAAAGCCTTAGAAGCAGTTGGTTTGTTTCAGCTACGCGGATTAGGTGACATTATCAATATGATGATCACAGCAACCCTAGCGGTTCTTTTGGCAAAATGGATTGGTGATCGTCTAGGCTCTTTGACTATTGTTTTGCTTCCTATAATTGTTGGAATTGGTGTTGGCTATCTGGGCTGGTTGATGTTGCCTTACGTCTCTCAGGTGACCACACTGATTGGTCAAGCAATCAATAGCTTTACCGTCCTCCAACCTGTTCTGATGAGCGTACTGATTGCGATGTCCTTTGCGGTTCTTATCGTGACCCCAATTTCAACCGTTGGGATTGGAGTGGCTATCGGTTTAACAGGCCTGTCAGCAGGAGCTGCAGCCATTGGTGTCGCTGCAACGTCAACCTACCTTGCTCTTGCAACTGCGCGTAAGAATAAAGCAGGAGTTCCAGCTGCCATTTTGCTTGGCGCGACTAAGATGATGATGCCAAATGTGGCTGCCAATCCAATCATGCTGCTCCCTATCCTGGTGACAGCTGCTGTGAGTGCTCTGTCTGTTCCTCTATTCAATGTTATTGGGACACCAGCGACCGCTGGCTTTGGTTTCATTGGTTTGATTGGACCGCTGGCTTCACTTGAGACAACAGGGATTGCGATGATGATTATCATCTGGTTTGTCATTCCATTTGCAGTAGCATATCTTTGCCATTACCTTTGCCTTAACGTTTTCAAGCTTTACTCAGATGATATTTTCATCTTTGAAAAATAAGCTATCCTTGTTAATAAGCAAGAAACCTGCTCAAGAATTGGAGCAGGTTTTTTGTCAATGTCATTTCATTTATGATATAATAGTTTGAAAATCAAACAAAAAAGGATGGTTTGTATGTCGTATTTTGACCAGTACCTCAAAGCAAACGAGGCTTACGTTGCCCTGCATGGCACGGCTCACCTGCCACTGCCTCCCAGAATGCGTGTTGCTATCTTGACTTGTATGGATTCACGTCTTCATGTGGCACAAGCTCTGGGCTTGGCGCTAGGTGATGCTCATATCCTGCGTAATGCCGGTGGTCGTGTTACCGAAGATATGATTCGTTCGTTGGCCATTTCTCAGCAACTGATGGGAACACGAGAGATTGTCGTGCTGCACCATACAGATTGCGGAGCAGAACGTTTGACAAACGAAGGCTTTGCGAAACAGCTCAATGACACATTAGGAGTTGATGTTGGGGAAATGGATTTTCTTCCCTTCTCCGACATTGTGAAGAGCGTTAAGGAGGACATTGCCAAATTAAAAGCTAGCCCTCTGATTCCGGATGACATTATCATTTCAGGAGCGATTTATGATGTGGATACTGGTAAGATGAATCCTGTTTCTTACCCCTAAAACACCGCAGTTTTTTGAAAAAATGACACGGTCTATCCTGACAGGGTGAGTAGCTCTTTTGATTTTACTATGTTATACTAGAGTGAGGAGGACAAGTATGTTAGTTTATATTGCAGGTGCGGGTGCGCTCGGTAGCCGTTTTGGAGTTGCTCTTAGCAAGGCTGGTCATGAGGTTATTCTCCTGGATAATTGGTCAGAGCATATTGAAGCTATAAAAGATAAGGGACTTATGATCACAGGTGATGTGAATGAAACGATTCAGTTGCCAATCATGAGACCAACACAAGCCACGCGAGAAGCAGATTTGGTCTTGGTCCTGACAAAGTCAACCCAGCTACGTCAAATGCTAGACGATATTCAGCCGATTATCGGTGAGCAAACGAAACTCCTCTGCCTTTTAAATGGTCTTGGTCATATTGAGACCTTACAAGAGTTTGTTAGAAAAGAGCAGATCATTATGGGAGTGACTGTTTGGACAGCAGGCTTGATAGGACCTGGTCAAGTCGAGCTACGTGGGTCAGGTTCCTTGACCATTCAGTGCTTGGCGGATACAGAGAGAACGGTAGGCGAGCAGCTGGTTGAAGTCCTCAATCAAGCTGGTTTAAACGCGACCTATACTAATGATGTTTTACATGCCATTTGGAAAAAAGCCATGATAAATGGCACAATGAATGCCACTAGTGCTCTGTTAGATGCGAACTTACATGAGCTGCTGTCTTCCTCTTCTGCGATGGGGCTAGTTAGGCAGGTGTTGTCGGAATTCATCGCTGTAGCCGCTCACTACGGCTTAAGGTTTGATCTTGAAGACACCTATCAATACATCATTGACGTCTCGACTAAGGTTGGGCATCATTATCCCTCCATGCATCAGGATTTGGTGAAAAATAAGCGGCTGACGGAAGTTGACTATCTCAATGGATTTGTGGCACAAGTGGCTGAAACAATCGGCAGCTCAGCGCCTTATTGTCGAACTATTACCCAATTAGTCCATGCAAAGGAGGACATCAATCAACGATGACACTAACTTTTTTATTAACTTATCGTGGTGAAAATGGCAGAGCTCTGGAATTTGTAGCCGCTATGGAGCAGTCTGGTTTGGCGACCACTATTCGCCAGCGATCAGGTAATCTGCGCTATGACTACTTTTCTTCCCTTAGCGATCCAGAAACAGTGCTTCTAGTTGATAGTTGGGCGGATCAAGAAGCCCTTGATGCCCACCATGCTTCTCCTCAAATGGCAGAGATCATCGCTCTCCGCGAAAAATATAACTTGCGGATGACTGCGGAACGACTAATCTCTGATGAGGCGAATTTCTCAGCACATGATCGACACTTTATTCGTGATTAGCACAAGAGGCTAGGTAAAACCGACAAATGGCATTAAAAAAGCGCATAGCATCAGGAAGTGTTATGCGCTTTTATTAGGGTTGTTTAGTAAGTCAGAACGGCATATTTTTTCTTGCCGCGGCGGATAACGGTCAGCTCGCCGTCGATTTTGTCTGTATCAGCCAGTTGGTAATCGAGGTCTTGGATGCGGTCGCCGTTGAGGTAGATGGCACCATTTTGGACATCTTCACGGGCTTGGCGTTTTGAGTTGACAATACCTGAGGTGACGAGCAGTTCTACGATGTTGGGGCTGTCATCGGCTTTAACGGTGTAGTTTGGTACGTTGCTGAGTCCTTGCTTGAGTTCTTTAGCGGAGAGTTCTTTGATGTTGCCTGCAAAGAGTTGCTCGGTAATCTTGAGGGCCTGCTGGTAGGCTTCTTCGCCGTGTACTAAGGTCACGACTTCTTTGGCTAGAACTTTCTGGGCAAGGCGCTCATGTGGTGCTGCGAGAAACTGGCTTTCCAGCTCAGCGATTTCCTCCAAAGACAGGAAGGTAAAAATCTTGAGGAAACGGATAGCGTCAGCATCCATAACATTGAGCCAGAACTGGTACATCTCGTAAGGGCTGGTCTTGTCTGCGTCCAACCAGATGGCGTTACCCTCGGACTTGCCAAATTTTTTGCCAGTGCTATCGGTGATGAGGGGAACAGTGATGACGTGTCCTGTTTTATCGCCCTTTCGGCGAAGCAATTCGGTACCTGCGGTCATGTTGCCCCACTGGTCGGAGCCGCCGATTTGTAGGGTCACATCGTAGAGGCGATTGAGCTCGTAAAAATCATATCCCTGCATGATTTGGTAGGCAAATTCGGTGTAGGAAATGCCTGTTTCAATGCGTTTTTTTACGGATTCCTTGCCCATCATGTAGTTGACGGTAAAATACTTGCCGACATCACGCAAAAAATCAATGAAGCTAATGCTGCCAAACCAGTCGTAGTTGTTGGTCATAACAGCCTTATTCTCTCCGTTTTCAAAATCAAGAAAGCGTGCGAGCTGTCCTTGGATTTTTTTCACCCAACCGTCAACGGTCTCTTTGGTTTGCAAGCTCCGCTCCGCATCCTTAAAGGACGGGTCACCGATGAGGCCAGTCGCTCCGCCAACCAGCGGATAAGGTTTGTGTCCCGCTAATTGCAGGTGACGACAGACCAAAATTGGCACCAAGTGTCCGAGGTGAAGGCTGTCGGCTGTCGGATCATAGCCCGAATAATAGGCCACAGTCCCTTCTGTTAGGGCTTTTTTGAGGGCGTCTTCGTCTGTCGTCTGAAAGACGAGGCCACGGGCTTTGAGTTCATCAAAGATATTCATGGGCTATTCTCCTTTTTTGTATTGTCTTTTCATTATAGCAAAACTCCAGTCCTGTTTGCAAGATGAGAATTGTGATTTTCACGCCAAACGCATGAAGAAACTTCGTGTCACTATTTTCTAGCGACATAAATTTTTTCAAAAAATTTTCACAACATTTACCTAGGTGCATGGGTTCATCTGCTTTTCCGCTGACATTTATAACAACATGTCATGATTAAACATATAATTTTTCATAAAAATCATTACCTGAAAGCGATGTTTTTGTCATGCGCTCGGCGGGCATGATTTTGCTGTTTAATTGGCTAAAGCTGTATCTAGTCCAGTAAATAGTGTCGTTTTAGGCTTTTTTCTTGCATCCTTGATGAATAAATGCTATAATGATAGAAAATTAATGATGAAGAAAGGAGACGGGGTGACAACTTCGTCTTCTCTTTGTTGAAAAGGAGGGATTCTTATCGCAACGATTATTGAACTGGTGGAAGCGGTGGTGGCACCTGTTATCGCTGCTCCCTATGAGCTGGTGGACATTGAGTACGAGAAGATGGGGGGCGATTATGTCCTGTCGATTTTGGTCGACAAGCCTGGCGGGATAACGGTCGATGATACAGCGGATTTGACAGAGGTCATTAGTCCCCTGCTAGATACCATCGCACCAGACCCTTTTCCAGACCAGTATTTTCTGGAGATTTCAAGCCCTGGTCTGGAGCGTCCGCTCAAGACCAAGGAAGCCTTGGCAGGAGCGGTTGGTCGCTACATTAACGTCAGTCTCTATCAGGCTATTGACAAGGTTAAGGTTTTTGAAGGCACATTGCAGAGCTTTGACAACGATGAGCTCACCCTAGACTATCTGGATAAGACCAGACGAAAAACGGTGACCATCCCTTATCAACTGGTTGCCAAAGCCAGATTAGCTGTAAAATTATAGGAAAGGATTTATTTTCAAGAAAACAACTTGTTTTTGAGAGAGACATACCATGAGCAAAGAAATGTTAGAAGCCTTCCGTATTTTGGAAGAAGAAAAGCACATCAATAAGGCAGACATCATCGAGACGGTGACGGAATCCCTCAAGTCAGCCTATCGTAGAAAGTACGGTCAGGCCGAGTCAGCTGTTGTTGAATTTAATGAAAAAACAGGGGATTTCAAGGTTTATACTGTCCGTGAAGTTGTGGACGAGGTTTTTGACAGTCGTCTAGAAATCAGCCTCAAAGACGCTCTGGCTATCAGCTCTGCCTATGAGCTGGGAGACAAGATTCGTTTTGAGGAGTCTGTCAAGGAATTTGGTCGCGTGGCGGCTCAGTCAGCTAAACAAACCATCATGGAAAAGATGCGCAAGCAATTCCGTGAGGTGACCTACAACGAGTACAAACAGCACGAAGGTGAAATCATGACAGGAACTGTTGAGCGGTTCGATAATCGTTTCATCTATGTCAACCTAGGCACCATCGAAGCTCAGCTTTCTCACCAAGACCAAATTCCAGGAGAGACCTTCAAGTCTCACGACCGCATCGAAGTCTATGTGTATAAGGTTGAAAACAATCCGCGCGGGGTTAACGTCTTTGTTAGCCGTAGCCACCCTGAGTTTATCAAGCGAATCATGGAACAGGAAATTCCTGAAGTCTTTGATGGCACGGTAGAGATCATGAGTGTGTCTCGTGAAGCTGGTGACCGTAGCAAGGTGGCGGTTCGTAGCCACAACCCTAATGTTGATGCCATCGGTACGATCGTTGGTCGTAAGGGGGCTAATATCCAAAAAGTGATTAGCAAGTTCCATCCGAAACGAATCGATGCTAAGACAGGGCTCTCTGTTCCTGTTGAAGAGAACATTGACGTGATCCAGTGGGTTGAAGACCCAGCCGAGTACATCTACAATGCCATCGCACCAGCTGAGGTGGATTATGTGATTTTTGATGAGAAAGACAGCAAGCGCGCCCTTGTCGTCGTTCCGGACAGCAAGCTATCTTTGGCGATTGGTCGTCGTGGGCAAAACGTTCGCTTGGCAGCTCACTTGACAGGTTACCGCATTGATATCAAGTCTGCGTCAGAGTATGAGGCTATGGCAGCAGAGCAAGAGGTGTTTGCTTCAGCAGAGCCAACAGAGCTTTCAGAAGGCAGTACAGAAGTGACTGCTGAAGGCTAGGTCTCAGGAGGCGTTATGGCAAAAACACGCAAAATTCCCCTACGCAAATCAGTGGTTTCTGGCGAGATTATCGACAAACGCGACCTGTTGCGTATTGTCAAAAACAAGGACGGTCAGATTTTTATTGACCCTACTGGCAAACAGAACGGTCGCGGCGCCTACATCAAGCTAGACAACGAGGAAGCTAAATTGGCCAAGAAAAAACTGGTTTTTAACCGCAGTTTTTCCATGGATGTGCCAGAGAGCTTCTACGATGAACTGATTGCTTATGTGGATCACAAAGTAAAAAGAAGAGAGTTAGGTCTTGAATAAGTTGCAACAACTCTTAAACCTCATGGGCTTGGCTCAGCGTGCTGGAAAACTTATCTCAGGCGAGGAATTGGTCGTCAAGGCTATCCAGACCGAGCAAGCAAGACTGGTCTTTGTGGCCAAGGATGCTAGTCAGAACCTGATCAAGACCGTGACGGATAAATGTAAATATTACGATATAGAAGTCTCAACAGTGTTTGATACGCTGGACCTTAGCAGCGCTATCGGCAGACCCAGAAAGGTTGTGGCAGTTAGTGATGCTGGATTTTCAAAGAAAATGAGGACTCTTATGGACTAAAGGACGAGGAGGACACGATTTGTCTAAAAAAAGAATTAATGAAATTGCCCGTGAAACGGGTATCAGTAACAAAGATTTAGTTGCCAAGGCTCAGGAATTGGGGCTTTCAGTCAAAAGTCATTCTAGCAGTGTGGACGAAGGTGAGGCCAAGCGCTTGATTGCAAGTTTTGGTGGGGGAGCCTCCAAGGCAACGCCAGCTCAGCCACATCAAGCAAGCTCGACAACTGATAACAAAGCGCCAGCTACTTCAGCAGCAAAACCTGTTGAAAATACTGAAGAAACCAAGCGCTCATCTAGCCAGAAAACGGTAGTTGCTCAGCCATCTACGCCGAAAGCGACCCAAGAAGCGCCAATAACGCCTAAAGTCGAACCAAAAGTAGAGCAGGCAGCAGAGAGTAAGCCGACCCCAGCTCGCCCGCAGAGCCGTAACTTCAAGGCAGAACGTGAGGCACGACAAAAGGCTGAAGCAGAGCGTCGTCAACAGGGTGGTCAGCAGCGGCATAGTGGGCAAGGCAAAGGTAACCGTCAAGAGCGAGGTCGGGACAACAAGCGTGAAGACCGTAATCAACGGGAGCGTGGGCAAGCAGGTGCACCAAACCGTGACAATCGTCGTCAGCAGGACAACCGCCGCAATGACCGCAACCAAGGACATAAGCAGGATAACCGCCAGCCAAATCGCAACGCTGCAGCGCCTCGGATTGACTTTAAGGCAAGGGCAGCAGCCCTTAAGGCTGAGCAAAATGCTGAGTATTCGCGCAATAGCGAGCAACGCTTCCGCGAGCAAGAAGAAGCCAAACGCCGCGAAGCACTAGCTTTGGAAGAGGCTCGTAAGGCACGCATGGCAGAAGAATTAGCAGCTCAAGAACGCCTCGAGCAAAGTGTGTCAACACCAAAAGCCCAGCCAGTTCCTCAGGCAGAAAAAACCGCTTCGGCTGCTCCAGACAATCGTCGTAAAAAAGCCTCTCGTCCTGAAAAATCCCGTGATTTTTCAAATGAAGACGGCCCTAAACCAACAAAAAATAAGAAAAATTGGAATCAAAACCAAGTGAGAAATCAACGAAACTCTAACTGGAACAACAGTAAGAAAAACAAAAAAGGCAAGGGTGCTCCTGCACCTGTAACAGAGCGTAAGTTCCACGAACTGCCAAAAGAATTTGAGTACACCGAAGGCATGACGGTCGCTGACATCGCTAAGCGCATCAAACGTGAGCCAGCGGAGATCGTTAAAAAGCTTTTCATGATGGGCGTGATGGCGACCCAGAACCAGTCTCTGGACGGTGACACCATTGAACTTCTTATGGTGGACTACGGCATTGAAGCCAAGGCTAAGGTTGAAGTAGACAATGCTGATATTGAACGTTTCTTTGTGGATGAAGACTACCTCAACCCTGAAAATATGGTGGAGCGCGCACCTGTCGTGACCATCATGGGACACGTTGACCATGGTAAGACCACCTTGCTTGATACGCTGCGCAATTCTCGTGTGGCAACTGGAGAAGCTGGGGGGATTACCCAGCATATTGGTGCTTATCAGATTGAGGAAAATGGCAAGAAAATCACTTTCCTTGATACGCCAGGACACGAAGCCTTCACAAGCATGCGGGCGCGCGGAGCATCAGTAACCGACATCACTATCCTGATTGTGGCAGCAGATGATGGGGTAATGCCACAAACCGTTGAAGCCATCAACCACTCTAAAGCAGCTGGCGTACCGATTATTGTGGCAATCAACAAAATTGATAAGCCTGATGCTAATCCGAGCCGTGTTATCAATGAGTTAGCAGAGCATGGCGTTATGCAGGCATCATGGGGCGGGGATTCTGAGTTTGTGGAAATCTCTGCTAAGTTTGGTAAGAATATCGACACCCTCTTAGAAACGGTGCTCTTGGTGGCTGAATTCCAAGAACTCAAGGCAGACCCAACGGTCCGTGCTATCGGTACGGTTATTGAAGCCCAGCTGGATAAAGGAAAAGGTGCTGTGGCGACCCTCTTGGTACAGCAGGGAACACTCAACGTCCAAGACCCAATCGTTGTCGGCAATACCTTTGGTCGTGTCCGTGCCATGACCAATGATTTGGGACGTCGTGTCAAGTCAGCTCTACCATCTACCCCAGTGTCCATCACTGGTCTCAACGAAACGCCGATGGCGGGTGACCATTTTGCGGTTTATGAGGATGAAAAAGCGGCGCGCGCAGCTGGTGAAGAGCGTGCTAAACGTGCCCTGCTCAAACAACGTCAAAATACCCAACGTGTCAGCCTAGAGAACCTCTTTGATACCCTCAAGGCTGGTCAGGTCAAATCTGTTAACGTCATTATCAAGGCTGATGTGCAAGGTTCGGTTGAAGCCCTTGCTAGTTCCCTCTTGAAGATTGATGTGGAAGGTGTTAAGGTCAATGTCGTTCACTCTGCTGTTGGTGCCATCAACGAGTCTGATGTGACCCTGGCGGAAGCCTCAAACGCTATCCTTATCGGTTTCAACGTTCGTCCGACTCCGCAAGCGCGTGTGCAGGCCGATACCGACGATGTAGAAATCCGTCTTCACAGCATCATCTACAAGGTTATCGAGGAAGTTGAAGATGCTATGAAGGGTATGCTTGATCCAGAATTTGAAGAGAAAATCATTGGTGAAGCCATGATTCGTGAGACCTTCAAGGTGGCTAAAATCGGCACCATCGGCGGCTTTATGGTCACTCGTGGTAAAATCCAACGTGATGCCAAGGCGCGTGTTATCCGTGACGGTGTCGTGATTCACGATGGTGCTCTTGCTAGCCTCAAACACTTCAAAGATGACGTCAAAGAACTGGGAGTTGGTCGTGAAGGTGGTTTGATGCTCGAAAACTATAATGACCTGCAAATTGATGACACCATCGAAGCCTACATCATGGAAGAGATTAAACGTTAAAAAGCCCTGCTTCTAGGGAGCTAAAAAATCAGAAAGTTGAAGCTGGAGCTTGTTGCCCATTGAACAATCAGTTGTGTAAAAATAATAAGTACCAGAACAATGACACTGTTTAAAGATGTTCCAGCTAGGCTTGTCCTAGCTGTCATCTTATCATTAAGAGAGATAGAAAGGAGCCACCTATGGCTAACCATCGTGCAGACCGTGTTGGTATGGAAGTCAAACGTGAGGTTAATGAGATTTTGCAGCGGCACATCCGTGACCCACGTGTCCAAGGCGTGACGATCACCGATGTCCAAATGTTGGGTGATTTATCCGCCGCCAAGGTCTACTATACTATTTTGTCAGATTTGGCATCGGATAATAAAAAAGCCCAAGAGGGCTTAGAAAAGGCTAAGGGGACCATTAAGCGTGAGCTAGGGAAAACCCTGACCCTCTATAAAATCCCTGACTTGACCTTCATCAAAGACGAGTCCATCGCTTATGGCAATAAAATTGACCAAATGTTACGAGATTTGGAACGTCAGGATTAGCAAAGAGAGTGGGACTCAATCGGTAATTCGGTAGAATTCGAGTTTCCCTCACCTCCGCTCAACCACTGCGTCTGACTTTGTTAACAATAACAAGAAAGGAAGGCTGGGACTGTTGTCCCAGCCTCTTTTGGGCTTTTCTGGCGTAGCAGATAATTGAACTTGGCTGAAAATCTTGCTATAATGTGGTATCATTTTAAGGAGGACAGGACATGTCATTTGAACAAGCTGTCAAACAGTTTACACCAGTAACAGCCCAAGAGTTGGAAAAACTGATTCAAACAGAAGAGAAAGTTATTGCCTTTATTGGGCGTCCAACTTGCCCATATTGTCAACGTTTTGCACCAAAATTGGCGCAGACCCAAGCTGACACTAACGCGTCAATTTACTTTGTAGATAGCAGCAATGTGTCTGATGCTGCTTTGCAAGACTTGCGTGCTAAATATGGCGTGAAAACAGTGCCAGGGCTCTTGGTTGCCACCCAGCAAGACGTTAAGGTGGTTTGTGATTCTTCCCTCTCTGTGGCAGAGATTACAGCCTTTATGGCATAGATAATAACTGATGACAGTAAGAGCGAGTGGGGACTAATCATAGTTTGTCAGAACGCCATTTCTTTCACTCTCGCCTTGCCTAACTGAACAGTCAGGATGGTTGTTGAGCGGTTGCTTTGCAAGTCTAGAGCTGGCAAAACAAGACGTGCTCCTAACTGCTCTATCTGGCTTATTTGAACATCACATGAAGAGACTGGGACTGCTGTTTTAGTCTTTTTATGTTTGGTAATTGCATGCTTGTGGGATGTATTGGTCGAATTAGGCTGGCAACTGGATTTCTCTCAACACTCATCTGCCATTATCTGCTTATCATCCTTAAACTGGTCTATCTATACAGTATAAAAAAATTGTCTTAAATCCTTGACAGAACCCTTAGATTGTGATAACCTATTAGAGGTTTTGAATAAAACTGACCTAAGACAGCAGGGGAGTCTAACTCATAAACATCCTGCCGAGGCACAAAAACGTGATAAAATCGTCTACGTATTTGTACTTTCGTGTCTGGGTTTGGATGCGATTTTTTCGTTTCCAACCAAAAATAAAAACGGAGGTAAAACACTAATGAGTCAAGCAAATATTGCTAAAAAAGCAGAACTCGTTGAAGTTTATGCTGAGAAGATGAAAGCTGCAGCCTCAATCGTTGTGGTTGATGCGCGTGGTTTGACTGTTGAGCAGGATACTGTTCTTCGTCGTAATCTTCGTGGCGCTGACGTTGAGTATAAAGTTGTGAAAAACTCTATCTTGCGTCGTGCTGCAGAAGCTGCTGGTCTTGAAGGATTGGCTGACGTTTTCGTTGGTCCAACAGCTATCGCTTTTTCTAACGAAGATGTGATTGCACCAGCTAAAACACTTCATGATTTTGCGAAAACAGCTGATGCTCTTGAAATCAAGGGTGGTGTCATTGAAGGTGCGGTTGCTTCTAAAGAAGAAATCGTTGCACTTGCGACCCTGCCAAACCGCGAAGGATTGCTGTCTATGCTCCTTTCAGTACTTCAAGCACCAGTTCGCAACGTTGCACTTGCTGTCAAAGCAGTTGCAGAAAGCAAAGACGCTGCTTAATCTTAGCAGCCTAATCGTGACCTTGTCACAACCTATTTAAAAACATATTTTGGAGGAATCTACAATGGCATTGAACATTGAAAACATTATTGCTGAAATCAAAGAAGCTTCAATCCTTGAGCTTAACGACCTTGTAAAAGCTATCGAAGAGGAGTTTGGCGTTACTGCTGCTGCTCCAGTTGCAGTTGCAGCTGCTGGTGGTGCTGCTGAAGAAGCTAAAGATTCATTCGACGTTGAATTGACATCTGCTGGTGACAAAAAAGTTGGCGTTATCAAAGTTGTTCGCGAAATCACAGGTCTTGGTCTTAAAGAAGCTAAAGAGCTTGTTGATGGAGCACCTGCACTTGTTAAAGAAGGTGTTAACGCAGCAGAAGCTGAAGAGCTTAAAGCTAAATTGGAAGAAGCAGGCGCTTCAGTTACGCTTAAATAATAGAGTATCGCAATTTGATTGCGGAACCCTAGCATAGCAAGTTTTGACGTGTTTTCAAAACGATTAAAATAGAGGGGAATGATTTCATTCCCTCCAAAACCCCATCAAGATTTAATCTTGGTGGGGTTTTATTTTTTGTAAAAATTCATGGTATAATATGTATGAATATCGCTAAGGGTACCCTTAGTCTATTGCTTACACAATAGATCAATACTATCAGCTCTTAGATAAATCTGCTTAGGAGTCTATTTCATGGCAATAAAGGGAATTACATTAAAAGAGAGTATGAATCGCTCTGTTTAAGCAATTATGCAACTTGATGAAGAGAAAGATGTATTTGCAAAGAAACTAATCAGCTATTTAACTCATTTATATGATAAGGCAGATGAATCTGAGGAGTACCAAAAAAATCTTCTTAAAGTATTTTTGGAAGGAATTATGCCCCATAATTTCATTAATACTTCCAGTAGAAAAGTTTGTCTAATAAAGCAGAGATGATGACGACGGATAGAATCAATGCTAAAGCTTTTCAAGAAATAATTGCTTATTATCTATATGAACGACTTTTTGAAAAAATCTTGAAGTTAAGAAGTGTATCATCACAAACGGTCTATCTTGGTTTATAGTAGAAGCTAAAGAGTTTGAAAAACATTTCTTTAAGAATGGAAAATTAGTTGATCTGGTAACAAAATTTAGGAATAATCAACTGTCCAGCAATAGAACTGATTTTCTCTACTCACAAGTAATTGCACCTGAAATTGACAAAGCGATTGAAAAAGGAATGCGCCTATAGCATCGGATATGCCATTCAAGGGTGATACTGTAATTGGTAATGATGTGTGGATCGGGCAGAATGCAGTAATCCTTCCAGGAGTAAATATCGGGGACGGTGCTATCATCGGAGCCAATAGTGTTGTCGGCAGTAATGTTGCTCCGTATACAATAGTGGTGGGAAATCCGGCAAAAGTCATAAGAAAACGATTTGATGAAGAATTGATTGACCTGATGCTCCGTTTCAAATGGTGGGATAAAAGTATCAGAGAAATCAATAGCCTTATTCCAATCTTAACGTGCAGTGATTTGGAAAAGGTTAGAGAGGAATTGAAGGCAAAACTATGATCATACTGATAACAGGCGCATCACACACCGGAAAAACGCTTCTGGCACAGAAGATGCTCGAAAAATACCATTACCCGTATCTGTCAATTGATCATCTGAAAATGGGACTGTTCCGCAGCGGGAATACCAATCTCACGCCGGAGGACGATGATCTTACAACTTATCTTTGGCCGATTATCCGGGAAATGATAAAGACCGCAATCGAGAATAAGCAAAACCTGATTGTGGAGGGCTGCTATATTCCGTTTGATTGGAGAAAGGATTTTGATGAGACATATTTGCTCTCTATTAAATTCATCTGCCTTGCGATGACGGACGCATATATTGATGCCCATTTCCACGAGATAAAGAAATATGGGTCTGTAATAGAATCGAGGTTGGATGATACTGACTGTAAAATTGACAGTTTGAAAAAAGATAATCGTATTTACATTGAGGGATATGCACGAAGCGGTGAGCAAGTCACACTCATTGATACGGATTACGATCCGACAATTCAGACTTTATTTCAAGGTTAAATCCAGTTCCACGAGGAGAATGCAATGTACGCACAGGCAGCGATAAAACCGAATACCTTACTCCGTAACGGTGCATACGGCATCGTTATGAGAGGTGTGCAAAAATGCACCTGTGCGGGTGCATCGTTAAGGGGTAGAAATTCCGCTCCGCTATGTTGTATCAAATTAGACACGGCAACAGACCCAACGGTTGGATCTGGTCACTTCCTTGTCATTGGGAATCCGCCTTATATCTTTGCTCGTAATCAGTCCTTTACAGATGAGATGAAAGCCTACTATTCAAGGACTTATCAAGTAAGTGAATACCAAACCAATACCTATACTATTTTTATGGAATTGGCTTATCAACTTTTGCGTAAAGGCGGGATATTCTCCTATGCTGTTGAAGCTGTTTATACTGATAGTAATGTTATCAATGATTTGAACTCAATGATTATCACAGATATTCAGGTCGATCCTTTCTACCTCTTGGGCATTTTGAACTCTCGCTTGCTCTCTCCTTGGTTTTTCATGAAATTTGATAAATTCCAACGTCGTCTTTTCCCACAGTTCAAAGTTAATGAACTTGGAGCATTCCCAATTCCAGATGCTACCGATACGCAGCAAGAAGAAGTAGCACAAGCTGTTGAGCAACTGATGGAGGAGATGAAGAAAGAGTCTCCTGGCATTGAAAAAGTAAATCATCTTAATCTGGTGATAGGATGACCTGGTTATGGACTTGTTTGATTTGACTGAGGAGGAAAAACAAATAGTAAGAAATTTTGAAGTATAGGAGGCAGGATGTCTTTTTCCGTGTGTCTGAGGCCTGCTTTGTCAATCAAAGAAACTCTAGAACAACCTGACCAATCATTTTGGCAAGTCAGAGGGGGTTAAGGATAAGCTCACGCAGACGCTTGGCATGGCAGAGCTGGCACGACTGTCTGTGATGAAACTATGCTCCTAGCTAACTTTGCTAGATTCTTCGATGTTACGCAAGAAGCAAGATGATAGATTTGACTAACTGTCCTTTTTAAGGGCAGTTTTTTGCTCTATAACTAATCCAAAAACGACCTCAACAGATGACAAGTCATCAAAAATCTAATGAGCATCCTAAACTACTACCTTGTCCAAAACTTTTGGGTAGATTCTCGTGAATAGTCTTGAGTGTGTAGTTAATTGCTCCTTAATACGAATAGCTTGAGAAAAAAGACAGCACCAACCCAAATCGAATTTAGGCAAGTGCTACCTTTTTATTTATGAAATTACCATAATGTTAAGCAATCTCTAGCTCAATTAACGATTTTTCTTTTTCTCTTCAGCAACATAAATGATAGAAGGCTTGCAAATCCAGTCAATGTGAAGAAGTGGGTTTGTTTCTCACCTGTTTTTGGCAAGACTTCTTGTGCATTTTCTTTATTACGGTTTATTTCTTCTCTAGCTGATGCAGCGACTGGTGTGAGACTAAAATTATTATGATTTTTAACTAAGTTTTTATCAGATGACATCGTGTCATGTGCTGGATTTATTGGGCGATCGACTGTGACATCAGAAGTGGTAAGTACAGAGTGGTCTTGGAAGGCGGAAGAACCTAGTCCAAATACTCGACCCAGCTTATCGACAAGATTAATGGCTATAATTGGGATAATTTTACCATTTAGTTTAGATTTTGCGATTAGAGAGATATCCGAGAGATCGTTAGCTTTTCGGTTGATGACGATAGTATCGCCTTCTACAGAAAAATCATCCTGGCTTATAATCTCAATATCGTTTTGGTTGAATTGAATGTGTAATTGGTATGGCCCTTTCTCAATGCCTTTTAGGTCACCTAGATGGATACCGATAGGAAATGCTTCATTAGTCTTGGCTGCTTTTGGTAGAATTAGTGAAATTCCTTTAGCAGGTTCATCATAAGTTAGTCCGAATCCAATTGGATAAGCAATTTGGTCGGTACTTAATAAACCATTTTGAACGACAGGTATAGCAACAGGTAGAGTTCCTTTATGCTCTAGACCGTCAAAGATTACTTCTACACCGGCGGTAATATTAGGTCCAAAAGCATTGTCTGGGCGGAGGGCTTCCGTCGGGTCCATGCCTTTATTGCCATAAACGGCGACGATTGCTTTAGCTGAAGGGTAGTTAGCAACATCGTAAGGTTTTGAGATGCTCATCACGACGGCAGGTTTCCCTGATTTATTAGCATAATCAATGACTTCAGTAGGAACTCTTGTCAACCAATGATCACTGGCCAAGTGAGATTCACGTCCAATTTCAGAAATAACGACAATATGTGTGGCTTTCTCCAAGCTTTCCTTAAGACTGTCAGCACTACTTTTAGCATCATATCTTACCGATTCAAAAGTGACTTCTTTAGGAATTACCCCATCCGCTTGTAAGCGTCTCATCCCAAGAGTTAGTCCAGGCAGTTCATTATTATATGCTCCGAGAAGTAAAACATGATGACCATCTGAAACTTTAAATGGAAGCACAGTGTCGTCATTTTTTACAACTGTGACGGCACTAGCTGCTATTTTTCTCTCCAGACTTCTGTTCAGGTCCGATCCTACTGCTGCTCTTGCTGCTTCAGAAGTCCTAGCAGTGAGGTCAAAGTCTAGAATACCTCGCTTAGCTTTTAATTTTAGGATACGCCGCACGGAAGCATCTATAGCACTTTGAGTAATGTCTCCTCTAATCACCGCTGCTTCAATATCGCTGATAATTTGATCAATTTTGGTTAAATCAGCTTTACTGCGCAATATTGTAGGCATCAGAACAATATCGACACCTGCATTAATTGCCATAATTGCAGCTTCGGACTCACCAAAATTTTTTGATATAGCATCCATATTCATGGCATCTGTCACGATCACACCATCATAACCATACTGATTACGGACAATGCCAGTTAAAATATCATCTGACAAGGTCGCAGGAATATGAATTTTTTCTCCGGTAGTTTTTGACACGTAGGTGTCTTTTTCGATTTGCGGATACTGGATATGGGCTGTCATAACCATGTCAACCCCAGCTTCCATTGAGGCTTTGAACGGTGCCAGCTCTAAGGCGTTTAATTCTTCTATGGATTTATCAACTAATGGCAATCCAGTGTGAGAATCAACTGCAGTGTCCCCGTGTCCTGGGAAGTGTTTTGCAGCCACAGCGACATTGTAAGACTGAATACCATTCATGAGTGGTATTCCGAGAGTAGCAACGAGATTTGGATCTGAAGAAAAAGAGCGTAGACCAATAACAGGGTTCTGTGGATTGTTGTTTGTGTCTAGAACAGGAGCAAAGTCGACGTTTATTCCAAGAGCAGAAAGTTCTCTCCCAATAATCTCACCTGCTTGTCTAGCAAGTTCGGGGTCACGGGTAGCTCCAAGGGCCATATTACCAGGTAGAGCTGTCCCAGAGCCCAATCGGTAAACGATACCTCCTTCTTGGTCGATAGCAATTAACAGAGGGATGTTGCCGTTGTCAGCTTCATTTTTGATAGCCGCAGCTTGCATAGCCTGAGTTAATTGGAGAGTTTGTTCCGTTTCTTTAACATTCTCCGCAAAGAGAATTACCCCCCCAAAGTCATAGTTATCGATGACTTCAGCAATTTCTGCATTAACAGCGGTTAAATCTGTCGCAATATCAGAACCTTCAGATTGCCATTTACGGAAATCAGGCATTAGCATTTGGCTAATTTTTTGCCGATTAGTCATATGATTAACCAAATCTGTTACTTCTGCCTCATCACTAACATCTTGGCTAATTAAATTATCAGCTGATGAAGTGTCATTTTCCTTGTTCTGAACGGCAGGTGTCTCCGATTGATTAACTGTTGTTGTCGCACTGCTCTCCGCTGAATTCGCGACAGGGTAAGTTACGCTGGTATCTGCTTGGACAGAGGATAGATTGCTACTAGCCATAGCCAATGTAATACCAGCCAGATATAAGTAACGATGCTTCATGATTATACCTCCTAAAGAAAGCCTTTTCAAAGCAATTATACCTAAGGAAAAGAAAAATGTCAACGCTTACTTTTTGGTGCTTTTTAGTTGAAGCTGAGCAGGGGCAAATCAGGTAGGTATTTTCAAATAATGCCGCAGAGCATTTACAGAAAATTCTTTTCTAAAAAGTTCAAGGAAAAGAAAAAAGTTGAAGGACAGCACTTGAAACGTTTCTGTCTTCAACTCAGTAATTGTCTAAAGAAATGCGGAGGAAGGGATTTGAACCCTCACACCCTACGGGCACATGCGCCTGAAGCATGCGTGTCTGCCGTTCCACCACCTCCGCAGGTGATATAACTATCTTAGCTGATTTTATGAAAAAAATCAAGCCTTAGGCAGAACTTTTTTAACCTTCCTAGTCGTTCAGTGGCAGTTTTCCAGAGTGAACGAGGGAATGGGACAAAAATCGATAACCCAAAGAGGTCGATGTTGCTGTTCCACCCTCGCAAAGTTGAGCAGGGCTGTAACAGCTGATAGTATAAGCGTATTAGGGAGGAGAGTTGCTTTGCAACTCACGATTCCCCACCTTCAAGGCTCAAGCACCTTGAAGCATTCAGCAGTGGTTCATTGGCGTTGAAGCACATAATGAGCTGTTCAGTGGCAGCTCTAAAACTGGCCAAGCCAGTAAAAGTTGCTTCCGACCACTGCGTATTGCAAGTAATACCTTATCAACGTTTAAGTTGGAGACTTTTGTCCCAGCTCCAGTAACTATCTATAGTAGAGCCATTTGATAAAGTATGGTATAATAAAAACAAAAACAGAGGAGTTCATTTGCGAGGAAGAATTATCAAGGCCTTGGCAGGTTTTTACTATGTTGAGGCAGACGGACAGGTTTATCAAACTAGAGCGCGTGGCAATTTTAGAAAGACAGGACAGACGCCTTATGTAGGCGATTGGGTTGACTTTTCTGCTGAGGAGCAGTCAGAGGGTTATATCCTAGCCATCGAGGATCGTCATAACGCTTTGGTGCGTCCACCTATCGTCAACATTGATCAGGCGGTCGTTATCATGTCGGCGCGTGAGCCTGACTTCAATCCTAACCTGCTGGATCGCTTTTTGGTGCTTTTGGAGCACAAGCAGATTCACCCCATCATTTACATCACCAAGCTGGATTTAGTTGGGGAAATGGCAGAGCTGGACGAGATTCGCAGGCAGTATGAGAAGATAGGTTATGAGGTCTGCTATAGTGTCGAGGAGCTAGCGCCTCTTCTGACTAATCAGGTGACGGTCTTTATGGGACAAACTGGAGTGGGCAAGTCTACTCTACTCAATAAAATTGCCCCAGATTTGAAGCTCGAAACAGGTGAGATTTCAGGTAGTCTGGGTCGAGGACGCCACACTACGCGAGCGGTCAGTTTTTATGATGTCTTCGGTGGCAAGATTGCGGATACCCCAGGTTTCTCCTCCCTCGACTATCAAGTGACCACTAGCGAAGACCTCAACCAGGCCTTTCCAGACATCTCAAAGGTCAGCCAGTCTTGCAAGTTTCGCACCTGTACCCATACCCATGAGCCAGCCTGTGCCGTGAAACCGGCAGTAGCAGCTGGTGACATCTGGCAGGTTAGGTATGATAACTACTTGCAACTGCTCAGCGAAATTGACAACCGCCGTGAAACTTACAAAAAAGTTGCTAAGAAAAAATAAATGACATATCCTTGTCTCCTTTTTAAACCCGTTGTTCCCATATCCATGTAGAAAGAGGTAACCCATGTCTTCTTACAAAATTGCCCCATCCATCCTAGCTGCTGACTACGCCAATTTTGCCAGTGAATTGCAGCGCATTGAGAAAAGCGGTGCAGACTATGTCCACATCGACCTCATGGACGGTCAGTTTGTGCCCAATATTAGTTTTGGGACGGATGTTGTTGCCAGTATGCGCAAACACAGCAAGCTGGTCTTTGATGTCCACCTCATGGTGGTTAATCCAGAGCGCTATGTGGAGGCCTGCGCCCAAGCAGGGACAGATATTATGACCATCCACACTGAGAGCACTACCCACATTCATGGTGCACTGCAAAAAATCAAGGCAGCGGGTATGAAGGCTGGTGTGGTCATTAACCCTGGCACGCCAGTTGAAGCCCTCTTTCCTGTGCTAGAGTTGGTCGATCAGGTGCTCATCATGACGGTTAACCCAGGGTTTGGTGGTCAAGCCTTTATTCCAGAAACCATGTCCAAAGTCGTTCGCATCGCAAAAGAGCGTGCTCGCCTTGGCTTGAGCTTTGATATCGAGGTGGACGGAGGCATTGATGATCAGACCATTGCCCTAGCCAAAGAAGCAGGCGCCAACGTCTTTGTTGCGGGTTCCTACCTGTTCAAGCAAGACCTGACAGCTGGTGTCGCTCGCCTGCGTGAGGTGCTAGATGCCTAGGATTGCCCTCTGCTTGGGTGGTCAGCCGACTCTTGTGCCACGCACCTTTGATGCCTATGTCGGTGTTGACCGAGCCTGTCTCTTTCTTTTAGAACATGGGCTGGCGCTGGATATGGCAGTGGGGGATTTTGATTCGGTGACAGCAGAAGAGCTTGCGACCATCAAACATCATGCTCTGATACTTCATCAAGCGCCGGCTGAAAAGAACGACACGGATGCTGAACTCGCCCTCAAACTAATTTTTGCCCAATACCCGACAGCTGAAGTGACAATTTTTGGTGCCTTTGGTGGGCGACTGGACCATGAATTGTCCAATCTCTTCTTGCCCAGCGACCCAGAGCTTGCGCCCTACATGCAGCAACTGGTTTTGGTCGATGACCTGAACCGTGTCCAGTTTTTCCCGGCTGGAAGCCATGAGGTCACACAGGCAGAAGGGATGACCTATCTTGCTTTTATGGCATCAGGCGAGGGACAATTCACCATTCAAGGAGCTAAATACGAGATGACGCGCAGCACATTTTTCCAAAAGAAAGTCTATAGTAGCAATGAATTTTTGGGACAGCCCGTTCGCTTTAGCCTAGATGAAGGGTATGCGGTGGTGATTCAATCCCGAGATAGGAGGGCGTGATGGCTCTGTTGACCCTTGTCATGGTGGTTTTGGTGTTGTTGGTGCTGATTATCGTTCTCTGGCAGCAACGGCAACAGCAAGATCAACTCATCAAAACTTTAGAGAACCAAGCCGATAACCTCTCAGACCAACTGACTTATCTAATTGACATGGCAGGAAAAAATCAGCTCCTTGCCCAACAGGAGCAGTTGCTCCGCCTGCAAGATGGGCTTTATCAGCAATCTAGTGACCTACGAGAAGCCTTATACGATAATTTAACAGCCAGTCGCAATCAGACGGATCACCGCTTGGAGCAGCTGCAGACCCAGCTGACACTTGCTATTAAAGATTTGCAGACCTCTAATGAGCATCGCTTGGAAGATATGCGCCAAACGGTATCTGAAAAACTCGATCAAACCCTCAATCAACGCTTGCAGACCTCCTTTGAGACGGTATCCAAGCAGCTGGAGAGTGTCAATCAAGGTCTGGGGGAAATGAAGACAGTGGCGCGTGATGTTGGTAGCCTGAGCAAGGTGTTATCAGGTAGCAAGACACGGGGGATTCTTGGAGAAATTCAACTGGCTCAGATTATTGAGGATATGCTGACCCCTAGCCAATACGAACGTGAGTTTGCAACGGTATCAGGTTCTAGCGAGCGAGTCGAATATGCGATTAAACTCCCTGGCCAAGCATCAGACACTCCAGTCTATCTGCCCATCGATGCCAAGTTTCCGCTAGAAGACTATTACCGTCTGGAAGAGGCCTATGAACTGGCTGACCGTGACGGTATCGACCAACACCGCAAAGCCCTGCTGGCCAGCGTCAAACGCTTTGCCAAGGATATTCAAAAAAAATACCTGAACCCGCCTGAAACGACCCAGTTTGGGATTCTCTTTTTACCGACGGAAGGTCTCTATGCCGAGGTGGTTAGGCAGGCTGATTTCTTTGACCGCTTGCGACGGGAGGAGCAGATTTTGGTGGCTGGCCCATCGACCTTATCGGCTCTACTGAACGCCCTATCAGTTGGTTTTAAGACCCTCAATATCCAAAAAAACGCGGATGACATCAGTAAGGTCTTGGGCAATGTCAAGACCGAATTTGGGAAGTTTTCTGGGCTTTTAAGTAAGGCGCAAAAACAGCTCAATACCGCCAGTCGTACCTTGGACAGCGTCTTGACCACCAGGACCAACGCTATCGTGCGTGCTCTGACCACCATTGAGGCCTATCAAGACAGTCAGACCCAGTCGCTACTTGATTTGCCCCTTTTAGAAGATGAGGAAGATAATGAAGATTAATCAAATGAAAAAGGATGAGATTTTTACTGGTTTCTATCTCATCAAATCGGCTGACGTCAGAAAGACGCGGGCAGGCAAAGATTATATTGCCTTGACCTTTCAAGATGATACTGGAGAAATTTCAGGCAACCTCTGGGATGCCCAACCCTACAATATCGAAACGTTTACCACAGGACGTGTGGTAAAAGTCAAAGGACGCAGAGAAGTTTACAATGGGATGCCTCAGGTCAATCAGCTCGTCATGCGGTTGCCAAAAGATGGTGAGCCGAGTGATCCTGCTGACTTTAAGGAGAAATCACCAGTTGACTCTGCGGATGTTCGTGATTATCTGGAGCAGATGCTCTTTAAAATTGAAAATGCGACTTGGCAACGCATCGTTCGTGCCCTATACCGCAAGTACAACAAAGAATTTTTTACCTACCCTGCTGCAAAGACCAATCACCATGCCTTTGAGGCAGGTTTGGCCTACCATACAGCGACCATGGTTCGCTTGGCAGAGGCGATTGGGGATATTTACCCTGCACTCAACAAGAGCTTGCTCTATGCTGGGGTAATGCTCCATGATCTGGCTAAGGTTATCGAGTTAACTGGTCCTGACAATACGGAGTATACTATCAGGGGGAATTTGATTGGGCATATTGCCCTGGTCAATGAAGAAATTACCAAGATTATCACTGAACTAAACATCGATGATACTAAAGAAGATGTGACGGTACTCCGCCATGTTCTGCTCAGTCACCATGGGCAGTTGGAGTATGGCAGTCCTGTTCGTCCAAAGATTATGGAGGCAGAAATCCTCCATATGATTGATAATATCGATGCGGAGATGATGATGATGACAACAGCTCTCAATCGCATTGAACCAGGTGAAATGACAGCAAAAATCTTTGCCATGGATAATCGATCCTTTTACAAACCACGATTTTAAGACGAATACCAAGAGAGACGGGCAATTTGAGCAAAAATGTTCGTCTTTTCTTTTGAATTATGATATAATGGGGAAAACATGAAAAGGTGGCTAATAACATGAAAATAAAACGCAGTGAACGTATGGTTGTCATCTCCAACTATTTGATTAACAACCCCTATAAATTAACCGGTCTGAATGTTTTTGCTGAAAAATATGAAGCAGCAAAATCATCAATCTCTGAGGATATTTCCATCATTAAAAGAGCTTTTGAAAGCAGTGGCATTGGTGAGGTGGAGACCGTTACTGGTGCGGCTGGGGGTGTCATTTTTACACCGACGATTTCAGAAGAAGAAGCCCGTCAAACAGCTTTAGAGCTGTGCGAGCGCTTGTCAGAAAGCAATCGGATTCTTCCTGGAGGCTACATCTACCTATCTGATCTATTGAGCACACCAAAACTCCTGAGAAATATCGGGCGTATCATTGCTCATAGCTTCAAAGGAGAAAAGATTGATGCGGTCATGACGGTTGCGACCAAAGGGGTGCCTTTAGCTAATGCTGTGGCCAATGTCCTTAATGTGCCTTTTGTTATCGTTCGTCGTGACCTCAAAATCACAGAAGGGTCAACGGTCAGTGTTAACTACGTTAGTGGTTCAAGTGGAGACCGTATCGAAAAAATGTTCTTGTCCAAACGTAGCCTAGCGCCAGGTAGCCGTGTCTTGATTGTTGATGATTTCTTAAAAGGCGGCGGGACAATCTCAGGTATGGCCAGCTTATTGGAAGAGTTTGACTCAACCTTGGTTGGAGTGGCTGTTTTTGCAGACAATACCCAAGAACACCGTGAGCACTTCACTTATAAATCGTTGCTTAGTGTGTCTAGCATTGATGTCAAATCACATACCGTCAAGGTGGAACTTGGCAATATCTTTGACCAATGAGGTTATCATCCCTTATGAGTATTCAACTGATAAGGGTGTTTCTTGTTTCCCTATATTAGTCGGGGTTGATCTCGTATGTTACGGAGGTAGTAGTAAATGAAAGTGGCGTTTGTTTGTCTTGGCAATATCTGTCGTAGTCCGATGGCGGAGTTTGTGATGAAACAGCTGGCGCAAGACCATGACCATCATCTGACGGTTGTCAGTCGTGCCACATCAAGCTGGGAGCATGGTAACCCAATTCATCAGGGCACCCAAGACACGCTTAATCGTTACGGCGTGCCTTATGACACTCACAAAACATCGCAGCAGATTAGTCTTGCAGACTTGGAAGACTATGATGTGGTGATTGGGATGGACGACCAAAATGTCATTGATTTGAAAAAGCTTTCGGCAGGTCGCTACGATGACAAAATCTTTCTCTTCTGCGATGGCGGAGTTCCTGACCCTTGGTACACAGGCGATTTTGAAGAGACTTATCACTTAGTAACAAGGGGGTGCCAATCATGGTTGGACAGATTAAAGAACAACTAAACCGAATAGCTAAAACCCAATCGTTTGACCGTCCTTTGTTAGAAAAACTAGCCTTTCTATTTGTCTTCTTGATGAGCCTAACCCTTCTGATGGCAACGGTTAGTCGAAAAACAGAGCTCACTCTTGACGATGGGCGCTTAATTTACGTTGGTGATGTCCAAAACCATCGCTTAAATGGCTATGGCGAGCTGACTTATGAAAATGGTGATTCTTATAAAGGGCAGTTTAAAAACGGCGTCTTTCACGGCGAAGGCACCTTTGTTTCTCATTTGGGTTGGACTTACAAAGGGGAGTTCAAAAACGGTCAGGCAGATGGTAAAGGAGTCTTAAACACTGAGGATAAAGCTGTTTATGACGGCACATTTAAACAAGGGATTTATCAAAAATGAAGATAAAATGGTTTTCAATCATACGAGTGGTCGGTCTCCTCTTGGTCTTGGCTTATCACTTCTTTCAAAAGCAATTTTCAGGTGGATTTATAGGGGTTGACCTCTTTTTCACCTTTTCTGGCTATCTGGTCACAGCTGTTTTTATCGATGAGTTTAGTCAAACCGGGCAGATTGACTTAGCAAGTTTTGCTAGACGACGGCTCTACAGAATTTTGCCGCCGTTGGTCTTATCTATTTTAGTCACCTTGCCTTTCACGCTACTGGTTAGACGAGACTTTGTCGCCAGTATCGGGCGTCAGGTGGCGGCAGCCCTAGGATTTATAACCAATTTTTATGAAATCCTAACAGGTGGCAATTACGAAGCACAATTTATTCCGCATTTATTTGTCCATACGTGGAGTTTGGCTATTGAGGTTCAATTCTACCTGTTCTGGGGATTATTGGTTTGGTTCTTATCACGACGAGAAACACGTATTAACCGACTGAGGGGGAGCTTATTTCTCTTGTCTGCTTGTTTATCGCTGGTGACATTTTCAAGCATGTTTATCAGTAGCTTCTTTGTGACTAACTACTCCACCATTTACTTTTCTAGCCTGACTCATGTTTTTCCCTTCTTTTTAGGGGCTTGTTTGGCAACACTGATAGGATTGCTCGAGACGACAGCTTTTTACAGACGCCTGAGCCAACGGCTTAAAAAACAAGAGTTAGCCTTGCTGGCAACGGGAGCTGGTCTCGTTCTTCTTCTATTGGGTCTATTTTTGGACTTTAATCATATTTTTTCTTATTTATTTGGTTTTCTCTTGTCTAGTTTGGCAACTCTTGTCTTGATTGTGGTTTGTCGCATTTGGAGTGACCGAACGCCAGACGGAGTCAATGAGCCTCCTGTGCTCAGTTTTTTAGCTAACATCAGCTATGGTGTTTATCTTTTTCATTGGCCACTGTACAATATCTTTAAAGAAGTAATGCCAAATCTGTTAGCTGTTTTACTCACGACTGCTTTATCACTGATTTTTGCCAGTGCTTCATTTTACCTTCTTGAGCCTTGGTTAGCAGGGCGGCAAGCAAAAATCTGGGGTCAAGTCATTGATATCGCTCCTTATCGTCGCTGGTTGCAAGGATGTCTTGCGGTATTTACAGCAGTTGCCTTGCTCATTATCAGCTTTGCCCCTGCTACTGGTGACTTTGAGCGGCAGATGATGGTCGATAACCTGCATCAGGCAGCGACGCAACTGCAACAGACACGCACTCTTGCTGGACAAGAAAAAGCATCTAAATATGATATCACAGAAGGCGTAACTATCATTGGGGACTCAGTTACCTTGCGGGCGAGCAAATCAATCACGGAAGCACTTCCTGAAGCTCTTGTCGATGCCCAAGGGAGCCGCAACCTCGCACAAGCCAATGAGATTGTTGCTAACCATATTGCTAACGGCAGTTTAACAAAGTATCTTGTCATTGGAACGGGTGTTAATATTATCTATAATTATCAGGAGGAGCTTGACCGACTGGTAGAACAATTGCCAAAAGGTTACCACTTAATCTTAATAACGCCTTATGACGGTAACTCAGCGACATATGATAATCCTGTTGCGCAAAAAACTCGTGATTATGAACTAACGCTAGCCAAGACATATGATTTTATTACCTTGGCTGACTGGCACCAGACCGCTTTGTCAAATCCAGATATTTGGGTGGGTAGTGATAATATCCACTTCGGAGGTGATGGGGACGGCATTGTAAAAGGTGCGACGCTTTACGCTCAAACGATTCAAAAAGCAATTGAGGAAGCTAAAACAAAACCGGTCAAAAATTGATTTCAGCCTTTCAAATAAAACCGGCTACTTATCAACTGTAGTGGGTTAAACACGCCTAGCACCGAGAGAGGACAATTGTGTTCTTCTCTCGTTTTATATTTAAAGCAATGAAAATGCGAGTTTTAAAGTTTTTATTTTCAGAAGTCGAATGTTTTCATTCTTAATGATGTGGATAAAATTGTTTGTAGTTTCAATTTACGAATAAAAAATTATAAAGCCAGTCGCATAATTGAGGCTTATATGCTATAATAAATTCAGGAGGATGATCATGAAAAATCAACGTAAGAAGTTCTACTTGACAATTCCTGTTTTTCTGGGAATGCTATTGGCTTCTGGTAAAGTAGCCGCTAATGAAACATCCGTAGAGCAACCACCCGTACCACCAACCACCGAACCCTCTCAGGCAACAACTATAACGCCTGCTGAATCAAGTACTGTTAGTGAGACGACACCTACGGCCGAAGCTAGTCCTGCTATTGCAGTTCGTGCTGCTGTTGAGACCAGCGCAACTACTCCTGCTTCCCAAGTGTCAGAGGAAAGTTTACCATCTAGTGGGACTTATACCTTTACTGAGCGAGTTGGGGTCAAGAGCGAGCCTAAGATGTCAGCACCAGACCGCGACTACTACACTGCAGGTGAAAAAGCCAACTATGACAAAACTGTCGAGAACGACAACCATCTGTGGATCAGTTACGTCAGCTACTCTGGCAGTCGTAGTTATGTCCCTGTAAAAGAACTAGGAACACCAACTGCCTCAACACCGACTGAAACAGCCAAACCCGTTGCCGAGAAGGCACTAGCCAAGGTCGAAGTGGTCGGCTATGACGAGTATAAAACCAACTTTACCATCAAGGTCACAGGCACACCTGACACCAAGCAGATTGCCCATGTGC
>NZ_KB904158.1 GCF_000380025.1 Streptococcus entericus DSM 14446
AGCGAAGCAGTCTAGGCGAGATATTCCACCGTTTATGTAGCTATAAAGGTGTTGAAATTATAGAAGGACATTTAATGCCAGATCATGTTCACATGCTAGTTAGTATTCCACCAAGAATCAGCGTTTCCAGTTTCATGGGCTATTTAAAAGGTAAGAGTGCTCTTATGATGTTTGATAAACACGCCAATTTGAAATATAAATTTGGCAATCGCCATTTTTGGGCAGAGGGTTATTATGTAAGCACAGTAGAACTTAACGAAGCCACGATTAAAAAATATATACAGGAGCAAAGAAATTATCCAGTGGATGATTTCTTCATGAGCTTAGAAATAAGAAGGCGAATTAACATGACATCGCACTTGATAAATTGAGTGTGAAAGAATACGAAGATCCCTTTAGGGATAATGGCAAGTAATACTAACACCTCTTTAAGAGGCGAGTGACGAGTCAAAAGCGGTTAGGCTTGAACAACGTGAAAGCCAGCGTCTTTAGGCGCTGGCTGGTGATATGGGCTTATAGCCCCTGTTCAAACCACCCGTTAGACGGGTGGTTATGATTGTTTTCGCAATTTCAGAAAAATATCAGAAAGAAATTGGAAACATTTTTATTGTTAAAATCTTATCAAAATGCTTGACTTTTAGGGCAAACGATTGCATAATGAGAAGTGAACTATAAATTAAAGGAGTTTTCTTTTATGGCACAAGAGACAAGAACCAAAGGATTCAGAATGTGGAAATCTGGCAAGCGCTGGTTATTTGCGATAGGGGCTTCAACGGCTATTTTTTTAGGCACAGGAGTGCAAGCGGTTGCTCAAGGCCCTGACGAACTCAACCAGCAGACGGACCAATTGCCACAACACATCACTGCGACGGATACTGTCAGCAATCTTGTGATTGAGCCAGAGACCAATTCATCAAAACACGGTGAGGTTTTGGATGCTCATTTGGCAGAAGAAGATGATGAGGTTGACCATATTATCGGAGATGATAGCCAAATTCCCAGTGAATTTTTACGCAGTGCTAGTCCAGTGACAGCTGTCCCAAGTTCCGTTGATGTCACAACAGCAAAGCCCGTGACGATCTATTATAAGCCAACACAGGATGAGGGGGATTACTATGCCTATGTCTGGGGCGATGGACTTGAACAAAATCAACAGGGCAAAGACGCACAGATGATAAAAGAGGGGGAACAGTATAAACTAACTGTTACTCCCAAAAAAGAGGCGACTTTCTTTAACTACATTATCAAGAAAGGTCAGGGCTGGAATAACAATAAAAAAACAGGCGATATGACCGCCACGGTTAATCCCTACACGGAGACAACTATTTACGTTGGCGATGATTTTTACTCTCAGATTTCTAACCTACAAACAGAAGCTTTTGATAAAACGTTTGGTTATGAGGACAAACGCGTTAGCGAAACAGCTCCAGATAAGTTTGAAACTGTCGGTAGTTTAGGTCGTCTAGGAGCGACATTACATGATGATGGGACTGCTACAATCAACCTTTGGGCACCGACAGCTAAGGAGGTTAAGCTCAATCTTTATAAAAAACTTGAACCAGGTGTACAAGCGGACAAAGAAATTCAGATGAAACGGGGTGAAGACGTCAATCCTGACGACCATACTAAAAATACCATTGGCGTTTGGCATTATAAGATTACTAAAGACATTCTGGATAGCCTGAACCTGACAACAGCTAAAAATCTGGCTTATGACTATACTCTCAGTCTTCCAAATGCCCACTTTATCCAAGTGGAAGAACAAGATGTGCAGATTAACGGTGAAAAGAAACGAATCAAAGTTTACCGTAACTCTGCAACGGAGAAAGTTCTCAATTACCATCATAAAGATGCTAACCAGACTGTTCTAGGTCAAAACCGTGAGGCAACTCGTGAAGAAGTAGCTGCTTTTTATGCCGGTGATGAGATAATTAGGGAAAATGGTAATATTAAAGTTTCTAAGCACGAGCATAAGATTGTCACTACACAAGACCCGTACTCAGTAGCTGTTATCCAAGGCGGTACACGGTCAGTCATTCTTGATCCAAGTAAGGTCGGTGATAAGGTAATAATCACTAAGAACAAACGTGCCAAAACAAATTCAGAAGTGAGTGTTCTGGAAGTAAATATCCGTGATTTTTCAATTGATCCATCTTCAGGAGTAGCGGAAAAAGACCGAGGGAACTATCTCGGATTTGTTCAGGAGGGGACAACAACGCCAGACGGTGCAACCATGACTGGTCTTGACTACCTCAAATATCGTGGAACCAACTACTTGCAAATGATGCCGCTTAACGATTTTGAGACGGTTCCAGAGTTGGATAAAGAGGATCCTGAAAATATCAAAATTTCTGAAAAAGAACCTGATGGTGTTCACAACAACCAGCAAAACTGGGGCTATGATCCGAAGAACTATAATGTGCCAGAGGGCTCTTACGCGACTGATCCAAAAGACCCTGAAAATCGCATCAAAGAACTCAAGCAGATGATGCAAAAACTCCATGATGCCGGCCTTAACGTCACTTTAGATGTGGTTTACAATCACCTCTATCATGGGCAAAAAAATGTCTTTGAACAAACGGTTCCAGGTTATTTCTATGCCATCAACCAGCCAGCTAATGTCATGAACAACGACATTTTTGTGGGCAATGCGGTGCGTTCTAACTCTGAGATGATGAGGCGTTATATCGTCAATTCAACAGCTTTTTGGGCAGCTGAATATGGCATGGATGGCTTCCGATTTGATGCCATGAGTGACCTTGATGTCAAGACCCTGAACGATGTCCGTGACGCTTTGAATAAGGTTGGTGAGAATATTGTCACTTACGGCGAAGGTTGGGACAGTATGGGTAAATACTTGCCTGAGGGTCAGGCAGGTAGTGATGCCCATGGTAAGAAAATCCCGACATACGGCTTCTTTGATGCAACCAGCCGAAACGCCATTGTTGGGCATGCTCATAATGAGCATTTGGATGCGGCAGGATTTGTGAATCAAGGACTCAACCCTTATATCAATAACACGCATGATGTGGCAACAAGTCTATTGGGAGGAAATCGACATAAGTACGCCAGCGCTTCTCAACAGCTCAATTATGTTGAATGTCATGATGGCATGACCTTGAGCGATATCTTGAAACGTTATAATGTCGTTGATCTTCGAGATGAAAACATGCATCTGAACCGTGTCGAGCTAGCCACAGCTATGAGTGCCTTGGCACAAGGGATTCACTTCTCACAACACGGTCAAGAGTTCTTGAGAACTAAGATGGACTCAGTAAACACTTATAATTCTGGTGACGAATACAACAAGATTGATTGGACTTTAGTGAAAAAACATGCAGATGCAGTAAACTTTTCT
Organism: Streptococcus entericus DSM 14446; assembly: GCF_000380025.1. Classification (GTDB taxonomy): domain Bacteria; phylum Bacillota; class Bacilli; order Lactobacillales; family Streptococcaceae; genus Streptococcus; species Streptococcus entericus. Next base: position 3,359 of record NZ_KB904158.1, read on the forward strand.
AAGGCAATCACTCAACTGCGTTTGGCAGAACCATTATTCCAATTATCCGAATACAAGGATATTGATGAAAAAATGGTTGTAACGAATGCTCAAAATAGTTCAGGTGTCATCACCTATGAGCTTCGTCCTGATGGTAAAGGTGAGAATATTAATGGCAAGTACCTTGTTATCTTTAATAATAATAAGGGTGATGGCGAGTCTTCACTAACTCTCGGTGGTGATGAATGGTACTATGGCGGTAAACAGGATATGGAGAACCACAAGAACCTTGAAGGCAACCGCGGTGTCATCAATTCAACCAACGATTTCAGTAAAGCCTTTATCGTTGCGACAAATGCTAAAAATCTTTATGAAAAAATCGGTCAAACGGTTGGTGAGAAAAAATTGACGGTAGATCCGCTGTCTGCAACGGTACTCTTTATCCCAGCACCTGCCAAAGCTGTGGAGTTGAAAGATGCTGAGCGCGTGATTACTTATGTTGACCGTAAAGGCAATAAAGTTGCAGATGAACACCGTCAGGCAGTAACTTATTTGACCGTTGAGGAAACAGCACCGGAGCTAAAATTTGGCTTTGAAAAATCTCAGATTCCAGTGACCACAACTGATTTGGGACATAAGGAAAACATTGTCAACAAAGTATCTAGTGAGACGCCAAAGGTCAAACGTGTCTATGTAGCAACAGATGCTTCAGGACGTGCCATTAAGGCAAATACTGAATTAAATCAGGTTCAAATCGGTGACGATGGCAAGCCAGTTGATACCGACCAAATCAAATGGAAGCTGATGACACCTGTTGCTTTTGTGGGGCAAGCACCTGAAGGTTTTAAAGACCAGACTACCTACACAACTGATAAACAAAAATGGCTCTCTCAAGCTTGGGATAACGTAGCGGAAGTTCGTCATCCGAAGGTAGAAAATCACCATGTTCAATCTGTTAGTCCAACTGAATCAGGTGACAAAGAAAAAGTGAATACTGGGTCTGTTCAACTTGGTCAAGCGACGGCAACGGTCACAGTGACCTATGCTAAGGAAAGCGTAGCTAGAATTATTTCTGAAAATGACCCTGAGAAAAAATTGCCTGTAAATGCAGCTGCAGCTAATAGTGAGTATATGGTCAAAGGCTTAGAGGGCGATGCGATTGCATTTGCAGTGACTGATGATGCCTTGAAGCGAGAAGGTTACACTTATACAGTTAATGGCAAAGCTAATTTAACAGAGGCGCTGGCTGATCTGGCGGGTGTCTTTGGTGAAGAGGAGAAAGTCTTTAGAGTCGTTTATGAGGAAAAACCTATCCCAGCCTTGATTATTCAAGATATCGCTACAATTACCATTCCAGCGATGAAGATTGAAGATACCGCAACGACCACAATCCCAGCAATGAGAATCGAGGACACGGCCACGACGACCATCCCAGCAATGAAAATTGAGGATACGGCAAAAACCATAATCCCAGCGTTGAAGATTGAAGATACGGCAAAAACTACAATTCCAGCCATGAAGATTGAGGATATGGCAACAACCACAATCCCAGCCTTGATTATTCAAGATATCGCCACGACGACGATCCCAGCCATGAAGATTGAGAATACAGCTAAGACCACAATTCCAGCGATGAAGATTGAGGACACGGCCACGACGACCATCCCAGCAATGAAGATTGAGGATACAGCTAAGACCACAATCCCAGCAATGAAGATTGAGGATACGGCAACAACCACAATCCCAGCGATGAGAATTGAGGATACGGCCACGACGACGATCCCAGCAATGAAGATTGAGGATACGGCAACAACCACAATCCCAGCGATGAGAATTGAGGATACAGCTAAGACCACAATTCCAGCCATGAAGATTGAGGATACGGCAAAAACCACAATCCCAGCCATGAAGATTGAGGATACGGCAACAACCACAATCCCAGCGATGAAAATTGAGGATACAGCTAAGACCACAGTCCCAGCAATGAGAATCGAGGACACGGCCACGACGACCATTCCAGCCATGAAGATTGAGGATATTGATAAAGATGGGCAAAAACCTCTAGCAGACCCATTTGAACGTCGACTTGTCGATACACGAACAGGTGTTACCGTTATCCTTGACAGACGTGAATCTTCTGATATTGTTGCCTTACGTGTTGTCCCCAAGATTCTATCTCCTCAGGAAACACCAGAGAGTCTAGTAGAACAGGATTATGATTTGTACGATATCGATCTTGTGAATAGAGAGGGTAAAGTTGTCAAAATGGCCTATTCTGCTAGAGTTCTCTTGCCGGTAGACCCTGATAAAATGGTTAAACAAGTTCTTTATCTACCGGAAACATCTCCTGTAAGAGCCCTTGATTTTACACTTGTTGAGTCAGGTCGATTTGTGGAGATTATAGCGAAAAGCTTTAGTCAATATGCTGTCATTTATCATTCTCAAATAGTATTAAATAATCAAGAAGATGATGAAGCTCGTAGCATCCAAGAACCAACAGAACAGATTATTGTGCCAGCTTTAGCTCGTCCAACAGCAATAACTGTTGCCGATAGCACTGGTGTAGCATCGACATTGCCAAGCACGGGAGACAATGACTCTGCAATTTCTCAGCTAATTGCTGGTGTTGCTTTAACAATACTTGGCTTGGTTGGAGTTTCTCGTCAAAAGCGAGAGAAGTAAAGAATTGCTAAAGAGATGACTTTAGCTGAGTATGAGAGGAGACGAAATACCGTCTTCTCTTTTGCTATACTCAAAGTTTTGAGGAGTCTGGGGTTAATTTAGCTATTATAATCACAATCTTTGACTGATATAATATCTGTTAACGTGGTATCAACGTATCAGCTGCCTAAGATATTTTTTAATGAGCTAGCTAGAGCGTTTTAATCAGAGGTTTTGTGAGTTTGTTTCGGAGTCTCTAATCGATTTACCAGTGGTCTCATGCGGTTTTTGAGGTAGCATCTAATCAGTTATTATTGTGATTTTGCTTTTCTGGTCAGATTGTGATACACTGATGGTAGAATTTATTCGTTAAACAAGAAAGGTAAATAATGATTATTTCAGCAGTTTCTCAAGGGCTTTTATGGGCTGTTCTAGGTTTGGGTATTTTTATGACCTACCGTATTTTGAACTTTCCTGATATGACGACAGAGGGCTCCTTTCCGCTGGGAGGTGCAGTTGCTGTAACGCTCTTGGTGCAAGGTGTTCACCCATTATTAGCCACGTTTGTGGCAGTGCTAGCGGGCTGCTTAGCTGGTCTGGTGACGGGGTTGCTCTATACTAAAGGTAAAATCCCCACCATCTTGGCTGGGATTTTAACCATGACAGCTATTCATTCCGTGATGCTGTTTATCATGGGCAGGGCTAACCTCGGTCTTCTGGATGTAGAGACGCTTCAGTCAGCTCTGCCATTTTCCCAAAGCATCAACCTCCTCATCATGGGGCTTATCGTTGTGGCCTTGGTTATTGCTGCTCTCATCTTTTTCCTCCATACTCAGCTGGGCCAAGCCTATGTGGCGACGGGAGATAATAAAGAGATGGCGCGGAGTTTTGGGATAAACACTGACCGTATGGAAGTACTGGGCTTGGTGTTATCAAATGGCGTGATTGCGCTGGCTGGAGCGCTGATTAGTCAACAGGATGGCTATGCTGATGTGGGTAAGGGAACTGGTGTCATTGTTATTGGGCTAGCTTCCATTATTATCGGTGAAGTGCTCTTGGCTGGTAATCTGACCCTACTTGAGCGACTTTTAACGATTGTTGTAGGGTCAATCTTCTATCAGTTGTTGATTGCCCTAATTATTACCCTGGGCTTTAATACCAGTTACCTGAAATTCTTCTCGGCGCTGGTTCTGGCTATCAGCCTGATGGTGCCTGAATGGCGCAAGCTGGTGCTGAAAGGAGGACGTGTCAAATGACAACAATTCTATCCCTGAAACAAGCCACCGTGGCTGTGGATAATGGACTTAACCAGAAAAAAATTATTCTCAATCAGGTTGATTTGGATATTGACGAGCAGGATTTTATCACCATTTTGGGAGGTAATGGCGCTGGAAAGTCGACCTTGTTTAACGTGTTGTCTGGGACCTTGCCCTTGACCAGCGGTCAGATGTTGGTCAGAGGAGAAGATGTGACGCGACTTCCTGCTTATGAGCGGGCACGTTACTTGTCTCGGGTCTTTCAAGATCCAAAGCTGGGGACTGCCCCTCGGATGACAGTTGCTGAGAATTTGCTGATTGCCCTAAATCGTGGTGAGAAAAGGCAGCTTGTCCCGAGGCAACTTGACCAGCAACGCGAAAATTTCCAATCGCTGCTCGCTCAGGTTGGCAATGGCTTGGAGAACCATCTGGACACGGCAACAGGGCTCCTATCAGGTGGTCAACGACAGGCACTCAGCCTTTTGATGGCGACCCTCAAACGACCCGACCTCTTGCTCTTGGATGAACATACGGCAGCCCTTGATCCAAAAACTAGTCAGTCCTTGATGAGATTGACGCAACGCTTTATCGATGAGGGCAACTTGACCGCACTCATGATTACCCATCAGATGGCAGATGCTTTAACCTATGGCAACCGTCTCTTGGTCATGAAGGACGGGAAAATTATCAAAGACTTGCGTGCAGAAGAAAAGAACCGTATGACAATGGCAGACTATTATCAGTTGTTTGATTAGAACAGACTTGATGATGGCAATTAACTAAAAAATGACTGAAACTATTGACAGTTACCATTATATTTGATAGAATAAATGAGTTAGATGTCCGAAAGCATTTATTCGATGGGGCCTTAGCTCAGCTGGGAGAGCGTTTGGCTGGCAGCCAAAAGGTCAGGGGTTCGATCCCCCTAGGTTCCATGATAGACTGGGTGACCCAGTTTTTTTATGGTTTCATTAGGTTGCTTGGCTCATAAAAACGCCTAACATCAGGTTATTACAACCAATGATGTTAGGCGTTTTTGCTAGTTTTTATCAACCTTACGTTTCATGTCTTCGTATTCTTCTGGTCGTTCGAGACTGAGAATATCCTCATAACTGGCTAGTTGAATATCTTGACCGTAGCGGTTTTTAAGAGCAGTGACGACAAGACGATAGGCCAGGTTGGTGTTGCGAGAGAGGATGGGACCGTGGAAGTAGGAGCCGTAGACATTCTTGTACTGAACACCTTCCCCATCATGTTCATCATTGTTTCCGATACCGTAGAGGACCTTGCCAAGTGGTTTTTGATCATCGGCTAAAAAGGTTCGCCCCTGATGATTTTCAAAGCCATAGTAAATCTCATCAAAGTCTTCGTTATAAATCTTAATATCGCCGATGTAGCGGTTGTCGGTCTGGTTGAGGGTGTAGTGTCCCATGACCCCAACGCCATCAATTTTGACACCATTAGCTTGGATATAGTATTGCCCTAGAAGCTGGAAACCACCGCAGATAGCCACGACCACCTTGTTTTCTTGGATAAAGGCGTCAAGCGCTTCTTTTTTCAGGGGTAAATCCTTAGACACGATGGACTGTTCGTAGTCTTGACCACCACCGAAGAGGGCGATGTCATAGTGGTCCTTGTCAAAAGGATCTCCCAGCGACACGATGTCCGCCGTCACCTTAGCCCCCAGCTTTTCACCGATGTATTTGAGCATGAGGATATTGCCATAGTCCCCGTAGGTATTCATCAGATCCCCGTAGAGGTGGGCGATGTTGAGCTCGTAGGTGTAGTCACGAGTGTCGGGAGAGCTTGTTGAGGTGTAAACCATTAGTCTTTCTCCTTTCTGACCGCTTGTTTTTGGGCTAATAGCTCGCGCAGCTCCAGCATGGCGGTATAGGTCGCAAGGATATAGGCCTGCTGACTATCCTGCCTTTCGATGGCGCTGAGCAGGTCTTCTAGCGTTTTTCTAGCAGTGATTTTCTCTGCTGGGTAGCCAGTTACCCGTAAGCGCCTAGCGATTTCTGGGTACCGAACGCCACCAGCATTTATTTCAGTGATGGGCATCTGGTTAATCTGTTCAAAATCGGCATCCCAAATCCAGCTAGTATCAATCCCATCGGCATAATTGGCGTTAAGCAAGACAGATAGGCTAAAGGTATAAGGAGCTAGTTTAATCATCTCCAGCGCCTGACTAGCCCCAACAGGGTTTTTAATCAAAACAAGGGTGCAGTCTTTATCACCGATTTTAAAGGTTTCTTGGCGACCGAAAACAGCTCGTGATTTATCAAAGCCAGTCTTGATAACCTCAGGGGATATGCCTAGATGCTCTGCTATGGCAACGGCCGCTAGGGCGTTGTAGATGTTGTAGAGCCCGCCGACATTGATGGTGTAGTTTTGCCCATCGATGATAAAGCTAGAGGAGACATGAGTCAGATCGGTTAGCTCGGTCAGGGCATAATCCAGTGCTGGTCGCTCAAAATCGCAGTTAGGACAGGTATAGTCGCCCAAGTTAGCGTAGGTGTTGAGACGGTAGTTGATAATGCTGTCACAGTGCGGACAGAGAATGCCTTCAGTGTTAAAATGTGCCCGCTTTGGCTCTGTTTTTGTCGTGTCAAAACCGTAGTATTTGATAGGGTTGTTGATAGGACGAGAGTTGAAGAGTGGGCTGTCACCATTCGCCAGAACTCTTGCTTGAGGAGCTTTAGCGATGCCATCCAAAATCATCTGATAAGTGGTGTAAATTTCGCCATACCGATCCATCTGATCACGAAAGATATTGGTCATGACAATCAGGCTTGGGGTGATGTGGTCAGTGATTTTTGATAAACTTGCTTCGTCAATTTCCAGTACCGCAATTTTCCGACCAGAAGCACTCGGTCTAGCCGTTAAAAAAGTTGACGTGATGCCGGTAATCATATTGGCACCGCTTGGATTGGTCACCACTTGTCCAAATGCTTCCTTAAGGATACCAACCGTCAAGGCAGTGGTCAGGGTTTTGCCGTTGGTGCCTGTAATGACGATAATCTCATAGTCTTTGGCGAGGTGTTTAAGAATGTTGGGGTCTAATTGCAGAGCAATTTTACCAGGCAGGGTAGAGCCACGACCTAGCTTACTCAGCATAAAGTGAGCTGCTTGTCCAGCAGTCTTTGCAAATACAGTTTTCATGTTCATGTGTTTTATTGTACCATAAAGCACCAGAGCTGTCATGCGGAGAAGATAGGATTAAACTACTAATTAGTTCTAAATGCTTGCCAAGTTCTCTTTTTTCTGTTATGCTTAAATAGTCTTCAGGGCAGGGTGTAATTCCCGACCGGCGGTGACTGGTGAGTAGACTGCCTTCTAAACCGTATTTTGACCTTTCTGGTTGTGCGATTGGTGTACACAGAGGTGTTAAACGTTTAGGGAACAGTCAATCATCAGAAGTCCGTGAGCGCAAGCTGATGTGGTGCGATTCCACAACCGACAGTATAGTCTGGATGGGAGAAGACAAGGAGTTTTGTTTGAAGCAGGGCTGTATAAGCTTTACCTTTTTGGTGAATCTGTGTCAATTTTTTTGATATTGGATACATCAATTAGGAGAGCAGATGTTGTTCTGTATCGACACCGACCTCTTTGTGACTTCTTTCAATTGTCAAAAATTGGAGGAATTTTTTATATGTTAAACACACGACGTCTGACGTTCATTGCGATTTTAGGGGCACTGTCTTTTGTGCTTATGTTTTTCAGCTTTCCGATTATCCCAGGGGCGGATTTTTTGAAAGTTGAACTGAGCGTGTTACCGGTCTTGCTAGGCTTATTTCTAATGGATGTGAAAGCGGCTTACCAGATACTGATTTTACGCACCGTGCTAAAGCTCTTACTCAATAATCATGGTGTTAATGATGTTATCGGTCTACCGATGAACATCGTCGCTCTTGGGCTATTTGTGACTTGCTTTGCCGTCTTCGCCCGTCGTCGTCAGTCGACCAAATCCCTGCTATTAGCAGGGGGTATTGGGACGCTTAGTCTGACAGCCGCCATGCTCTTTTTAAACTATGTGTATGCCATGCCTCTTTATGCGACCTTTGCAAATTTTGATATCGCCAAGCATATCGGAACAAGCACTTATTTAGTTGGAATGGTCTTACCCTTTAATCTGGTTCAAGGTGCCTTGTTCACCTTAGCGACGGTCATCATATTACTGCCCCACAAACGCTTATTTAGAAGGATAATGGATGATGCTCAATAAAACGACGTATTATGCGAAAGCCTCGTTTGCCCTGTTAATTGTGGTATTTCTGGGCTATGTGGTTAAATTCTACCCCAATCAGCTGGTTGAGGCGGACAGTGCGATACAAGGTGCTGTGCGTGGCAATCTGCCTCAGATTTTAACCAGCTTTTTCTCTTATGTGACCGTTCTTGGTAATACCCTAACTCAGGTTATTTTGGTTAGCGTACTGACAGCCATACTTTATTTTTGGAAGAACTGGCGCGCTGAGGCGATTTGGGTCTTGGCTAGCGGTCTATCGGCAGGCATTTTAATTCCGACATTGAAACTTATCTATGCACGTCCACGTCCTAGCTTGTCGCATTTGGTAGCGGCAAGTGGCTATTCCTTTCCGAGTGGTCATGCAACAGGGGCAATGCTGATCTTTGGCAGTCTGCTTGTTATCATCTCGCAACGTATGCCCAAGGGATGGTTCAAGATCTTGGTGCAAACAGGTCTGATGATTTTGATTGTTCTTGTTGGTTTATCAAGAATTTACCTAGGTGTGCACTACCCTAGTGATGTGCTAGCCGGTTTTGTGCTTGGCTTTGGGGTGCTTCATCTGCTCTATCCGACCTATATGACATGGCGCTTCAAGTGGCGTTTTACCGGTCAATCACGCTAAGCCGATAAGCTAAACGATTGAAAAGATAGAGACTGATATTTTAATCACTGTGTTAAACGATGAGATTTGGACAGATTTAGCCAAATCTCTTTTCTTTTGATTCGTTTTCAAGATAATGGTATAATAAAAGAAAACGGTATCAGGAGGTGTCGCATGAAAAAATATGTATGGGCAATCGAACTTGCTCTTATCGTAGGTATCTTGTGGTGGTTTAGTTTACCAAAGGCTACTGACATAGCTTTGCGCTTGGAGCGAGATCGTGCGGAACAGTTTTATCCAGTAGCCTATGCCGATTGGGTAGAGCTAAATGGTCATCAGTTTTATCTAATTAGCCCGTTTGGAGAGCATTCACCAACAAATAACTTACAGGTGATACTGAGTGCAATCTCTACACAAGAGGAGCTGCCGTCGAACCAGATTAAGGTGATTCGTGGGGATTATCAGGAGACCGAGCTGGCTGGTATCCGCTACCTCGTTTTCAATGAGAGTGTTTATGACATCGGAGGTTCAACCCCGCGTCTTATCAGCAGTCACCCTATTAGCAAACAGCACCATATTGAAAAAAATCAGGGTCTTTTTACCCTGACTGATTTATTCAAGGGCTATCAGACTTATGTGACTGACGCTGTAGCTAAAGCATTAGAAAACCATCCCAGAAAAGACGAGTTATTAACCAAGCAGTTTGACTGGTCTCCTCTGGAAAAGTATGAGAAAAATGGGATTCAAACAGATGGCTATACCATCAGAAACGGCTATAAGGTGTTTGATATCGGTGTTAGCCTTCCCTTGTCGGCATTTCACGATGTCATTGACCCATCTTATCTCAAGGGGAATGACTTACTTGATTATCAGACCTTACAAAACAGGCAATAAACGATAAGAAAAGGCAGACTAGCCTGATTGTAAAGCCATCAAGGCAGTCTGTCTTTTTTAAGCCTTATACAATTTTTGGTCTTTGAGGATAAGCTCGCTAACTGAGGCAAATTTTTTCAGTTGCTTTAGTTCTTCTTGGTGGCTAATCAAGGTGATGACTAGACCTTCCTTACCCATGCGACCGGTACGCCCAGCACGGTGAGTATAGGCCTCCTTATCCCGAGGAACCTCGTAGTTGATAACCAGCTCAAGCCCTTCGATATCAATTCCTCTGGCAACCAAGTCAGTCGCCAACAAGAGAGCGATGTCATGCTGTTTAAACTTGTCTAAGATGACCTTTCTGAACTTGACATTAACGTCACTGGCAAGGGAAACAGCTGAGCTACCGAGATAGGTTAGTCGCTCCTCGCAAGCCCCTAAATCGGATAAGCTGTTAAAGAACACCAAGCCACGGCAGTCTGGAATATTAGCAAATTTGCGCAAAATATCAAGCCGATCGCGCTTATCAAGCATCATGTAGTGGTGGCTGATGGTGTCCAGCTGCTGATGAGATAAATCAATAATCACAGTGCCTTTTGCCAATGCCGTTTTTTCGATAGCTTGCGTGGCAGAGACATAAATCATCTGATGGTCGCGCGGGGCGTAGGTGATGATTTTTTTGACAAACTGATACTGGCTGTCTTGCAAGAGGTCATCAAACTCATCTAGGATAATGGTGTTGATTGACATCATTTTTATTTTTTTCAGCTTAATCAACTCAAAGATTCGACCTGCCGTACCGATGAGAATCTCCGGTCCTTTTTTTAATCGTTCAATTTGTCGTTTTTGGCTGGAACCAGATAAAAATAGCTGAGCGGTCAATCCTAATGGTTCTGCCCAGGTTTTGGTGACTTCAAAAATCTGCCCGGCTAGTTCAGAGTTGGGTGCCAAAATCAGCAACTGTTGACTTTTTTTAGGGCTTAGTCTCAGTAAACTTGGTAAGAGATAGGCTAGGGTCTTGCCTGTTCCTGTCGGACTCACCGCTAGTAAATGTTGACCGTCTTTAATGGGGGTAAAGACAGCTTCTTGGATGGGGGTTAGTTGGTGAAACTGAAGTTCAGCCAACTGGTCTTGCCAAACCTTTGGGAAATTCGATAACATGATGCTCTACTTTCTTTTGTCAGTTGCCCTCATTATACCATAAAAAACCTAGCTAGGGGCTAGCGACTTTTGTTAAAATAAGGTAAAATAGGTTTAGACGACTAGAAGGACGAAGGAGACAAGATGCGACAAAAACCTATTATTATCGGTGTGACAGGTGGATCTGGTGGTGGAAAAACAAGCGTTTCTCGTGCGATTTTAGCTAATTTTCCAGATGCCAAAATCGCCATGATTGAACATGATTCCTACTATAAAGACCAGGCCCACTTAACCTTTGAAGAGCGGGTGAAAACCAACTATGACCACCCCTTAGCCTTTGATACGGACTTGATGATTGAGCACCTAAAAGAGTTAATCGCTGGTCGTCCGGTCGACATCCCGATTTACGACTACACCATGCACACAAGGAGTGACAAATCCTATCGTCAAGAGCCACAAGATGTTTTTATTGTTGAAGGGATCTTGGTGTTAGAAGACAAGCGACTGCGCGATGTCATGGACATTAAACTGTTTGTGGACACAGATGACGACATTCGGATTATCCGTCGGATTAAGCGCGATATGGAGGAGCGTGGGCGCAGCCTTGACAGTATCATCGAGCAGTACACGACAGTGGTCAAACCCATGTATCATCAGTTTATCGAGCCAACCAAGCGCTACGCCGACATCGTCATCCCAGAAGGCGTGAGCAACCTGGTGGCAATCGACTTGATTAACACAAAAATCGCAACGATTTTAGGAGAGTAATAATAGCGGTATCGCCCCTGATTGTCAATCAATCGAGGACGCTACCGCTTTTTGTGTGGCAAGTATTAGTAAGGATCAAAAGGAATGCCTGTTTTGTTAAGAGAGTGAACCACTTCAACATAATTATTCATATACTTTATGGCGTAGGGGCTATAGTAGACCTCGCCAAATAGTTTCAGAGTATTTACAATGGTTTTGGCCAGTTCTAATCCCTCTATCTTATTTTGGCGGATGAGGTGAGAGGCTTTGAACATGGCTAGGAAAAATTTTTCATCCCAAAAATTGATGTATTTATCGTCTCGAAACATATTCTCCATCCTAGCGATTAGCTGGTCGGCATATTGGAAGGATTTTTTTCTTGATAGGTAGCCAACAGTATAGTTAGCAATGATGAAACGAGATGCCCAGTTGTCCTTGACTTTAGGGGGATTAGCTTCAAAATCATCCAAGAATTTATGAATATGAAAATGAACAAACTCGGGTTCAAACAGTCTCAGGCATTGATAAAATAGACTCTCTTCCAGCACTCCCCAAGTTTCAACTTTTTCAAAATGCTCAAAAATAAGTGAAAACCTAGTTTCTTCTTTATTGATAGGTACTAGATTTCCCTTTCGAGAAGAAATGGCCAATTCAGTGGCTAGTCCGATTAGTTTTGACAGTTTAGGATTTTCAGGAATATCAATCTCCAGCTGTTCAATAACATCTGCTAAGGTATGATAATGACCAGTATTCTGAATATTATTCATCTCAGTTGCCTGTTTACTCAATAAGTCCATGACTGTACACCCATCATAGAGCGTCAGCAAGTCTTCCCAGTCTGCACCAATGGCGAGCAATAAACGATTAAGATTATCGACGCTTGTAGACGTTTCTTCCTTTTCAAACCGCCGTAAAGCTGCCGGTGTCATAATTGCACCATTGCGACAGGCTTCTTTGATGCTATAACCACGCTTTTCTCGGAGTACCTTAAAAGCTGATCCAAAGGTATGCTTTTGTTCCATAAAACCTCCAAATTTTAGTCCATACAAATCCGAAATAAGTTTACTTGCCATCAAAAAGAGAGTGCTTTCATTTGCCATCAGTATATCATAATTTTTAAAAAATCACTAATAAAGATACAAAAGTTTCTTTTGCCATTGAAAACAATGGTTGTAAGCGATATTTTCAATGTTGAGGAAAAGATAGTATCCTTTTTTACAAATTGATTATATTTAGATGTAAAATGAGGTGAAGGTGAATCTGGGAAGTTCTCTGATTTGTAACGGTCATAGTTGTCGCCAACAGACAATGAAAGAGGCTGTCAGTCATCTCAATAACTATCATCATGGAGGTAGAGGAATGAAGAAAAAACATTTTCTCTTTACATCAATGGCCATCGCAGCGATTTTGTCTGCTAATGTGGCTCAGGCAGAGGAGCTAGCCAAGTCCTCTAACGATGCGGACAAGGAGCTGGTGATTAGTGATGCTCAACCAAAGGCTTCTGAGGCAGAAACTGGAACGACAAGAGCTAAGGCGGTCGCAGGGCCAGCTAGCACTCAACAAGACCAAGAGGATAAGCAAAATCCTCAGCCAGATCAGGCAAGTCACTTACCAGAAGGGGCAGCCCCGCATTCCGTAGCGACGAGCAGTACATCTCCAGCATCGATTGTACTGGTAACGGAGACGGCTGCTAAGCCTAAGGTTAGCGAAGTAGTGACATCACAGACAGAGTTTTTTACACCTGATGTTAATGGGACATCTGTTGACGTTTCGACACCCTATCTTCGTTTAGAAAAACTGGATCATCCAGTCGTGGTGACCCAGCACCTGATTAACGAGGAAACAGGTAAGGTCAGCGCATCGTCTACTGTTGCCCAAAATGGGGTCGTTAATCCAAACCTTGACGCAGACAAACAGGATTTGAGACCGTATGTATCATTTCAGTATAAGGATTTAGCTGTTGGGCGGTATCGGTCAGAGTTTACCTTTACTGATTTGGAGGACAGGGTGCTGGGCATTGACAGTGCCAGTCAGGATAAACTGGCTAGCTACCCTATCATTGAGGTGAAAGCCTTAGAGTTTGTTGAGCCGACCCTCCTCAGTGTCACAGCGGATAAGGCTAGTGTTAAAAAGGGTGAAACGGTCACCTACACCTTCACCTTTGACCGCTCAGCTTTTAAGTCTGATAAGTCTATCAAGATGAATTATAAAGTTGATCAAGGAGACAATCAGGCCCACTCTTATTCTCATTATGATCATATCTACAGCGATGGTCGAATGACGGTCTCTGTTACAGGCTGGCTTCCAGGAGATATTAGTCTCTCCTTTGCTGAATCGGACAGCTACAGTATCTTTGATAATCAGAGCGATGACTATAAGCAAGTGGCGAGCATTAGTCAAGAGATGAAAGATAAGATTAAGACCTTACTGCCAAAAGTCGTCGTCCTTGATGAAGAGCAAGAAAAAAACACAGGTGTCAAAAAAATCAGCCTCCTACATGTCAAGGCAGACGGCACTGAGCTTGTTTTACCACCGCACAGGGATCGCACAGATGATTTCCGTCCTAACTACCAGCTCATCACCCTAGCAGTAGGGGATAAGCTGGTCTACGATATTGAGCTCGAAGACGGTAAGGCTGGTGGAACGGCTTCAGCTAATTTTTATTTCGGAGGTGCACCTAAAAAAACCGAAGACGGCAACTATGAAAAAAATTATGATGTGAGCTACTTTACTGCTTATGAGCACATTGAAAAAACCACACCTAACTTCCGCTTAGAGCTGCCAATTACTGCCAATTACTACGGCACGCTAAATAGTGGCTATATTGACATTTATAGCAACGACAAGCGTTTGGATGATGCCTACGAAAAACTCGACGCTTACAGTGGCTATCTCTTTAGTGTCGACAACCCTAAACCAAGTGTCAGCTTTACTGCTGTCGCCCCTGAACGTGAGGTCTACTACCTAGGAGAGTTCCCAACCTTAACCGCTAAACTCTCAGAAACTATCGACCTGAATCAAGTTGATGCTATCGAGCTTTGGCTAGCAGGTAACACAACCAGTTATAGCGATGTCCGCCTATCCCCTGTCACAGTGTATAAGGACATCACGGATGCTGATGGCAAGCGGATAGATGGGGAGTGGGTGCTGTCCGATGAGCGTCTCTTCTCAACTACTGATTACCAAAATAAGAAAGTCGGTATAGTTTCCTATACCAAGGCTGTTGTTCGTTTCAAAGACGATAGTAAAGTTGAGGTTGAGTCCTTCCCAGGACTGAACTATCGGATCAGCGATGAGAAAAAGTACATCGAGAGTGGCGCGGGTGCTTTCTTAGTATCAGGTCAAGATAAAGCTCACACCCTGTCATCCAGCCCCATCTGGACAGAACTGGGACGAGTTCCAGAAGCCTTGCAGAACCGAGCTCTGAGAACTCATAAGGTTTTACTACATGATTCAGCAGGTCGCCTTGTGAAGCCGACAGAGACTGACTTGATATTCTATGACTATGACTTGACATCGGAGAGTGATGTTTACTACTATCTGCCCCTCTCTGGTCAGCTGACCAAACTCACTCCTAAGCCTTATCATAACAAACGGTATTCTGTGCCTGTCACTGAGACAACAGGGGTCTATGTCATTGCTGACAAAAAAGGAGCAGAGACGATCAATACCCATAACCAAAGTAAAATTTTAACCCAGTCTGATACAGATATCTATGTCCGTGTGACGGAGAGTGACATTAACGCTGTTGCCTCAATCAAGGCAGAAAAGGTTACAGAGACTAGTATTTTAGAAAAATTACCTGAAGAAATCAAGCCTCAAGACATCGATCTCTTTGATATCAAGACTTTAGATAAGGACGGGAAATTCGTCCAAATTAAGGCAGAAGCAACGGTAACACTGCCTGTAATCCCTGGACGGAAAGTGACGAAGATTATTTACTTCTTGCCTGAAACAGGAGCAGTAGAAGAGCTAGCTCATGAGTGGCATCAAGAGCTCAATCAAGTTATCTTTAAAGTTAGTCATTTTTCAAACTATGGTGTCGTTTATGAAGCACAAGCGAGTCAGCCAGAACCAGAAACACCATCTCCTAAGCCAGAAGAGACAACACCACAACCAGGAGTAGTTCCACCTAAACCAGATGGGACAACACCACAACCAGGAGTAGTCCCACCTAAACCAGATGGGACGACACCAAAACCAGACGTAGTATCCCCTCAACCAGGAACACCTACCTCAAGACCAGAAGTGACGACTGTTCTGTCAAAAGAGCGTCACAAGCTCTTGCTGACTGTTGATCAGTCCCAGCTCACTGACCAGCAGAAAGGTCAATTAGCAGAGCAAATCGCTTTTGCTGAGACTGAGCAAGAACTGGCAAAAATCAAGGTAGAAGTTGAGAAATTAGTGGCACAAGGCACAACCTCACCAGTCGATGGCAAGCTGAAGGCTCTCTCATCAGAGGCACCTCGTCCTAGCACCTCAGAGGCTAAGACAGGTCTGCCAAAAACTGGAGAACAGTCTCACTTTGTGACTGTGGCAACTGGTATCGGTTTGCTCTTGAGCAGTTTAGGTTTGGCTAATCGTCGGAAACGTTGCTAAGCGACCTAATAAGTTAGCTTAAACTAGTGAAATGACCTTGCCTCTTTGAAGAAGCAAGGTCATTTTGGTATGCTTTGTTGGCTGGTTACAACAAACCAGTGCCGTGGACTTGGTTGGTGCCTGTCTGTGCGAGCAAGTCAGCATAGTTGGTTTTGTTGACACCGCCACCGAGGAGAATCTCGATGCGACCGTCAGCGTGGCTAATCAAGGTCTTGATATGATCGATGTTGTCAAAAATGTTGCGACGTTTTTCTGAACCATGAAGGAGAAGGCGCTTGAAACCGAGCTCAATCAGCTGGTCGAGGGCTGTTGTCTGCTCTGCTATTGGTACCAAATCAAAAGCCATATGAAAGACCATGTCTACCCCTTGGCAAGCGGGCAAGAGTTGCTCGATAGCCTCTGTGTCGATGCGGTTATCCGGCGTCAGACAGCCAAAGACTAGAGCGTCGCTCTCTAGCTCAACCGCGCGGAGGATATCCTCCTCCATGATACGGAGCTCGATGTCGTTATAGACAAAGTCACCGCCGCGAGGGCGAATCATGGTTGCGACAGTAATCTGGTTGTCGTGGAGGAAACGAGCAGCTTCCTTGATGACACCGTAGCTGGGAGTTGTTCCCCCAACAGCTAGGTTATCACAGAGCTCAACACGGGTGATGTCCGTTCCGACCAGGCGGTGGAGGTCAGTTAGGTTTTCGGCGCAAAATTCTTTTGTAATCATCTTAGTCTCCTTATTTTTAGTGATAATTCATTATAACATAAGGCGTTAACGGTTGCAATTTTCGGCTATTTTTTGTAGAATGAAGACAGAAAACAGGAAAGTGAGATAACGATGAGAACGATTAACACCCCTCATGCACCAGCAGCTATCGGTCCTTATGCCCAGGCTAAGGTCGTCGGCAATTTGCTCTTTACCAGCGGTCAGATTCCCTTGTCAGCAGAGACAGGAGAGATTGTCGGCACAACCATCGAAGAACAGACCCAACAGGTTCTAAAGAACCTGGAAGCCATTTTGACTGAGGCGGGGACAAGTTTTAATAAGGTTGTCAAGACCACTTGTTTCTTGGCAGATATGGCTGATTTTGTGGCGTTTAACAGTGTTTATGAGACGGCTTTTACAGCAGAAGTACCCGCTCGCTCTGCCGTTGAGGTCGCTCGTTTACCGCGTGATGTCAAGATTGAGATTGAAGTGATTGCAGAGATTGGGTAAACTCTAAAAGGCTACGAGCAGAGGAGGGGATGATGAAATTATTAGAAGAACGTATTTTAGCGGATGGTCGTGTTTTAGGGGAAAACATTTTGAAGGTTGATAGCTTTTTGACCCACCAAGTGGACTACCAGCTGATGAAGGCCATCGGTCAGGTCTTTGCGACTGCCTATGCTGAGTGTGGGATTACAAAGGTGGTGACCATCGAAGCCTCAGGGATTTGCCCTGCCCTCTACACTGCTGAGGCGCTGGGTGTTCCCATGATTTTTGCTAAAAAGCATAAGAACATCACCATGACTGAGGGCATCTTAACGGCTGACGTTTATTCCTTCACCAAGCAGGTGACCAGCACTGTCTCGATTGCAGGTCGGCTCTTATCCGCCGAGGATAAGGTCTTGATTATCGATGATTTTTTGGCAAATGGCCAAGCTGCCAAGGGGCTTGTCGACATCATCAGTCAGGCTCAAGCTAGCATAGCTGGTGTCGGCATCGTTATCGAGAAATCCTTCCAAACAGGCCGCCAAGTGCTGGAAGATTTAGGTGTTCAGGTGACATCTCTGGCTCGGATTGAGCGATTTGAGGACGGTCAGGTGGTCTTTGGACCAGCAGATGCTTAGGGATGCATGATGATACTAGATGCAAGAGTTAGAGATAGTCATGTGGCATGCTTGGTAGAAATTTTTGGCCTCATCTAGACTCTTTATAAAAAAGTCTACAAATCTCTTGACAGCTCTGCTATTTTTCGGTAGAATAGCTAAGAACGTGAAAATGTTACATTATCTTGAGGAGGTGAAAAAATATGTCAAAAACAGTTGTCCGTAAGAATGAGTCACTTGACGACGCACTCCGTCGTTTCAAACGTGCGGTTGTGAAAGCTGGTACTCTTCAAGAGGTGCGTAAACGTGAGCACTATGAGAAACCGTCTGTGAAACGCAAACGCAAATCAGAAGCTGCTCGTAAACGTAAGAAATTCTAATGTTTAGCGAGCGCAAACAATGACTGTGATAGAGGCTGGGACTTAAGTCCTCGCCTCTATCTTGTTTTTTAGCGCTGGATGATTTGGGTTTATAGAGACTTAAAAAGGAAGAGGAATGATCAATTTTCAAGAGGCTTTTGAGTGGTTGAAAACGAGCTTAAGTTTTGGGATAACGCCAGGTTTAGAGCGTGTCCAGTGGCTATTAGAGCAACTCGGCAACCCTCAACATCAGCTAGCTGCCATCCATGTGGTTGGGACAAATGGCAAGGGTTCAACGGTTAACTATCTAAGACATATCTTTCAGGAGGCAGGGTATACTGTCGGCACCTTCACCTCGCCGTCTATCATGGATTTTAGAGAGCGAATAGCGGTTAATGGTCATATGATCAGTCGTGAGGATTTTGCTAAAGCAGTTGAGCTCCTTCAGCCAGTAGTGTCTCGTTTGGAAAGCGAGACGGACTTTGGTCCTGTGACGGAGTTTGAGCTAATAACCCTAATCATGTTTATTTACTTTGCTCGCTTACATCCAGTGGATTTAGTGGTGATTGAGGCGGGCTTGGGTGGTCGGTATGACTCGACCAATGTGTTTACCCCGCTGGCAGTTATTTGTACCTCTATTGGTCTTGACCATCAGAATTTTCTAGGAGATACTCATCTGGCGATTGCTGGCGAGAAAATTGGTGTGCTAAAGAAGGGAGTACCTCTGATTTTCGCTGAAAGTCGTTCGGAGGTGCGCCAGCTTTTTTACCAAACCGCTAATGATTTGAGTAGTCCTGTCTATGAAAAGGGCAAGCATTTTGACCTCACAGAGACTGACACAGGCCTTACCTTTTCTGACGAAGAGGGGCAATTAACAAATCTCCTATTGGCCATGCCAGGTCAACACCAGGTATCAAATGCTAGTCTAGCGCTGATGACCAGCCGCCTGTTGGCAAAGACTTACCCAAATCTTACTGATGAGCACATCAAAAATGCTCTGGCCAAGAGCTTTTGGTTGGGACGGACGGAATTTATCTTCCCAAACCTCATGATTGATGGCGCCCATAATGATGAAAGCATCAAGGCTCTAGTCGATGTCTTACAGCAAGATTATGCTGACAAGACGATTCATATTCTCTTTGCGGCCATAGATACCAAGCCTGCTCACTCTATGTTGCAGCAGCTACAGGGATTTGCTGACCTGACCGTCACGACATTTGATTATCCCAAGGCCTATGCCCTAGAGGCTTACCCTGAAGCCTATCCCCGTGTAGCGTCTTTTGAAAAATGGCTAGCGCGGTTGGAGGAAGCAAGAGAAGAAGATCTTTTTGTCATTACAGGCTCACTTTATTTTATTGGTCAAGTGAGACGACATCTTTTATCACCTCAAGGCTCGTCAAATGCTTGAGCTTTTGGTATAATAGATAAGATTGCTCTATTTGTGCAATTAGTTTGACACGGAAAAGAATAATAACGACACATGAAACAACACATCATAGACACCTTAGCAGGTATCGATATTCGGTTTGACGAGCCACTGAAACCCTATACCTACACAAAAGTCGGTGGTCCGGTTGACTACCTTGCATTTCCTAGAAACAAATTTGAGTTGGAACGCCTCGTTCGCTTTGCCAATCAGGAAAACATTCCTTGGATGGTTTTGGGAAATTCAAGCAATATCATCGTTCGCGATGGGGGTATTCGTGGATTTGTCATTATGTTTGATAAATTCAATACAGTGACGGTTAATGGCTATGTTATTGAAGCAGAAGCAGGAGCCAACTTGATTGAAACGACCAAAGTTGCTCAGTTTCACAGTTTGACTGGCTTCGAGTTTGCCTGTGGCATTCCTGGCAGCATCGGTGGGGCGGTTTTCATGAACGCAGGTGCTTACGGGGGTGAGATTGCTCATATCCTCTCATCTGTCAAGGTGATGACCAAATCAGGTGAGATAAAAACCCTTGATGCTAAGGATATGCGTTTTGGCTATCGCCAGTCGCTTATTCAGGAAACGGGCGATATCGTTATCTCTGCTAAGTTCGCCCTAAAACCAGGTGATTACACATTGATTAGTCAAGAGATGGCGCGATTAACCCATTTACGCGAACTCAAGCAGCCACTGGAGTTTCCGTCCTGTGGGTCTGTCTTTAAGCGACCAGTCGGACATTTTGCAGGTCAGCTCATCATGGAAGCTAATCTCAAAGGGCACCGTATCGGTGGTGTTGAAGTCTCAACCAAACATGCAGGATTTATGGTTAATGTGGCTGATGGCACTGCCCAAGATTATGAACAGTTAATTGCCCATGTGCAGGCTGTCGTGAAAGAACGAACAGGCATTGCGCTTGAGACAGAAGTACGAGTGATTGGAGAAAAGGGATAATCCTCTTGAGTGGATTAGTCCGATAGAAATAAGACAAAGTGAGGAAAACAGGCAGTGACACAACCGATTATCGCCTTTAAGAATGTCACCAAGACATTCGAGGACAGTGGTACGCAGGTGCTGAAAAATATTAATTTTGAACTAGAAGAAGGGAAGTTCTATACCCTTTTGGGGGCTTCTGGTTCAGGAAAATCAACCATACTGAACATCATTGCAGGACTTCTTGACGCGACTAGCGGTGATGTCTATTTGGATGGCAAGCGGATTAACGATGTCCCAATCAACAAGCGGGATGTCCACACCGTTTTCCAAAACTATGCCCTCTTCCCCCACATGAACGTCTATGAAAATGTGGCTTTTCCGCTCAAGCTGAAAAAGGTGGACAAGGATGAGATTGACCGCCGTGTGGCAGAAGCCCTGAAAATGGTGCGTCTGGAGGGCTATGATAAGCGACCTATTCAGAAATTGTCTGGCGGTCAGCGCCAGCGGGTAGCCATCGCCCGTGCCATTATCAATCAACCGCGGGTGGTGCTCCTAGATGAGCCCCTATCAGCTCTTGATTTGAAATTGCGGACGGAGATGCAGTATGAGCTCCGTGAGCTCCAGCAGCGTCTAGGCATCACCTTTGTGTTTGTCACCCATGATCAGGAAGAGGCGCTTGCCATGAGTGACTGGATTTTTATTATGAACGAAGGCGAGATTGTCCAATCAGGAACGCCAGTTGACATCTACGACGAGCCCATCAACAACTTTGTGGCAACTTTCATCGGCGAATCCAATATCTTGCCTGCTACCATGATTAAGGACTATTTGGTGGAATTTAACGGCAAGCAATTTGAAGCTGTGGACGGAGGGATGCGCCCTAATGAACCTGTTGAGGTGGTCATCCGTCCAGAGGATTTGCAGATTACCCTGCCAGAAGAGGGCAAGTTGCAGGTTAAGGTTGATACCCAGCTCTTTCGAGGGGTTCACTATGAAATTATCGCCTATGATGACCTCGGTAACGAATGGATGATTCATTCGACCAGAAAGGCTATTGTCGGGGAGGTCATTGGGCTAGACTTTGAGCCAGAAGACATCCACATCATGCGTCTCAACGAGACAGAAGAAGAGTTTGATGCTCGTATCGAGGAGTATGTCGAGGTCGAGGAGGTTGAGGACGGTCTCATCAATGCTATTGAGGAGGAACGTCATGAAGAAAACCTCTAGTTTCCTGGCTGTGCCTTACTACCTTTGGCTGGTTCTCTTTGTTGTTGCGCCTGTTGCCTTGATTTTTTGGCAGTCACTC
Organism: Streptococcus entericus DSM 14446; assembly: GCF_000380025.1. GTDB lineage: Bacteria > Bacillota > Bacilli > Lactobacillales > Streptococcaceae > Streptococcus > Streptococcus entericus. The sequence goes on from NZ_KB904158.1 coordinate 25,288, forward strand.
TTTGATGTGCAAGGGAACTTTGGACTTGCCAACTATCAGACCTTTTTCAGCAGTAACACCTACCTGCGGATGAGTTTTAACTCGGTCTTCTACGCTGGTGTCATCACCCTGATTACCCTAGTCATCGCCTATCCTTTAGCTTACCTCTTGACCAAGCTCAAGCACAAGCAACTCTGGCTCATGCTGGTTATCTTGCCGACTTGGGTTAATCTCTTGCTAAAAGCTTACGCTTTTATGGGGATTTTCGGTCAGCAGGGAGGAATTAACAGCTTTTTGAGCTTTATTGGGATTGGTCCCCAGCAGATCTTGTTTACGGATTTTTCCTTCATTTTTGTGGCTAGCTATATCGAGCTGCCCTTTATGATTTTGCCGATTTTTAACGCCTTAGACGACCTTGACCAGAACTTGGTCAATGCCAGTCGAGATCTTGGCGCTAACGAGGTGCAGACCTTTAGCAAGATCATCTTTCCCTTATCGCTTAATGGCGTCCGATCAGGGGTTCAATCGGTTTTTATCCCAAGTCTGAGCTTGTTTATGTTGACCCGCCTGATTGGTGGTAACCGAGTGATTACGCTGGGAACGGCTATTGAACAACACTTCTTGACCACGCAGAACAAGGGGATGGGTTCAACCATCGGAGTCGTTCTGATTGTGGCTATGATTTTGACCATGTGGGTGACAAAGGAGAGACGGAAATGAAAAAATTAGCAAATCTTTATCTGGGTTTAGTCTTTGTCACTCTCTATGCCCCTATTGTTTACTTGATTGTTTATTCTTTCAATGCTGGGGGGGACATGAATGCCTTTTCTGGGCTGACCTTGGAGCACTACGGTACCATGTTTGGCGACAGTCGGCTCATGTTGATTTTGGTGGAGACCTTTTTCCTGGCTTTTCTGAGTGCTCTCTTAGCGACGGTGATTGGCACCTTTGGGGCTATCACCATCTACCAGCTGCGACAGTCGTCGCAAAATGCTCTTCTGGCTGCTAATAACGTGCTCATGGTTGCGCCTGATGTCATGATTGGAGCGAGTTTTCTCTTGCTCTTTACCTTTTTAGGGTTTCAGCTGGGGATGGTCTCTGTCTTGCTGAGCCATGTGGCCTTTTCGATTCCTATCGTGGTGCTCATGGTTCTGCCGCGTTTGAAAGAAATGAATGCTGACATGATTAACGCTGCCTATGACCTTGGGGCAAGCCGTTTTCAGATGATGAAAGAAGTCATGTTGCCTTATTTGACCCCAGGGATTATAGCCGGCTACTTTATGGCCTTTACTTACTCGCTGGATGATTTTGCGGTGACCTTCTTTTTGACAGGAAATGGGTTTTCGACCTTGGCTGTGGAGATTTACTCTCGGGCGCGTAAGGGGATTTCACTTGAAATCAATGCCCTGTCAACCATCGTCTTTCTCTTTAGCATCTTGCTGGTGATTGGCTACTACTTTATCTCTCAAGAGAAGGAGGACAAGCATGCGTAGATTATATGCCTTTTTAGGGGGTGTTATCGCCATCGTCGCTCTGCTATTTTCCATCAGTCTCGTGATGAAAAAGACCAATGATACAGGCGGCAATAAGCTAGTGGTCTATAACTGGGGGGACTACATCGACCCTGAGTTGTTGGAGCAGTTTACTGAAGAGACAGGCATCCAGGTGCAGTATGAGACCTTTGACAGTAACGAAGCCATGTACACTAAGATCAAGCAGGGTGGGACAACCTATGATATCGCGGTGCCGAGTGACTACATGATTGACAAGATGCGGCGCGAGGACCTTTTGGTCAAGCTGGATAAGTCTAAACTGGAGGGGCTAGAGCACATCGGTCAGGAGTTTTTGGGCAAGAGTTTCGATGAAAGTAATGACTACTCCATTCCTTATTTTTGGGGAACGGTAGGGATTATTTACAATACTAGCCTGATTGATGAGGAAATCGCTCACTGGGAGGATCTCTGGAATCCTGACTTTGAAAACAGCATTATTCTGGTGGACGGGGCGCGTGAGGTCATGGGCTTCGGGCTGAACAGCATGGGCCATAGTCTTAATTCAAAGAACATGGCAGAGCTGACAGCTGTTGCTGAGCGGCTCAACCAGCTGACACCAAACATCAAGGCCATCGTGGCTGATGAGCTCAAGGGGTATATGATTCAGGGGGATGCAGCTATTGGCGTGACCTTCTCAGGAGAGGCCAGTGAGATGCTGGATGCCAACGAGGACTTGGTTTATGTGGTCCCAAGCGAAGGCTCCAACCTCTGGTTTGATAATCTTGTTATCCCTAAAACGGTCAAACACGAAGAAGAAGCCTATGCCTTTATCAATTTCATGTTGCGACCAGAAGTGGCCGCCCAGAATGCGGAGTATATCGGTTACGCCACACCAAATACCAAGGCAAAGGCACTTTTGCCTGCTGAGATTACTGAGGACGAGGCCTTTTACCCTAGTCAGGAAACCGTTGAAAAGCTAGAAGTTTACGATAACCTTGGTCAGAAATGGCTGGGCATCTATAACGATTTGTTCCTACAATTTAAGATGTATCGGAAATAGGACTAGCAGCAAAACCAATTTTATCTAGCTGCTGAAATCTATTAACAGCCTAAGGTTAAGATCGCATCGAACACTTGATTAAGTTTATTAAGGGTGATCCGTTTAGAACGAGATTTGTGACGACATTGCTAGCTAGCCTTGTCGTCACCAGTTTAACCTGTAGCCCTTTCCCTATCCAAAAAAGAACAGGATTACTAAACAGCAGCTCAACAAGATTGAGATGGTTAGCCATCACCATCCTCTAGTTGGGCTGTTTTTCTGATTGACATTTGTTTGGGGAGCTGGTACACTATTCTTAACTGGTAGTTTACTGATTAAGGAGAAGATGATGGCATCCCGCGTGCGCTGGTTTTTTTATTTGGTTAGTTTAATTGCTTTAGTTGGTTGCAGTGCTCAGCCAGATCAGAATATTGAGAAAAAAGGGCTAAAGATTGTCACTAGTTTTTACCCCATGTACGCCTTGGTCAGTGAAGTATCTGGGGACATTAACGATGTTCGCATGATTAACTCAGCAGCAGGTATCCACGATTTTGAGCCTTCTGTGAGTGACGTCCGAGCCATTTATGATGCCGATGTTTTTATTTACCACTCCCACATTTTAGAGAGTTGGGCTGGTCGATTGGACCCCAATTTGAAAGGTTCCTCGGTTCGTGTGTTAGAGGTATCCAAAACCTTGCCACTAGAGCGGGTTGAGGGTTTAGAAAAGTTTGTTGTTAAGGAAGGGATGGATGACAGTAGCCTCTATGATCCACATACTTGGTTAGACCCTGTCTTGGTTGGTCAGGAAGCCCTGGCCATAGCAGAGCAACTCAGTCAGATTGATCCCAGCAATCGTCTCGTTTATGAAGAAAATGCTCAGGCTCTCAAAGATAAGGCTGATGTTCTGGCTGAGACATTCCAGCAGCGATTTGAGAGTAGTCGACAAAAAACCTTTGTTACCCAGCACACGGCGTTCTCCTATACTGCCAGACGCTTTGGTTTGAAACAACTTGGTATCACGGGCGTGTCTGCTCAAGAGCCTAGTCCTCGTCAGCTGGCGGAGATCAAAGAATTCATCACAACCTACGGGGTTAAGACGATTTTTGTTGAACAAGGAGTTTCGGACAAATTAGCAAAATCCTTGGCAACCTCAACAGCAGTTCAATTTAAGGAGTTGAACACCTTGGAAGCAGATCCTAAGAATGATTTGACGTTTTTAGAGAATTTAGAGGCTAATTTGACGATTTTAGCAGATGTTTTAGCGACGGAGGAAGAATGAAATATAATTTGTTTAAGTTTTTACCATTGGTTTGCTTGCTGGTGTTGACAGCTTGTTCTCAAGAGTCAGCTAATCATCGTGTCTCCTATGTTGAATCAACAGCAACCAGCTCAGCTATTTCCCAGGAGAAGGACAGTCAGTTAAGTCCAGAAGACGTGGCAGAAGCTGAAGGGAATCACGCAGAGCAGATTGTGGTGCAGGTGACAGATGAGGGGTATGTCACAAGTCACGGTGACCACTACCACTTTTACAATGGTAAGGTAGGTTTTGAAGCGTTGATTAGTAAAGATTTAGTACTAAATGATCCTGCCTATGTCTTAAAGCAAGAGGATATCGTTAGTGACGTGGCTGATGGGCATATCATCAAGGTTGGTGATCAGTATTACCTTTACCTAACTCAGGAAACACCAATACATGTACGATGAGCCAAGCAGATAAATATTAGTGTTTATGGTGTGCCAACTGGCACGCTTTTTTCACTTGTGTGGTATAATGTTAGTTAACTAAATAGCTATGTTAGTTGTATGAGTTGAAAAGAAGGATAGAGTATGGTTAAGGTAATTGCAACAGATATGGATGGCACATTTTTAGATCATAGGGGACTTTATGATCGTGAACGATTTGAAACAGTCTTAAAAGAGCTAGATCATCAAGACATCCGATTTGTTGTGGCTAGTGGGAATAATATGGGACGTTTGTCCTTGATGTTTGAGGGTTTTTTAGATAGGATTGCCTTTGTTGCAGACAATGGGTGTCATGTGATTGATCGTGGTGAAGAGCTGGTGCGCAGGACAATGGACAGGCAGTTAGTTGCTGATTTTCTAGCTTATTATCAGGACAAGCAGTCTGATTATTGCATTTCTATCACCACTGCAAACGGTCTTTATCTGTTGGAAAATGCTCATTTTCCGTTTAATCATTTCGCTATCGAAGCTGAACAAATGGCGCTCTTTTTATCTCGCATCAAACGTTTGACCAGTTTTTCTGAGTTGCCTGATGAACCGATCTTAAAACTGGGTATGATGTTACCAGAAGAACAGTGTGATGACATCATTACGGGCTTTAACACTCATTTCTCAGGAAATTTGACTGCCACAACCAGCGGATATGGATCAGTTGACGTTATCGAAACAGGTTTACACAAGGCTTGGGGTCTGCAACATCTCTTGGATAAATGGGGTGTTTCAGCAGAAGACCTCATGGCATTTGGTGATGGGGGCAATGATATTGAAATGCTTCAACTGGCTCATCATTCCTATGCAATGGACAATGCTCCAGATGCAGTGAAAGAAGCAGCTCATTTTCTAGCGCCAAATCATCGTGATCATGGCGTTCTGAGCGTTATTGAACGAGAAGTGCTCACTAAAATTTAAGTGTGAAGGAGATGCTATGAATTTTAATAAATCAGTTGTGCTAACTGTTTTTCTATCTTTTTTATCTTGCTTTTTGCTATGGACCTATTGGTCAAGTGCGGCAGGCTTAGTTGATACAGGCTTCAAGGCTGCACAGCCCTTCTTGCTAGGAGCTGGTATTGCTTATATTGTCAATATTGTCATGAAAGCCTATGAGAAATTATGGCAGATTCTTTTTAAACAAAAAGCCCCTAAGTGGCGACAGTCGGTCTCTCTTTTACTGTCTTATCTCAGTTTCATCTTACTCGTGTTCATCATTTTTAGCGTGGTTTTGCCCGATTTGATTTCAAGTATTAAGACCTTACTAACAGTGGATATTGACCATATTAGAGAGGTGATTGCTGATCTGCAGGAGAAACCGTGGGTGCAAGAGTTGCTTGAAAAAACGGGTGCGAATACGGATTTGAGCCAGCAGATTGCTAATTATAGTCAGCAACTCCTGAATCAGGTCTTAAACATTTTAACCAGCATGTTGACGTCTGCTACCTCCATTGCGAACACTGTCATGACTGTTTTTATCAGTTTAATTTTTTCCATCTATGTTCTGGCAAGTAAAGAGAGTTTGGGACGCCAGTTTTCCTTGCTGATTGATACCTTCACCGGAAAATTTGCTAAGACCATTTACTATTTGATTGGCATCTTTGACCAGCGGTTTCGTGGCTTTTTTGTCAGTCAGAGCTTAGAAGCGGTGATTTTGGGGAGTTTGACCTTTATAGGCATGAGTCTCTTGAAACTCCCTTATGCAGGGACGATTAGCCTTCTGATTGCCTTTACAGCGATTATCCCGGTTGTTGGTGCTTATATTGGAGTAACCATCGGGACCATCCTGATTTTGACCCAGTCTGTTCAACAGGCGATTATCTTTGTTATTTTTGTAGTCTTGCTCCAACAATTCGAGGGCAACCTTATCTACCCACGTGTGGTGGGCGAGTCAATCGGTCTACCTGCCATTTGGGTGCTGGTTGCGATCACTATCGGTGGTGCTGTTGCAGGGATTTTAGGTATGCTAGTTGCTGTTCCGGTCGCAGCTAGTTGTTATCAAATCTTGAAAGATTACATTCATAAAAAAAATAAGACCACCTTGTCTTAAAATCAGTCCTCCATTGCGAATAATCGTGTGGAGGAATTTTTATGTATTCTGTTGAATTTGCGCAGGCCCCTTTACTACCCAGAGAGCGATTGTTAGCTTACGGTGCTGAACAGCTGAGCAATCAAGAGTTGCTAGCTATCTTGCTGCGAACAGGCACACGAGGCGAACCTGTTTTTAATATTGCTAATCAAATCCTGGCGCGCTTGACCAATCTGGCTGATCTAAAAACCTTATCTGTTCAAGAATTACAAGCCTTGCCAGGCATCGGGCAAGTCAAAGCGATTGAGTTCAAGGCGATTATCGAGCTTGCTAGCCGCATCAAAGATGCTGAATTTACTCGCCTAGATCGTGTTCTCAGCAGTCAAGGGTTAGCTAAGAAAATGATGGCAGAGCTAGGAGATAAGAAGCAGGAGCATTTAGTAGCTCTTTATCTGGACAGTCAAAATAAGATTATCCATCGCGAGACCGTTTTTATTGGTGGTGTGAGGCGTTCCGTTGCTGAACCGAGGGAAATTCTCTACCATGCTTGCCGTAGCATGGCGACGTCAGTCATTGTTATTCACAATCACCCATCCGGTGTCTGCAGACCTAGTCCTGAGGACAAACAATTCACCCAAAAATTAAAACGCTGCTGTGATGATTTGGGGGTTATTCTGCTAGATCATCTGATTGTGGGTAAACGACAGTATTATAGCTTTAGAGAAGAAGGAGATGTTTTAAACTAAACAAGAAACCTTTTGAACCTAATTAGTCTTATCGTGATACCCTTTCAAAGTGGCTGGTGTTCTTCAACTGTCAAGTCTCATCCCTAAAATCTGGAAGGGGATCAGACGTAATAGCCAGTAAAAGCAGCCAATAAGGCTGTTAAGTCATGGTCCTTACGCTTTTTTATCTTGACTAATCTAACTGCCATTGAAAAAAATGTGACTGAATAGATAATCCAGTCACAGGTATTTATAATTGGTTAACGACGTAATCAAACAACCGCTCGTCTTCTTGGCTGACCTCGTGCAGCAACTCGGGGTGCCACTGGACGCCTAGGAAACGGAAATTCGGCAGGCTAGACTCGACAGCTTCGATAGTTTGGTCATCCACAGCACGTGCCACCACGCGTAAGCCATCAGCGAGCCTGTTAATGGCTTGACGATGATAAGAATTGATGTGCGCACGTTGCCCATAGACCTTGCCCAGCAAAGAATCCTGTTCAATCGCAATCTGGTGTGTCTTGACATGAGGCAAGTCACTTTGCCAGTGGCTAGCAATATCTTGATGGAGATTGCCACCAAGAGCGACATTGACCAGTTGAGTACCACGGCAAACCGTAAACAGAGGTTTCTGGTGTTGTCTGGCTAACGCGATGATTTTCAACTCGCAGAGGTCACGTTCCAAACTGTAGTCATTTTCAAAGGCATCTTTTTCTTGCCCGTAGAATTTAGGGTCAATATTTTGCCCACCAATGAGAATGAGTTTATCAACCAACTGCACATAAGTTGATAGAAGATCGTCTTGTGTGGTCATTGGAAAGACGAGAGGAATACCGCCAACTTTTTCAACCCCTTTAGCAAACCCTGTTGGGACATAGGTCCACGGAATATTATCAAGTGCGGTGTTGAGGCGTTGATTGGCAAAAATACCGATGAGAGGTTTTGTCATAAATTATCCTTATCTTGTGAGTTATTTGTCCAGTATAGCATAAGAGTTGACGTCTGTAAAATAGCGATTTATGATAACAGTGATAGGAAAATATAAACTAAAAAGGAGTAGGACGCTCTTATCAGCCTTGGGGTGATAGGCGTCACACTCCTTTTGTCAGGAGAGGCTTAACTCTCTTTTTGACGGTTCATAAAGTAGAGCAAGGTTTGAAGTTCGCTCGTTAAGTCCACATACTGGACAATCACGTCATCAGGGACATCGAGATTAACTGGTGAGAAAGACAGGATGCCTTTAATACCAGCATCGACTAAAATATCTGCAATTTCTTGTGACTTCACACTTGGAACAGTCAAAATAGCAGTCTCAATATCTGTGCCCATCAGATGTTTTTTGATGTCTGAAATCCCGTAAATCGGAACATGGTCACCAATGGTTCCTCCGACCATTGGATTCTCGTCGGTATCAAATGCCATGGTAATTTTCATCTTGTTGCGGTCATGGAAACGGTAGTGCAAGAGAGCCCTACCGATATTTCCAACACCGACAATCAACACGTTTGTCACGGCCTTGTCGTTGAGAATATCTGCAAAGAAATCGGTCAATTTTTTGACATCATAGCCAAAACCACGGCGCCCCAGTTCACCAAAGTAAGAGAAATCACGGCGAACAGTCGCAGAGTCAATCCCCATAGCTTCGGCAATTTGCTTAGAGTTGGCGCGTTCGATTTTTTCAGCATTAAATCGTTTGAAAATACGGTAATACAGAGACAGTCGTTTAGCTGTCGCATTTGGAATCGTCTTATCTGACATCACAAGCTCCTTAAACATAATCTATGTCCTATTATAAATAAAGTTTGTGAAAAAAGCAACGTTAAAATTCACAAAGTTGTATTGGTAATTGAACATGTCGAATGTTTACCTTATCTGACCTTGCTAGAGAACTTGAAACTCTTAAAACACCTCTCTCCCAAGATTACAGACGAGAGCATCGACTACTGGATTGATTATTATGGTCTAGGAAAATTTAAGACAATCGCTTATAAAAATCTCTCCTTGGGAACCAAGCAAAAGCTAGCGCTTATTCAAGCTTTTATCCATCAGCCAAAGATTTTGCTCTTAGATGAGCTGATGAACGCTTTGGATGAGCAAAGTGTAGCCTTGACAAAGGACCTTATCCGTTCTTATGGACAAGCAGCTGACCGATTGGTCATTATGACTTCCCATATCTCAGAAAATATTTCTGACTTATGTCACGTTACTTATTTACTTCGAAATGGCAAACTTTATAGACAGTAAAAATAAGCGATATAGAACTAGGTCAGCTAAAAAAACGTCGTTGTCAAAGCCTTGCACGGTCTAGTAGGACAGTCTAAATCTTAAAAGATGGAAGCATAGGGTACTGTGTTTTGTTTAAATATCGAATAGGATTAATGTTAAATAGGCTGGGACAAAAAGTCCCAGCCTATTTACTAATTATATTGACTTCTGTCCAGTTTCATCAGGTAGAAGTAGAGGTCGCCAAATTGACCAGTATAGTCGATGTCATGACCGTTTAAGGTAACTTTGGTGACCTTGTAATGGTCAGCTAATGGTGCAGAGCAGGTCAATTGAGAACGCTCATAGTCCTCATAGCTGTCATATTTGAGCTCAAAGGGTTGTTGTGACGAGTTGAGGTAAGTAATAACTAACATGTTGTCACCTTTCTATTGTTCTGTTTTAGTAAAAATACCACGTTCCACTAAGCTATCCATCAAAAAGTAGAACTTGTCTTGATGCATTTTGTGCTCAGGATTTTTGAAAATATTAACCAAACGAAGACCAGAACGGTCAGTGATGTTCAGCTTGGCTCCGGTCAAATCAGCATTGATGATGAGCTTGAGCGGAAAACCATTACCTGAATTGGGCAACTCCTCCAACAAACGGGTGAGTTCATAATTGCCGACTTTGGTTTGGGTAAAGGTTGTGTCTCGTAAGGTATAGGGCTTGACCGCTGGGTTGATGGTATAGCGGTACTTGCAATCTTTTAATGAAATAGTTTGTTCAAAAGCCATAAGTTATCCAATTACTTTCTTTAAGGTAGTGGCAAAAGCGGTTATCTCTTCTAAGGTGGTGTGATGAGACAGGCTGATGCGGATTGACTGTGTGATTTTTGGGGACTTGTCACCGTATAGGGCGATTAAGACATGGCTGGGTTCGACATTCCCAGCAGTGCAGGCTGAGCCACTTGAGATGGCAAAACCTGCCAAATCCATTTGGGTGAGCAGCAGGGCGTTGTTAGCTCCATCAATTGATAAGTTAATCACGTGTGGCAAGGCCTCGTCAGGACTGTTTAACGTGATGCGCGGATGATTCAGTTGTTGCAATAATTCCTGTTTGAGATGGTGAACAGTAGCTAGATGTTGCTCTAGTTGTTCCGTGCAAGCTGCTAGGGCAGCAACCATCCCTGAGATGCCGATTAAGTTTTCAGTTGAGGCTCTGCGACCGGCTTCTTGATTGCCACCGTGTAGGAGTTTGTCAAATGCCTTTGTTTTAGCATAGAGAAAACCGACACCCTTTGGCCCATAAAATTTATGAGCAGAAGCAGAGAGGAAGTCAATCGGTAAATGATTTAGGGAAATCGGTAGTTTACCAACGACTTGAACAGCATCCACATGAAAAACGGCTTGATGGTTGGCTAAAAGGTTGCCTATTTCACGGATAGGATTGAGATGCCCAGTTTCATTATTGGCCCACATGATGCTGACTAAAATGGTATCAGGTCGTAAGGCTTCCTCAACCTGTTGAGGAGAAATCGTACCGTCCTCAGATGGTGGTAAGAGCGTTACGTCAAAGTCAAAACGTTCCTGTAGATAAGCCAAGACATCAAGTACAGCATGGTGCTCCATCTGACTGGAAATGATATGTTTACCTTTGTTTTGATTAGCTAAAGCATAGCCTTTGAGGGCGAGGTTATTGCTTTCTGTTCCACCAGAGGTGAAAATAAACGCATCAGCATTAGCGCCAAGCAACTGTGCAAGTAACTGCCGGCTTTCCCTTAGTAATTTGCTTGCCTGTCGTCCAAGAGCGTGTAAGCTAGATGGGTTGCCAAAAGTTTCAGACATGGTGGTCGTCATCGCTTGGATGGCAGCTTCTGACAAGGGGCTGGTTGCGGCATAATCTAGATAAATCATCTTAGTAATCCGTATCCTCATCGTCATGGTAGACAAAGAGAGGGCTGAGTGGTTGACGTTCGTGGATGCGGATAATGGCATCGGCAATGAGCTCACTAGCCGTCAAATAAGTGATGTGTTCTGGCACTTTTTCTTTTGTCTTAACAGAGTCGGTCACTAAGATTTCTTTAATCGGAGCAGCATTAAGAATTTCAGCTGCACCGCCAGCAAACAAGCCATGGCTAGCCACAGCGTAAATTTCTGTCGCTCCACCACGTTCGACAATTTTGGCAGCTTCCGCAAAGGTCTTACCAGTATTCAAAATATCGTCAATCAAAATAGCTTGCTTACCAGCAACATCTCCGATGATATAGCCTTCTTCACGCATCGCATCATCTTGAGCATAGTCGATAATGGCTAAAGGTGCTTCAAGAACTTCAGCCAGTGCCCTTGCCCTACGGATACCAGAGTTTTTAGGACTTACCACGACCACCTCATCGCCCCTTAGCCCCATATCGATGTAGTGTTTGGCAAATAGCGGAGCAGTTAGGAGGTTATCTACTGGCACATCAAAAAATCCTTGGATTTGCACGGCGTGCAAATCAAGTGTTAAGACGCGATCGACACCAGCCTTAACCAGCATATTAGCAACAAGCTTGGCAGTAATCGGTTCACGGTCTTTGGCGATACGGTCTTGACGAGAGTAGCCAAAGTATGGCAAAACCACGTTAATCGAATTGGCACTGGCTCGCTTGCAGGCATCAATCATAATCAAGAGTTCCCAGAGGTAGTCATTGACAGGACTGTTGGTCGACTGGATGATGTAAATATCGTCTCCGCGGACACTTTCTTCAATGTTAATCATGATTTCCCCATCGGAAAATTGACGCGAAGATAATTTCCCCAAGGGAATCCCTGCTGCGGTAGCAATTTTTTCAGCAATCTCAGGGTTTGAGGTCAGGGAGAAAAGTTTTAATTGTTTATCAGCATAGCGCTCTGCCATAGTCAACTCCTTTTGTTTCGATTAGTTTTATTTTACCAAAAAAATCTGATTTTGTCTTATCTTTTCTTGGGAGAAGATGACAAACACACGAAGAAAAAGACTTGCACCACAGGTGACCTGGCAAGCCTTTTACTAGAACATATTTAGAAAAATTCATGATATTTGGCAGACAAACGTATTGCGTAAGCACTTGTGATATCACGTTGTCCTGTTAGGAGCAGGAGCTTGTGCTGTATCTCAAGACCTCTGAACGTCTTCTGCAAGGATAGCATACAGCGCCAGTGTGACAAGCACTCCTTTGACTAACCGTACTTGTCGCATCACACCTTCATGCGTCATCCCTAGTTTCTCCATCACGCGCCCAGAAGCAGGATTGCGCACATCATGAACAGCCTGGATGCGGTTAAGCCCCATCTCATTAAAACCAAAGGCAAGCAGGTCTTGTCCAGCTTCTGTAACGTAGCCCTTGTTCCACCAGTGTTTACCGATACAATAGCCGAGCTCTGCCATGCTGTCTCGTTCAGAGACGGCCACAAAACTAAAGGTGCCAATAAGCTGTCCAGTTTCCTTGATAACCATGCCCCAGTTATAAAAATCGGGCCTGTCGTACTGTTTGGTCCAGAGAGACAGGAGTTCTCGAGTGTCTGCTAGACTGGCGTGGGTGTCCCAGGTCACGAAGCGTGCAACGTCCTCATCGCTAGCCCAGTTTTTGTACATCTGTTCAGCGTCAACTAGGGTCAATGGTCTGAGTAATAACCGCTGCGTTTCAATCTCAGAAGTTCCTAAATGATGCATAGCTGTCCTCCTAGTATTTCTTTTTCAAGGTGCTAGCAAATCGTGCTACTTTACTTTTGGCGTACTTGAAGTTGATTTGGTGTTTGTCTAAGAAACGTTCAAAATCAGCTAGTCCTTGCTCAGCATCAGTCACCTCAAGTTCCAGCTCATAATCTTTGATGTCAGCGTAAATATTGCTGTCAATAGCGAGCAAGCCGATGTCCAAAGGAACCTCTCGCCGTCTGGTGGTCAAATGCCCCAAGATAGAGAGTGCATCTAAAGGAACCTTTTTTTCTAATAATTTGTCTCTAATCAGTCCATCAGGTATGATAAACTCTTGTTTAAGGGACTTGACAGTCTCTAAGTCCAGCGACTGGTTAAATTCGAGATTTCCAATATCTTGAGGAATTTTCAAGGTTAACTCAGCACGGTCAACGTAAGTTCTTATGCGAAGCGACAGGCGTTTTGACTTGAGGATAAAGTCTGCACTGTCTATGTAGTAGTTTGTTTGTTGAATCGGTTTGAATTGCTGATACAGGCCATCTAGTCGTCTGAACTCATCGATGGTCAGCAGTGTCTTGTATTCAATTTCTAAATTGGTCATCACTTTCCTCTCGAAAATAGCTAATCTGTGGTATAATAAAGTGTTACGTTCATTTTACTACAAAATGAAGCTCTTGTACATGAAAGGAGTGTCGAGATGTTTGAATGGGAAGAATTTTTAGATCCATATATCCAAGCGGTGGGGGAATTAAAGATTAAATTAAGGGGGATTCGCAAGCAGTTTCGTAAGCAGGGCTTACATTCGCCTATTGAGTTTGTGACGGGTCGGGTCAAGTCTGTGGAGAGTATCGTCGAAAAGATGGAGCGCTATGAGGTTGACCTAGCTGACATTTCAGAAGGTATCGAGGACATTGCTGGTTTACGTGTCATGGTACAGTTTGTTGACGATGTTTACAAGGTTGTTGAGCTCCTTCGTCAAAGGCAAGACATGACGGTGATTTTAGAAAAAGACTACATCGCTAATATGAAAGACAGTGGCTATCGTTCTTATCACGTGATCGTCACCTATCCTGTCGAAACCATAAAAGGTCGGCGTGAGGTCAATGTTGAAATTCAAATCAGGACCTTATCGATGAACTTTTGGGCGACGATTGAGCATTCCTTGAATTACAAGTACCAAGGTAATTTTCCAGATGAAATTCGCCACCGTTTGGAGGTGACCGCTCGAATTGCCCGTGAGTTGGACGATGAAATGAGTAAAATTAGAGACGATATTAGAGAGGCTCAGTTGCTCTTTGACCCTGTTGTGGGAACATTGAGTGATGGGGTTGGAAATAGTGATGATACAGACGAATTCTACCGTTAAACGTGTGGCAATCATTGCCAACCATAAATTTCAAAGCAAGAAAATTGCCAACAAATTATTTACAACACTCCGTGAGGATGAGCGGTTTTACCTGACAAAAAAATCACCCGACATCGTTATTACTATCGGTGGTGACGGGGTTCTGTTATCGGCCTTTCACACGTATGAAAATGAGTTAGACCATGTGCGATTTGTTGGTATCCATACTGGTCATTTGGGATTTTACACAGACTATCTGGAACATCAGGTGGATGAATTGATTACCACTTTGCGCGAGGATACAGGGGAGAAAATTTCTTATCCAGTTCTTCAAGTTTCCATCGCCTTAGCTGATGGTAGGCGCATTCGCGGACTTGCTCTCAATGAGTCAACCATTAAGCGGATTGAAAAAACCATGGTCGCTGATGTGCTTGTTCATAATGTCAAATTAGAGCGTTTTCGTGGTGATGGGCTATTAGTGGCTACTCCGACTGGTTCTACAGCTTATAATAAATCACTCGGTGGTGCAGTTCTTCATCCGACTATTGAGGCGCTTCAACTGACTGAGATTGCTAGTATTAACAATCGGGTTTACCGTAGCATCGGTTCATCGATGATTGTGCCTAAAAAAGACCATATTGAGGTCTATCCTAAAAAAACTGGGCGCTACATCGTTTCTGTCGATAACAAAACCTATACCTATAAGGACATTGTTAAAATAGAGTATCAGATAAGTCCTCAAAAGGTTCATTTTGTTTCGACCCCTTGGCATACCAGTTTTTGGCAACGGGTTAAAGATGCCTTCTTAGGAGATTTGGATAGATGAGATTCACCTTTACCGCGGATAGGATCTGTCAAGTCAAGACCTTTCTAAAGGCGCAAGATATTTCCCGAAGCCTTTTGGCAAAAATCAAGTTCCGAGGTGGTGGGATTTGGGTCAATGGGCAAGCACAAAATGCGATTTACCAACTATCCATCGGAGATGTGGTAACAGTTGATATTCCTGATGAGGTAGCTTTTGAAAATTTGGTGGCTATCGAGCACCCTCTGACCATCGTTTATGAAGATGACCATTTTCTAGCCATTGATAAACCTGTTGGCTATGCGTCCATACCGAGTGCCATTCACAGCAACACCATCGCCAATTTTGTCAAATATTATCTGGTAAGCCAAAATTATCCTAATCAGCAAGTGCACATCGTGACCAGATTAGATCGTGACACCAGTGGGCTCATGCTCTTTGCCAAGCACGGCTATGCGCATGCTAGGCTGGACAAACAGCTCCAGTCCAAAACTATCCAAAAGCGGTATTACGCCCTCGTCGAAGGAGAAGCAGAACTTCCAGATGAGGGTGATATTTTAGCACCGATTGCTCGTGATGAGGAATCTATTATCACCAGACGGGTTCATGACTCTGGCAAGCCAGCCCATACTAGCTTTCAAGTGATTGGGCGTTATGGAGCGGTAAAGTTGGTGGATATTCAACTCCATACCGGGCGTACACATCAGATTAGGGTACATTTTTCTCACATTGGTCACCCTTTGCTGGGAGATGATTTGTATGGAGGAAATTTATCCTATGGCATTCATCGGCAGGCCTTGCACTGTCATTCCCTGAGTTTTTTTCACCCCTTTGAGGAGAAACAAATCAATCTGAGCTCAAACTTGACAGATGACATGGAAAAGGTTATTATAGAAACTGTTGGAAAGCGGATACCCACTGACCAAAGATAAAACATAGGAACAAGGAGTTCGAGATGGAAATTCGGAATTTATTTGGTGAATTAAAGCAGAAAATTGTTGGTAAGCACATCAAGATTGTCTTCCCTGAGGGCAATGACCATCGTGTGGTTCGTGCCGCAGCTCGTATGAAATTTGAAGGTCTGGCTGAGCCAATTATCCTTGGTAATCCTCGGGATGTTCATAGCTTATTGACAGACCTTGGCTTTGCTAACCCTGGTATCGAGATTATCAACCCAAATGACTATGCTGATTTTAATCAGATGAAAGAGCTTTTTGTTGAGATTCGTAAAGGCAAAGTCAGCCCAGAAGATGCTGAAACGATTTTGCGTGATGTGAACTATTTTGGCGTGATGCTAGTGCAAATGGGCTTGGCAGACGGGATGGTTTCTGGTGCTATTCATTCAACAGCGGATACGGTTCGTCCAGCCCTACAAATCATTAAGACAAAACCAGGTATCTCACGGACTTCAGGCGTTTTTCTGATGAACCGTGAAAATACTAATGAACGTTACATTTTTGCTGACTGTGCGATTAACATTGATCCAAATGCTCAAGAATTAGCTGAAATTGCAATCAGCACAGCTGATACTGCAAAAATCTTTGACATTGACCCTAAAGTTGCTATGCTCAGTTTCTCAACGATGGGAAGTGGTAGCGGTGCTCAGGTTGAAAAAGTTGCTGAAGCGACTCGTCTGGCAAAAGAATCTCGCCCTGACTTGGCCTTGGACGGTGAACTCCAGTTTGACGCAGCTTTTGTTGAGGCTACAGCTAAACTCAAAGCTCCTGATAGCCCAGTTGCCGGTCAGGCAAACGTCTTTATCTTCCCAGACCTGCAGTCAGGGAACATCGGCTATAAGATTGCGCAACGCTTGGGAATGTTTGAAGCCGTTGGTCCAATCTTACAAGGTCTTAACAAACCAATTAATGACCTATCACGCGGATCAAGTTCAGAAGACATTTACAAGCTGTCAATCATTACCGCAGCACAAACCTTAGATAACTAAAAAAAGAAGTGACCTCACTTCTTTTTTTAGTTATCCATGGTTTATTCAAATGTTTTCCAGAAACCGCGACCGACAAACCAATAGGCGATGAGTAGAATGACGAAAGCGAGGGCGGTCAGTCCTGCGCTAATCAGGTGAGCTGAGACAAAGCTACTCATAATGATTGAGCCAATGATAATGAACATTCCAAGAAACATAACCCCAAGCATGGTAAAAGCGACAACCCACTGACCATGGCCACGGCTAAAGAGCTGGTTAATGTTTTGCCAGTTAAGGTCTAAGAGCTTGTAATCTCGTCGGTAAGCCCTTAGACCGACTAAATAAGCGGCTGCCAAATAACCAATGGTGTAAGCAAGGATGAGGAGTGGGGATAGTCTGAGTATCAGTCCACCTAGAATATGAAGTGCGAGAATTGGAACGATTTGAACCAAGAGAAGGGTATAAAATTTTGACTGTAAAAAGCTAATAAAATTAATCGGTAGGGTGCGGATAAAGTTTAGATTTTCCCGTTCGAGGGAGATCCCTACAGACAAGAGGCTTGTCGCACCAGTTGTCAATGCGCCTAGCATTAAACCTAAAATCAAAGCAGTGCCATAGTAACTCGGCGCAATAACTGAAAAATCAGTACCCTTAGAGCCGACAATGGGCATCAAGCCGCTAAACCCGACAATCAAAGGCATCAAGAAAGCCTGCATGAGCAAGTTGCCGTCTTTTATCGTACTAAGATGATGACGAACGATGGCCTCTTTTAGGCTGTATTCTTTTGAGTTTGTTCGTTTTTTGCGTGTCACCTGCCCTTGGTTGGCACTGATTTTTAGCATTTGGTCAAAGTATGTCGGAATAACTCGTTTTAGAATATAGATGACCAAGGCAAGCAGGAGGGCATTAGGTAGCCAGAAGTGCAGGACACTATCGAGGCTAAATGGGTTTGACACAACATGATAAAATCCAATAAAGTAAGGAATCTTAGCCGTGATTAGACCACCGTCGTCAGACAGACGAACACTAGTTGAGCTACTTTGCACTAAAAAAATTAGACCAACAGACAGAAGAGTTGATAGCACAACTAGACCTGTTGAGATGATTTTTTTATGGCGACTTTTTTCAAGGACTTGACCAATTCTATCCAGAAGAAGGAGTGACACCGTATTGATGGCCAGTAGCAAGAGTAAAAACATAGGAAGTGTCAATACTATTGCAATGACTGGCGAGCCAATCTGCCAGTAGGCGATGGCTAGTAGAGACAAGAGAGGAATGAGGTAGGTCAGAATAGCAGGCTGAGCGGCTAGTAGCTTAGCCAGATAGACTTCCTCTGACTTGACCGGTAAAGAGAGGTAAAGCTTGGTGTCTTTACTGTCGTAAAAGACGGCAAACAGGCTGTTAAAGCCAGTTCCCAGCGCAATCAAGCTAAACAAGGCGAGTTGTATTGAGAAATAGCCTGGTGACTTGCTGTAATCAATACCGATAAACATGGTTGAATAGAGGACAAAGAAAACAAGGCTGAGTATGAGGAATTGGTTACGAACGCCCCTAATTGCTGAAAACTTTTTCTTTGGTTTTTGGGCTTGCTTGGCTTGAACCTGTGAGGTGACTTGAGGATGAGCAGCGAGGAAGTTAATATTTAGAAGTTCTTTGACATTGTTCCAATTCATCTCAGCTACCTGCACTTTCTTGCTGACGACCAGCCAGCTCCAGATAAATGGTCTCTAAGTCCTTGTCTGGGTAAGTTTGGCGCAAGTCGTCCAAGGTTCCAACAAAGATAAGTTGCCCTTTTTTCAAGATCCCTATACGGTCACACAGCTGCTCTGCTACTGATAAGACATGGGTTGAAAACAGTACGGTATGTCCAGCTTGGGCATGTTCTTTCATGAGATGTTTGAGGTCAAATGAAGCTTGTGGGTCTAACCCAGTCAAGGGCTCGTCTAAAATCCAGATGTCAGGATTTGGAATAAGGGCACCGATGATGATTGCTTTTTGCCGCATCCCATGCGAAAAGCTATCGATGAGATTATCCTGCTTATCAGTCATGTCAAACAGAGCACAAAGGTCACTAATACGCTGCTCTGCCATGTCCTTAGACACTCCATAAATGCTCGCTAAAAACTGCCAATACTCACGCGCTGTCAGATGTAGAAAGATGTCAGGTGAATCGGGCACGTAGGCAATCCGTTTTTTAATGGCGTCGCGGTGCTGGGTCAGGAGCAGGTCATCAACATAAATCTCCCCATAAGTAGCCTGAATAATAGAGGTCAAGAGACTGATCGTTGTAGTTTTGCCAGCACCATTGTGACCGATAAGTCCAAAAATTTCTCCGTTGTTAATGGTTAGATTAAGGTCAGATAGTGCCTCAAATTCTCCATAAAGTTTAGACACATGGTCAAAACGAATCATAACATCATCTCCTTTAGATTTAATAGTTCAAATTTATTGTACTGCTATCTCAAAACAAAGTCAAGCCGCAGTCAACGCTTTCACGAAAAATGTGGTATAATACATCGTAGAATGGGAGGATATGACATGACAAGTATTTTAGTAACAGGCGCTTCCGCAGGTTTTGGGCGTGCCATTTGCCATAATTTGGTGAGCGCTGGCTATACAGTTGTTGGTGCAGCGAGGCGTTTTGATAAATTGCAGAGCTTAAAAGCAGAACTAGGAGAACGATTTATTCCAATTCAGATGGACGTGAGTGATAAGGCTTCTGTGACGGCTGCGCTGTCGGAACTGCGTGAGCAAGGCGTGGTGATATCAGGCTTAGTAAACAATGCTGGTTTAGCCTTGGGGCTTGATAAGGCACAGGAAGCAGATTTTGCTGACTGGGAAGTCATGCTAACAACAAATGTTGTTGGTATGACTTATCTGACGCACCAGCTCTTGCCTACCCTTGTTGAACAGAAGGGCTATATCATTAACATTGGCTCTATTGCAGGTACTTACCCTTATCCAGGTGGGAATATTTATGGGGCGACCAAGGCGTTCATGAAACAGTTTAGCCTGAATTTAAGGGCGGATTTATCAGGTACGGGCGTTCGTGTGACCAACCTTGAACCTGGTCTTTCAGGAGGTACAGAATTTTCGACTGTTCGCTTCAAAGGTGATGCCCAACGTGCACAGGAACTTTATGACGGCACAAACAGTCTCCAACCTGAGGATATCGCGCAGATGGTCACATGGTTGTTTCAACAGCCACCACATATCAACATCAACCGTTTAGAAGTTATGCCAACTAGCCAAAGTTTCTCTCCATTAGCTGTTTACAGACAGTAAAAAAAGAATGCTGGATATGCCAGTATTCTTTTTCTAATGATTAGTCAGAGAGACCTTGTTGATTTTTCGTTTTGAGTGCATTGTTCTCAAAGAGGAGCTGAAGTTGCGCTTGATTGTCTGTTTTCAAGCCGCTTACCCAGAGTGCTTGGAGTTCTTCCTTGTCAGAGGATACTCCTTGAGAGAGGACATCAGGTTCACCTAAGAGGTCAACTGCTTGTGTATAGGTCATGCCTTCTTTAAGCTGTTCAAAGGTTTTTGCATCAATCTTGGGATCTCTGATAAAGTAAAAATTAGAGATTGAACGTGCGATGGCGCTGTCTTGGTAGAGTTGGACAAGGACTTCAACATGTTCAAACTGCCAGCGGTACACATCAAGCGTGACATCGCCAGCAGGTGCTTGTTCGTGGGAAACAGGTTCTCCAAATAATTCTTTAAGTTTTGCGAGATTTGTCCCGCCTTTAAATTCTTGATCTGCTTTGGCAAGACTAATGTCATTAAATTTGAGTCGAATATCAGAGTGCTTGGCTACAATTTGTTGAGATTCAACAGGAGAAGTTGTTTCATCAGTCTGATTGGTTTTTGAACAGGCCATTAACCCAAGCGACAATATAGTAACAATCATCAGATTAAAAAAGCGTTTCATAAAAAATTCCTTTATCCTCTAAACTATAGAGATATTATAACATAGAACTTATTGTTTGTCACTTGTTATAGGAAAGGCTAAATATGGTATAATTGGAGTGACGAGATGTTGCTCCAATTTTTATGAATAGAAAAGAGAAAAGATGCTACAAAAAAACGATGTGATTGATGTTGAAATTGTCGACTTGACCCATGAGGGGCAAGGCGTTGCCAAGCATGATGGGCTAGTCTTCTTTGTGGACAATGCCCTCCCAGGTGAGCGGATTGCCATGCGGGTCTTGAAGGTCAAAAAATCGGTTGGCTTTGGTAAGGTGGAGACCTATCACAGCCTGTCCCCCCACCGCAATCAGGCGCTTGATACGACCTATCTACGGACGGGGATTGCAGATCTGGGGCACTTGACCTATGACCAGCAGTTGGTGTTTAAGACCAATCAGGTCAAGGCTGCTCTGAACAAGATTGCAGGGATTACGAATGTTCCTATTTTGGATACTCTCGGTATGGCGCAACCTCTGGCTTATCGCAACAAGGCAGCTATTCCTGTCCGCCGTGTCAATGGACAGCTTGAGACAGGCTTTTTCCGAAAAGGGTCGCATGACCTCATGCCGATTGAGGATTATTATATCCAGCATCCAGAGATTGACCGCTTGATTAAGGCGACGCGAGACTTGCTTCGTCGGTTTGACATCAAACCCTATGATGAGGCGACGGGAGCTGGACTGGTTCGCCACCTCGTGGTCCGTCGTGGCTATGCGACAGGGCAGCTGATGTTGGTGATTGTGACGACCCGTCCCAAGATTTTCCGTGTTGAGCAGCTCATCGAGCGGCTGACAGCTGACTTCCCTCATCTCATTTCCATTATCCAGAACATCAATGACCAAGCGACTAACGTGATTTTTGGTCAGGAGTTCATCACGCTCTACGGTCATGATACGATTGAGGACCAGCTCTTGGGCAATACCTACGCTATTTCAGCCCAGTCCTTTTATCAGGTTAACACGGAAATGGCTGAGCAACTCTACCAGACGGCAATTGATTTTTCAGAGTTGAGCACAGATGATGTCGTTATTGATGCCTATTCTGGAATTGGCACCATCGGTCTCTCCTTAGCAGGTCAGGTCAAGGCTGTTTACGGGGTCGAGGTCGTGGACAAGGCTGTCGCAGACGCTATGAAAAATGCTCAGAACAACGGCATCACCAACGCCCATTATGTCTGTGATACGGCTGAGGCTGCAATGGCAAAATGGCAGAGTGAGGGGCTTCGCCCCAAGGTCATTATCGTCGATCCACCACGAAAAGGGTTAACAGAAAGCTTTATCCGTGCCAGCTCTGCCATGTCCCCAGAAAAAATCACCTACATCTCCTGCAATCCAGCCACCATGGCGCGTGATATTAAGCTTTACCAAGAACTCGGCTACCAGCTGACCAAGGTGCAACCAGTGGACTTGTTCCCACAGACGCATCACGTCGAGGTAGTTGGTCTGCTGGTGAAAGCCTAGAAACCTTTGAACGAAAGCCTATTAAAAGCCTTGGAGACAAGGCTTTTTAGCTTTGGGTGGGGAAGTATTAGAGCGACGACCTCAGTGGAAGTAGTTATGATGCTGGTGAATTTGAGAGATATTTATTTCCGTAGACACAAGGTGGGGACATGGGTAAAGGAGTACGAGGGAATAGATGTCCCCCCCTCTCTCTTAAATCACCGCTATGGTCGACAGAAGTAAGAGTATAGAAAATGATACAATTTTATCCTCAAGAACCGTTGAAATAGCTTGATTTCAAGGGTTCTATGATTATGTGACTTTAGTCCGTTTCGCTCCGCAGGTGCGAAACAAATAAACCACCCGCTATGCGGGTGCGCATCGAAGGTTATACCAAAAAAACTCCAAACGCGATACAATAAAGGTGTTCAAGCCTAAAGTAAAGCGAAAAGTCATTTATAATCAATATCGAAGCAGTTTAGGAGAGATATTCCGTCGTTTGTGTGGCTATAAAGGTGTTGAAATTATAGAAGGACATTTAATGCCAGATCATGTTCATATGCTAGTTAGTATTCCACCAAGAATCAGCGTTTCCAGTTTCATGGGCTATTTAAAAGGTAAGAGTGCTCTTATGATGTTTGATAAACACGCCAATCTTAAATACAAGTTTGGAAATCGCTATTTTTGGGCAGAGGGTTATTACGTGAGCACGGTAGGACTTAATGAAGCCACCATAAAAAATAGATACAGGATCAAGAAAAACATGATATCGCACTTGATAAACTGAGTGTGAAAGAATATGAAGATCCCTTTAGGGATAATGGTAAGTAGTACTAGCGCCTCTTTAAGAGGCTAGTGACGAGTCAAAAGCAGTTAGGCTTGAACAAAGTGAAAGCCAGCGTCTTTAGGCGCTGGCTGGTGATGTGGGCTTATAGCCCCTGTTCAAACCACCCGTTAGACGGGTGGCCATGATTTTAGTAGAATACACAAGTTTTACGTAAAAGTTTAAAATATTACGGAAAACCTATTGACTAATGCAAACATTTGCGTTAAACTATATTCGTAACCGACAGAAAGGAAAACGTTTTTATGACAAATCGTACCAGTGGAATTTTGATGCATATTACCTCACTTCCAGGTAAGTTTGGTATTGGTACTTTTGGACAGTCTGCCTATGATTTTGTAGATTTCTTGGTGGAAACCAAGCAAACCTACTGGCAGATTTTACCACTAACAACTACAAGCTATGGAGATTCTCCTTACCAGTCTTTCTCTGCTATTGCAGGAAATACACACTTGATAGACTTTGACCTATTGGTTGAAGACGGCTTATTGGCAACAGAAGATTTCCAAGATGTAAATTTTGGAGATAATCCTGAAAAAGTAGACTATGCTCTTATCTATCAAGTTCGCCGACCAATTTTGGAGAAGGCGGTTCAAGCATTTTTGCAAGATGATAAGAAGAAAGCTGCTTTTCTAGAGTTTGAAAAGGCTAACTCATCTTGGTTGACAGATTATGCTGAGTTCATGGCTATCAAGGAATACTTTGGTAATAAAGCTCTCCAAGAATGGGAAGATAAAAAAGTTGTAGCTCGCAACGAGGAAGCTCTTGATAAGTACCGCTTAGAATTGGCAAATCAAATCGACTACTACAAAGTCACACAGTATTTCTTCTTCAGCCAATGGAAACAATTGAAAGAATATGCCAACAAACACCACATCAAAATCATCGGAGACATGCCAATCTATGTTTCTGCTGATAGCGTTGAAGTGTGGACAAAAACCCAACTATTCAAATTGGACAGTGAACGCAAGCCGCTTTATGTAGCAGGTGTACCAGCTGATAACTTTTCGGCAGATGGTCAATTATGGGGAAATCCTATTTATGATTGGCCAGAACATGAAAAAACAGGCTATAACTGGTGGATTTATCGTATCCATGAAAGTTTCAAACTTTATGATGTCCTTCGGATTGACCATTTCAAAGGTTTCTCAGACTTCTGGCAAGTTGATGGTAAGGCAGAAGTAGCTAAGGTTGGTACCTGGGAACCAGGTCCTGGCTACAATCTCTTCAAGGCTGTCAAAGAAACACTTGGAGACCTTCCAATCATTGCAGAAGACCTTGGAAACATTGACGCTAAAGCACGCAAATTGCTTGCAGATTGTGGCTATCCAGGTATGAAAATCTTAGAATTTGGTTTCTTTGATGTAACAGGTAAGAGTATCGATGCTCCACACCGTTGCATTCCAAATTCAGTCGCCTACACTGGAACTCACGATAATGAGGTTGTCAATGGCTGGTACAACAATCTTGATCCAGAACAACAAGAATACGTGGACGCCTACAGCAACCGTAAGCCGATTGAAAAAGTTAGCCAAGCTATGCTCCGTATGCTGTTTGCAACAGTGAGTGATACAGCTATTGCAACCATGCAAGACGTCCTAGACTTGGGTGAAGAAAGTCGAATGAATATGCCGTCAACTATCGGTGGAAACTGGGAATGGCGCATGAAAGCTGAAGACTTGACCCAAGAACGCAAAGACTTCTTGACCAAAATGACATTACTATACCAACGAGGAAATGAAAACCATGACTAAATTTACAACATTTGCAGAAACAAACACTTCGAAGAAATTAGCTGATTTGACAAATGAAGAAATCTATCTTCAATTGTTAAACTACGTAAAAGAAGCTGCAGCTACAAAACCAAAAAACACAGGAAAACGTAAAGTTTACTATATCTCAGCGGAGTTCCTTATCGGTAAACTCTTGTCAAACAACTTGATTAACTTGGGCGTGTACAAAGACGTTCAAGAAGAATTGGCAGCAGCTGGTAAATCATTGGCTCAAGTTGAAGATGTTGAACCAGAACCATCACTTGGTAACGGTGGTTTGGGACGTCTAGCTTCATGTTTCGTTGATTCTATGTCAACACTTGCCATCAACGGTGAAGGTGTTGGTCTGAACTACCACTGTGGTCTTTTCCGCCAAGTATTTAAGAAAAATGAGCAAGAAGCAGAGCCAAACTTCTGGATCGAAAATGATTCTTGGTTGATTCCAACAACTATCAGCTATGATGTTCCATTCAAAAACTTCACTTTGAAATCAAAATTGGATCGTCTTGATATTCTTGGCTATAAAAAAGAGACTAAGAACTACCTCAATTTGTTTGATGTTGAGTCAGTAAACTATGACTTGATTACAGATGCTATTTCATTTGACAAGACTGATATTAAAGAAAACTTGACACTCTTCTTGTACCCAGATGATTCTGATAAGAATGGTGAATTGCTCCGTATCTACCAACAATATTTCATGGTATCAAATGCTGCTCAACTTTTGATTGATGAAGCAATTGAGCGCGGTTCAAACTTGCATGACTTGGCTGACTACGCTTATGTGCAAATCAACGATACTCACCCATCAATGGTGATTCCTGAGTTGATCCGTCTTTTGACTGAAAAGCATGGTATTGAATTTGCGGAAGCAGTTGCCATCGTTAAGAATATGACTGGTTACACAAACCACACTATCTTGGCGGAAGCACTTGAAAAATGGCCACTTGAGTTCCTTGAAGAAGTGGTGCCACACTTGGTTGATATCATCAAAGAATTGGATGCCCTTATTCGTGCAGAAATTAAAGACCCAGCAGTCCAAATCATTGATGAATCAGGTCGTGTACACATGGCTCACATGGATATCCACTTCTCTAACTCAGTGAACGGTGTAGCTGCGCTTCACACAGAAATCCTCAAAAACTCTGAATTGAAAGCTTTCTACGAGCTTTACCCAGAAAAATTCAACAATAAAACAAACGGTATCACTTTCCGCCGTTGGTTGGAATTTGCCAACCAAGACCTCGCTGACTACATCAAAGAATTGATCGGCGATGAATACTTGACAGATGCGACTAAACTTGAAAAATTACTTGCCTTTGCTGATGACAAGGAAGTTCATGCCAAGTTGGCTGAAATCAAGTTCAACAATAAGTTGGCTCTCAAACGTTACCTTAAAGACAACAAAGGTATCGAGCTGGATGAAAATTCTATTATTGATACACAAATCAAACGTTTCCATGAGTACAAACGCCAACAAATGAATGCCTTGTATGTTATCCATAAATACCTTGAAATCAAGAATGGTAACCTTCCGAAACGTAAAATCACTGTTATCTTCGGTGGTAAAGCAGCTCCAGCTTATATTATCGCTCAAGACATCATTCATTTGATTCTTTGCTTGTCAGAGTTGATCAACAATGACCCAGAAGTAAATAAATACCTCAGTGTTCACTTGGTAGAAAACTACAATGTGACAGTTGCTGAAAAATTGATCCCTGCAACAGATATTTCAGAACAAATCTCATTGGCTTCTAAAGAAGCGTCAGGTACTGGTAACATGAAATTCATGTTGAACGGTGCATTGACACTTGGTACCATGGACGGTGCCAACGTTGAGATTGCTGAGTTGGCTGGTATGGACAACATCTATACATTTGGTAAAGATTCAGATACCATCATCGACTTGTACGATAAGGCTGGATATGTATCTGCGGACTATTACAATGGCGATGCCAATATCAAACGTGCAGTTGACTTTATCGTTAGCGATGAGGTAAAAGCACTTGGTAACGAAGAACGTCTTGGTCGTCTGCACCATGAATTGATTTCGAAAGACTGGTTCATGACCTTGATTGACTTGGCTGAATACATTGAAGTAAAAGAACAAGTCTTTGCAGATTACGAAGATCAAGATTCATGGAACAAGAAAGTTGTTCACAACATTGCCAAAGCTGGATTCTTCTCATCTGACCGTACTATTGAACAGTACAATCAAGACATCTGGCACAGTAACTAATTGAATTCCAACAATTAGTAGGAAAGTTGATTGAACCACTCCAAAACTTATCAGATCAATTCTTCCTATGTGTTGAAGAATAAAAACTACCAGTTTTTATCATTATTGGTGCTCTCCTTAGTATATAAATGCAAAGAATGTCTCTGCAAAAAAGCGGAGACATTCTTTTTATAACTATAAAATTCTAGAAGTTTTATACACTTGGTCGAAAAAATCGAAAGTTTCCTTTTACCGTTTCGCCATTGATACAAAGCTTACCTTATCAGGCCGATAGCTAATAGTCCCATACTGGAAAGCTTGACCATTTGAAAGATAGGTGATGCTAGTGACTACGACGACCATGTCATAGTCCCCTAAATCCATCAATTGTTTTTCTTCTTCGTTTGCAAAACGGAAGGAGATTTCACGTCTGGAATGAGAAATTGTTAAATGGAGTTCTTCTTCTAAGTAGCGGTAAATAGAGCTTTCGGCAATTTCTTTACTGAGATATGGAACGACCCTACGGTCGAAATAGGAAATGTCATATTCCAACCGCTCACCGTCAATTGTCCGTACCCGACTCACTCGATAGAAATCTACCTTATCATCAACTTCGAAAGTTGACATTAAATCTTCTTGGCCTTGAATAATATAAAGCGATGTAAGCTGGGTCTGAATTTGGTGCTGTGATTTTTTGTTTAATTCGCCCACTGTTTTAATTTCAGAAAGATATTGGTCCTTCATTAGACCATGTTCGATAACAATAGAAGATTTCCCCTGTTTTTTTTGAATATAACCATCCATTTCAAGAAGAGATAGTGCTTTGCGAATGGTGTCCTTGGAGTAGGAGTACACTTCCATTAATTCATTTTCTGTCGGTAGGGCCTGTCCGGTTGACCAAACCTGCTCTTCGATTTTTTTCTTAATATCTTGATAAACTTTTTTATACTTACTCATAGTTTCCTGTCTTTCTACCCATTAGTATATCATAAAAGAGCCAGAAAGGGGCAATACATCTATTTTATTTAGTAGAATACACAAGTTTTATGTAAAAGTTTAAAATATTACGGAAAATCTATTGACTAACGCAAACGTTTACGTTATACTATTTCTATAAAAGAAAACGGTTATGCATTTTCAGAGAGAGGGGGAGCAATGAAATTACTAACAATTAATGTCCATGCCTGGTTAGAAGAAAGGCAGGATGAAAAACTAGATGTTTTAGCCAAAACAATAGCTGAAAAGGCTTATGATGTCATCGCTCTTCAAGAGGTCAATCAGCTCATAACTGCTGATTTGGTAACGAAAGACTTGAAGGCGGATAATTATGGCTTGATTTTATTAGAAAAATTAAGAGCCTTGGGACAATTTGACTATTCATATTATTGGAGCAACTCACATATCGGCTACGATAAGTACGAAGAAGGGATTGCCTTTCTTACCAAGTTGCCAGTTTATGAAGTGGATCCATTTTATTGTAGTCAGAGTAAATCTGTTGATTCCATCCTATCACGAAAAATTATGGGCTTGACGGTCTTCTATCAAGACCAGTTGATCGACCTGTATTCTTGTCACATCAATCTTCCAGGGAGTGAAGAGGAAGACCAGCTTGATAACATTCGTACGATTGTGGAACGGACTGGCAATAGACGTTTTAAGATTCTCATGGGAGATTTTAATACCGATGCCTTCTCAGATCGAGAGGTCTACGAAGCGATTACAGAGCTCGGGCTTTATGATTCATACAATCTAGCGATGGAAAAAGACCAGGGGATTACGGTTGAAAAGGCTATCGATGGCTGGGCTGGTCACAGTCAGGAAAAACGATTGGATTACATTTTCTTAAATCAGAAAAAGGAAGTTTTATCCAGCTTAGTGATTTTCAATGGAGAGAATCATCCGATTATTTCAGACCATTTTGGTGTGGAAGTTGAAATTAATGTATAAAATGGCACAGAGCCAAAAAATAAAGGAGAAAAAATGAAAAAATTTCTTAGTTTCGAATTTTGGCAAAAATTCGGTAAGTGTTTAATGGTCGTGATTGCAGTTATGCCTGCAGCAGGTCTGATGGTTTCTATCGGAAACTCTATTCCGTTAATCAGCCCAGAATCAGAACTCTTGATTCGTATCGGGAATATTATCGCCCAAATCGGTTGGGGGATTATCGGAAACCTTCACTTGCTCTTTGCCTTGGCTATCGGTGGTAGCTGGGCTAAGGAAAAAGCTGGCGGTGCCTTCTCAGCAGGTCTTGCCTTCATCCTTATTAACTTGATTACAGGTCACTTCTTTGGAGTGAAGACTGATATGCTTGCAGATGCAGCGGCAACCGTAACCACTGTTTTTGGAACAGAGATTCCAGTTTCAGGCTACTTCGTCAATATCTTGGGTCAACCTGCTCTGAACATGGGTGTCTTCGTTGGTATCATCGCTGGTTTTGTAGGGGCAACTACCTATAACAAATACTACAATTACCGCAAATTACCTGATGTTTTGACCTTCTTTAACGGTAAACGCTTCGTACCATTTGTGGTTATCTATCGCTCAGTTCTTGTAGCGCTAGGATTAGCTATCTTTTGGCCAGTTGTTCAAACAGGAATTAACAGCTTTGGTAAGTGGATTGCAAGCTCACAGGATACAGCACCAATTCTTGCACCTTTTGTTTATGGTACCTTGGAACGTTTGCTTCTTCCATTTGGTTTGCACCACATGTTGACCATTCCAATGAACTATACGTCACTTGGTGGTACTTATGACATCTTGACAGGTGCACAAGCAGGTACACAAGTATTTGGACAAGATCCGCTCTGGTTGGCTTGGATTACAGACTTGATCAACCTCAAAGACGCTGGTGATATGGCTCAGTACAATGATCTTCTTGCAAACATTACTCCAGCCCGTTTCAAAGTTGGTCAAATGATTGGTTCATCAGGGATTTTGATGGGATTGACTTACGCTATGTACCGCAATGTGGATGAAGATAAAAAACATAAGTACAAAGGTATGTTTATTTCTTCAGCACTTGCCGTATTCTTGACAGGTGTAACAGAACCAATTGAGTTTATGTTCATGTTTGCAGCAATGCCACTCTATGTCGTTTATGCTTTTGTACAAGGTGCGGCTTTTGCCATGGCTGACATTGTCAACTTGCGTATGCATTCATTTGGTAATATCGAATTCCTTACACGTACACCGATGGCGATCAAAGCTGGTATCGGTATGGATGTTATTAACTTTATCTGGGTAACAGCCCTCTTTGCGGTTGGTATGTACTTCATTGCCAACTTTATGATTAAGAAATTCAACCTAGCAACAGCTGGACGCAATGGTAACTATGATACAGAAACAACGGATGTGGTTTCAAACTCAAACGTAGATACTGCGGATGCCAATTCGCAAGTGGTTCAAATCATCAACTTGCTTGGTGGTCGTGATAATATCGCAGATGTGGATGCTTGTATGACTCGTCTTCGCGTTAGTGTTAAAGATGTGGCACAGGTTGGAGATGAAAATGCTTGGAAACAGGCTGGTGCTATGGGCTTGATTATCAAAGACTCAGGTGTTCAAGCAGTCTATGGACCAAAAGCAGATGTTCTCAAATCAGACATTCAAGACTTACTAGAATCTGGCGTAGCCATCCCTCGTACGGAAATTGTTGCGACAGAAGAAGTTGCTCCTGAGACTCAGTTCAAAGGTGTGACGGAGACAGTTTACTCTGTTGCTGAAGGGCAAGCCATTGCCATCACAGAAGTGAAAGATCTGGTTTTCTCACAAAAAATGATGGGTGACGGTTATGCAGTTGAGCCTAGCTCCGGCAATGTTTACGCACCAGTTTCAGGTATCGTAACCAGTGTCTTCCCAACCAAACACGCTGTCGGGATTTTGTCTGACAAGGGTGTAGAAGTCTTGGTGCACGTCGGTCTAGATACGGTTGCACTAAACGGTGCCCCATTCTCAGCTAAGGTAACAGATGGCCAACGCATTGAAGCAGGAGACTTGCTCCTTGTCGCAGATCTGGATGCCATTCGCTCAGCAGGACGTGAAACAACCATCGTTGTTGCCTTCACAAACACTGCTGAAATCAAATCTGTCAGCCTTGGAAATCTTGGGCAAGTAAGTAAAGATAGTCAAGTTGCGACAGTTGAGTTGTAAAAAGTAAAAAAAGATTGAAAAGATGATTGCAGTCAACCCTTTTCAATCTTTTTCTTTTGGATAGTATGCCATCAGTATTTTTCTAATTTCTTCGCTTCTTTTTTACCTTTTTCAGCGATATGGAGGAAATAAATAGACCAAGCAAGGAAAAATAAGGGAATAATGCCGCTTCTAAACATTGCGAATGGGGTTTCAAAGAGAAAACCAAACTAAAAACTGGTACAGTTCGTTCCCATAGTCCTGGAGTTAGGTACCAGGATTTAGGATTCCAAAGTGTGTATCCATTTTGGAGTCCAACTTGGTAATGGATAAAAAATAAAGTCAGAAATAATCCGAAATAGGAGTAGGCATAATTTTGGTGGCGTGAATAGAATGCTTTTTTCGATTCGGTATCAGAAAAAATTTCAGTGCTTGAAGCTTCGATTGTTTGTTGAAAATAATGGATGCCACATCTACGACTACCTTGTATAGGTTGCCAACCACAGTCTTCAAATAGAGAGAGGTAATTTGAATATTCTCCTTTTGCAATATGTTCATGAAAATCAAGGCGTACGGGATGAGGGGGGCGACTACATTTTTCAAAATGATAGGCTGCTATCCACGGAGTTACTTTGACAAGCTGATAACCTTCGGATTGAATCGAATTGATCCAATGTTCTTCCTCTTGTAAACTGGTGAATAATTTGTGTCTTATCATGGCTTCCTCCTTAAAAACCTATGCTAAACTAGCTTGGTTTTTTATTTGATTATGTGACTTTAGTCCGTTTCGCTCCGCAGGTGCGAAACGGACTAAAGTCACATAATATGAAAAGGAGCGCACGGCTCCTTTTTAGTTTATAGAGTTAACGGTCTTTAGGTAAACATATTTTCTGATGAGCTTATTGTTCTCGATAGGCTCAACGTTGAATAAGAAGTAGTGGTCCCGATTATCTCTCGCATTTTCCTTATTCAATTTGAAGTATGGCTGTTGTGATTTAGCCATGCTTCTCATGATATCATCTGTTAGGAAAGTCAAAGGTGTGTTTAAAGCTGAGTATCGGTAGAAGTCAACTTCAAATCTCTGATAGCTCTCGCTAAAGTAGTCCATTTGTAATTCATTTCTACGAAATTCAAGCTGATTCATGGAACATCTCCTCTACTGGTTCAATACTAAGGATATCAGTCATACGGATGTTGATATGCCCTTCTGTAGTACGAATAATGATATGCTCTCGTGTTATTGATGGTATTTTGCCTGTGAAATATCCTATTCTCTTGTCTTCTCTAACTTGTAGGCGAGTGACTAATTGGTTCGCATAGACTTGACTGAGTAAAAGCAATTTTTGTTCGAGTGTTAGGTCACTAAGGAAAGTAATCTTGTGTATATCTTCGGATAGAGCACTTGTATGCTCGGATAAGAAAAATCCCATCCATTTTTGCATTTTTCGGTCTTGGTAGTGTCTTGCGGATTCAAACGGTAAATATGAGCGATCAATCATTTTAGTCCCTCCAAACCACCAGCTGAGTGGCCTCCTATTAGTTTACTGCGTGCAATATTTCGGGAGCTGTCCAAGAGGGCGGTTCCTTTTTGGACAGCAAGAAAACCAAAACGGTCACGAATGGAATCAATGGTACTCTGTATCTTTTCTTCTTTCTCAATGGTTTCAACATCGTCAAAAAGGGAAATCAGAGAGTAGTTCTCGTCCACAAAGCCATCGTAGCGTACGGCAATGCTGCGAACTGCTCCTGAAGTGTATTTGCTTCTGAAGAGTTTTAGGACAGTATCTTTGAGCATCCGAGTGCTGTTGGTTGGCTCTATTCGTGTTTGGGTATTGATGGCTTTCTTCAGCTCTGTCCTTGAGTATCCCACCTGGATAGCAACATTAGTTGTTTTCTTATGAGCCCGTCTCAGCCTGATAGCAACCTGTTCAGCCATTTCAGTTAGGACTAGCTCGATGTCGGATTGCTTGATGTAGTCACGAGGTAAGACTTGTGAATTACCCAGACCTTTTGATTTAGGTCTATAAGGCTCATGAACATTGCTTTCATCAACACCGTTGGCATGAAACCAAAGCTGCACGCCATTGATTCCAAACTCTTTCTGAAGAATATCAGGGTTAACGTTAGCCAAATCTTTGATTGAAAATATACCTAGTTTATGGAGTCGTTTCTCAGTACGGTTACCAATACCCCAAAAATCAGTCATTGGAGAAATAGCCCAGACTTTGTTTTCAACATCATCGTAGGACCAGTTGGCCCGCATTGTCGGAGATTTTTTAGCCTCATTATCAAGAGCTAGTTTTGCAAGGAGAGGGTTGGCATTGCTCATGCCAACGGTAGAGTAGATACCTGTTTCTTTCCAGATATCATGTTGTATTTTAGCGGATACCAGGTCAAGTTTCTCTCTGCGAGTAAGGTTCTTATCCTCTACAAAGTAATTTAATGAAGAGGTTAAATCGATAAACCCTTCGTCAATCGAGTAAGGCAAAATATCTTCTCTAGCCGCAAAATTCAAAAGGATATTTTGGATTTGGATATTAACCTCGATGTATTGGTCCATTCGAGGTGGAACGATTAAGGTTCGTCTAGCCCAATGTTCAATAAATGAAATGTACTGTGGAGTAATTTCCAATCCTTGTTTTTGAGCATTATAGCGACTAAATTTTCTTGTCTTGATGTCAAAGGGGAGGTCGTAGGACCTGCCAACATTAGCCTTGCCAAAAACTTTTTTGAACATGGGTGATGAGGCCAGTATCAATCCTTCAGAGTTGTCGGCTCTACTCATGACGCAGAGAGAAGTGGTCAATGGATTGAGACCACGGCTGACGCATTCCACACTAGCGTAGAATGATTTCATATCGAAAAATGCAATATCGGACGTAGGCTCTTTTGAGTAATCAATAAAGCCCATAGCCATCACCTCTCTTTGAGTTTTCGTAACTCTTGGAGCAGGGTTGTGATATGGTCTGTCACGTCATACTCTTTTAGAAATGGGGTGAAGTAAATTCGGTCCCCCTTAATGTAAATCATTTCTT
>NZ_KB904159.1 GCF_000380025.1 Streptococcus entericus DSM 14446
CCTGACTTATGCGATAATCAGGAAAAACTTAGAGTCTACTTTAAAACTAAGTTCTCTAATCTTGTGAATGATGAATTAAGAAAACAGGAGTCTAAAAAGAGGCAGTTGAATAAACTCGCTTACGAAGATATTAGCGAGGTCGCTCACCTTATTCCTAATCCTGAAATGTTGCTTGACGAGTTCGTCTGCTTTAAAGATAGTCTCGATAGGATCAAAAAATTACTTACTCACGAAGAGTGGAATCTTGTCCAAAAACTCGCTTCCGGAAATGCTTTTAAAGGGAAAAAGAATATCATTAGAAAAGTGAAAAAATTAATCAAACATCTTGAGGGGGAGTGAGGATCGATTTTCTATGCCAACTCTTGCTGTAGTAATCCCATTTCTTTTTTGAGTCATCCAAGTTTGCTATAAAAAAACTCCCAGGTTTGTCAAGTTTACTTCGATATTGATGTCCTGACACTTTTTTAAAAAGTGTCCTACACAATCTCCTCTAAAAAGATTAAACTAAGTCCATCAAAACGAAATGAGGATACACGATGTATTTTGGACACTATGCTCTAGCAACTGCTGTTAAGGCTAAAAAGCCTGAATTGCCTGTTATGCCAATTTTTTTGGCAACAGGAGCCATTGATATTGTTAATGGGATTAACATCATGTTAGGTATCTCAAAGGTAGATCCTAATTTGGAAACAAAACCTTACCTATACTTTGATTTAACCCAAATTGATTGGGATCACTCGCTCTTAATGGGAATCGTTTGGTCCTTAGTCGCAGGTGGTTTAGCCTATTTTTTCTATCGAAAAGATAATACTACTGGCCTGTCAACTACTTTAGTAGCTTTTTCTCACTGGCTACTGGATGTTCCTGTCCATAATGCTGATTTAGCGCTCTATCCTGGCTCTTCACTCAAATTTGGTTGGGGATTATGGAGAGTGATGGGTGAATACGCCTGGCATCTTGAAGTTATCTTTTCTCTTATCTTATTGATTTACGCCTATCAAACCAGTAAAAAAAGAGGCGAAACCATCTGGCCTCAGATCCTCTTTATGGGTCTTCTTATGTGCAATATATCCCCTTGGTTATCGCCGATGAAAATGGTCGCTAGCTTACCAGAACCTTACACTCACTTACTGCATGGTTTCCTCGTTTCCCTTGGCTTTATTCTGCCTGCTTTTATCTTTAAATGGCTCTATCAGCAAACAGGTAAACCTATCAAAACAATTTAATCAATCACCTTAAAAATTAGCTGACCAAGTTCCTCAATACTGAGAGGCGTGGTCGGCTTTTTTAGGAGATAAGTCAAGGTTGACACAACAGCAGATGCTAGTATTTCCAAGGTGATGTCAACTGTTTTGGGGTGGCTGATGACCAATTTCGGATAAAAATGGTATTTGATAGCTTGTTTCCACTTGTCAATAAAGGCTGGGTTGGGTCTTTTGATCAAGAAAGCTTCAAAAAACTCACGGTGTTTGGTCACAAAATCAATCGTCACTTCAACAAATGCCAAATCATCTAGCTCAATCAAGGGACCCGTTCCCTGCATCAACTCAAGCACTATCCTATCTTCAACTTCAGCCTTCAGCTGCTCAATATGGTCATAATAGTCATAGAAACTAGACCGTGACAAGGGGGTTGCTTGACAAATGGCAGATACAGTTAGTTTTTGCTGGGGATCAGCATAGAGCCCTAAAAATGTCCGATGAAGTGCTAGTTGGGTGTTATTCAGTTCAAATGAAGTAAATGATGGGGTATAGGGATTTATCATCAGTTCGTTTTCTCAGCTTTCCTTGCCCGAATCAGCACCAATCGTTCACCAAAAGCGACTAATTCACCGAGAATTTGGTGGTCCTTGAGTTGTCTGATGTTAAAGACAATCTCGATTTTGCCATCATGCTCACCAATGGTTGCCTTAAGTGTCGTGACTGACAGAGCTTCAAAATAATCTTGGGTGAGGTAGTATTTGAGTGAGGCTTTTTCAAAGACAACCTTGAGCTGGTCACCCTGTCGGTCAACCCTTTCAACAAAGGCAGCATCCAGACAAGCCTTTACCAGACCAATCTCAATCAGATAGGCCACCTGGTCTGGGTACTCTCCGAAGCGGTCAATCAGCTCATCTTGTAAGTCCTGATAATCTGCTCGGCTATTGATTTCACGAATCCGCTTATAAATAGCAATTTTTTGTCGCTCATCAGTGATGTAATTAGATGGTAAGTAGACATCCATCTGGAGGTTGAGCTCAGCATTGCCTCTCTCTCTGGCAGTTGACTTGCCTTGCTTTTTAGCAATGGCTTCCTCAAGCAATTGACTGTACAGCTCAAAGCCAACTGAGTCAATGAAGCCAGACTGTGACGCCCCAAGGATATTACCCGCCCCACGAATGGACAAATCCCTCATGGCAATCTTAAAACCAGATCCTAGTTCTGTAAAGCCCTTAATCGCCTCCAAACGCTTCTCGGAAACCTCTGTCAAAACCTTGTCAGGTCGGTACATAAGGTAGGCGTAGGCGATACGATTGCTACGACCAACCCGACCTCGAAGTTGATACAAGGTTGACAGCCCCATCTTGTCAGCATCCTCGATAAAGAGGGTATTAACGTTAGAAATATCAACGCCAGTTTCAATGATAGTCGTAGCCACTAAAACATCATAAGTCCCAGCAATAAAGTCCATCAGGGTATTTTCCAATTGTATCTCTGTCATCTGACCATGGACAAAGCCAATGCTTGCCTCTGGCACCAGGTCTTTGAGGTCTGACACTTTCTTGTCAATCGTGTCAACTCGATTGTAAACGTAGAAGACCTGACCACCCCTGTCCATTTCCCGAAGAATCGCTTCGCGGATCATGCCAGGATTAGTCTCCATCACATAGGTTTGAACAGGGTAGCGATTGGTTGGTGGGGTCTCAATCACCGATAAATCACGAATACCCAGCATGGACATGTGAAGGGTTCTAGGAATCGGTGTCGCTGTCAAGGTCAACACATCAACCTTACTTTTCAACTCTTTTAACCGTTCCTTATGCTTGACACCAAAGCGCTGCTCTTCATCAATGACCAAAAGACCCAAGTCTAGGAAGTCAACGTCTTTTGATAGGAGACGATGGGTGCCAATAATAATGTCAACTTGCCCTTTACGTAACTTGTCAAGAGTGTCAACTTGTTCAGTCTTACTTCTGAACCGACTCAGAACATCCACATTAACAGCAAAATTGTCGAACCGCTCACGGAAGTTGTCATAGTGCTGTTGGGCAAGGACAGTTGTCGGCACGAGAACAGCTACCTGCTTGCCACTGTTAACAGCCTTAAAGGCTGCTCGCATGGCAACTTCAGTCTTACCAAAGCCGACATCACCGACCAAAAGCCGATCCATGGGCTTATCTTTTTCCATATCAGCCTTGATTTCCTTGATGGAGCGTAACTGGTCATCTGTTTCTGCATGAGCAAAATCATCATCAAACTCCCGTTGCTGGTCATCATCTGGAGCAAAGGCAAAGCCCTTGAGCTGGCTGCGTTCGGCATACAGTTTCAGCAAGTCATCAGCAATGTCTTCCACCTGCTTAGACACTTTTTGCTTAGCCTTTTGGAAACGACCATCATTGAGTTTATTGATTTTAGGAACTTTGCCATCACTAGCGACGTACTTGGACAAGCTGTCAATCTGATCAATGGGAATGGAAATTCGGTCAGCATGTTGATACTCAATGGTTAAATAATCCCGATGAATTCCCGATACCTTGATGGTTTCGATCCCTAAAAAACGACCGACCCCATGAATGTGGTGCACCACATAATCACCTGTTGACAACTCACTGTAATCTTTGATTCGTTCAGCATTAGAGATGTTCTGACGACGAGGACGACGCTTGATTTTTTTATGAAAAATTTCTCGTTCAGTGATGACCACTAAACGCTCATCTGCAAAATAGAAGCCGCTGTTTAGTTGACCAATAGTGGCTTGCACCTGACCTTTTAAAAGCTTGTCAGATTGACAGTATTGTAAATCAAATTGATAATCTTGTAAACTTTTTATTAACTTTTCTAGGCTGGATTCTGTTGTTGCTTGCAAGACAACCGTAGACCCTTGTTTTTGATAACGCGTAATTTCATCAATCAAGAGAGGGAACTGATTGAAAAATTCCTGCATGGGGTACTGGGTAAAATTGTACAACTGATCGAATTTGATATTGCCCAAGCCCTTATGGAAGGTTGAAAAGAAGGTAGCAGGTTCGTATTTTCTCAACTGTGCGTAGCTATCGGCAAAGTAAGATAAGGTTGACAGAGATTTACCATGTTGTAAATCATCTGTCAAGAGATTGGCGGCTTCTAATTCAAAGCGAGCATGTCGATCAACGATTTTTTGAAAATCATCAAAGAAAACGGGTGTTGCAGTCGGCAAGTAATCCAGCAAGGTATGAGGATGTTCGTAGAGCAGCGACAGCCATTTTCCAAGATCACGATGGCGATAACCAGCCTCTGTCGTTGACAAGAAATCACTGAGATAGGGTATCGCTTCATCAGAAGCCTGCTGGATAGCTAACTGCAAAGCCTCCACTAATCTCAAGCGATCCTCATCATCAAAGAGGATGGTGTCTGCTGGGCTGATAGTCACCTGCTCAAGGTTATCTAGGGATTTTTGACTGTCAATGTCTAGGCACCTGATGCCATCCAGCTCATCACCAAAAAACTCTAAACGATAGGCCTGATCATCTGTCAACCCATAAATGTCTAAAATATCTCCACGTTTAGCAAACTCTCCTTGGTTGGAGACTTGTGACACCTTGGTATAACCCATAGTTGATAATTTCTTGACAAACGTGTCAAGGTCTACCTCCTGACCAAGCGTTAGCGACAATTGAGCTGACTCATACTGTTGAGGGCTTGGCAAATGAAGTCTTGTGCCAATCAGAGTTGTCACTAAAATACCTGTCGCTGACGGATTTAACAAAAAGTTCAAACTCGTCAAGCGAGACTGGGTCCGGTCTTTTGAGGCAAAGATAAACTCAGCTGCTGGCATGTCATCTGCAAAGAAAGTGAAGACATGCTCCTCACCAATAAGGCTGGCTAACTCGTCTGCTATTTTTTCAGCGTCATTCTGACTAGAGGTCACCAGAACCAATTTACCTCTTGTCTGTTCATAGGCAAAGGCAATGGCCAAGCTCTTACTTGACCCTGATAAGCCCATGAGAAGCTGGCGATTTCTTGTCGAGACAGTGTCAGTCCATTCTGTTAATTGTTTGTTTTGACCAATCAGGTCAATTAAAGTCATTTTATCCATTGTACTTCTGCATGGTTTTTTCAAAGTCCCTGGTCTGTAAATAGAAGTTGACAGCACTGTCAACCTTATCCAAGGTATTGAGAATGGTGATATGGTCATCTTGGTCAAATCTTGTCAAAACATGATTGACTACTGCGACATTCGGTTTTGGACGGCCGATACCAATTTTGATACGGTCAAATTCTTGACTGCCGATATGAGCGATGATTGACTTGATACCATTGTGCCCACCTGCTGAGCCTTTTGAGCGAAAGCGAATCTTGCCAACTTCCATATCAAGGTCATCATAGATAACAATCAAATCTTGACGATCAATATTGTAGAAGGCCAGCAAGGCTCGAACAGCAATTCCGCTGTTATTCATATAAGTGGTTGGCTTGACAAAGTAAACCTTCTCGCCATTGATAAAGCTAGAAGCGATGTAGGCTTTGAAGGTTTTATCTTCTGTAAAGGTGGCGTCAAGGTCCTTGACAAGTCTGTCAATTGCCATAAAGCCGACATTGTGGCGGGTCTGGTCATACTTGCTGCCGACATTACCCAACCCAACGATGAGTTTTACCATTTTTTCTCCTTCTATAAAGCCTAAAAGGGCTGGAAAAAGGTTCCAGCCGATTTAAGCATCAAATGTCTATCTTTTTCTTGAGAGATAAGTAGGCAAGCCTTAATCATTAAACGCGTGGTTTATAAAAATAGTTTAAGACTAACTAGCTCTAAGAAAAATGCTATACGTTAAATCTAAA
Organism: Streptococcus entericus DSM 14446; assembly: GCF_000380025.1. Lineage (GTDB taxonomy): Bacteria > Bacillota > Bacilli > Lactobacillales > Streptococcaceae > Streptococcus > Streptococcus entericus. The sequence continues at coordinate 6,015 of NZ_KB904159.1, forward strand.
CTCCATGATGTCACCATCTTGGACGATGTATTCCTTGCCTTCTTCACGCAGGCGACCAGCTTCTTTGACTGCCTTCTCGCTACCATAGTGCATGAGATCGTCATAACTCATGGTCACCGCACGGATAAAGCCTTTTTCAAAGTCCGAGTGGATGATTCCTGCCGCTTGAGGAGCCTTAATGCCCCGCTTGAAGGTCCAGGCACGCACCTCTTTTTCACCAGCAGTAAAGTAGGTGCCAAGCCCCAGCAGGTGATAAGCAGCACGGGTCAACTTATCTACACCTGACTCAGTCAAGCCGATGGCTTCTAAAAACTCTGCTTTATCCTCATCTTCCAGCTCAGCAATTTCTTCTTCGGCACGGGCTGAAATCACTACCACTTCTGCATTTTCCGTCGCTGCAAAGTCACGAATTTGTTGGACATAGCCAATATTGTCAGGGTCTGCGACCTTGTCCTCATCGACATTGGCCACATAGAGGACAGGCTTGGTGGTCAAGAGGAAGAGCTGCTTGACAATCTTTTGCTCGTCATCAGTGAAATCAACCGTCCGAGCTGACTTCCCATCTTCAAGGACAGGCTTGATTTTTTGCAAGATGGTGAACTCCGCAACGGAATCCTTGTCTTTTTGGGTACGCGCCATCTTCTCCACACGCGCATAGCGTTTATTGACACTTTCAAGATCAGCTAAAATCAGCTCCAAGTTGATGGTTTCAATATCTGCAATCGGATCGACAAAGGCATCTTCACGGCCTTGCTCGCGCATGACATTTTCATCATCAAAAGCACGCACCACATGGACAATAGCGTCCACTTCACGGATATTGGCTAGGAATTTATTGCCCAGACCCTCACCACGAGAGGCACCTTTTACGATACCTGCAATGTCGGTGAACTCGAAGGTCGTTGGGACAGTTTTTTTCGGTGTGATCAGCTCGGTCAACTTTTGTAGACGCTCATCAGGCACCTCCACCATGCCGACGTTTGGATCAATGGTCGCAAAGGGGTAGTTAGCCGCCTCCGCACCAGCCTTGGTAATTGCGTTAAAAAGAGTAGATTTGCCGACATTTGGAAGACCGACAATACCTGCTGTTAAAGCCATAATTTCTTTTCTCCATCTAAAAATTCAATCATGACTATTATAGCAGAAAATCAAGAAAAAAGCTTGTCTAGTGACAAGCTAAAATAACTTTATGAACAATTTAATCCACATGACAATGAGTGGTACAAAAAAGATTAGCCACCAGTATGTCGAGATTAAATCAATAAGAATGGTCATACCATCTCTTTTTTCATACTGTCCTGTTTCCGGATTAAGAACAAATTCTCTACCTCTCAATAACTGAAGATTTTCTTCATCTTCTTCTGATTTTTCATAAGATGTGACTGGCTTAACACCTAGCACCAACTCATCTAGACTTACATCAAAAATTGATGCCAACTTGATAAGAGTGTCAAGGTCAGGTGCTGTTTCTCCATTTTCCCACCTTGAAATCGCCTGACGAGACAGGTGAAGCTGTGTCGCTAAGTCTTCTTGAGACAGACCTTTTTGGGTGCGGAGTGTTTTTAATTGCTCTGGAAATTTATTCATCAGAGTTACCTCGCTTTCTTTACCTTTATTCTATCAAAAAATCCCCGAGCAGCCTAGAAACAGCTCAGGGAAGACCGCAACAAAAGGTGGCGAATACTTAAAATTGTAGCACTTTCTTCATCTTCCGCTCAAAATCATGGCGGCTCATCATAACGATGTGCTCGCAGTTGGTGCATTTAATTTTGATGTCAGCTCCCACACGCACCACCTCCCAGCTATTGGCTTTTTTACCAGTTGATTTGATGGTGCAGGCGTGGGGCTTCTTCATTTCCACAAGGGATCCTAATTGGTACATCTGATTCTCCTTTAACTATAAATCCACCTGGTCTGACAGACCAAACCAATACTTGACAGCTCTGTCAAGTCACCGTCAATCTGAACAGGCTCAGTTTTTTCAAATCCTATCTCCACCTCTTGCCCTACTAGGTGAGAGAGGTGTTTGCTTTTCTCATGACCTTTCAAAAGAATGGTAACCAAGGTCAGTAAATTGCCCAAAATCCCCCTATCCTTTGCCCAGACACAGATCATTTCCTTTTTTGTCACATGACTGCTCGGCCAGATGGTCACCCCACCACCGAAAAAGGTGTTATTAGACACAGAGAAGAAAAAGAGATTATCAAGGTCAACTTGTTGACCGATAACCGTCAGACGGACAGACATAGGGCGAGTGACAAAGAGGGCTTTAATCCCTAGCAAGATATAGGCTAACTTGCCCATAGAAAAACGGTTCAAGCCCTTTTTAAGTCCTGACTGCTCAGATAAAGCCACAGTCTGAGCGGCATAGGCAGCGTCTAGGCTGTTCACCACCACTTGCTGGTCATTGGCTAGGACAGTGATGGCTTTGGGAGCATGGCTGAGCAGTGACCTCATGACTTGTGCCATCGTGAGACCACCTAGCGAACGAGCAAAATCATTACCAGAACCTGCTGGTAAGTAGGCAAAGGGAAGCTCAGCTGGCCAGTAACTCAAAGACTTGGACAAGGTCCCATCTCCACCGATAATGAGGAAACGGTCCCTAGACGGCTCAAATTGGCTCAGAATAGTCTTGACATGTCTCTTCTCATCAGTTGCCTTATCTGTGGCAAATAAAGCGTAGGAGAGCTCTGGATAGGTCTTCTTGAGGGTAGCAACCAGCTGAGTAGCTCTGCCATTGCCAGAAGAGGGATTGTAAAGAATATATACTGTCATCTATCTACCAAAAAAGCCCACGAGGAGCTTTTGTTTAATTGGTGCGCACAGGCGTCACGAGTTGGATAAAGTTCTCACTATCATCAGTAGGAGTGAGGGTAAAGGGACGAACAGGGGAGATAAAGCGAATAGTGACCTGTTCACTCTTGATGGCTTTGAGGGCATCAATCAAATAAGTCGGGTTGAAACTGATGGTCAACTCACTGCCTGAGATACTCTCGGTATCAAGTTCCTCGTGAACCTGACCAACCTCTGGCGAATTAACATGGGCAGCGACAGCCTTACCTGTGATTTCAAGTTTTACTGTCCCATTTTGAGTCGCATTAGACATGAGGTGAGCACGCTCCATAGCCTGACGAAGTTTGCTAGTGGTGAAGACCACTTCTGTGTCGAAAGTCTTTGTCAAGAGGCGGTCGGTATCGGGATAATTCCCCTCAAGCAGGCGCGTGTAAAAAGAAATAGTTTCTGTTCTAAAAAGCATCTGGCTACTAGAGAAGAAGACTTCAACTGTCTCAACTTCATCATTAAAGACTGCTGAGAATTCTCTTAAGGAACGACTAGGAACAACCACATCAAAGTTATCGCTGGCTTTTTCCAAGCTGATTTGACGTTGGCTCAAGCGGTGAGAATCTGTTGCGACAGCCTTGAACTCTTGATGATGAGATAACACCAGATGCACACCAGTCAAAATCGGACGGCTTTCTTGAGTGCTAGCTGCGAAGGCTGTTTCTGCAATCAACTGACGTAACACTTTGGTTTCAAAAACGAGAGGGTTGCTGGTTGAAATTTCTTGCAGACGAGGGTAGAGGTCAACATCCTTACCTTTTAGAATAATTTCAGACTTACCGCTACGAATAACCACTTGTTTTTGTTCAATTTCAGTGACCTCGAGACTGACATCAGGCAGACTTGACACAACATTGATGAAAAAGTTAGCTTCAAGTAAGATGGCACCTGGGGTCGTAATCAAAAGTCCTGCATCTTCTTGAGAATTTGCAATGGTATGCTCAATTGAAATTTGACCATTTGAGCCTGTCAGGGTCAAATAATCTTTCTTAACATCAATTTTAATTGTAGACAAAATAGGGATAGCATTTTTACTTGAAATAGCTCGCTTGGTGGCATTTAAGGCTTGTAGGAAAAAAGCTTTATTGATGGAAAATTGTAGCATGGCATCTCCTTTATTTTATAAGTATTAGAATTAGTAATAGTAGTAGGTCTTGTTGATAATGGGGAAAAGACGATGATTTATTGATTTAACTAAGCAAAAGCACTGTGGATAACTTGTGGAAAAAGGGTAACTTAGAAAGAAAGTTTTACACAGCCTAGGTCAGTTTACTTTTGATGGTATTGATTTCGATTTCCAGATTGGCATCTTGTTCAATCATGTCTTTGATTTTATTGTAGGAATGTAGGACTGTTGAATGGTCTCGTCCACCGAATTCTTTTCCGATTTTTGGTAAGCTGTAGTCTGTCATGACACGGGTCAGATAAATGGCAATTTGACGAGCTAAGACAATATTTTGTTGTCGTTTAGTTCCTTTTATATCTTTAACAGCAATGTCATAGAATTTCCCAACTTGTTCTTGAATATCACCAATAGCGATGACTGTTTTTTTGATTTTATCCGGCTTAATGGCACGAAGAGCTTCAGCAATCAAATCTACGGTAATGGTTGTTGCACCTTTAGCATTAGCCACAAGGCTAATATTTTTTAAGGCCCCTTCTAGCTCACGCACGTTAGAATCAAATTGATTAGCGAGATATTCAATAGCTTCTGTTGGGAAATCAAAGGCATAATCTTGTATTTTATCAAGGAGGATAGCCACACGTGTTTCGTAGTCAGGAGGTGTAATGTCCTGTGTTAACCCCCAACTGAAGCGCGTCACAAGACGTTCTTCCAAGTCATTTAGCTGGTCAGGCGCACGGTCACTGGTCAGCACAATTTGCTTGTTATTAGCGTGAAGGGCATTGAAGGTATTAAAAAATTCTTCCTGCGTCCCTGTTTTTTTGGCCAAGGATTGAATGTCATCGATGAGAAGGACATCCAGCTCTCGAAATTGATTTTTCAATTCTTCCATGCTGGATAATTTGATGTGGTTGACAAATTCATTGACAAAATCTTCAGTGGTGATGTATTTCACCTTTGCTCTCGGGTTGTCTTCCAATACCTGATTGCCGATGGCATTCAGAAGGTGTGTTTTTCCAAGTCCAGGACCACCCCAGATAAAGAGGGGGTTATAAACTGTTCCTGGGTTACTGGAAACAGCTAGAGCAGCCGCAAAAGCCCAAGCACTGCCTTTTCCTTGGATGAAATTATTAAAGCGGTATTTTGGATTGAGATTGGCTTGTTGAGGTGAGTGATAGACCTCCTCAACAACTGTTGGTTGAGCTAAGCTAACCTGTCTAAACTCATCGTTTGTGATGTCCTCATCAGTGAGGTAGTTAATCTTAATTTCATCATCATAAACCTCAAAACCAGCTGTTAAAATAATTGATTCAATATTGGTTTGCCAGAAATTTTGCTTGACTTTTGGGACAAGAATTTGGGCAGTCTTATCCTGAACCTTTATCAATTTAGAATCAAGTATAAAATATTCAAAGGTTTTTTCAGTGAATTCTTTTTTTGATAAGTTTAGTATCTTATTCCAAAAGAGATGTTCTTGTTCAGTCATTAGTGTCTCCTTGGTTGTTTGTTTTTCTATTTTAGCATATTTTAATAAAGTTTTCCACAAGTATATTAGTTTTCTTCCACATTGTTAAAAGAACTTTTCCACAAAATGTGGAAAAGTTGTGAATTCATTTGATAAGCTGGTTATTTAAGATGAATGACTTGTGGAAAAGGGCTGGTTTTAAGATTTACTTATCAACAGCAATCGTCAACCTGTTGATAAAATTGTCGATATCATCAAAAGAAGAAAATTCAATTTTGAGATGGCCTTTGCCTGTTTGATTGAGGGTGAACTGACAATTTAATCCCAGTTGTTGTTTTAAAAGCATTTCTTGTTCTTTGATAAAACGATCTGATTTTTTTGATGCTTTAACAGGTCTTGTTTTTAATTGCCTTTCGAGTTGGCGCACGGTCCAATCCTTTGCAATGGTCGCCTCAAGCCAATTATTTTGGTCTTGTTTAGGGAGGCTTAGTAGCAGTCTAGCATGCCCAGAGCTGATACGCTTAGTGATGAGAGCTTTTTTTGCCTGTTCGGTTAAGTTAAGCAGTCTCAGGCTATTTGAGACATAAGGACGAGATTTTCCTAATGTGTTAGCAATCTCGTCATGGGTAACACCTAGTTTATCAATCAATTGCTGATAGGACAGGGCTTCTTCGATGGGATTAAGATCATAGCGCTGAAGATTTTCAATGATAGCTTGCTTCATGCTTTCTTCATCAGTTAGCTCTTTCACAATAGCTTGAATATGCGTTAACCCAGCTAACTGACAGGCCCTAAAACGACGTTCACCAGCAATCAATTCATAGCCAGCAAGAGGTGATTTTCGGACAATAATGGGCTGAATTAAGCCATTTTCTCTGATGGATTGAGCTAGTTCTTCCAATTCTTGTTCTGAAAAGTTCAAGCGTGGCTGATAGGGATTTTTTGAAATGCTATTGATAGGAAGATTGACCAGTTTCTCTGCCATATGACCTGCTTTCTATGATAAAACTCACTTTACTTTATTGTAAAGTGAGTTTTTAATCTTGTCAATTATTGCGTTGAAGAGAGATCTTGAGTTGTTTTTGTCAAGGTGATGTTGACTGTTTTCTTTTCATTTTTTCGATAGAAAGTTACAGTAATGGTATCACCGAGTTTATTTTTATAAAGAACGCTCTGAAGGTCACTGATAGAATGAATCGGCTCATCGTTGATGGCTGTGATGACATCATAAGGTTCAAGTTTGCCCTCTGCCGGCATGCCTTCTTGAGCGCTAGCAACGACAATGCCACTTGTAACGTCGTTTGGAAGATTTAACTGACCGTAGAGATTGGCAGCGACGTCGGTGAGATTTGCCATAGTGATCCCGATAACTGGTCGAATGACCTGACCGTTGGTTTCAAGTTGGCTGATAATGGACACAACGTCATTTGATGGAATGGCAAAGCCCATACCCTCGACAGCAACGTTGGTGCGTGATGAGGTGATTTTGACCGAGTTAATCCCGATAATCTGTCCTTTGATGTTCACAAGAGGACCACCAGAGTTACCTTGGTTAATAGCGGCATCTGTTTGGATGGCATTGATTGATACGGTCTGTCCTTGATTGTTGGTTGAGGTCACTGTTCGGCTCAATCCTGAAATGATGCCTTCTGTGACAGAATTGGCATATTCACTGCCAAGTGGGCTACCGATAGCGATGGCAGGTTCTCCCAAGGTAAGTGTGGAAGAGTCCGCAAACTGTGCGACAGTTTGGATGGTGTCAGATGAGATTTTGATGACGGCTAAATCGGAATAAGTATCAGCTCCGACCAATTCTCCCTCCAGTCGAGTGCCGTTTGAGAGGATAATTTCGAGTTTTTCAGCCCCTTCAACCACATGGTTGTTTGTCACCACGTAGGCAAATTTGCCATCTTTTTTGTAGATAGCGCCTGACCCTTCACTGTAAACGGCCAATTCTCCAGATTGAGTTGTGGCACTGCTATTGCCAAAAATCCGACTGTATAAATCCTCTTGGCTAACTTGTGTTTGATAGTTAACGACAGAAACAACAGCATCTTGGATTGTTTTTACCGCTTCAGTGGTGGCTGTTTTGACTTCTGTCTGGTTAATGGTTACCTTACTTTCACTACTATTTGTGGTGGTCGTTGTTTGCGAGATAATGTTATGATTAGGTAAATAGCCGATTAGGGCGTAGGTTGATAGCCCGCCGATGATTCCTGATAAAACCATCAGCACTAAGATAATTAATCGTTTAAAAAACTTAGATGTCATAGTTTATTCTCCTTTTGATGTTGTGGATAATATAATCCCCTTGACTTAATTATATCTTAAAACAGTTAAAAAATAAAGTTTCCACAGTCTGTGGAAAACCTTGTGAATAACAACAATATTTTGTGGTATAATACTATTATGAACATCAAATTAATTAGTGTTGGAAAATTAAAAGAGCATTATCTCAAAGATGGTATTGCAGAATATAAAAAGCGCCTTGGCCGTTTTGCTAAGGTTGATTTGATTGAAGTTGCTGACGAAAAAACACCTGACCGCGCTAGCTTTCTTGAAAATCAACAGATTATGACGAAAGAAGCAGAACGTATTTTAGGTAAGATTGGTGACCGTGATTTTGTCGTTGTTCTAGCTATCGAGGGGAAACAGCTGTCGTCAGAGGATTTTAGCCAGCTTATTCAGGAAAAGATGACGGCAGGTTATTCCACCTTGACCTTTGTCATTGGAGGGAGTTTAGGGCTTTCTGATGCTATAAAAAAGCGAGCTAATGTTAACTTGAGTTTTGGTCACTTGACACTGCCACATCAGCTGATGAGGTTAGTCCTTATCGAACAAATTTACCGTGCTTTTATGATTGCTGAAGGTAGCCCTTATCACAAATAGGAGAATAGTGTGAGGAAACATCGTGTGTTTGATGCCTTTTGGGTAGCCCTTACCATGGCTGCTATCAGCGGGTTTATTAATGCTTATACTTACAACACTCAAGGTGGGCGTTTTGCAGGTGCTCAGACAGGAAATTTAATTTTTCTTGGTCTTCGTTTAGCTGAATTCAAATGGCTTGAGGCCTGGTCTTATTGTTTGCCTATCTTGATATTTGGTATAGGGCAATTGCTGATTTATGTGATGAAAGACTGGGCGTTATCAGCTGGTTGTCCTTACCATTTGTTAGCGATACGCGTGATGATGGCTCTGCTATTTCTCGCAGCTGTTAGCGCTCCAGTGGTCGATACTGATATCACTATATCGATGCTAGCCCTTTTTTCATCATTTCAAGTTGAAGTGTTTAAGCGAATCGGATCTATCCAGTATGCCAATGTCATGATGACGGGAAATGTTAAGGCAGGTGCTTATCTTTTGTCAGAAGGCTTTTTATCGGGCAATCAGGTGAAAATCAAACAAGGTATGCAAAGATGTGCTGTGTTAATCAGCTTTATTCTTGGCATTATCCTTTCCCATTACCTGTCTGCCTTTTTGGAGGAATTCGGTTTATTTTTACTGTTTCCTCCTCTGTTGGTTATTCATAAAGTTATTCGTCAGGAAAAATAAAACAGCCAAGGAAAACCTTAGCTGTTTAACTCTGATTCCAGCAGGATTCGAACCTGCGACCGTTCGCTTAGAAGGCGAATGCTCTATCCAGCTGAGCTATGGAACCACAACAGAACCATTTTACCAAAAACCTTCTCTAGTTGTCAACGGCTAAAAAGTTCAAAAAAGTTGAGCAGTAGACTAGACAAAATAAAAAATATCTGCTAAACTAATAAAGTATTAAACGACACGCTCCGTTGGTCAAGGGGTTAAGACACCGCCTTTTCACGGCGGTAACACGGGTTCGAATCCCGTACGGAGTGTTCTATCCGCCATAGCTCAGTTGGTAGAGCGCATGACTGTTAATCATGATGTCACAGGTTCAAGCCCTGTTGGCGGAGTATAAAGTACATAGAAACGTTGAAAAATCAACGTTTTTTTTCATTTTTCAAATATGAGATGCTTATATTTTTTACACAAAAAGTTAGGAAGTTAGTAAAATCATTTTCAATGAGACTTATTAACGTTCATGTAAATTGTAAAATCATTTTATAGATATCAACGTAGAAATAGTAAATCAAAAAAGTTACTATTTTTTAGACAAAAAGAAATAGCCGTCAATACTTTGGAAGAGTAACGGCTATTCTTTAGCATTTACGAGCCACCGTCTTAAACGGTTCTACGTTGAGCTGAGTTCCCGCTCAGCTCTTTTCTATTTCTATTATATCATTTCTAAAATAAATAGCAAGTTTCATCACATTTGATGGTGGCAATTTTGGACATTTGATTGCTTGATGAGTTGCCGTTTTCGATGAGAATAAAATAAAACAAAAGAAATTATTCCGATGCTGGAGAGTATAGTTGCTGCTTTTAGCCCATTTGGGACAAAGGTCAATACAATTTCTCCATGCCCTTTTTTGGCATCTAGTAGGATTAAACCACCGTTAGCAGATTTGACAGGAAGTGGTTGCCCATCTTGTTTAGCTGTCCATCCCTTATCATAGGGTAGGGTGACCAAAAGCGAGGCGTCAGCCGGGCTATCATAGGTAATCGAGACTTGATTGCCGGCAGATGTCACATTCACTGCTCGGCTATTGACCTGATCAATCGCTTGCTGATAGGCCAAGGTATCCAGAGCATAGATATTGGGTTTATGGAAGCTGACGTCAGTTGTCTCAGGAAAAATCAGCTCAATATCAAGGTTTTGAGCAGAGGCATAATACCCTAAATCAAATAATGAAAAAGCATTGTCACGGGTAAAACTCATCAACTGCCCATTGATAAGAATTTTTGTTTCTTTATTATCTGGATTTGACGAAGTGATATGAGGCAAACTCAGATAAACTTGACTATTTGAGGTGACCTCAATGCTAAAATTAGCACTAGATGAACCATCGTCTTTTTTGACAGTTGTGACAAGTTGCTTGTCAACATCTGTTAGGTTATCTGTAAAGCTTGACAATTTATAAAAATAAGTGTGATTAAGACCTGATAACTGATTGAGTAGCTTGGTTTGGTTGTCAAGTGTATTGACAGAGATGTCAAGATCGGTGAATGGTTCCTTAGTCAGAATAGCTAATTGGCTAGCATTACGATTTTCATAAAGAAACATCTCACCAATTTGGTTTTCAAACTCAAAGCCATATTTATTAAGAGGTTTATGATGCAGATTGAAAGTGATGTTGAACAGACTGTCAGCAATTAAGGTATTGTTCTGGTAACGCAGATTGAGATTTGTGCCGTCAGATCGGAAACCAAATTTATCCAATAATTGGCTAGATTGACGGTTACGAACAGATGAAAATTGAGAGATCCCGTTATAACCAAACTTCATGCTATCATTACCTGTTTGTGGTAGCAACCTTTCCATGCGAAAGAAAGTCACATGCTTATCCTTTACAGACTTGACAAGGTTGTCAATATCTGACAACTGTCTCTCATAGCTATCACGTGATGGAAAATGCCATTCTTGGCTTAAAGCGTTTAACTGATAGTAACTGTTGACACTTATTTCAAAAACTGTAAAGAAAAGTGTCAAGACAATGTAAAGTTTATATGGAATTTGTTTAGCGTGAAAACTGACAAATATAATGAGATAAGCCAACAGGAACAAGGCTGTTATCCCAAATTGCTCAATGTGTAAAAAAGGGTAGTGGGAGCGGAAGTAGACTGTTGCTGAAAAACCAACCAGTAGGAAAGCAAACACGGTGATAAGGTGTGTCCATTTGACCTTTTCAAGATGCTCTAAAGTTTTCCCAGCTAGATAAATAATGCTAATGGAAAAGACCCATGAGTAGCGATGAAGAAACATATTTGGCGCATGCATCCCCTGCCAGAACAAGTCCAATGGCTCCAAATAAAAGCTAGCTATAATTGTCATCAAAAGCAGTGCATAGGCGAGTTTAACGGGCCATTTGATAGATTTTATTGTGAAAAATAGCAGAGCGAGAATCAGGGGCAACAAGCCAACATAAATCATCGGAATAGATCCGAATTTAGTGGTATCATAGCTACCGACAAAATTTTTAGCAAATAAATCCAGATACCAAGATTTTTCTGTCAAGATGTTTGACAACTTTGTCAAGGTTTCACCATGTGTTCTCAAATCCAGATAGGTTGGAAGGAGCATGACGGCACTGATTAAACCAGATAAACCAGAACAAATGATAAAGTCAATGATTGAGCGCAGGCGGTGCTTGACAGCATCTGTCAACTGAACCAAAAACCATAAACTGATAAAAATAGCTGTCATATACCCAAAGTAGTAATTTTGGATAAAGAGTGTGGTTAAAGCAGTGACATACAACCAGTAACTTTGCTGATGAATCAACCGATGCAAACCAAGTATAATCAAAGGAACTAGGATAAAGACATCCAGCCACATGTTGATTTCAATTTGACTCATAATAAAACTCATCAAGGCAAATGATGTTGATAGACTGATAAGTAACCAATGATTGGCTTTTTTATAAATAGTTGACAGACTTGTAAAAGTTGACAAACCTATCAAACCTACCTTGACAAGTGTGAATAAGTAGAGCGCATCAGGCATCGACTTGACATCAAAAAAGTAAACCAAAGGAGACAAGAAACTGCCTAAATAGTAGCTCATTAACGCATAAAAATTAAGCCCTAAACCACTTGTAAAGCTGTAGAAAAGACTATCTTGACCGTGGAGGATATTTCTCAGTGTTGTTGCAAAAATAGCATACTGGTGAAAACCGTCACTGGCTAGGATAGTGGTATCGCTCCCCCACCAGATATTTTGGATTGACAAACTAATTGACAGTATTGTCAAGGGGATAAAAAAGCTAGCAAGAAAAAAGAAATATTTTTGTTTCATGGATTATTTTTAAGAAAGAGAGCTGGTTACCCAACTCTCCATAGATTATTGTGCCCAAAGAGCCTTAACCTTGGTTTGCACTTCAGCATTTTCAAGGAATTCATCATAAGTCTCGTCAATACGGTCGATTACCCCATTTTTAGAAATGACCAAGATGTGGTTAGCGAGTGTCTGGATAAACTCATGGTCATGGCTGGCAAAGATAATGGATTCTTTGAATGCTTTGAGACCGTCGTTGAGAGCCGAAATAGATTCCAAATCCAAGTGGTTGGTTGGGTCATCAAGGATGAGAACATTAGACTTGAGGAGCATGAGTTTGGATAGCATAACACGTACTTTTTCGCCCCCTGACAAGACGTTGACAGGCTTGAGAGGCTCATCACCTGAGAAGAGCATTCGGCCTAAGAAACCACGTAAGAAGGTGTTATCATCCTCTTCCTTGCTGGCAAATTGGCGGAGCCAGTCAAGGATAGACTCGCTGCCAGCGAAGTCTTTGGTGTTGTCTTTTGGCAGGTAGCTGCGAGAGGTAGTCACGCCCCACTTGATTGTTCCCTCGTAATCAATTTCTCCCATCAAGGCACGGATGAGAGCAGTTGTTTGAATATCATTTTGCCCGATAAGAGCAGTCTTATCGCCCGGACGTAGGATAAAACTGATATTGTCCAAGATAACCTCACCGTCGATGGTTACTTTCAGGTTCTCAACGGTCAAGAGGTCGTTACCAATCTCGCGTTCAGACTTGAAGTTGACAAAGGGGTATTTACGGCTGGACGGGACAATTTCTTCCAGCTCAATCTTATCCAACATCTTCTTACGAGAGGTGGCTTGTTTAGATTTAGAAGCGTTCGCTGAGAAACGAGCAACAAATTCTTGGAGTTGCTTGATTTTTTCTTCTGCCTTAGCATTGCGGTCAGCTTGCAGGCGAGCAGCCAATTCAGAAGATTCTTTCCAGAAGTCGTAGTTACCAACGAAAATCTTGATTTTACCGAAGTCCAAGTCAGCCATGTGGGTGCAGACCTTGTTTAGGAAATGACGGTCGTGAGACACCACGATAACGGTATTGTCAAAATCAATCAAGAAGTTCTCCAACCAAGTGATGGACTGGATGTCCAGACCGTTGGTCGGCTCGTCTAAGAGGAGCACATCAGGCTTACCAAAGAGGGCTTTGGCAAGGAGGACCTTGACCTTATCTCCGTTAGCCAGTTCGCTCATATTTTGGTAGTGGAGGTCCTCAGAGATATTGAGGTTTTGGAGCAATTGAGATGCTTCGCTCTCTGCTTCCCAACCCCCAAGCTCGGCAAAAGCACCCTCTAGCTCAGCCGCACGGACACCATCTTCCTCAGAAAAATCTTCTTTCATGTAGATGGCATCTTTTTCTTTCATGATGCTGTAAAGCTCATCATTACCCATGATAACCACGTCAATGACACGCTCGTCCTCATAGTCAAAGTGATTTTGACGCAGGACAGATAGACGCTCGTTTGGACCTAGTGACACGTGACCAGTTGTCGGCTCAATATCGCCAGCCAGGATTTTCAAGAAAGTTGACTTACCGGCACCATTAGCACCAATCAGGCCATAGGTGTTGCCCTCAGTGAATTTAATGTTGACATCGTCAAAAAGTTTTCGGTCGCTAAAGCGAAGCGACACATCAGAAACTGTTAACAAACGTATTACCTCATTTTTTCTATAATCCCCTTTATTTTACGATAAAGTCGCTGTTTTTTCAAGGGAAATAGCAGAGCTAAACGATAAATTTTAAACAATAAAAGTTGACACAGCTGTCAATTTGGTGTAAATGTGATATGCTCATTTCTTATCCAAAAGTCTTCTTGTCAACTGGCATGACATAGCTGTTCCCATTAAAACAGATGACTTTATCCCTTTATTGACAAGAAAACAACCCTAAATCTTGGGTTGCTTCGTTTAACCAGCAGACGGAAAAAGTGGCGCATGAAGGGAGTGAATAAAGGTAATGATGGCAAATAGGATAAATATAAAGAGAGCCAGGTAGCCAAAGTTTCTTTTCATGCGACTTTTGACAGTTCTAACTTGCAAAAAAATTGCTAAGGCTAAAGCTAACTTCAGAAAAAAATCAAAAATGTTAGACATTCTAGAAGTACCTCCTAAATGGCAAAAAGAGAAATCCAAGCGGTTATTGGTCAGCAAATTTTGAACAGTTGAGCAAGCTATAACAGCTGATGAAATTAGCAAATTAGGCGCGGCTTGTTGTGGACGCAAGACATACTACCTTCAAGGATCATATCCCTTGAAAGTAGTTAGCAGTGGGCATTGGCGACTCTAAAATCGGCAAAATTGATGAAAATTACTTCAAATTATTATATCTTGTTTAATTGATGATAAATAATTTTTACCGCTCTCATCCTGTCAATATTGCATCTACTTAAACTGGTGGTAGGACATCTTCCTCACTAATTTCAAAAGATTTGTGTAGACTGAAGCCACGTCCCATGACCTGAGTAGCAGGCATGATAATGATAAAAGCTGCAGGGTCAATTTTTTGGGCAAGGTGTTCAATGGTCGGCACTTCAACTGTTAAAACAGTAATCATCAGCATACGTTTTTCACGACCTGTATACCCACCAAAAATAGGAATTTCAGTTACGCCACGGTTGGCAGCTTCTGCCACTTTTTCCTTGATTATGGCTGATTTTTCTGAAATAATCATGATATTTTTCGATGACTGGAAGCCTGCTATCATTAGATTGACGACATAACCTATAATCAGTAGGGCAATAATAGAATAGAGGACAGTGTCAATATTTTTAAAAGCGATGAGACCGGTTAAAACAACAATACCATCGACAATTGTCATAGCTACACCCAGAGATAAGGGTGTGTATTTGTGCAATATCCAGATGGGAATACTGGTCCCCCCTGTTGAGGAATTGCCCATAAAGACTAATCCCATACCAACTCCAAGGATAATAGCACCGAAAACAGCTCCTAAAAGCTGATTTTGTGTCAAGCTAGGCATTTTAGCAGTCAGATTGATAAAAATTGGAAAAATAAAAGAACCATAGAGTGTCGAGATAAAGGTTGATTTTCCTAAAAAGAAATAGCAGAGCACAAGTAACGGAATATTGATAGCGAGCGCAACCGTTCCAGCTTCCCAACCAAACATGGCTTGTAAACTCAAAGAGAGTCCTCCAATACCACCAGAAACGATGTTATTTGCAGCCATAAACCCATTTATACCAACAGCAGCAATGAAGCAACCAATGGTTACTAGGGCATAGTCTTTCATTTTTTTTACCATGTTTTTCTCCTTAACTGTAGTTTCACGTGAAACGTTGATAATTCTATTATGACTGATAAGAGGTTAACCGTCAAGGGTGCGAATGATTTTATTATCTTGACAAGCACCATAAAATTAGCTAAAATAAGCCTATCAGATAGAGTAATAAGAAGACTGTCTCTAGAGAGTTGGCGGTGCTGTGAGCCAATGGCAGAGCTTGTGAAATGGGCTGATGGGTGAAAACCATACAGAGAATACAAATCCATAAGCATCGGGTGCACTCCTTATCGTGTCAATAGAGATGACAGAGTTGTCAATATGCTGTCAAGTAGAGGTGGTACCGTGTCAACCCAGACGCCCTCACGCTAGTTTTTTAGCGTGGGGATTTTTTGTTAGAAGGGAGTTTAGGATGAAAAACATCTATCAATTGTTAGCTGAACATCAGGTTTTAGAAACAGAACGTCTCTTACTTCGTCCAGTGACCCTAGCAGATGCCGAAGAGATGTTTGCTTACGCTTGTGATTCTGACAATGTCCGCTGGTCTTTCATGCCGAACCAATCCTTAGATGAAACCAAACATATTATTGCGTCAATCTATTTAGCCAGCCCACTTGGTCGCTGGGGAATTGAACTCAAGGAGACAGGGCAGTTTATCGGAACCTTAGACATGCACAACTTAGTTGAAGCTGTCGGACGAGCAGAGTTTGGGTACACACTGAACAAAGCCTTTTGGAATCAGGGGTACATGACAGAGGCGGCTCAAGCCTTTCTTAAACTGTTTTTTGAAGATCTTGGCATGAACTGCCTGATTGCTCGTCATGATCAGGCAAACCCTGCTTCAGGTCGAGTTATGGCAAAAATCGGGATGGAGTTTAGTCACGAGGAACCCTATGCCAAACGAGATAAAAAAGACCCGAACCGCATTGTCACCATGATTCATTACCGACTGACCAAAGAAGCCTATTTTAATCAGGTTGACAACCCTGTCAACTAACTGTAAAGGAGAACATCATGACCAAACCCATTATTTTGACGGGAGACCGTCCTACTGGAAAATTGCATATCGGGCACTATGTTGGCTCGCTGAAAAACCGTGTCTTGTTGCAGAATGAAGGCAAGCACGACCTCTTTGTCTTTCTAGCCGACCAGCAGGCGCTGACAGACCATGCTAAGGATCCACAGACCATCGTGGAATCTATTGGGAACGTTGCCCTGGATTACTTGGCAGCCGGTCTTGATCCAGAGAAGTCAACCATTTTTATCCAGAGCCAGATTCCAGAGCTGGCCGAGCTGACTATGTACTACATGAACCTCGTCTCTCTTGGTCGTTTGGAGCGCAATCCAACTGTTAAGACGGAGATTGCTCAAAAAGGGTTTGGAGAGAGCATTCCGACGGGCTTCTTTGTCTACCCCATTGCCCAAGCCGCAGATATTACTGCTTTTAAGGCTAATCTTGTTCCTGTCGGTACCGACCAAAAGCCGATGATTGAGCAAACTCGTGAGATTGTCCGTAGTTTTAACCACACCTACAACTGCGAAGTGCTGGTCGAGCCAGAAGGCATGTATCCTGACAATGAAGCAGCAGGTCGCCTGCCAGGCCTTGACGGCAATGCTAAAATGTCCAAATCCCTCAATAATGGTATCTATCTGGCAGACGATGCTGATACGGTCAAGAAAAAAGTCATGTCCATGTACACCGATCCCAACCATATCCGTA
This sequence comes from Streptococcus entericus DSM 14446, assembly GCF_000380025.1. GTDB lineage: Bacteria > Bacillota > Bacilli > Lactobacillales > Streptococcaceae > Streptococcus > Streptococcus entericus. The sequence goes on from NZ_KB904159.1 coordinate 23,294, forward strand.
TCGAAGACCCAGGCAAGATCGAGGGCAACATGGTCTTCCATTACCTTGACGTCTTTGGCCGTGAGGAGGATAAGGCAGAGATTGCAGCCATGAAAGAGCACTACCAGCGTGGCGGACTTGGCGATGTCAAGACCAAACGCTACCTCCTTGACATCATGGAGCGTGAGCTGGCGCCCATTCGCGAACGCCGCTTGGAGTTTGCCAAGGATATGGGCGAGGTTTACCGCATGCTGGAAGTGGGCAGTGAAAAAGCCCGTCAAGCAGCGGCTCAAACCTTATTAGAGGTAAAAGCTGCTATGGGAATTAATTATTTTTAGACGACTAAGGCTGGAGAAATTCCAGCCTTAATTTTTAAAAAAATTGCTCAAAACCGCTTGACAGCAAGATTCGGGGGGGGGGGGNATAATAAAAGTGATAATTAAATTTAGGAGATTAAAATGGCTCAAATCCTCAATCAAGATCAACTCTATGACATCGCTTTGCAAACTATTTCGGCAGCCAGCCAGTTGCCTTTAGTCCGTGTTGATAGAGAGGAATTTCTTAAAAAACAATTTAAGGATAGCCCTTATCTGGATCAAATTTTAGTAGAAGGACCTCAGGTTGTTTATACGGTAGAAAGTCTTCAAAAAAAGGCCGATAAAATCATTTCTGAGATGACTACCCAAACCAGTTTGGCGTCATTTATTGCAGGTCTACCTGCAAATCCTTTTGCAGCAGTTCCTTTGGCAGGTGCTGATGTGACTCAGTTTTTTGGTTTTGCCCTCAATCTTGCTCAGCAACTGGCCTATCTTTATGGTCAAGATGATCTGTTTGAAGAAGGACAAAACAACCTATCAGAAGAGGCTAAATTACGACTTGTTGTTTACCTTGGTGCCATGTTTGGTGTGGCAGGGGTTAATGTGCTTATTCCAAAAGTAGCTAAAAATGTTGGTCAGCAAATGGTTAAAAACGTCGCTCGTCAGGCGATTACACGAACAACTTGGTATCCTCTTATTAAAAAAGTTGGGAGTGTGATTGGTGTCAGGGTGACGAGAACTACTGTCCAAAACGGTATTATGAAAGCTATTCCTATTGTTGGCGGTATCTTATCAGGTGGCTTGACTTATACCTCATTTAAACCGATGGGGAAAAACCTTTCTCAAACATTTGTTGAACACTTGGCAGGAGCTGTTAAAGATGACTTGGAGCTTAATCCTGAATTTGTTGCTCAATTGTCCAAACAGCTTGACAGAGACATCGAAGATGCTGAATTTAGTGAGAAAAGTTGAGATAAAAAAAGGAGCTAGGTTTACCTAACTCCTTTTTATTTTGGACAATAGCAGAGCAAAGCAGTGAGACCTTACTGTTACTAACCTAACCAGGCTTAAATTAGAGGGGTAAGCTCTGCTATTGCCCTAAAAAATACTTAACGATTAAGGCTTCATCTTGTTGACAATCAGCCAAAGGGGTCATGTAGGTTAGGACAAAAACAGCAAAGCCTGACCAGCTGAAATACTTGATAACAGCTCTACTAAGGGCTAGCGGGAGAACCTTAGTTAGCAAGGTTCTCCAATCTTTTTTTGTCATTCTAGTCCTTCTTTCTCACCTTAAACCAAAGGTAAATGTGCAGCCCGATGTGGTAGAGGATATAGCCGATAATCAGGGCAATGGCTAAAAACTCAAGAAAACCATAGAGAGGACCTAAGACAGGTACCTTTAGCAGATAAGGCCTTAGAATGGCTAATATGAGGATAACTACTAAAGAAAGCAACTGTTTTTTCATGGTAAACCCTCCTTTTCATCTCTTATGTTAGCATATTCCGAAACATTTATCAAAACTTTGCCTTAGCGGTTGACAAATGATTTTAGCGTGATATGATAGTAACAATAAACACAGAAAGAGGTTATGTTAATGTCAAATTGGCAGACAAAATTTTTAAAAAAAGGGTTTACTTTTGATGATGTGCTCCTGATTCCAGCGGAGAGTCATGTGCTTCCTAACGAAGTAGATATGAGTGTCCAGTTGGCGCCTAATTTGACCTTGAATATCCCAATTATCACCGCAGCGATGGATACTGTAACCGAAAGTGCAATGGCCATTGCGATGGCGCGTGCGGGTGGTTTAGGTGTTGTCCATAAAAACATGTCCATCGAGGCTCAAGCTGAGGAAGTGCGCAAGGTAAAACGCTCTGAAAATGGTGTGATTATCGATCCGTTTTTCTTGACACCAAACCATACGATTGCTGAGGCTAATGAGTTAATGGGCCGTTATCGCATCAGCGGTGTGCCTGTGGTTGAAACCATGGAGAACCGTAAATTGGTTGGCATTTTGACCAATCGAGATTTGCGTTTTATTTCTGACTATAATCAGCCGATTTCAGATCATATGACCAGCAAGAATTTGGTGACTGCACCTGTTGGAACTGACTTGAAAACAGCCGAGCAGATTCTCCAAGAACACCGTATCGAAAAGCTCCCCCTAGTGGATGGAGACGGTCGTTTATCTGGTCTCATCACCATCAAAGATATCGAGAAGGTTATCGAGTTTCCAAATGCTGCTAAAGATCAGTTCGGTCGTCTCTTGGTTGCAGGAGCTGTTGGTGTGACATCTGATACCTTTGAGCGAGCGACTGCACTTTTTGAGGCAGGAGCGGATGCGATTGTCATTGATACAGCACACGGACATTCAGCAGGTGTCTTGCGCAAGATTGCTGAAATTCGTGCGACCTTCCCTGATAAGACCTTGATTGCAGGTAATATTGCGACAGCTGAAGGCGCTCGTGCCCTTTATGATGCAGGGGTTGATGTGGTTAAGGTTGGTATTGGTCCGGGTTCGATTTGTACCACTCGTGTTGTCGCAGGTGTTGGTGTGCCTCAGATTACAGCCATTTACGATGCGGCTGATGTGGCGCGTGAGTACGGCAAAACCATCATTGCTGACGGAGGCATTAAGTATTCTGGAGATATCGTTAAAGCCTTAGCAGCTGGTGGTCATGCGGTCATGCTTGGTTCAATGCTGGCGGGAACTGATGAAGCCCCAGGAGAAACAGAGATTTTCCAAGGACGTAAGTTTAAGACTTACCGTGGTATGGGAAGCCTTGGCGCTATGAAAAAGGGTTCAGGTGACCGTTATTTCCAAGGTTCTGTCAATGAAGCCAATAAACTTGTTCCAGAAGGGATTGAGGGACGGGTGGCCTATAAGGGAGCTGCCGCAGATATCGTATTCCAGATGGTTGGAGGAATCAAGGCTGGTATGGGCTATACTGGTGCTGCAACTATCCAAGACTTGCATGATAAGGCTCAATTTGTCGAAATGAGTGGAGCAGGTTTGATTGAGAGCCATCCACACGATGTTCACATCACTAATGAAGCGCCAAACTATTCGATTAGCCGTTAAGAGGCTTGACAAAAACCGAACATTTTTGTAAAATAAACGAAGGAGTGGGAAAAGACTTGTCTTGTCCTACTTTTTTATCTTAATTTTATCGTTTACAGTTTTGTCAATAAAGTTGACAAAACTGTAAACATCATTGTAAAGGAGTATTATGCAAGGAATTTTATATGCTTTGGTCCCTATGTTTGCTTGGGGGAGTCTTGGTTTAGCGAGCAACAAGATTGGCGGTAATGCTAATCAACAAACCTTTGGAGTGACTTTGGGAGCTCTGCTATTTGCCACAGTGACTTACCTAATTGTCAAGCCTACCTTGACTCTTGACTACTGGATTTTTGGGATTTTAGGTGGTTTGCTCTGGGCTATGGGTCAGAACGGTCAGTTCTCCGCCATGCAGTATATGGGAGTGTCTGTGGCTAACCCCTTGTCAGGTGGGAGCCAACTGGTTATCGGTAGCTTGATTGGTGCCTTTGTTTTTGGAGAATGGGCAAAGCCAATTCAGTTTATTCTCGGTAGCATAGCCCTGGTTAGTTTGGTTGTTGGGTTCTATTTTTCTAGTAAAACTGACCCTGACAAGTCAGTTGACACTTCTGTCAATTACGACATGAAAAAAGGCTTTATCGCCTTGGCTTATTCGACCTTCGGTTATGTCGCTTATACTGTTTTGTTCAATAATATCATGCACTTTGAACCGCTGGCTGCTATTTTTCCAATGTCAATCGGTATGGTACTAGGAGCTGCTGCCTTTATGAGATTTAAGCTATCTTTTGAACCTGTTGTGCTTAAAAATGCCTTGGTTGGTCTTCAATGGAGCTTGGGCAATATCTTCATGCTTTTTGCGGCTTCCACAGCTGGTTTGGCAATTGCCTTTAGCTTTTCACAATTAGGGGCTATTATTGGGATTATCGGTGGTATTATCTTTCTCGGTGAGAAAAAGACTGCTAAGGAAATGCGTTGGGTCTACATCGGTATTGCTTGTTTCTTGGTCGGTGCCATCTTGTTAGGTGTTGTTAAGTCTTACTAGATTGACAGATTTGTCAATGTCATATTAAAAAACGGACGATGTTCAGTCCGTTTTTATTGTGCCGTTTTCCACATGGAAAATTTTCAAATCTTCAGGCAAGCCTTTTAGGTGGTCAAGGCTGGTTGTAGTGATGAAAGTTTGAACATTCTCTTTGATACCTTCTAGTAGTTTCATTTGGCGCTTATTATCCAGTTCACTCATGACATCGTCAAGGAGTAAAATCGGGTAATCGCCTGTCTGTTGCTTGAAGAGTTCAATTTCTGCCATTTTGAGTGATAGAATCAAACTGCGATGCTGTCCTTGACTACAAAAGTCAGCAGAGATGCCATTGATAGCAAAGGTAAGGTCATCGCGATGAGGACCGATAGAGGTATTACGTTTGAAAATATCGCGTTGATGATTGCTTTCGAGTTGCTTGACAAAATTATCTTTTAAAGTTGACAAGTCTGTAAATTTGATACTTGACTGATAAGCCAAACTGATATGTTCCAGCTGATTTGAAATCGCGTAGTGGTTTTTGTCTGCTTCGATAGTTAGTTGGTCAACGAAGTCAAGTCTATGTTGAATGACACGGCTACCATAATCCGCTAATTGGTCATCAAGAACAGATAAAAAGACAGTGTCAACCTTATCTGTTGACTTGAGGTAGCTGTTGCGCTGTTTAAGGACATGATTATAGTTTGACAGGTCTGACAAGTAGAGTGGCTTGATCTGACCGAGGTCAATATCCATAAACTTACGCCTTAAATTTGGCGACCCTTTAATCAGTTGTAAATCTTCAGGCGCAAAGAGGACAACCGTCATCTTGCCGATATAATCAGATAGCTTGTTTTGTTTGAGGTGGTTTAGTTTACAGACTCTGCCTTTATCTGTCAAGGTAATGTCAAGTGGAAGTTTACCACTGGTGCGGTGGACTAGGCCGCTAATCGTAAATGATTTTTCGTCGAAGTTAATCAGTTCTTTATCAAAGCGTGTTCGATGGCTTCGGGTCAAGGCTAAGAAATAGATAGCTTCTATCACATTTGTTTTACCCTGAGCGTTTTGCCCGATAAAGATGTTAAGTTTAGCAGAGAAATCAGTCGATAGTTCTTTGTAATTGCGGTAATTGGTTAGCTCAATGCGTTCAAGCCACATTAGTCTACTCCAGGGAATCGCACTGCTGGCTTGACAGGGTTGTCAACCTTGCGGTAAGTTTGCGTACGATTAACAGCAGTATCTTTATTTTTTTCAGGGTAACGTTTTTTGCTTTGAGCTGACTTTTTCGGCCGAGCTTGTTGCTTTTTAGTTGCCTGATTCATTTTTTTAACCAATTCTGCGACTCGTTTTTTCTCTGCTATATCGAGTTCGTGCTCTGCTATTTCAAAAGCAGTTGGTGCGACAATTACAATAGTCTGTTCAAGATCAGTAAGATCAATTTTATCACCGATACGGAGTTTTTTGCCGCGTCGTTTCTCATCCTCACCGTTAACCAGAACGGTGTTTTCGGCTAAAAATGCCTTGATAGCACCGCCACTTTTAATGATACCTGTGTCTTTCAGTAGAGCTTGTAGGGTAATGAAATCCGTGAAAAGTTTGTAGTCCATAGTCGTATCCTCCAGATGTTACCAGACTATTATAGCATAATTGTCTTAATCGACGTCTTTTTTGGTCATGTCTTAAATAAAATGTTATAATGAAGGGACTATCATCTAAGGAAAAGGAAGCTATGCAGATTGTTGACGGTGTTTATCTACACGTTATTCAGACAGAAAAATTTAAGACCAACCATCTGACTTGCCGATTTTCAGCAGATGTGAGTAAGGTGAATAAGGCCAGACGAGCTCTGGTAGCACAGATGCTAGCAACAGCGACTGCTGATTACCCCAACCCACGATTACTTCGTCAAAAATTAGCTGAGCTCTATGGGGCAGGCTTATCCACTAAAGTGACCACGAAAGGCTTGGTTCATCTGGTGGACCTCGACCTCAGTGCTGTGGGCAGTGAATTTGCTCTGGGTGGTGAGGACACGGTCAATGAACTGATGGCTCTCTTACGCAGTATTTTGTTCAATCCTTTACGGACGGTCGAGCAGTATCAAACAAGTGTCTTTGACATGGAAAAGGCTAATCTGATTAACTACCTTGAAGCAGATAAGGAAGATATTTTTTATTATAGCGATTTGGAACTAGACCGGCTTTATTTTACGCATGATAGCCTCAAACAATCCAGCTATTCAACACCTGAACAGGTTGCCAAGGAGAATTCCTACACTGCTTTTCAGGAATTTCAGCGCATGTTGAGGGAAGACCGTATTGATATTTTTTTAGTGGGTAAGATTGATGAGTATAAAATCTTACAAGGGCTTCATCAGTTGCCTTTTTCTCCTCGTCAGGTCTCTTTGAACTACCAGTACCAACAAAATCTAACCAATATTACACGAGAAAAATTAGAAACGAAGCAGGCCAATCAGTCTGTGTTGGACCTGGCTTACCATGTGCCCTCGGTCTATGGCGGAGAAGATTACGCTTCGCTCCTCGTCGCCAATGGTTTATTGGGACTATTTCCGCACTCTCTTTTATTCACAGAGTTACGGGAAAAAGCAGGGCTGGCCTACACAATTTCGAGTCATTTAGACCCTTTTCAGTCTGTTTTGAAGATTCAGGCAGGAATTGATCGAGACCAGCGTCAGCGTGTGATGCAGCTCGTGACCAAACAACTCCATGCCTTGAAATCAGGGCGTTTTACCAGTGATTTAGTGAAGAAAACCAAGAAAATGCTGGTCAATAGTGCAACTTTGTCCGAAGATTATGCCAAATCTCTGATTGAGTTAGCCTATAATCGGTCTGTTTTTGGAGAGAAAGCGAAGACTTTGTCAGAATTTCAGCAAGAGGTTCAGGCAGTGAGTAAGCAAGATATTGTTCGCTTGGCGAATAAGATAAAATTGCAAGCAGTTTATTTTATGGAGGGGGAGCAATAATGGCATTAGAGCAGATAGCCTTTCCACACTTAAATGAGATCATTTATCAAGGGATTCTACCTTCTGGGCTACGCCTAATCGTTATTCCTAAGTCGGGTTTTAAAGAAAACATAGGGATGTTATCTGTTAGATTTGGTGGGATTGACACTGAGTTTACAGTAAATGATCAAAAGATAGCCACAAGCGCTGGACTAGCTCATTTTTTAGAGCATCAGGTCTTTGAGAATCATGGGAAGCAGGATTTTTCTCAGAAGTTTACAGGACTTGGTTCTGATTCAAATGCTTTTACAAGCTTTACAACCACTAATTATTTTTTCTCAAGCGTTGATCAGCTGAATGAAAATTTGGAGCTACTGATTGATTTGGTAAGTCAACCAAGGTTTACAGAAAATTCTATCAAAAAAGAACAAGCAATCATTAGTCAAGAGATTGACATGTATCAGGATGATCCTGATTACAGGCTTTACAGCAGTTTGTTAGCAGGTCTTTTTCCTGAGACACCTTTAGCGGTTGATTTGGCTGGAAGAGTTGACAGCATAGACAAAATAACGTTGACAGATTTGTCAAATGCCTTTGAGACCTTTTATCGACCAGAAGGGATGACTCTGGTTATTATTGGGGATGTGGATGAAAATGTCGTTTACAAAAAATTGACAGACTTGACAAGCCAGATGATACAACAGACACCGATTACGGTGTCGCGCTCTGCTATTTCTTATCAACCTGTTGTCAAAAAACAGTCACTGCAATTAGATGTCAATATGCCGAAATTGGGCATTGGTTTTCGCCACGAACCTATTCAGGACAGTAGCCTCTTTTATAAGACCGCTTTGAAATTATATCTAAATATGCTAATCGGTTGGACATCAAAGACTTATCAGCAATGGTATGATGATGGAAAAATTGATGATTCGTTTGATGTGGTGATAGAAGTTGATGAGCGATTCCAATTTGTCATGGTTTTACTCGATACTAACGAGCCGATTGCTATGTCAGCCAAAATCAAACAGGCACTCAAAAAAGGGAGATCAAGTAAGGATGTCTCTGAAGAACGGTTATTCAGTCTAAAAAAAGAACTTTATGGTGAATTTCTGATGTCACTGGATCGCCCAGATGAATTGGCAAGTTCATTTTTAGAACATTCTACACAGGAGCTTTTCTATCTTGACGTGCCTGATATGTTAGACCAATTGACTCTTGAGAGCGTCTTGTTAATCGGTGAGACTTTCTTTCATTCGGCAGATAGTGCAGAAGTGACGATTTTTCCTCTCTAGGGGCTGGATAAGTTAGAAAAATTTGCTATAATAGAATTAATCACAACAAAGGAAGACGACAAATGAATAAAACGACTGGAGATTTGCTTCGCGAAGCAAGAACTAAAAAAGGATTAGCTCTCCAAACCATTGAGCGCTCAACAGGAATTGCGACCCACAATTTACTGGCTATTGAGTTGGATCAATTTTCATTGATTGATGCAGATAAATTAGAGCAGTACTTGAGAACCTACGCTGAGGCTGTTGATTTAGACTTTGCAAGTCTAGGGTTTGAAACAACGGAAGAACCTGTAGCGGAGGTGGCAAGTCAGGTTGAACAGGTTGAGGAACCATTTAAGGTCTCTAGTTTTGATGAGTTGGTCAAATCAGAGGACCCAGACTATGTTCCATCCCCTGTGACCTCAACAACGCTTCGCCGTAGCGGGCGTAACAGCCATTCTCAAAAATCAAGCTCAGGCAAGGGGAACAGATTTCTCGGTCCAATATTGACCTTGTTGGGTCTTGCAACCTTGATTTTTGCTGGCTTTATGCTGTATAAAAACTATTTAGCAGACTTTCTGACTGCTAAAACGAATACGGCCAATGAGACGGTAGCATCAGTATCAACAACACCATCAAGTTCAGAAGTATCAACAACTCCTAGTGAGTCAACTCCTCCTGCTCCAGCAACTCAATTGGCAGTCACAGGTGGCGGTGAAGCAATTACAGTTGCGGTGACAACTGCTCAAAAACCGATTAAGGTTGAGTTATCATTATCAGGAGCAGAGCGTAGCTGGGTCGCTTTGAGTAACTCTGATATTGCAGGAGGTGTTACCCTATCCAGTGAGCAACCAACCTATACCGCAACCTTGACAGAAGGTGCAACTCAAGCTGTTCTTGAGATGGGCATTACTGAAGGGGTAACCATCAAAGTTAACGGTCAAGAACTTGATAAGACTGCTCTCACCTCGACTGCTTACAGCATTGTGACCTTTAATATTCAGTAGGGTTGGTTCATGTTAAAAAAAGAAAATATACCTAACCTTCTAACGGTGATGAGAATCGTGATGATTCCTCTCTTTCTCATCTTTAGTTCGGTTAATGGTTTGGTTTGGCATCGTGTTGCTGCGGTGATTTTTGCTTTGGCAAGCTTGACCGATTATTTAGATGGTTATCTGGCTAGAAAATGGCAAGTTGTTACGAATTTTGGTAAATTTGCTGACCCTTTAGCAGATAAAATGCTGGTCATGAGTGCTTTTATCATGCTAGTTGGAGCAGACTTAGCTCCAGCTTGGGTGTCTGCTATAATTGTTTGTCGAGAACTAGCGGTGACAGGTTTGCGCTTACTCTTGGTTGAAACTGGAGGCGAAGTGCTTGCGGCAGCCATGCCTGGTAAAATTAAGACTGTTACTCAAATGCTATCAGTCATTTTCCTGCTATGGCATTGGACGATGATTGGTCAGTTAACGTTATATGTTGCCTTGTTCTTTACGATTTACTCTGGTTACGATTATTTTAAGGGAGCGAGTTTCCTGTTCAAGGATACTTTTCAGAAATGATAGATCTTAAACAAGTTTATTTTAAGTATGATGCCCAACGAGAGGATTATGCGCTAACTAACCTCTCGTTTCACGTGAAACAAGGTGAGTGGGTATCCATTATCGGACATAACGGCAGTGGCAAATCGACTGCTGTTCGATTGATTGATGGGTTATTAGAAGCTCATTCGGGAGAAATTAGAGTTGCTGGTCAGGTCTTGTCCGAGGAAACGATATGGGCGATTCGTCGAAAAATCGCCTTTGTTTTTCAGAATCCTGACAATCAATTTGTTGGGTCAACGGTAGAAGATGACGTGGCATTTGGTCTGGAAAATCAAGGCTTATCGCATGAGGAAATGGAAAAACGTGTGACGGAGGCTCTTGACTTGGTTGGAATGTCTGCTTATCGAACCAAGGAGCCTGCGCGTTTGTCAGGAGGACAAAAGCAACGTGTTGCCATCGCTGGAGCACTTGCTTTGCAACCTGAAATTATTATCTTGGATGAAGCAACCAGTATGCTAGACCCAAAAGGTCGGCTGGACTTAATCACCCTGATGAAGCAGTTGCGAACACGGTCAAATCTAACGGTCCTATCAATTACCCATGACTTGGACGAAGTAGCGCTGAGTGATCGGGTGTTGGTGATGAAAAAAGGACAGTTGGTTCTGGATACGACACCACGCGAACTATTTGCCAAAGGTGATGAATTGCTTGACTTAGGTCTTGACAAACCATTCTCTAGTCAGCTGGCTGAGGCGTTAGCGCTCGATGAACAGCTCGGCTATTTATCAGAAAAGGAGTTAGAAGACTACCTATGGGGATTACACTTAGGGGAGTAAATTACACCTATCAAGAAGGGACGCCTTTTGAAGGGCGCGCTCTTTTTAATATTGACTTGGGGATTCTGGATGGGTCCTATACGGCGGTTATTGGGCATACGGGTAGCGGTAAGTCAACGATGATGCAGCTTCTGAATGGGCTTAATATACCAACCAAAGGAGACGTTCAGGTTAATGGGGTAACCATTTCAGCCAAGAGTAAACCAAAATCAATCAAGCAGTTACGCCAACAGGTTGGGTTGGTCTTTCAATTTCCAGAGAGTCAATTATTTGAAGAAACGGTTTTAAAAGATGTTGCCTTTGGTCCGAAAAATTTTGGTAAGACTACTGAGGAAGCTGAGAGCATTGCTCGGGAAAAGTTGGCTCTGGTTGGGATTTCGGATGATCTATTTGAAAAAAATCCCTTTGAGTTATCTGGTGGGCAGATGCGTCGAGTGGCGATTGCTGGGATTTTAGCAATGGAACCAACGGTTCTCGTTCTAGATGAACCAACTGCTGGTCTTGATCCTAAGGGACGTAGGGACTTGATGGCTTTATTTAGTCAGTTACACGCATCAGGAATGACAATCGTTCTAGTCACTCATTTGATGGATGATGTCGCTAACTACGCGGAGCAGGTTTATGTTCTAGAGGCAGGTCGATTAGTCCTGTCAGGTTCTCCCCAAGAGATTTTTCAAAAGGTTGACCTGTTAACTGAAAAACAACTTGGCCTACCAAAAATAACGGCCTTTGCTCAGCGCCTAAGGGAGCGTGGTGTAGCGATGGACCGTTTACCAATCACCATTGATGAGTTTAAGGAGGTGATGCGGTCATGGACAAACTGATTTTAGGGCGCTATGTTCCAGGGCAGTCTGTTCTTCATCGTCTTGACCCTCGAAGTAAGTTGCTGGCGATGATGATGTTTATTCTCATCATTTTTTGGGCAAATAATCTTGTCACAAATGTTTTAGCTCTAGCACTTGTCCTTGGTTTGGTTTTCCTGTCTCGGATAAGCCTATCTTACTTTATCCAAGGCATTCTGCCGATGCTTGGGCTTATTGCCTTTACAACTATGTTTCAGCTCTTTTTTACCTCTGCTGGTCAGCCGATCGCTAATATTTGGTTTTTAACTATCACAGATAAGGGCTTGGAGATGTCGCTGTTGATTTTTTCTCGGTTTTTGCTGATTATCCTATTTTCAACCTTATTGACTCTTACGACAACTCCCTTGAGCTTGTCAGATGCGGTTGAGAGCTTGCTAAAACCCTTGAAACCACTGAAAGTACCTGCTCACGAGATTGGGCTCATGCTGTCGTTAAGCTTGCGCTTTGTTCCAACCTTGATGGATGATACTGTACGTATCATGAATGCCCAGAGGGCAAGGGGGGTGGATTTTGGAGAAGGAAACCTGATTCAAAAAGTCAAATCAGTCATTCCAATTTTGATTCCTTTATTTGCTTCAAGTTTTAAGCGGGCTGAGAGTTTAGCTCTTGCGATGGAAGCCAGAGGCTATCAGGGGGGTGATGGTCGGACAAAGTACCGGCAATTATCTTGGCAACACCGAGACACCCTTGCTATTCTTGTGATGATCTTATTTGCTGTCGCTCTTTTTTACCTTAAAAATTCTTAACATCAACTCATCGAGCAAGAAAATATGATCTTTTTGTTATATTTGTCATTGCAACTCAATCCTGTTGTAAAAAACTTTCGTTAAGATGGGGGTATTCATCAGAAAGGAGTTACATGATGACAGTATTAATAATAACGAAAAAACAACTGATTAAGGGCATGTTTGCGGCATTTGCTTTTGCAATGATGACCTATGGATGTCATGTTTCGGCAGAGACTTACACCGTAAAGGCAGGTGATACCCTGTCTCAGCTAGCTCAAACATATAAGACAACGGTATCAGATTTGGTCAAGTTGAACCAATTAGACAATGCAGATGTCATCTACGTTGGTCAGTCATTGGAATTAGGTGCTGCTGAGAAACAAGAAAACTCATCTGTCACAGCTGTTTCAGAAACAGCGCAAGATCAGGCGTCAACCTCTTATGTGTCTCAACTTAGTGCAGCAGATGCTGCTGCCAAAGAAACCATCGCCTTTAAAGAGTCAGGTGGCAGTTACACTGCTCAGAACGGCCAGTATTATGGTCGCTATCAATTGACCTTGTCTTATTTGAATGGGGATCTGTCGCCAGAAAATCAAGAGCGTGTGGCTGACACTTATGTTAAAAATCGTTATGGGTCATGGACGGCTGCCCTTAGCTTTTGGCAGGCTAATGGCTGGTATTAAACGACCAAAAGAAAGTTTTTAACACAAGATATTGTAAAGAAAACAAATAGAACACCTACATCTTGTGTTTAATAACAGATAAAAAGAACAGGTAAAATAATATATTTTACCTGTTTTTCACTTTATTGATATATTTAGACACTGTTTTTTAATCATTTTGTAATATATAGACCGTAGAATAGTCTTGTTACCTAAAATAAAAAAGGATATAAGGTATATGTCTCAATTAAACCATAAAAATCTGAAAACAAGATTGCTATCAGTTCTAAGTGCTTTTTCAATTTTGGTGTTTGGACTGTTGCTAACAAAATTATTTGGTCAAGAATTACCATCTACTATTGCCTTGGCGGATACTCAAAAAGTAACCTCTAGCCAGTCAGAAAAAGACTTGTTCTTAACAACTTTGCCTCCTCAGTTAAAATTAGCTGAGCCTAAGGTTTCTATCAAGATAAAGCCTACTGAACCTGAGGTGATAGCTGAGGAACCAGTCGTTGAATCAGTTGAAGTCGTTTCAGAATCGGCTGTTCAATTTACCCCTGTCGTGTCAACTTATACAGCAGGTAGTTATCCAACAGTTCTGTCAAATGGAAATACAGCAGGTGCTGTGGGAACGGAGGCAGCAGCTCGTATGGCGGCAGCAACAGGTGTTCCGCAAGCAACATGGGAATACATCATTGCGCGTGAGTCCAATGGCAATCCAAACGTTGCAAATGCTTCAGGTGCATCTGGTCTCTTCCAGACCATGCCTGGCTGGGGCTCAACGGCAACCGTTGATGACCAAATCAACTCTGCCCTTAACGCCTATAACAATCAAGGCCTTGCTGCTTGGGGTGTGCAATAAATGATAAAGAAAAGGAGCTATGAAAGCTCCTTTTTATGATGCATGAAAATAGCTGAGCAGGTCATCAGGCTTATCCATCATTGCCTCTGCACCGTTGTCTAATAGTTCCTGTCTGCTACCAAATCCCCAAGTAACTCCAATGGGGTGAACACCAGTTTCACGTCCACCAATCATATCGTACCTGGTGTCACCAATGATATAGCAGTCTTCTGGGTGAAGTTGATAGTCTTGTAAACAACTTCTAATCACATCTGATTTATGATGATGGCTTGCAGTTGCACCATAAATGCCAGTAAAGTACTGATTGAGCTCTAAGTGAGAGAGCATCAGCGTTGCCATCGGTTGGTTCTTGCTGGTCGTGACAAACAGGTGATGTCCAGCTTGTTTTAAATGAGCTAAACTCTCCTTGACACCAGTGTAAACGGTAGTCTCGTAAACACCCTTTTGATCATAGTAAGCTCGAAAGGCTGCAATGGCTTTGTCGATGTCATCTGGAGATGAAAAGTAGGTTGCAAACGTCGTTTGCAAGGGAGGCCCAATAAAGGTCATCAGCTCTTCCCTATCTGGGTAAGCCAGACCTAACTGCTCAAAGCTGTAGCGAAAGGCTGCTAAAATCCCCTGACTAGAGTCAACTAAGGTTCCATCCAAATCAAAGAGCAGTGTAGTCATAGTTTTCTCCTGTAAAGAGGTTGTAAAGGGTGATTGACAGAGGTGTCAAGTTGTCAAAGACTAGCTCAACCACAAAGGGCATCAAGGTCTTAAGCTGTTCAAAATCAGCTAGACCAAAATTAGGGTTATAGTAATTGAGCATGGTTGAGATGGCTGTGCCGTGCGACGAGACAATCAGCTGTTCTGCTTGGCTATTTTCCAACAAAACCGTCAAGGCAGCAATGGTTCGGTGCTGAACCTCAGCTAGGGATTCGCCGCTGTCGCTATACTTGTAAACAAAGTCCTGCCACTGGTTAGCCGTAAAGGTTTTGAAGTCCTCAATCCAGACGTCGTCAATCTTACGCTCACGAAAATCAGCCATTAGCTCAATGGGCAGACTCAGCTGATCAGCCACGGGTTGAATGGTCTCCACAGCCCGCTTGTAAGGGCTGGAAACAATCTTATCTATCGGTTTTTGCTTAAAGAAGTCAACCAGCAGTTGACAATCCTGTAAACCTTTTGCGGTCAGCTCTCGTGTGACATCATCATGGTTATTGTAGTTGGGTTCAGCGTGCCGAACCAGATAAATGGTCTTTGTCATTCCCCAAAAATCTCCTTGCTGTAAAATATTCCTGTCGGTGTGGCGGCAAGTCCTCCCTCAGCAGTTTCTTTGAAGGCAGTCGGCATAGCCTTACCAACCTGATACATGGCATCGACCACCTCATCCACAGGAATTTGTGAGCAGATACCAGCCAACGCCATATCTGCTGCGATGAGGGCAAAGGAAGCCCCGAGGGCATTTCGTTTGACGCAAGGAACCTCAACGAGACCAGCCACAGGATCGCAGATTAGTCCCAGCATGTTTTTGATGACAAAGGCAACGGCTTGACTGGCTTGAAAGGCAGTGCCGCCGGCAGCCATAACCAGGGCAGCTGCTGACATGGCAGAAGCTGACCCCACCTCAGCCTGACAGCCCCCCTCAGCCCCAGAGATGGAAGAGTTATTGGCAATGACCAGACCAAAAGCCCCTGCGGTGAAAAGAAAATCCAACTGCTGGTCAGTGGTCAGCTGCAATTTGTCAATGGCAACGTTGAGCACTGCAGGCAAGCAACCTGCTGACCCAGCTGTCGGTGTTGCACAAATCAAGCCCATCTTGGCATTGAGTTCATTGACCGCCATAGCATTTCTGACCGCATATAAAATCGTGCTATCAGACAGGGTCTTTCCTGCTTGGATGTACTTGTCCATACGAACGGCATCTCCGCCTGTCAGACCGCTTAGGGACTTGCTTTCGGTCAAGCCGTTGACCACCGAAGACTTGAGGACTTCTAGGTTTCTGGTCATAATCGCTCGGCTTTCATCAGCTGTCCGTCCTGTCAGCTCAGTCTCAGTTGCTAGCATGAGCTGAGCCACAGAGCCATTAAAATCATGCTCTGCCTGTTCAACTAATTCTTTAATGGTGTAAAACATAGGAATCCTTTCTTGACAAGGTTGTCAACTTAATCAAAGAAATTGACGTTATGCAGGTGAGGTATGTTGACAATCTGCTTGACAGCTTCTTGACAGTTTCTGGAGTCAACCTCAATAATCATGATGGCCTTCTCTCCTGCTGCCTCACGGGTCACGGTCATCTGAGCGATATTGATGTCATGCTGGGACAATATCTCAGCCACCTGAGCAATCATTCCAGGAATATCCTGATGAACGATAATAATGGTTGGGGTATTCATCTTGAGCGACACTGAAAAACCGTTCAATTCGGTCACCTCGATATTGCCACCACCGATGGAAATGCCTGTGATGCTCATTGACTTGTCACCCTTTTTCACCGTGATTTTTGCCGTATTGGGGTGAGAGGCATTGCTGTCTTTGATGATGTCCCAGTAGATACGAACACCTTTTTGGTGGGCGATTTCGAGAGAATTTTTGATATCTGGATCATCTGTCTCCATGCCTAAAATACCAGCGACCAGAGCTAAGTCAGTCCCGTGTCCTTTATAGGTTTTGGCAAAGGAGTTATAGAGATGAAAGGTGACCTCCTCAGGGATGTCACCGAAGATAGAATGAACAATCTTTCCAATACGAACAGCACCTGCTGTGTGGCTCGATGACGGTCCAATCATGACCGGTCCGATGATGTCAAAAACTGACTGGAAACGTAGGGTTTTCATAAGGCACTCCTTGAATTGTAACTGCTTCAATTATACCACATTTGGGCAGGTCGGAAGACTTTCTCAGTAATTTTTGATATGATAGGAACATAATTTATATGGAAAGGTCATTTAATATGCCCCTCTTATCCAAGAAAAATGCTCGGCATGTCATTGAGGAAATTATCGCTCTCTTTCCAGATGCCAAACCTAGTCTGGATTTTCGTAACCATTACGAGCTACTCATCGCGGTCATGCTGTCTGCCCAGACAACTGATGCAGCGGTTAATAAAGCAACACCTGCTTTGTTTGAGCGCTTTCCAACTCCAGAAGAAGTTGCTCTCGCCAGTCCTGATGAGATTGCCCCTTATATTGCCAGACTTGGGCTTTATCGAAACAAGGCCAAGTTCATGTATGAACTCTCTGTTCAACTCTTAGAACGATTTGATGGTCAAGTTCCCCATACTCGTGAGGAACTGGAAAGTCTACCTGGAATTGGACGAAAAACAGCCAATGTTGTGTTGTCAGTTGGTTTTGGTATTCCTGCCTTTGCTGTTGACACCCATGTGTCAAGAATCTGTAAACATCACAAGATTGTCAAGGCAACCGCAACTCCCTTAGAAATTGAAAAAAGGGTTACGGACATCCTGCCTCAAGAACTCTGGTTACCAGCACATCAGGCCATGATTTACTTTGGTCGAGCCATTTGCCATCCGAAGAATCCTGAGTGCGATCATTACCCTCAGCTTTACACCTCTGACAAATAGATTGACAACACTATCAACAAAAGTTGTCAGTTAATTGACAATAAAATTTTTTTAAAGTCCTGTTAACAGGGCTTTTTCTCTGAGAAAATAGGCATTTCATGATATAATAAAGGCTCAACATCGACCTTCAAATCGACCGTTGACAGCCTATTGAGGTTGACAGTAATTGAACACGCCCTAAAAACGTCGTGAAAATCAGTGATTTCCTAGAGGTTTTCAACCTCAGCGTCAATCCCTGCATTTTCAACTCGTTTTCTTTACGGGCTTTGTATCTTATTTGATGGGAGGATTATCAATGAGTGATAATTCAAAAATTCGTGTCGTTGTCGGCATGAGTGGAGGAGTTGACTCTTCCGTGACCGCCCTGCTGTTAAAAGAACAGGGCTATGACGTCGTCGGTATTTTTATGAAAAACTGGGACGATACCGATGAAAATGGCTTTTGCACGGCAACCGAAGACTACAAGGATGTGGCTGCGGTAGCGGACCAGCTGGGCATTCCTTACTACTCGGTCAATTTTGAAAAAAAGTACTGGGACCGTGTGAGCTACTACCGCAACCGCCTGGTCAGTGCAGGCATGGCCAAGCTCCTCACCTAATGGCTGAAAAACGATTGCCTGGATGACCCCAAAATCCTCCTGCAAGTGTTATTGGCCTAAGCAAAAAGGGGTGCCTATCACTCACCGAACTCCTATGCTTGACAAGTGAGTTCATCTGCGATATACTTAATTAAGTTTATTAACTACTTTCTGAACATGGATGAGGTTATTCTCTTGGGTGGTTCTGCCGGTGGTAACTTGGTTGGTCTCATGGCTAATATCCAGACCAATCCAGCCTATGCCAAGGATTTGGGCGTGACAGCTAGCTTGGCTCCAGATACCATCAAGGCGATTATCTTTGAAGGAGGTCACTTTAATAACGGTCAGTTCCAAGAAACCCGCTCTGCTCTTATTGACTGGGCTTTCTACCAGATGGGTCGGCTTTATCTGGAGACCAATGATGTCAAAAAATCCCCACAACTGGCCATCTCAAACGTGACCGATTATGTGACGGCTGATTTCCCGCCGACCTTCATCTCGGATGGCAATACGGCAACCTTTGATGCGCAAGCCTTTGCCTTTGAAAAACAACTGACGGCACTTGGTGTAACCAATGAGCTCAGCTATTACAGCGTTGAAGAAGCTGGCTCTCTGGGCCACGGCTTTGAAGAATCTGGTAGCGAGTACGCCATTAAAACCTTTGACAAGATCAAGGCTTTCTTGCGCCAGGTTACCCAATAAGGACATAACGCCAAGTGCCCCTTGGCGCTTTTGCCCTGTCTAAATGAGTGGGGCAACCACTCGCTTGATGTCATTTTACAGTAAGGAGTTTTATCGTGAAAAAATTATCTGATTTGGGTCATACTGGCAAGCAGGCCCTCTTATCTGGTCTGGTCTTCATGACCCTGGGCCTCTTGTTCATCCTCTATGGGCATCAGATCCCGCGGTTGGGCTATCAGCTCTTTTTTGCCTATCTTTTTATCACTGCCCTGTGGCAGCTGATCAGTCGCTGGTTTCGGCGCAAGGACCTGCGTGAAAACCTGCTCATTACCCTGGCTAAATTGTTGCTGTCTAGCTTGTTGGCCAATGCCATCTGGATAGAAAATACAGCCGTCTATCTGTTGACGGCAGCTATTGCCATCTACCTACTCTTCATCGCCTTTGTCCACCTTGTGACCTGGTTTCTCTATCGCCAAAACGGCATTCGGCCAAGGTTTCACTACCTGTTAGACGGTCTTTGGATTGGTGGATTTGGTTTATACAGCATTTCTCCTTTTCATGACGCGGCCAACTTTGAGCTCTTTCTCTTGGGCTGGTACCTGATGGCTCTGGGATTGACCCGCCTGCGTGATGGTTTCTTTTTCTCCAGCCAGGATCGGGTCAATTCCCTCAAACGACGGATGAGGGTATCCTTGCCCATTGTTTTGACAGCGTTGATTCCTGCCAAAACGCTACAGAAAGTAAATGCCTATCTCCAAGAGCATGACCAAGAAAGCTTGGCCCAGGCCTATAACCAGACCAAGGAGGGGGCAGAAGCCAAGCTAGAGATTTTTGTCCATACCGCCCAAACCTCGCTTTTTTCTGCCATCGGTCACGTGGACATCTGCTACCAGGGGCGGGTGATTTCCTACGGCAATTACGACCCGACCTCGGAGAAGTTTTTTGGAATGGTGGGCGATGGGGTGCTTTATTCCTGTGACCGGGAGAGCTACATTGAGCTCTGTCAGCGGGAAGATCAAAAGACCCTCTTTGGTTACGGCATCAGTCTGACACCAGACCAGGAGGCCGCTGTTCAGGAAAAATTAGCAGCTATCAAAGACCTGCTCTTGCCTTGGGATCCAACCCAGGCTGACCAGTCAGGAACAGAGACTAGCTATGCCTCTAAAATTAAGACCCAGGCCGATGGTGAGCTGTTTAAATTCAAAGGCTCCAAGTTCAAATCTTATTTCGTTCTCAGTACCAATTGCGTCTTACTGGCTGACAGCATCGTTGGTCAAGCTGGCACCGATATCCTCAGCCCCAAGGGATTTATTGCCCCAGGCACCTATCAGGCCTACCTGGATGCCCAATACGAGCGGCCATACAGCCTGGTCGTTAGCAAAAAAATCTATCAGTAAATTAGGCAAATCAATCGCTTTTCGGCTGAATAGTTGGTTGTTAGTTATTTCTTGCTTGTCGTTTATTGTGAATCAGTTCAAGCATCGTTCTTGGAGGGCTATCGCCCTCTTTTCTTGTGGAAAGTCTGCTTTCCTGCTATAATAGAGGCTCAACATCGACCTTCAAATCGACCGTTGACAGCCTATTGAGGTTGACAATAATTGAACACGCCCTAAAAACGTCGTGAAAATGCAGTGATTTCCTAGAGGTTTTCAACCTCAGCGTCAATCCCTGCATTTTCAACTCGTTTTCTTTACGGGCTTTGTATCTTATTTGATGGGAGGATTATCAATGAGTGATAATTCAAAAATTCGTGTCGTTGTCGGCATGAGCGGGGGTGTTGACTCCTCTGTGACCGCCCTGCTGTTAAAAGAACAGGGCTATGACGTCGTCGGTATTTTCATGAAAAACTGGGACGATACCGATGAAAATGGCTTTTGCACAGCAACCGAAGACTACAAGGACGTCGCAGCTGTGGCTGACCAGCTGGACATCCCTTACTACTCAGTCAACTTTGAAAAAGAGTACTGGGACCGCGTTTTTGAGTATTTCCTAGCCGAGTACCGTGCGGGTCGCACGCCCAATCCAGATGTCATGTGCAACAAGGAAATCAAGTTCAAGTCCTTTTTGGACTATGCCATGAGCTTGGGGGCGGACTATGTGGCGACTGGTCACTACGCTCAGGTCACTCGTGATGCAGACGGCACCGTTCGTATGCTCCGTGGGGCGGACAATGGCAAGGATCAGACCTACTTCCTTAGCCAACTATCTCAAGAACAGCTGCAAAAAACCATGTTTCCACTAGGTCATTTGCAGAAGTCCGAGGTAAGGGCAATCGCAGAGCGGGCAGGCCTTGCGACCGCTAAAAAGAAAGATTCGACAGGCATCTGCTTTATCGGCGAGAAAAACTTCAAGTCATTTCTCAGCAATTATCTACCAGCGCAACCAGGGCGGATGATGACAGTTGATGGCCGTGATATGGGCGAACATGCAGGACTGATGTATTATACCATTGGTCAACGTGGTGGACTAGGTATTGGAGGTCAACATGGTGGTGACAACCAACCTTGGTTTGTTGTTGGAAAAGACTTGTCACAGAATATCCTCTATGTCGGACAAGGCTTCTACCATGACAGTTTAATGTCAACAAGTTTACAAGCTAGTCAAGTTCACTTTACAAAGGAAATGCCAGAAGAATTCACTTTGGAGTGCACAGCTAAGTTCCGTTACCGTCAACCTGACAGTAAAGTGACTGTAAAGGTGAGGGGAGATCAGGCTGAGGTTATCTTTGATGAGCCACAACGAGCCATTACCCCAGGTCAAGCTGTTGTTTTCTACGATGGCGATGAGTGCTTGGGTGGTGGTATAATTGACAACGCCTATAAAGATGGGGAGGTTTGCCAGTATATTTAGAACAAAAAACATCTCCAAGTGCTCTCAAGACACTTGGAGATATTTCTTTATCAGTCGAGGCCTAGGGGATAGGCAGCCGTTCCGCCCTCAACGTTGATGGCTTGATAGCCTTGTTGCAAGAGGAATTGAACGGCCTGGGCCGAGCGTCCCCCTGATTGGCAAATGATATAGTGAGTCTGTGTTTTGTCAAGCTCCGTGTAGGTTTGACCCAATTGGCTTAGCGGTAGATTGATAGCACCGGGAACATGCCCGTTTGCGTACTCGTGGCTTTCTCTGACATCAATCAGTGACGTCGGTGAGGCCGTAAGAAAATTTGTCATGGAAATACTTGTCATAGTGTCGGCCTTTCTAAGGGGTAATAATCGCCTGAGGGCGAACGGTTTTGTAGAGTGAATAAGCACCATCGAGGTTAGCAACAGTGAAGCCATTTTGCTTGAGCAGTCGCTCTGCCAGATAGGACCTCAAACCAGAGTGGCAACTGACGATGTACTCGCTTGTCCTATCTAGTTCATCCAGTCGCTCCCGCAACTGATCGAGTGGGATATGAATGGCTTTCTGGAATCGCCCAGCGAGTAACTCATTAGGGTTGCGGACATCCAGCAAGACCTTTCCAGCAGCCAACTCCTGCTCTAGCTCATGCCACTGTACAGACTGACTGAGCCCTTCTGCCAGATTGATAGCAGCATAGCCAATCATATTGATGGGGTCTTTGGCTGAACCAAATGGGGGAGCGTAGGTGAGTTCCAATTCAGGCAGATCAAAAATGGTCAAACCAGCCTTAATGGCTGTGGCTAGGACATCTATGCGTTTATCTACACCTTTTTGCCCAAGTGCTTGAGCCCCATAAATCCGCCCTGTTTTCAGTCCAAAAATCAGCTTCAAGGTGATGTCAGTTGCTCCTGGGAAATAGGAAGCGTGGTCTTTGCCGGTTGTGTGAACGACAGTAACGTCATCAAACTGCTGACGAGCAATCGTTTCCTTGAGCCCTGTTGAGGCTACAGTTAGCCCAAAAACGCGGACAATGGCAGTTCCGATAGAACCCTTGTTTTTTCTCGGTAGACCTGCTATGACATCTGCCACCTGGCGACCTTGACGGTTGGCAGGACTAGCGAGAGCGATCAGGCTATCTTGACCAGTGATTTGTTGCTGAACGATGATAGCATCCCCTACAGCATAAATATCAGGATGGCTGGTTTGGTAATCGTCGTTAACCAGAATACCGTCCCGAAGCCCCAAACTGAGTCCGGCTCTCTTGGCGAGATCTGATGCAGGACTAACGCCAACCGATAAAATCGTGAGGTCTGACATTAACTCACGACCGTCTTCGAGCAGGAGACGCTTGCCCTTATCGAGGAAGGCAGAAGCGGTCTGTCCTGTGATAACTGTTACACCCTTGTTTTCTAACTCATCTTTGATAAAGGCTGCCATCTCTTCATCAAAAGGCGGCAAGACATGAGGTGCTTTTTCGATAAGGGTGACCTCTAGCCCCCTGTTAGTGAGACTTTCAGCCATTTCTAGACCGATGAAACCTGCCCCGATCACGGTGGCTTTTCCTTTGGAAATATGGCTGAGCTGGGACATGATGTGATCTAGATCAGGGATATTTCGCAGCGTAAAGACTTGTTCAGCCTCATCAAGACCGGGAATGTCAGGGATAAAAGGATTGGCTCCTGGTGATAAGATGAGTTTATCAAAGTTTTCGGTGTAGGTATTGCCCTGATGGCGAACAGTGACGAGCTTGTTAGTCGGATCAATGTCTAGCACTTCTGTTTCAGGACGCACATCGAGGTTAAAGCGTGCCTTGAGGGCTTCAGGTGTTTGGACGAGCAAACTCTGCCGCTCTGCTATTTCGCCGGAAAGGTGAAAGGGGAGTCCGCAGTTGGCAAAGGAAACGTAGGGGCCCTTATCAAAGACGATAATGTCAGCGTCCTCCATGAGGCGACGCAGGCGAGTGGCGGCAGACATGCCTCCGGCCACACCTCCTATAATAATGATTTTCATGTTAGTGTCCTCCTGTTGTTTTTCTAGTCCACTTGGACATGCCACCGGTGATATTGGTGGCGGTAATGCCTTGCTTGTTCAGCTCCTGTTGGGCCATTTTCGACCGTCTGCCAGACTGGCAGATCAGGTAAATCGGTTGTTCAGCCCTGAATGTAGCGGATGCGAGTTGGGTCAGGGGGATATTGATGGCTTGCTTGATATGCCCCTGGCGGTATTCTTTGGTCGTTCTTACGTCGATCAGTTGTAAGGGGGCATGACTGTCTAAAAGTTGTTCGAGTTCTGATATGCTAATACTGTTTCTTTGTTTGAAAAACAAGGATTTTAGGTGGTTTAACAAGAGCTCTCTCCTTTCTTTTTTGAATACCCCTATGGGTATATATTGATTTTATCAAAGGTTGAGCAGACTGTCAAGGAAAAAATCTGATGGATTGCAAAATATACCCTCCCATGGTATGATGTATATAAGGAGGTGAGCAGATGGATCCAAAAACCAATATTCTCAATCGTCTCAAACGAGCCGAGGGTCAGCTGCGTGGCATTCAACACATGGTGGCTGAAGAGCAAGAATGTATCGATATTGTGACGCAACTCAGTGCGGTGCGATCAAGCATCAATCGGATTATGGGCTTGGCGATTTCCCAGAAGTTGATGACCTGTATCGAACACCCATCAGATAATCCAGAAGAACAAGAAAGGCGACTCCAGCAAGCGATTGACTTGATTATTAAGAAGTGAGGAGTCGTCATTCCTGCAAAGCAAGGCTATTAAAGTTGATACACCAACATTTTTTCTGCTAAAATAATCCTAACAACACGATGAAAGTCAAAGCTCGTTGTCTTTTGCGTTGTTTGGCACGCAATGATGAACTAGCTTTGGCTTTTTTCTGAGCTTAAAAAGGGCTTATCGATTTGAAAATGAAAGAGTTCAAACAGGCACACAACTTTATAGAACACTACGACATTATACTCGATAATTGAGTGTAAACATACGGCTCTTTGTTTTCTGGTGGTCGGTTTAGAATATGATAAGAGTCTAAGAACGAACGCAATCTGAAGACAACGGTTTTGATACCGTTGCTTTTTTCGTTAGTTGGAAAATTTATCACAGGCTGTTTCAGTCTTATTTGACAATAAATTGTATATGGAGAATAACAGTTTTACCATGCTAATTTAGGCTTTATTTTGACATTCAACTTCACCTAGGATATAATTTTTATGTAAGCGGTGCAATAAACAATAGCTGGAATGGCGCTCAGAGAGGAGATTAACTAATGAAATTGACTGTTTTGATTACCTTGTTCAACGAAGAGAGCATAATTTATAAAACGCATCAGGCAATGGTGACACAGTTAGAAAGTATGCTAACTAAAGAACTTTCAGCTTATGAACTGCTTTATGTTGATGATGGGAGTAAAGATAATACTCTAGCAATTTTGGAGGATTTTGCAAGAGATAATCCAAATGTTCATTATCTAAGTTTCAGTCGAAATTTTGGGCGTGAGAGTGGTATTCTAGCAGGTTTTCGGCATGCAACTGGAGATGCAATCATGGTTATGGATGGTGACTTGCAACATCCTCCGTATCTTATTCCTTTATTTGTTGCAGCTTATAAGGAAGGATATGATGTGGTTAGTGGCCAACGAGATAGAGCAGGGGAGAATCCTTTTACTACAATCTTTGCGCGTGCCTTCTACCATTTGTCAAATCACTTAATGGATGTGCAATTGACAGATGGAAAATCAGAGTTGAAGTTACTCAGTCGTAGGGCTGTTGAAACTTTTATTTCGCTTCCTGAATATAACCGTTTTAATAAAGGTCTTTATGAATGGATGGGCTATAAAGAAAAAGTTATTCCATATAAAAATCATATACGTGAGGCAGGAAAAAGTAAATTTGGTTTTGTCAAATCACTCAATTATGCTGCACAAGGTATAATTTCATTTAATGATAAACCTCTTCGCTATTGCTTACAACTAGGTGCAGTAAGTACGGGCTTTGCTCTACTTTATCTACTATTTGAATTGTTACACTATCTTTCAAGTCCAGAAACAGCTGTTAGCGGTTATTTTACGACAATTGCAGCCGTCATTCTATTTTCAGGTGTCCAATTGATTTCAATCGGTATTTTAGGTGAATATATCGGAAAAATTTATTATGAAGTAAAGAGAAGACCGCACTATATCATCGAAAAAACGAATATTGATGTCGCTTTAGAAGGGGAAAAAGTATATGCTAAAAACTCAAATAAATCGTCTAATTGAATGGCTTAAGAAACATCCGAAACCAACTCTCTATCTAACCAGTTTTGTTCTTCCCTGTTTCGTCATGTTGGGTGTGTGGATGGTTAATCAACAGTTTCCATTCGGCGCAAAAAGTCATATGGCTGTAGATTTTGGACAGCAGTATATCGGGTTTTATGCTTACCTCAAAGAGACCCTCTTATCTGGTGATTTTGCTAGCCTAACCTACTCATTTGGCAAGTCTATCGGTGGTGAGATGATTGGAGTGTTGGGATATTACCTGATGAGCCCATTTAATTTGCTGTATGTTTTATTTCCCTTGAAACAATTTGGATGGGCAGTTTTTCTAACTATTCTTTTAAGATACGGTTTTATGGGTCTGACTTTCTCTCATCTTCTCATCAAGCGATACAGAGGTAGCGAAAGCCAAGCTTTGTTTGTTCCAACTTTTGCAACAGCATATGCACTCTCGGGAATGATCGTATCCTATCAAATGAATCCGATTTTTTACGATGCCATGATTTGGCTGCCTCTTATTATTACTTATCTGGAAGAATTTTTGGATAAAAAATCGACCTATAAATATGTCCTGGTTCTTGCTTTAGCCGTACTATCGCAATTTTATATGGGATATATGATTTGTTTATTTGTCGGCTTATATTCACTTTATTATACAGCTCCGCGCCTAGCTGGTGCGAAAAATTGGAGAGAGGTTTTGAGACTTTATGTCGCTCCGCTTCTTCATCTGCTGGGGTATTCTCTACTGGCAATAGGAAGTGTTGCAGTTCTTCTTTACCCAGTTGTTCTTAATTTGTTACAAAGTAAAGGTGCCTATGATGCACCATTGAATTTCACATTTGCTTTCCAAATTAATCCTTTAGATATCCTATCAAAGCTATTTATTGGCGGATTTGATAACCAGTCTTGGTCTGCAGGCCCCAGTCTTCCTAACTTGTTTGTTGGTTCGCTTGCATTAATCGGCTTTCTGTTATACTTTACGCATTGTAGAACTCACCCTTACCGTAAATGGGCTGCAGCAATCATATCGGCTTTCTTTTTACTATCCTGTGTGCATGAACTTACAAGTAAGATTTGGCATATGGGACAAAATCCTGCTGGCTTCTTCTATCGTTTTTCTTGGATTGTTTCTTTTTTCTTAGTTTTATTAGCTTTTCAAACACTTCAATCCTCAAAAAAAATTAGTCGTTCAACATTTGTTAAAGGGATATTTATAGCATTACTGGTCGTTACTTATGTGGTTTATAATCAGTATACTTATTTGAAGGTGACACAACCAGAGGTGCTGACAGAATTAGCTATAAAATATAAAAATTGGCTTCATATTGCTGTTACTTGCTTTAGTGTTTGGTTATCTATAAGATATTTCAGAAAAAAGTCACACGCTCAAAGTCGTTTATCATGGTTAACTATTCTTGGAATATTTATTATTACTAATATTATCGTTCTCTTTTTAGTTAAAGGCTATCTATTAGGTCAGATAATGCTAACGTTTCTATCTTGGGTATTCATTCTTGTATTTTACAGGGGAGATTTTAAGGGATTAGGAAAACTGCTGGTTGTTGCTCTAACTCTATTAGAATTGGGGTATAATGCCTATCTCTCCCAGACAACATTAGGTTACACCGATGCGTATAAGTTTGGTGACTTAGCCAACAAGCTAAACCACCTAGGGAATACCATTGATAGTTTGAGTCAAAAAGATGGAGATGCTAAGTTTTATCGGGTTGGAACAGATTTTCTTTACTCTAAAGTCGACCCTTTAATCGGTTCTTATCGTGGGTTGAGCAACTTCAGCTCCAGTTTAGAAAAATCAACAATCGATCTTTTTAGTTCGTTTGGTGAGGTTGCTGGAAATGCCTCAACATTCTATGCCAACGGTACTGTTTTAACGGATGCTTTTTATAGTGTTCGCTACTATGTCACCCGTAAAGACTATACAAGCGAGGAGGTTGCTGGTAATCCACGCTCTCATTATTTTAGTAAACATTCAACTCGAAAAGATTTATTAAGTCACTACCAACCTATTCATGAAGATAAAACCTTCGTCATCTACGAGAATAAAAATGTTCTTCCAATCGCCTTTGCCACTAATCAACTGACGCGTAATATTAAGTTTGGGATAAACAATCCTGTGTCTAATCAAAATATTGTTTTAAACTCAATGAGTGATGAGAAGAAAGACATTTTTCAGCATCTAGCTTTTAATCAAATAGAACTGGATAACCTAAAAGAAGTGGAAGAAAA
The DNA here is from genome assembly GCF_000380025.1 of Streptococcus entericus DSM 14446. GTDB lineage: Bacteria > Bacillota > Bacilli > Lactobacillales > Streptococcaceae > Streptococcus > Streptococcus entericus. The sequence goes on from NZ_KB904159.1 coordinate 51,567, forward strand.
TGGTAAGCGAATTTATCGTAGACTTGATAAAGATCAAGCAGGGACGATACGCTTTAAGTTTGTTCCACAAACAAACTACACCTATTACTTTCAAGCACCAATATCCATGCGGTCATCTATGGGAAAAATATCAATTAAGTTAAATGGCCAATTTTATAATTACACACAAACTTTTGACCAAGTACAGCTCTGGAACATTGCTCACCAATCTCAAGATCAAGAGGTTGTGCTAGAGTTTCAAACATCAACTGAAGATGAACTTGATTTTACTAATTTTTCATTAGTACGTGCAGATGATCAGGCTATTGCGGATATTATTAAAAAAAGGCTCGAACAAGGGATGGTTGTTGAATCATTTAATAATACTCGTATTACTGGTACTGTCAATGTTACTGATACTAGTGATGTCATGATGACAAGTATTCCATATAGTCCGGGTTGGAAGGTTAAAGTTGATGGAGAAATTGTTGAGACGACTCAGGCATGGAATAGCTTGCTCTCGTTCCCAATTTCTTCAGGTGAGCATGACATTGAGCTAACTTTTAATACACCTGGTTTAATACCTGGGCTACTTATCTCCCTGTTATCTATAGGGATTCTAGTCTATCTTGCTTGGACGGAACAAAATGTGTTACTGAAAAGTTAAACAGTTAGACATTTAGCCTAAAAGTTATTTTAGTAAGAATAAGATTAAAGTACATAATACTTGATTTTAGGCAAGAGAGTAGGGTAGAATAACATTACCTGTACAAATTATTTGATAATAATCAACAAAACAGCACGTATAGTTAGTATCTGTCGAGTTTTATGGAATTTATCAAAAGTTTGGACGATAGAAAGGAAATAGATTATGAGACATAATCACTTTTTGCAAAGGATAATGCTAGCATTTGCCTCTGTGATGTTCTTGTTTAGCGGACTGTTTGTTACTAGCCAGACAGTAGATGCTAAAGAATTGACAAACGTCGTAACGTCTATTACATTATATGACAAATTAAATGGACGTGAAATCACTAAGGTTAATGGAACTTATGATATTGTTCAAGGGGTTACTTATGCTTTTGAAGTTAACTTTGACTTGAGCAAATATGACGGTAACCTATCTGATGGAGATAAGTTTACCTTGACGATTCCTGCACCGATGACGATTAAAAGTGTCCCTTCAGAAGATGTTGTTGATCCTACTACAAAAGTGGCGATTGGAACGGCAGTAGTCACCTCTAATGGTGAGAATCGTGGAGGGACAGTCACAATTACTCTGAAAAATTTGCAAGAGTATCTCAAGAAAAAAGGAGGTGCACAAGTCCAAGGAGTAAAAGGTTTATTCTTTACTGATTTTGTTGCTAACGAAATTGTTAACGAAACAACAATTGCCTACCAAACATCAGAAACAGCACAGCCAATTACTCACAAGATTAGGGTCAAAGCTAAAGAGGGAACGGATTATTCTGGTGTAATCGGCAAAGAAAATTTTGCTAAGATTGGAGGAGTTATTGCGGCTAAAAAATGGACTTCTGAAACATTGGGAATTAGCGGTGACTATGTTCACCCTTGGTCAGTTAGGGTGAATACTCGTCAACAAGCCTATGATACAATTCGTATTACAGATACCATATCTACGGAACATTCACCAATGCAGTTTATTCCTGAGACCTTAGAGGTTTATGCGGGGACTTATCTTGCTAATAGTCTTCAGTTAGATGCGAAAAAACAGCGTAAGCTAGTACAAGGGCAAGACTATTTTCTAGAGTACAATTCATCTTATACCAGTTATGTTATCACCATTAATAATGCTTCTGATATTCAAGTTGATGGTAAGCCTGCAGCATTTCGTGTTATCTACGATACGACCTCACCAGCCGATGGGTCGAATGTGGCTAACAGCGTTGAAGTAACAGCAGATGGCACACCATTAACAACAGCGACAGATCGTGTGGGTACAGTTATCCTAGCTGAGAGAAACTCTAAAATTGCTCAAGGTTATAAAGTTCAAATTCAAACAGGGTATCGCTTAACTATTTATAAAGTAGATTCTGAAACAAACAGACGATTACCTGGTGCTGTCTTTAGGATTACAGCGCCAGATGGTACAGCTGAAGAAGTAACTACTAGCGACGAAGAAGGCAAGGAAGGGCTTGCTCAATCTAAAGTTTATTCAGAAGCACTTGTTAAACAAGGGAAATTTAGAGTTGAAGAAATTACCGCACCTGTAGGATATGTTATCAATAGTGCACCATTTGAAGTAACGATTGGTCAAGCAGGAGCTATTCGCACAATTAAGAACAAACAAGAAACCATCTCTATCCCAGTCACAAAGATTTGGGAAGGAGACCAGGAAGCAATGCGCCCTGAAGCAATCGTCATTCAACTCTTAGCTGATGGTGAGGAAGTTTCAGGCAAGACTCTCGAGTTAGATGCTACGTCTGATTGGAAAGGAAGCTTTACCGACCTTCCTAAGATGAAAGACGGTAAAGAAATCGTCTATACCATCAAAGAAGAGGTTGTTCCGCAAGGCTACACGTCTACTATTACTGGGGATGTAGCAACGGGTTACACTGTTAAAAATACTTATACTGCCCAACCAGTAAAAGTTACTATTGAAGCCAAAAAAACACTAAAAAATAGAGATTTGTTGGCTGATGAATTCTCGTTTAAACTTGCCAAGGAAGATGGTGAGGTCATCAAGACAGTGACGAATGATGGCGCTGGGGATATTAAGTTTCCAGAACTCTCATTTGATAAGGCTGGGATTTATAATTACACCATCACAGAAGTGAAGGGTACTGATTCAACAATTACCTATGATGAAACCCCTGTAAAAGTTACTGTAACAGTTAAAGACAATGGCAAAGGACAGTTGGAAGCTCAGGTTTCCTACGAAGATGGCGATAAAACTTTCACAAACACCTACACACCAACAGCACCTGCAAGTATCGTCTTGAAAGCTCATAAGTCTCTGGAAGGTAAAGACTTAGTTGCCAATCAGTTTTCATTTACNTTAACAGATAAAGNGACCAATAAGGTTTACTCTGCTCAAAATGCTGCTGATGGTTCAGTAAGCTTTGAAGAGCTTACCTTTGACAAAGAAGGCANNTTTGAGTTTGAACTTGCTGAAGTTAAAGGAAACCTTCCAGGTATTGTTTATGACGAAACTAAAGTAGCAGTTACTATTGAAGTGACCAAAGAAGGCAATGAGTTAAAAGCTCAGGTTATCACACCAAATGAGCCAGACGAAAAT
>NZ_KB904160.1 GCF_000380025.1 Streptococcus entericus DSM 14446
AAGTTGCGCAAATACGACAAGGCTGATATCGACCGTCGAGTGCGTGAAGCAGCTGAGATTCTAGCTCTGACTGACTTCCTCCAACGTAAACCAGCTGACCTCTCTGGTGGTCAACGCCAACGTGTGGCGATGGGCCGTGCGATTGTCCGTGATGCCAAAGTATTCTTGATGGATGAGCCTCTNTCAAACTTGGATGCCAAACTTCGTGTGTCCATGCGTGCGGAGATTGCTAAGATTCACCGCCGTATTGGAGCAACAACCATCTACGTGACTCACGACCAGACCGAGGCCATGACTCTGGCAGACCGTATCGTTATCATGTCAGCGACTAAGAACGAGGCAGGAACGGGGACTATCGGACGTATTGAGCAAGTCGGCACCCCTCAGGAACTCTACAATGAACCAGCGAACAAGTTCGTTGCAGGTTTCATTGGTAGCCCTGCGATGAACTTTATCGAAGTGACCTTGTCTGGTGACCGTTTGACGGATGGTAAAGGCTTTGATATTGCTATCCCGGCAGGTTATCGTAAGCTTTTGGATGAGAAAGGTTACCAAGGTAAGAAATTGACTTTTGGTATCCGTCCGGAGGACATTTCATCAGATTTGATTAGTCAAGAGAGCTATCCAGATGCTCGTGTACGTGCTGAGGTGGTTATCTCAGAACTCTTGGGAAGTGACTCTGTTCTTTACTGCAAACTGGGTGAGCAGGAGTTCTCTGCACGCGTTTCAGCGACAGATTACTTGGCACCAGGCTCAACCGTCGAGTTAGCACTCAATGTGTCTAAGGGGCATTTCTTTGACCTTGAGACCGGCAAACGGATTAAATTATAATCCCTTATCATTATCAGTGTAAAAAAATAAAAAAATTTTTAAGGAGAATTTCTCATGAAAATGAAAAAATTGATGGCGTCATTGTTGACTGGTACTGCTGTTTTGGCTTTGGCTGCATGTGGTTCTAAGTCTGCAGAAACACCAGCTTCATCTGAAGCAGCATCAGGTGGTGCAAAAACAGAAATCACTTGGTGGGCATTCCCAGTCTTTACTCAAGAAAATGCAAGCGATGGTGCTGGTACTTACGAGCAAAAAATCATTGATGCATTTGAAAAAGCTAACCCAGATATTGATGTGAAGTTGGAAACCATCGACTTTGCTTCAGGTCCAGAAAAAATCACAACAGCCATTGAAGCAGGTACTGCGCCTGATGTTCTCTTTGACGCACCAGGACGTATCATCACTTACGGAAAAAATGGTAAGTTGGCTGAATTGAATGACCTCTTTACAGCAGATTTCGAAAAAGACGTTGACCCTAACATTGTTAAAGCGTCTAAGGCTGGCGATACAGCTTACATGTACCCAATTTCATCTGCACCATTCTATATGGCCTTTAACAAGGCAATGTTAGAAGACGCTGGTGTAGCTGACTTGGTAAAAGACGGTTGGACAACAGCAGACTTTGAAAAAGTTATCAAAGCCCTCAAAGATAAAGGCTACAATGCTGGTTCACTCTTTGCCAATGGTCAAGGTGGTGACCAAGGAACACGTGCTTTCCTTGCTAACCTCTACAGCGGATCAATCACTGACCCTGAAGTCACTAAGTACACAACTGACTCTGAACAATTTATCAAGGCTCTCTCTAGCGTGAAAGACTGGATGGATAAAGGTTACATCCTCAATGGTTCACAATACAACGGTGGTGATGACATCCAAAACTTTGCTAACGGACAAACATCATACACTATCCTTTGGGCACCAGCTCAAAATGGTTTGCAAGCTAAATTGCTTGAATCATCTAAGGTTGAAGTTGTAGAAGTACCGTTCCCATCAGAAGATGGTAAAGCAGACCTCGAGTACCTTGTAAATGGTTTTGCAATCTTTAACAATGACGATGCTAAAGTTGCGGCATCTAAGAAATTTATCCAATTCATCGCTGATGATGCTGAGTGGGGACCTAAGAACGTTGTTCGCACAGGTGCATTCCCTGTTCGTACATCATTTGGTAGCCTCTACAACGATGATCGTATGGCAAAAATCAGTGAGTGGACTAAGTACTACTCTCCATACTACAACACTATTGACGGCTTTGCAGAAATGAGAACATTGTGGTTCCCAACTCTTCAAGCTGTATCTAATGGTGATAAAGAGCCAGCAGCTGCTTTGAAAGAATTTACAGAGCAAGCTAATGCGACAATTAAGAAATAATTGAAATTGTAAATCCCCCCGCTTTTTCAGCCCCAAAAGACAGAAAAAATGGGGGATTTTACAGTTCTTAGTAGAGGAGTTTCTATGCAAGTTAATAAATTAAAAATGCGAGAAACCATTGTATCCTATACCTTTCTCGCACCGATATTGGTCTTCTTTACAGTATTTGTGTTAGCTCCAATGATTATGGGCTTTGTGACGAGCTTTTTCCGTTATACACAAACTGAGTTTACCTTTATTGGTTTAGATAACTACATTCGTTTATTTAATGATGAAGTTTTTATTAAATCCTTGATCAACACGCTCATCATCGTGGTGGGGTCTGTACCAATTGTTGTCTTTTTCTCTCTCTTTGTGGCATCACAGACCTATGAGAAAAATGTCATCTCTCGCTCATTCTATCGGTTTGTTTTCTTCTTGCCTGTCGTTACTGGTTCAGTAGCTGTAACGGTCGTTTGGAAATGGATTTACGACCCGCTATCAGGTATCCTAAACTTTGTTTTGAAGAGCGGTGGCATCATTGAACAGAACATCAGCTGGCTGGGTGATAAGCAGTGGGCCCTGTTGGCCATTATGATTATTTTGTTGACAACATCAGTTGGTCAGCCAATCATTCTCTATATCGCTGCTATGGGTAATATTGATAACTCTTTAGTGGAAGCTGCTCGTATCGACGGAGCAAATGAGTTTCAGGTTTTCTGGCAGATTAAATGGCCAAGCCTCTTGCCGACTACCCTATATATTACAGTTATCACAACGATTAACTCCTTCCAGATTTTTGCGCTGATTCAGCTGTTGACATCTGGTGGACCGAACTACTCAACCAGTACCTTGATGTACTACCTTTACGAGAAAGCCTTCAAGCTGACTGAGTTTGGCTATGCCAACACCATCGGTGTCTTCTTGGCGGTCTTGATTGCCATCATCAGTTTTGCCCAGTTCAAGTTCTTGGGTAATGATGTGGAATATTAGGAGGTCAAGTATGAAACAGAAAAAAGCATTCACACCTTTTGGTATTATTTCAAGTGTTATCTTGTTGCTCTTGACGGTTCTGTTTATTTTCCCATTTTACTGGATTATGACAGGAGCATTCAAGTCACAACCTGATACCATCGTTATTCCGCCACAATGGTGGCCAGCTGCGCCAACTTTTGAAAACTTTGAGAAACTGACCGTTCAAAACCCTGCCTTGCAGTGGCTATGGAACTCTGTGTTCATCTCTTTGGCAACCATGATTTTGGTCTGTGTGACCTCGTCTTTAGCAGGCTATGTACTGGCGAAAAAACGTTTCTATGGACAAAAGCTACTCTTCTCTCTCTTTGTAGCAGCCATGGCCTTGCCGAAACAAGTTGTCTTGGTGCCTTTGGTTCGTATCATCAACTTTATGGGGATTCACGATACGCCAGCTGCTGTTATCTTGCCGCTTGTTGGTTGGCCGTTCGGTGTCTTCTTGATGAAGCAGTTTAGTGAAAATATCCCAACTGAGCTCTTAGAATCTGCCAAAATTGATGGCTGTGGTGAGATCAGAACCTTCGTCAGCGTCGCTTTCCCAATTGTAAAACCAGGTTTTGCAGCGCTAGCAATTTTCACCTTTATCAACTCATGGAACGATTACTTCATGCAGTTGGTTATGCTGACCTCCCGTCAGAATTTGACCATTTCACTCGGTGTTGCTACCTTGCAAGCAGAACTGGCAACCAACTATGGTTTAATCATGGCTGGTGCTGCTCTGGCTGCAGTGCCGATTGTGGCGGTCTTCCTCATCTTCCAGAAATCCTTCACTCAAGGGATTACCATGGGAGCTGTTAAAGGTTAAACCTAATGAGTTATGGCTGGTTTGGACGCTTTGCATAATAGCAGAGCGGCTAGCCAGCTTTCATTCTGTCAAAAAGCGAGGAATTTGAAATGATTTATGATGATTTGAGCAAGCTAGACCGCTATAAAGGCTTGCATACTAATATTGATACGGCGATTGACTATTTGCTTAAAACCGACCTCAGCCAGTTGGAAATTGGTCGCCATACCATTGATGGGGACAAGGTATTCTTGCTCTTGCAAGACAATACACTGAACAGCGAGCCTAGCGAGAGTTTTGAGTACCACGCCAAGTATATGGACTTGCAATTACTCGTTTCAGGAAATGAGAATTTCCGTTACACTCGGACGGTCGACGCAGACCTTCAACCATTTAATGAAGCTGACGATTTTGGTTTGATTCGCTCGTCAGTGGGTCTTGACTTTGAGTTGGATGGTCAGACCTTTATCATGGTTTATCCTGGCGAGTACCACCAGCCTAGTCAATTAGGTAAGGCTGGTTACCAGGTCAAAAAAGGCGTGATTAAAATTTTGATTGACTAATCACTGAGTTTGTTGCATGGACATCGAACAAAAAATAGTAGCAATGTAGGAGGAAAACATGAGTAAATCTAGGGAAATGATGAAAGCTGTTTTTGGCTTGGATAATGGGTTTATGCGAGCGGCAGAGCGTCTCTTCGATTTACTCTTGTTGAACATTCTTTTTGTCTTGACCTGCTTACCTATCATTACACTAGGAATTGGAAAACTGGCTCTTTATGCCACTGCAGCAGAACTAAGGGAAAGAGGGCGCTTGCCACTTCTGTCTAGTTACTGGAAGCATGTCCGTCGAAACTGGAAACAAGGGCTGTTCCTTGGTCTAGTCGAAATTTTTGTGACAAGTATGGCACTTGTGGATTTGTGGCTCATTCAAGGGTTTGAAGGTTTTCCAGTTACCCTGATGACCATTGTTGCCTATGCCGTACTTTTTCTATCAGTGATGCTCCATCTATACGTCTATCCCGTGGCAGCCCAGTATGAACTTGGGATAAAAGACCTTTACATCAAAAGTTTCCTGCTAGCGGGTATCAATGGCCAGTGGAGTCTGCTCCTCTTGGTGGTACTTGGACTATTAGGACTTGTGATGACAAGTTCAGCCTATGGCTTGGTATTTGGGTGTGCTTTCCTTCTTATTATTGGTTGCTCTAGTCTGGTTTACGGGCACATGTTAATCATGACAAAGATTTTTGAGCGCTCAGTTCGTTAGACGATATGAAATTCTTTTCAGAAACTGATGAAATGGCTTAAATCGAGAAACTATAATCTAAATAGGGAAATACTCTTGAAAAACCTTCTAAAAGGGATAAAATGAAAGTAAGCTGGTTAACAGCCTGATTATTAAACAACATATTTGAATTGCTACCTAGAGTAGTAGAATAACAGTAAATTTGGTTGTGGCTCTGCCATGACCTGAAAAGAAAAGGAGACAGTTATGTCAGATTTGAGCAAATACCACGGTATTATTCCAGCATTCTATGCTGCTTATGATGAAAAGGGTGAGATAAACCCTGAGGGTGTGCGTGCTTTGACCCAGTATTTTATTGACAAGGGTGTCAAAGGACTCTATGTGAACGGTTCATCTGGCGAATGTATCTACCAAAGTGTGGCCGATCGTAAGCTGGTGCTGGAAAATGTAATGGCTGTTGCAAAAGGTAAGCTGACCATCATCAACCATGTGGCTTGCAACAGTACTAAAGACTCTATTGAATTAGCTAAGCACTCAGAAGAATTGGGGGTTGATGCCATTGCAGCTATTCCACCGATTTATTTCCGTTTGCCGGAGCATGCTATCGCTGCTTATTGGAATGCCATTAGTGATGCAGCGCCTAACACAGACTTCATCATCTACAATATTCCACAGCTGGCTGGTGTAGCTTTGACGCCAACCTTGTACCGTACCATGCTTGATAACCCTCGTGTCATCGGTGTGAAGAACTCTTCTATGCCTGTTCAAGATATTGAAATCTTTAACAGCTTAGCTCCAGGTAAATTGGTCTTTAACGGTCCAGATGAGCAGTTTCTTGGCGGTCGTCTGATGGGTGCTGCTGGTGGTATTGGGGGTACCTACGGTGCTATGCCAGAACTTTTCTTGAAACTTGATGAGTTAATTGCTCAAGGCGACCTTGAAACAGCTAAGTCATTGCAGTATGAGATTAACAATATTATCGGTCATCTAGTTGTCGGACGTGGTAGCATGTATGCTGTTATTAAGGCTGTTCTGAAAGAACTTGAGGGTCTAGAGCTGGGTTCAGTACGCTCACCGCTAGCTCCTGTTGTTGAAGAGGACAAAGATCTTGTTCACAAAGCAGCCGAGTTAATTCGTGCTGCGAAGGCAAAATTTTGTTAAAATAAGATAATAAAGCAGGGTCGGAGGTCGGTAGCATCTTCGTCCCTTTTTAGATGGAGGGATATTATGGCAAAATATGTGGCCATTGATATTGGTGGCACTCAGATAAAGTATGGGCTAGTTGATGATATCGGAACGATTTTGGAACAACACAAGATTGATACCGAAGCTCATTTAGGTGGGCCAGCTATTCTTGATAAGGTCAGACAGATTGTCGCCACTTATCAAGCGGAACACCAATTGGTAGGTGTTGGGATTTCGTCAGCTGGCATGATTGACCCTGATAAGGGAGAGGTTTTCTATGCAGGACCTCAGATTCCAAACTATGCTGGTACAGCCTTTAAAGCGACAATTGAACGTGAATTTGGCCTACCATGCGAAGCAGAAAATGATGTTAACTGTGCCGGTTTGGCAGAGGCCAATAGTGGTGCTGCCAAAGGTGCAAAGATTGCTGCTTGCCTGACGATTGGAACAGGTATTGGAGGAAGTTTGCTGATTGATGGCAAAATTTTCCACGGCTTTAGCAATTCTGCCTGTGAGATTGGTTACCTGCATATCTCTGATGGTGCTTTTCAAGATTTAGCATCAACGACAGCCTTGATTGCGGACGTCGCAAAGTCCACAGGAGATGATATTAGCCAGTGGAACGGTCTTCGTATCTTTGAAGAAGCTAAAAGTGGTCACCCGATCTGCCTTGCAGCCATTGATCGATTAGTTGACTATTTGGGTCAAGGCATTGCTAATCTCTGCTATGTGGTTAATCCAGAGGTCGTTGTTCTGGGTGGGGGCATTATGGCTCAGAGAGCATTTTTACAAGACAAAATTGATGCTGCCTTGAAGAAATATCTCGTGCCAAGCATTGCAGATAAGACCAGACTGGCTTTTGCAGAACATGAAAATGCTGCAGGCATGTTAGGTGCTTACTATCATTTTAGGCAAAAACAAGGGTAAGATTGCTTTCTCTACCCAATAACAAAATGAACGATACAGGAGAGATAACATGATTGATAATATGAGTTTGCAGGAAATGCAGACTTATCGTGGTCGCCATGAGGTGCCAAGTGATTTTGATGAGTTTTGGCAAGCTGAGTTAGATAGATTGCCAGAGTTGCCTAACTACCAATTGGTGGAGCAGGATTTTGCCTTGCCGTCTGCGACCTGCTATAAACTCTGGTTTGATGGGACAAATGGTGGTCAGGTCTTTGCCAAATGTATTTTTCCAAAGACAGATAAAAAAGTGCCTGTCCTCTTTTACTTCCACGGCTATCAGGGACAAAGCCCTGACTGGACAGAAAGTTTGAAATTTGTAGCGTCTGGTTACGGTGTGGTCTATATGGATGTTCGTGGACAAGCTGGACGGTCGATTGACCACGGTCAGTTCGATGGCATGACGGTAAAAGGTCAGGTGATTCGTGGGGCTTTGGAAGGACCGCACAAACTCTTTTATAAAGACATCTATCTGGATGTTTACCAACTGGTCAACATCATTGCAGCTCAGGAATTTGTTGATGACTCAACTCTTGTTAGCTATGGAGCGTCTCAGGGTGGGGCATTGGCGCTTGTTGCGGCAGCTCTCAATCCTAAAATCACAAAAACGGCCTCAATTTATCCATTCTTATCTGATTTTAAACGGATTTTAGAGTTAGGTGATAACAGCGAACCTTACAATGAACTTTTCCGTTACTTCAAATTTTCAGATCCATTCCATGAGACAGAGCATGATTTCTTAGCTAACTTATCTTACATTGACATCAAAAACTTGGCTCATCGAATTAACTGCCCAGTAGCCTTTGTTGTTGGTTTGGAAGATGAAATCTGCCCACCATCTACCCAATTTGCGATTTATAATCGGTTGACTTGCCAAAAAGAAATGAAAATCTTGCCTGAGTATGGTCACGAAGCTTTGAACGTCAAAGTTAACGATTACATCTATGATTTTATCTTTGGCTCAAGGATTATTCGGCGATAAAATAAGTCTCCGCTAGAAAAACTAGCGGAGATTGTTATCGTCTACCAAAGTATCCTTAAAGATAGTCTCTTTGGTTGTCTTATCAATAGACAGGTAGTAAGCATAGATGATGTCGATCATCATCAGTAGAGGCAATTGCGGTGAAATACGGTTGCCGTAGTTAAGGTGTCGCACAGAAGAAACGGCAACGTGTTCGTCAAAGACAAAACCATCAGGATTTTGTGTGGAAATGAGCACAGTCTTAGCTCCCTTTTTGGCAGCAATCTCCAAAGAATTGAGGATAGACTGAGTTTGTCCAGTCAAGGATAGGGCAAAGACTAGACACGTTTCATCTAAGATGCTGTTCGTCCAGACCATGTTATCGGCATCCGTTATCGCATCGCAGACCAGTCCTAGACGAGTGAACCGTAGTTTGGTCTCACGCGCCACTAAACCAGAGCTACCGATGCCGTAAAAATAAACACGGCTAGCCTTGTCCAAAAGATGAGCTACTCGTTCCAACTTATCCTCGTCAACCAAGGCATTTGTCATATCGACAATCTCTTTGTAGTCGACGAGCACGCGTTTGGTTAAGTCACGGTGAATATGTTGAAACTGGCTATCCAGATGCTTTTGCGAATTTTCGTATTCAAAAATAAATTCACGATAGCCCTTAAAGCCACACTTTTGAGCAAATCTGGTGAGAGCTGCAGGAGAGACGTGGAGCTGCTGACTAACAGCAGCTGAGCTAAGGTCGTAATGTTTGTTTTGAGCATCTAAAAAATAAGAGGCAATGTCTTGTTCGAGACGAGTCATGTCATCGAGACAAGATTCGATTTGAGCGATGATATGCTGTGGCATGATGTGTCCTTTAACTCCTTTTTTCTATTGTACCATAAAATGGCAGAATAGGTTGTAAACGCCTTATCCTCTCTTGAAAAATGGCCATATTTTTGCTACAATAGCCCTATGAAAACACTCTACGATGTGCAACAATTGCTCAAACGTTTTGGGCTGATTATCTACATGGGTAAACGTCTTTATGACATTGAGGTCATGCAGATTGAGCTCAAGCGGCTTTATGAGCAGGAGTTAGTGGCGCGTGAAGAGTATCTGCTGGCTCAGTTGATTTTACGACGAGAGCGCAAGATCGAGATAGAACGTGAGGAGAACAAACATGGCTAAAAAATTGATTGGGATTGACCTTGGTGGTACAACGGTGAAGTTTGGTATTCTAACCTTAGACGGTCAGGTACAGGAAAAATGGGCCATTGAGACCAATATTCTGGAGGAAGGGTGCCATATTGTCCCTGACATTATCGCGTCTATCAAGCATCGTTTGGAACTGTACGGGATGAAACCCTCAGATATCGCAGGCATTGGTATGGGATCGCCAGGTGCGGTGGATCGTGAACAAAAAACGGTGACAGGAGCCTTTAACCTCAACTGGGCTAAAACTCAGGCGGTGGGCGCTGCTATTGCCCAAGAACTAGGTATCCCCTTTGCCATCGACAATGACGCCAATGTGGCGGCCCTGGGCGAGCGCTGGGTTGGTGCGGGAGATAATAAGCCAGATGTGGTTTTTGTGACGCTGGGAACTGGTGTTGGCGGTGGGATTATTGCTGATGGCAACCTGATTCACGGTGTGGCTGGTGCTGGTGGCGAGATCGGGCACATCATTGTTGAACCAGACGGAGGCTTTGCTTGTACTTGTGGCAATAGTGGCTGCCTGGAAACGGTGGCTTCAGCGACAGGAGTTGTTCGGGTCGCTCGTCTTTTGGCAGAGAGTTATGAGGGTGACTCCAGTATTAAAGTGGCGATTGACAACGGTGACGAGGTAACCAGTAAGGATATTTTTGTGGCAGCTGAGGCTGGAGATGCTTTCGCAGATAGCGTGGTGGAGCAGGTCGGCTTCTATCTAGGGTTGGCCGCAGCCAATATCTCTAACATTTTAAACCCTGATGCCGTGGTCTTCGGTGGTGGGGTATCTGCTGCTGGTGAGTTTTTGCGCGCTCGGATTGAGAAGTATTTTGTGCGCTTTACCTTCCCACAGGTACGTCAGTCAACTGTTTTGAAAATAGCAGAGCTGGGTAACGATGCGGGCATTATCGGAGCAGCCAGCTTGGCTAGTAAGTTTGTAACAGCATAAGGAGGAGCTATGTCTGATGTTATGATAACGGTAGCTGCATGGTTACTTGTTCTTGTCTTGATTGCCTATATCATTTGGAACTACTTCCGACTAAAAAAGGCAGCCAATTATGTCTCAAATGCAGAATTTCAAGAACTGATTCGTGCGGGTGGGCAATTGATTGATATTCGTGATTCAAAACTTTTCCAGAAAAAGCATATTTTAGGGGCTAGGAATTTTCCCATGCTACCAAAGGAACAGTTTGAAGCCTCTTTGCCAGCCCTTCGTAAGAATAAGCCTGTTCTTATCTATGAAGGTGCTAGAGGGCAAGCGGCGGGTCGCGCAGCCCTTATTCTCAAAAAATCTGGCTTCACGGATATTTACGTGTTAAGTGACGGCTTTGATTATTGGAATGGCAAGGTGAAATAAAACAAAAAAATCCTCAGTTGGGGATTTTTTGTGTATTCTTGGGCCAGTTTCGCTGCTAAGAAGAAGTGGGGAGAGTTTAGTTGGCGTATGTATTTTGGCTTTAGCTTTATGCCTGTTCTCAAACTATACTGATCGTTATGTCCTTATGTTTTTATCAAGGGAGTCTTTATTCTTGCTTATTTTAAAAAAGAATGAAAACATTTACACCATCATCAGCTCTGCTATTTCCCAAAAAGTATGCTATAATGGTTCAGTTAAACTAGAAAAAAGAGGAAATTATGACCACTTTACGTACTGATATTAGAAACATTGCCATCATCGCCCACGTTGACCACGGAAAGACAACCTTGGTAGATGAGTTGCTTAAGCAATCCCAGACCCTCGATGCGCGGACAGAGTTGTCGGAGCGGGCTATGGACTCAAACGACATCGAAAAAGAGCGTGGCATCACTATTTTGGCAAAAAACACAGCTGTTGCTTATAATGATGTGCGTATCAATATCATGGACACCCCAGGTCACGCGGACTTCGGTGGTGAGGTTGAACGCATCATGAAAATGGTAGATGGGGTAGTCCTTGTGGTAGATGCCTATGAAGGGACAATGCCTCAGACCCGTTTCGTGCTGAAAAAAGCTCTGGAACAAGATTTGACACCGATCGTGGTGGTCAACAAGATTGATAAACCATCAGCTCGTCCAGCAGAAGTTGTGGATGAAGTCTTGGAACTCTTCATCGAACTTGGCGCTGACGATGATCAGCTAGAATTTCCAGTTGTCTATGCGTCAGCCATCAACGGGACAACATCCTTATCAGATGACCCTGCGGATCAAGAAAAGACCATGAGCCATCTCTTTGATACCATCATCGAGCATATCCCAGCACCAGTGGATAATTCTGACGAGCCACTCCAGTTCCAAGTATCGCTCCTTGATTACAACGACTTTGTTGGTCGTATCGGTATCGGTCGTGTCTTCCGTGGTACGGTTAAGGTCGGTGACCAAGTGACCCTGTCTAAGCTCGATGGCACGACGAAGAACTTCCGTGTGACCAAGCTCTTTGGTTTCTTCGGCTTAGAGCGCAAGGAAATCCAAGAAGCTAAAGCGGGGGATTTGATTGCTGTTTCAGGGATGGAGGACATCTTTGTCGGAGAAACAGTGACGCCGACAGATGCAGTTGAAGCCCTGCCAGTGCTTCGCATTGATGAGCCGACCCTTCAGATGACCTTCCTTGTTAACAATTCACCATTTGCAGGTCGTGAAGGTAAATGGGTGACCTCTCGTAAGTTGGAAGAACGCCTCTTGGCTGAGCTTCAAACCGATGTTTCCCTGCGCGTGGAGCCAACTGATTCACCTGACAAGTGGACGGTGTCTGGACGTGGTGAGTTGCACCTTTCCATCCTCATTGAAACCATGCGTCGTGAGGGTTATGAACTTCAAGTCTCTCGACCAGAAGTGATTATCAAAGAGATTGACGGTGTCAAATGCGAACCCTTTGAACGCGTACAAATCGACACCCCAGAAGAGTATCAAGGTGCTATTATCCAAGCCCTGTCTGAGCGCAAAGGTGATATGCTTGATATGCAGATGGTCGGTAACGGTCAGACGCGTCTGATTTTCCTCATTCCAGCCCGTGGCTTGATTGGTTTTTCAACCGAGTTCCTATCCATGACCCGTGGTTACGGGATTATGAACCACACCTTTGATCAATACCTGCCGATGGTTGCTGGTGAGATTGGCGGTCGCCACCGTGGTGCTCTCGTCTCTATCGATCAAGGGAAGGCAACGACCTACTCCATCATGCGGATTGAGGAGCGCGGAACAATCTTTGTTAACCCAGGCACGGAAGTCTACGAAGGCATGATTATCGGGGAAAATTCACGCGATAACGATTTGACGGTTAACATCACAACAGCGAAACAGATGACCAACGTCCGTTCAGCAACCAAAGACCAGACAGCTGTGATTAAAACCCCACGTATTTTGACCTTGGAAGAATCTCTTGAATTCCTCAACGACGATGAGTACATGGAAGTCACGCCGGAGTCAATTCGCCTACGTAAACAAGTGCTCAACAAAGCAGAGCGTGATAAGGCAGCGAAAAAGAAAAAATTAGCAGCTGAGTAAGCTAGGGAGGTTGCGGTGTTTTATCTCATTGTTGGCGTATTACTAGCTATCTACTATATTTTTGCTGCACCGAAGACGATTAAGGGAACGCTAAATACCGTACTGGTTGTCGGTGTGCTAGCCCTCTGCTTGGTTTTAGGAGTTTTAGGGCTTATAAAAGTGATGCAGTCGCCGCCAGAAATTTTTGTCGGCTTGCTCATGACAATTCTTGGGGTGTTTACCTTGAGAGACGTCGCAAAACTATCTCCTAAAAACAAACGTTAACATCAGGATCTAATCCAGTTGAACAACTAGATAACAAATGAAAACTGACCAAGGGTAGTATGCCTTCAAATGCTACCTTTGGTCAGTTATTTTTGATGGTCTTTTGTTTAACATGAGTCCTATCTATGTATGGCGCTCCCAACTGTTGACCAAAATTAAAAATAGCTAGTTGCTATTTTTAATAGATATTTACTTTTAATTATTTAGCTGTTCATCTAAGCACCAACTGGTGTTATTTGATACAAGGATAGAGAAGTATCAGAACCCTAGTCAGTTGATTTGCAATAGAGATTCAGAGACAGGCGTTTATAAGGTTGTCACAGTTGCCCCAAGAACGGTCTCGAAATGAGCCAATGCCCATTCTTGTCGATTTTGGTCAAGTGTGGCAACAGCGTCAGCGATAATTTCGATCTGATAGCCAAGATTATAGGCTGAGATTGCCGTATGAAGGACACAAATATCAGTTAAGACACCTGTTAGAATGACAGTTGTCACGCCCCGCTCCCTTAGCCGAATATCTAAGTCTGTGCCGGAAAATGCAGAGTAGTGACGCTTGTCTAACCAGAAGACACGGTCGGAGGTTTTGATGGTTTGAAAAACGTCATGTAACTGACCGTAGAGACGACGCCCCGCAGTCCCCTTGATGTTATGTGGGGGAAAAAGTCTTGATTCAGGGTGAAAGCGATCGTTGTCATCATGACCGTCAATCGCAAAGAAAACATAATCTCCCTGGGTATAAGCGGTTTGAACGGAGCGAGAAATCGCCTGCTCAATAGCTTGGGCAGGCTTTCCTGCAGTTAACTTCCCCTCGTCAGCTACAAAATCAACAGTATAATCAATGCAAATTAATGCTTTAGTCATTTTGCTTAATTCTCCAAATGATCAAAAATACCAGTATTGAGAACTTTAATGTAGGTTCCCTTCATGCCGAGAGAGCGACTTTCGATAATCCCTGCGCTTTCTAGCTTACGAAGAGCATTAACAATCACACTGCGGGTAATGCCGATACGATCAGCGATAACAGAAGCCGTTAAGCGCCCTTCTGTGCCACCTAGCTCAGTCAAAATAGCTGAAACAGCTTTTGTTTCGGAGTAAGACAGCGTGTTGACCGCCATGGTAACAGCAGTTTCTTGACGAATGGTTTCCTCCATCTTTTCGTTTTGCAGGTTCAGTAGCTGTGTCCCGACAACAGTCGCCGCCAGTTCCGCTAAAATTAAATCCTCATCGGTAAACGGTTTATCATTTCTCCAGATAAAGAGGGTTCCTAATCGGCTCCCGCCGCCATAAATAGGAGATAAGGTAGTTAGACCGTCAGGATAGACATCTTGGGCATCCATAGGAAAGATAGTCAATTCATCAGAAACAGGGACATTGGCCAAGGTCTCATAGACACGAGATACTGCTCTAATATAAATTTCTGGCAGTTGATTGGTTTCAAAAAATTCCTCAACTCGGTCATTGGTTGCCTTATAATTAAGACGGTAACCTAGAAAATATCCTTTACTATCAATAATCGCTGCATTACAGTCAATGATGTCAGCTAATTGACCAGCCATTGCAGTGTAGGGCAGGTCATTGTCTAGTTGTTCGACAGTTCGTTGAAGAATGGCTGTTATTTTTCGAGTTTTCGTTAATAAGTTCACGATAGGTCTCTTTCTATTTTTTTGTCATTTCTATTATAGCAAAGCCGTTAAAGAATAGCAAACAATTATCTGAAAATTTTTTACTGTTTTGACGATTTTGATAATTGCCCTTAACTCAGGCAGTGAGATGTTGTCGGATATTTACCAGTCAAGACGTCTAGACAGCAGGCAGTAGGAGATGGCGCAAGAAAAAAACCAGGAGACGGTTTAAAGGAGACCCTAGAACGGATAATACACCAAGGATTGTGTTTTGGTGAAATGATATTAGCAAATTGAAAAGACTAGGACTTTCGTCCCAGCCTTATTAACGTCTGTAGCGATTCAGATGGCGAGCGAGCTTTTCTTGCAAATCACCGAGTTCTTCGACGGTAGGCAAGTAAACGATGCGGAAGTGGTCTGGGTCTTTCCAGTTGAAGCCCCGACCGTGTACCAGCATGACTTTTTCTTGCTTCAAAAACTCTAGGACAAATTGTTCATCGTCCTCAATCCGGTACATGTCTCGGTCAATCTTTGGAAAGACATAGAGTCCAGCCTTTGGCTTAACGGTAGACAGTCCGGGAATGTCGTTGACCGCCCTAGTGATAAATTCACGCTGCTCGTAAAGGCGGCCTCCAGGCTTTAACAACTCATCCACTGACTGGTAGCCACCTAGCGATGTCTGCACCACTTGCTGGGCAAGGACATTTGAACAGAGCCGCATGTTGGACATCATATTAAGCCCTTCGATGTAGCCCTTGACGTGGTCCTTGCGACCAGATAGAACCATCCAACCCACACGGAAGCCGCAGATACGGTGGGATTTGGAGAGACCATTCATGGTCACGACAAAGACATCTGGCGCCAAGCTGGCAATCGGTGTGTGCTCCAGACCGTCAAAGACCATACGATCGTAAATCTCGTCTGAGAAGATAATCAGCTCGTGCTGACGGGCAATCTCCACAATCTCCTCAAGCAGTTCTTTAGGATACAGCGCTCCTGTCGGGTTATTGGGATTGATGATGACGATGGCCTTGGTGCGGTCAGAAATCTTGCTCTTGATGTCGTCAATGTCAGGGTTCCACTCGGCTTGCTCGTCACAGATATAGTGGACGGCATGACCACCAGCTAGGCTGACAGCAGCTGTCCACAGAGGGTAATCTGGCATCGGCACCAATACCTCGTCGCCATTGTCCAAGAGCGCGTGCATGGACATGGTGATGAGTTCAGAGACCCCATTTCCGATATAGATATCATCCACATCAATATTTGGGAAATGTTTGAGCTGGCAATACTGCATGATGGCCTTGCGGGCAGAGAAAATCCCCTTGGAATTGGCATAGCCTTCTGACTGACGCGCATTGCGAATCAGGTCACGAATGACCTCATCAGGAGCGGTGAAGCCGAATTCGGCTGGATTACCAGTATTCAACCGCAAAATTCGCTCACCATTAGCCCGCATACGGTTGGCCTCATCAAGGACAGGACCACGAATGTCGTAAGCGACATGTTCTAATTTAGATGATTTGTTGTATTGTTTCATAAACTTACCTCGCTTAAAAATTATACTCCTATTTTTGTAAAAAGTAAAAGGGAAGATGAGTTGTTTTTTTGTAATACTTCTTTTTTTGGCGTCATATGATAAATAAAATTAGATAACTAGGAGCAAAAAAATTGAGATAATGGCGAAAAATGGTGATGCTGTTTTGAGAACGTGGTACTGTTGCTATTGAAAAGAAAACGGCTCAGAAAGAAAAAAGGTAACAGTTTTTTAGTTACCATGAGATGATCGTGTCCACAGTTGCTTGCCCTCATCACTCTCGCTTATTCAACAATCGGAGTAGTTTTTGAATGATTAGCCAAAATTGCATAAAAAAACTGAAAAGAAGACCAATCAAGCACCTGCAGGTTCTTGACTGAGTCTTCTCCTCGTGTTAAGCCTTTAGTTTAACAATCGCAATAAGCGATCAACAAATTGGTTGTTTTTTTCCAAGTCTTTCTTGGTCTCATTGACTAGTTCAGGATGGTCTGTAATCATCCCTGCAATCGGTGTCTGGAGGTAATGCTGCATCTGGGCTTCGCGATTGATGGTCCAGACGTAGAGCTCTTGCTGCCGCCACCGGGCTTCCCAAACCAGTCTATCTCGGTAGGAAAAATCTTCAATTAAGAGGAAATCAACTCCCTCTCCAGCTAAGTAACCAAATTGCAAGGGAATGATATAGCCTGTTTCAATCTCAGGTGCCAGGATTTCAATGGAGCGAATCAAGTCCCAATCCAAAGACATGAGTTTATAGTCTTTGGTGATGCCGAGGCGTTTAAACGTTTCAACGACGAGCTGGGCATAGTCTGCTTGCTCCTTGCCGTGTGGCTTGAGCTCGACCATCAGTTTGGTGTTTAGCTCCTTGGCTTTAGCAACATAGGTGTCAAAATCAACTAACTGGCTCTTAAAGTCGTCTTGTGAAATTGGCAAACCAACCAACTCTTTAGCTGTGCTATCGCTAATACTGATTGACTGACCGGTTAGACGGCGTAAATCATTGTCGTGACTGACGATAAATTGTTTATCCTTGCTTAGGATGATATCCATTTCCACATAGTCCACTTGCGCTTCAGCCGCACCGACCAGGGCTTCAATAGAATTTTCAACGCCTTTGTTGACATCGCCCCGGTGAGCAATAGTTTCTATCGCTTTATTGTAGGGATTATAGGACAGGCGGTCGTAGTTAACAACAAATTGACTGAGTCCGATGAGAAAAATTAGCGTTAGAGCTACCCAGCGTCTGCGACGTGGGATTTTTGGCAGGTCTTCGTAAGATGTATGCAGATGATGCTTTTCAAGTTGGGTGAGTAAATAAGATAAAATGGTGAGTTTTGACATCATGGTCAAAGCCAAGCTAGCTCCCCAGATAAAGGTGACAAGTAGCCATTGCAGGCTTTTAGATAGCAGTCCTGTTCCTGTGAGTTCGATAAAGAAAAAGAACAAGGCTAAAATAAGAGCAGCTAGAAAAGCTAATGGAAGGGCTAGGAGGCTGAGTGTGATAAGCAATTGCCAGCTTTTGCCCTTAGTTAACTGCCAACTGGCCGTCAGATTATCCCAGAAACGTGTCTGGAAACGGACGATAGTCAGCGGCAAGGTGTAAATTAGTCTCAAATTGATGTAATAAAGACCGATTCCGCCAATGATGAGAGGAATGGCAGTTTTGGGCTGTTTGAGCAACTCGTCAGTGATAAAGTAAGGAATACGGACACCATCTAGTAAGGTCGATGAAAGCAACCACTGGACAAGTGGCATAGTTAAGATGATATAACCTAGAAAAAAGAGTATTTGGAAACCAGAGATGGTTTTCAAAAAATCGCGGCAACGTCTCATAAATCGCCTGAAAGACCAGCTGATAGCACGATCTTTCCGCCGGATGATGTCCACAAGAAGAGAATATTCAATATAAATAAGAGCAGATAAGAGCAAGAGGTATCCGATACAGCCAAGCACAGCCCAAGGACTTTTCAGCAAACTGAGAAGATTCGTCTGGGTGAGTTGGTCTTCCCTTGCCAAAAGCAGAACGAGATAAAAGACTTCCGACAGGAGGTAGCCTCCAACTGTACCGACTAAAATCTGTAGGATAAGTCCTCGCAACAGATAGACCCATTGGTAGCGATACAAATCTTTGAATACTTTTTTAATGTCTGTCATCTATATAACCTCCGTGTGTTATCGTCCTTTTATTATAACACAAAATTTCAAGTGAAAATTCGCTTAGCAATAGATTTTTTGGCAAAAATTAGCTGAAGATATGTTATAATAAACGTAACACTGATTTAATACAGAACATAAGGGATTGAGAGAATGATGATGAAGAAACAGTTATGGTTAGGTCTGATGCTCTTGTTCGGTTGGCTGATACTGTTTAGGGTAGAGGCAGATGATGTGGACTACCGTATCCCCTCCTATGAGGCTGATGTCACCTTTTTTGCAGATAATACAGCTGACTTGGTCCAAACCATCACCTTTGACTACCAGTCGTCCTTCAGAGGTCAATACATTACTCTTGGAACAGCTGGTGCACTCCCTGAAGGTGCAACTATTGTCGGAACACCAGAGGTGCTGGCCTATAAAAATGACACCCTAGTTCCCGTGACCATCGAAGAAGAAAACTGGTCGGACGGTCGCAAACTCAAAATTTATAACGCCGGAGAGAGTGGTGATAAGGTGCGGTTGGTTGTTCACTGGCGACTAGAAAATTTTCTCACCCTATACCCTGACATTGCGCGTCTAAACTGGGTACCAATTAGCGATTGGGATGTGCCGCTGGAGCAGGTTCGTTTTACCATCAAAACTGCCAAAAGTAGCCAGATGAGTCAATTAGCTGTCCACCGAGGCTATTTTCGACCGAGAGCCGAGATTCGTCAAGTTGATCAGGCTTATGACATAACAGCGACAGATGTTTCTGGTGAGCTTCATCTACATGCCTACTGGGACAAAGGAATTATCGACGCACCCGCTCAGCTAACGCAAGCAGGACTGCCACTTTATCAGGAGGTTGAAACTCAGATTGTAAGGAAGCAAAAATCCCTATCATTTCGCTTAGAGATTTTATTTGTTGCTTTGGCGGGAGGTGGATTGATTCTTGGGCTAGTGACCTTGGTCTTCTTTCGCCGACTGGTTCGGCAGCAAGGTCGCCTGCCGCATCGGGTTTACGAGCTGCCAGATGACCTCCCGCCTCTCTTGGTAGTGCAGTCTATCTTTAACCAGTCACTTAGGGATACTGCCCCTACTACTTCAGGTTACAAAGGGGAATTAGGGTTTGAAAACATGCTTCAGGCCAGTTTGCTGGACTTGATTGACCGCCGATACCTTCGTGTTGACGGAACAGGTGAGCAAGCTAGTTTGTCGATTGTACACCTAGAGGGTCTAGCAGATTTTGAACTCGCCTTACTTGATATGGCTTTTGGGACGAAAACCTCCTGCCCTGTGACAGCATTATTTAGTGCTTATGCCTACGATGAGGAGGAAGAAGAAGCCCTAAAAGAACACTATCGTGGCACTCAACTGGAGAAACGAATACAGGGATTGGCACAGAGCCATTTGAGTCGCTATCGCAGTGGACTGAAACTGATCAGTTCACGTGTTTCAGCACTAGAGAAAGAGCTGGGCACGGGGAACAACTATCGTCCTTTGAGTGCTAGAGAGAAAGGGACTTATCGTGCTGGAATGGGCCTAGTAACAGTTAGCTTGTTGTTGTCCATTTATAGCATTCTTGCCCTTCTTGTGCACGCGTTCAGACCTGCAGTTCTTAGCTATTTGCTGATTGCTGGGCTGGCGATTGGTCTCTTGATTTGGGGAACGAAGATGCATCAGCCATTTGCACAAAAAGGGGTATTGACAACCGATGGAAAGACCAAGGTAGAGCCTTGGCTTGGTTTCTGGCAAATGCTCAAGGATATCAAATCCTTTGACCGCGTTGAATTAGAAGGTCTTGTGGTTTGGAATCGCCTGCTGGTCTATGCCACTTTATTTGGTGAAGCCAAGCGCGTTGAACAATACTTACGATTGCATCAAATTGAGTTACCGGAGGATACTGGCTTGACCTTGACGCATGGTCATTATGGCTTTCTCCATCATGGCCTCCACCAAAACATGGTTACTTCTAGCCAATTGGCGACCACTGCTAGTCATTTCAGTGTCTCTTCAGGCAGTTCTGGCATTAGCGGTGGATTTTCAGGCGGCGGTGGCGGTGGTGGCGGAGGCTCTTTCTAAGCCAAGCTAACCAAGAAAAAATAAAAAGGAGCAGATTGTGTTTATTGAATTATTGAAAGCCATTTTATTTGGTTTTGTTGAAGGAGTAACCGAATGGCTGCCTGTATCGTCGACAGGTCACCTGATTTTAGTGCAGGAATTTGTCCAATTCAAAGGACAAAACGAAGCCTTTATGAACATGTTTAATATCGTGATTCAGCTAGGGGCCATCTTAGCGGTTATGGTTATCTATTTTGAACGGCTCAACCCCTTTCAAAAAGGGAAGTCAGCTCAGGACGTTCGTCTAACTTGGCAACTATGGCTCAAGGTCGTCATTGCTATCTTGCCTGCCTTGGTCTTAGGTTTACCGTTTGATGATTTTTTGGAAAAACACCTCTACCACTTTGTACCTGTGGCACTAATGTTGATCCTTTATGGTGTCATCTTCATTTGGTTGGAAAATCGTCAGGCAACATTAAACACCCAGCCACAAGTAACGAGTTTGGCAAAGATGTCTTATAAAACAGCCTTTCTTATTGGCTGCTTTCAGGTATTGAGTTTGATTCCGGGAACAAGTCGCTCTGGTGCCACCATTATCGGTGGGATGCTCGTGGGGACGAGTCGCTCAGTTGCCACAGAGTTTACCTTCTTTCTTGGCATTCCTGTCATGTTTGGTTACAGTGGTTTAAAAATTCTAAAATTCTTCCTTGAAGGCAATGGCTTGACTTTCTCACAACTAGGGATTTTATTAACAGCCATGCTGACAGCTTTCGGGGTTAGTCTGGTCGCTATTCGATTCTTGACCGCCTACGTCCGAACACATGATTTCAAGGTATTCGGCTACTACCGTATTGCTCTTGGCATCTTACTTTTAATGTATTGGGTTAGTAGCTTTTTCATCGCTTAGTTTAATGGTTCATCAAAAAGAGGCAAGACGATAGATGATGTCGTTGCCTCTTTTTGATTAGCTCTTGGCTCTGATACCAAGAAACTGTTTGAATAGCCTTAAAAAGCTAGTGTGATAATAGATGTAGTAAACAATACTGATGGCCATGATTGTTGCTACCAGGTCAAAAGGGATTTTGATGATGGCGTATGCCATGGTACGGTAGACAAAGGCTCGTCCGAGGAAATAGCCGATATTATCGATAATCGCCCCGACCAAGAGGGCTGGCATAACCAGTTGTTTGGGGGCTGGAAGTCCTCTTCCCTTAACGAATAAGGCAATCGACAATACCTGCAAGCTGTGGGTGATCAGGGTCACAAACATGGGTTCTGGATAGAAAAAGAAATCACCCAAAAAAGACCCAAAACCAGCAATGATTACTGCTTCTTTTGGCTTAAAAAGTAAAGCTGTTAAGAAAATAATGATGCCGTTAAAATAAAAGTGTCCTCCAGGCACAGGAATTGATAGGAAACTAGCACTGAGCAAGATGGTTAGCCCCATAAAGAGCGATGCTAAGGTCAGGCGTTTTGCCGTCATGAGACAGTCCTTTCTAAAGATATAAAATGAGAGAAAGCCTTTATTCAGACTTTCTCCAAATGATACACGATTTAATTTTCAAAATCAAATGCCGGTAAGGACAGGTAGCGTTCTCCGTTATCTGCTAGGATGGCGAGAACTTTTTTGCCAATCCCCAGCTCTTTAGCGACCTCGATGGTAGCGTGAATGGCTGCGCCTGATGAGATACCGACCAGGAAGCCTTCTGCCCCACCTACAGCACGCGTTGTCGCAATGGCATCATCGGAAGTCACACGGACAATACCATCGTAGCTGGTCGTGTCAAGCGTCTCAGGAATAAAGCCAGCTGAGATGCCCTGAATTTTGTGCGGAC
The DNA here is from genome assembly GCF_000380025.1 of Streptococcus entericus DSM 14446. Classification (GTDB taxonomy): domain Bacteria; phylum Bacillota; class Bacilli; order Lactobacillales; family Streptococcaceae; genus Streptococcus; species Streptococcus entericus. The sequence continues at coordinate 22,481 of NZ_KB904160.1, forward strand.
CAGGTTTTTCTCCTGATAAGATAGCTGATTCATCAGCCTCTACGGCATAAATCTTGATGTCAGGATTAGCAGCCTTGAGCACCCTAGAAACGCCGGTCACTGTTCCTCCTGTTCCGACACCAGAGACAAAGGCGTCAAGACCGGTTTCACCAAAGGCTTCTAAGATTTCAGGACCAGTTGTTGCTTCGTGAACAGCTGGATTAGCAGAATTTTGGAACTGCATGGGGATAAAGCCTTGACGTTCTTTAGCCAGTTCTTCAGCTTTAGCGATGGCTCCTCTCATGCCTTCTGCCCCTGGGGTTAAGACCAGCTCTGCCCCATAAGCCTGAATCAGTTTCCGACGCTCCAAGCTCATGGTCTCAGGCATGACAATCACGACCTTATACCCCTTAGAAGCACCAACCCAAGCCAAACCGATGCCTGTGTTTCCAGATGTCGGTTCAATGATGGTGTCACCTGGTTTAATCAATCCATCACGCTCCGCAGTCTCAATCATGTTGAGGGCGATACGGTCTTTGACAGATGACCCAGGGTTAAAATATTCCAGCTTGACATAGACATCAGCTGCACCTTCAGGGACTAAACGATTGAGTTTCACGATTGGGGTTTGCCCAACTAGCTCACGGATGTTGTTGAAAATCTTTGCCATAAGACACCTCTATTACTTTTTTCTTTATTATAAGAAATAGCAGAGCAGAAGTAAAATACCAGTTTTTTATCAGGGTGATAGACTTTCATTATCGTCCTTGTCCTTAACAATGGGCTAGGTTCAAAAATTGTGATAATTGGCGAAGTTTATCTAATATTATTAACTGATCGAATAATTGATTTACATTATTAGATGTAGACGTGGATAATAACATTTAATAGACAAAATAGTTGACACAATAAAAGAAAGCGGTTACAATAAAAATGAGTAAATAGATTTCGATTTGGAGGTGTTTATCTATGAGAACAGAGAGTTTCATTAGCTTATTGACATTACTGCTGTCAGTACTTGCTGCTTTCTTATTTATCGACGGTCGTTTTATTCTTTATGAACCTTGGGCAACCTATGCTGTTTGTACGGCCTATACTTTACTTGTCAGCTTAATCTTTTTCTTAATTATTTACCAAGTGTATCTAAGGAGGAACAAACGATGACAGCTATTCAAAAATTTTTCCGTATAGCAGTCCATTGTCCTGGCTTCATTTACACTGGGAAAAACTACTGTTTTTGCCAGCAATCTAGAGGAGCAAGCAACGCCTGCCGTGATTTAGCTAACCAGTCCGTTCTCAGTAACTGACCGAAATGGTGATACTTACTTTTTTGCTTCTGCTCAAGATAAGCTAGCTTTTGAACAACTGCAATATCAACAAGAACTGAGATATTATAATCCAATTCAGCCACGAGAGAGGTTTGTTCGGAATATTTCCATTGGAAGAAAATTTGTTGGCTATAATCCATTGCCACTTTGCCAGCCTATTTGCAATCATAGAGCCAAGATTTTAAATGATGCCGCTAAAAACCTTTGGTTTTATGATTTTAAAGTCCATATGTTGGTCACTTTGTCGGGGCTTATTCTCAACTATGTTGTGACACCAGCCTCTGTTCACGACATTAAAGTCGTTGATGAACTCCTAGAAGACTGTAGGCAATCTGTAGTTCTTGCCGATTTAGGCTACTTAAGCCATGAGCTTAAAGCAGATTTGGCGAAAGAAGGGTATCGTTTATGGCCCCCCTTACGTCAAAACATGGACGGTGCAGAACAACATAATCACTGGCAGTTACTTGTCATGAGAAGAACGATCGAAACTCGCTTTTCTGAGCTTTGTGCGCTATTTGATATTGAGCACACGTTGACTAGAGTATTAGGGACTACAATTGAGAATCGAACAAATCATATTGGCTTATCATTTGAGATATTTTGAAATTAACTAGCACCACGAGTGTATCATAGAAAAAAATTAAGTTAATTCCATCTAATTTTTAGGTGGAATTTTCTATATTAAACTTAATGCAAATTCACTTCAATGATCTGACTGCCAGAAGGCGTCGCGACCACCTTGCCCTGATAATAGTCTGTCAGACGATCAACAAAAGCAGGAATGGCTTCTTTATCCAGATAAATCTTGGTCGTGATATCGGCTTGAAAAACAGTCTCCATCTCCTCTAAACCCTCACTGGCTAAGAAATTGGCGTAAGTCTGGTACTGGGGATAAGTCAGAGTAATCGCTAGTCCCTCCAAGCGTTTGACCTCAACGCGACCCAGCTCTGCTATGGCGCCAGCCACACTTCCCGCGTAAGCTCGAATAAGTCCGCCAGCGCCGAGCTTAATCCCACCAAAATAGCGGGTCACGACCGCCACCACGTTGGTCAGCTCCTGCTTCTCAAGCACCGTCAACATGGGAACACCAGCCGTTCCGGAGGGTTCGCCGTCATCACTCGAACGTTTAATCTCACTCTTTTTCCCAATAATCATGGCAGAGCAGGAATGGTTGGCCTTGTAGTGCTGTTTTTTGATACTAGCAATGTAGTCTCTCGCCTCGTCCTCTGTTTCTACTCGCTTGAGGTGGCAGATGAAGCGAGACTTTTTGATGTCTTGCTCGACGATACCGTCGGTTTTGATGGTCTTATAGTTCATAGGTTTATTTTACCGATTTTTAATGGTTTTGGCAAAGGTTTTACGAATAGCTAGATATGACGATACCAGAAGATTATCTAGGGCGGTGCTTCACCATGCAACAACTCAGCCCACAAGAACGTGAATTGGCGACATGCTTGCCATCAACACAAGAGCACAAGAAACAATTATCATGTGCTCGGTGTCTAGGCAGTATGGCCTATCAACTCCCATCAGGAGCTCGTTACTGCAGGGACTGTATTACCATGGGTCGGGTGACCAGTGATCAGCCCCTCTATACCTTTAAACAACAAGACTTTTCAACAGGGTCTGTTCTAAACTGGACAGGGACGTTGACTCCTTATCAGGAGGAAGTGTCTAACCAGTTGATAAAGGCTCAAGCAGCCAAAGAAAATATCCTCGTCCATGCTGTCACAGGCGCTGGCAAGACCGAAATGATTTATCCCGTCTTGGAACAAGTCTTAGCCCAGGGGCAGGCGGTGGCGGTTGTTAGTCCGAGGATTGATGTCTGTAAGGAATTATATAGCCGATTGAAGAGAGATGTTACCTGTTCCACGGTGCTCTTGCATGGGGATAGTGATCCGTACACTAGGGCGCCTTTAGTCATTTCAACAGTCCATCAGCTGTACAAGTTCTATCAAGCTTTTGAGTTGATCATCATTGATGAGGTTGATGCCTTTCCCTTTGTGGACAATGTTAGCCTCTATCATGCGGTCGAGCGTGCCTTGAAACCATCAGGCAGCAAAATTTACCTGACGGCAACATCAACTGAACAGTTAGACAGGCAGGTGCGTGCTAAACAGCTCAAAAAAGTTCATTTAGCAAGGCGTTTTCATGGGAATCCGCTAGTTGTTCCTAAACCTGTCTGGCTAGCGGGCTTGTTGGACGGTATGACAAGAGGTCGCCTGCCTAAAAAACTGGTTGCTTACTTGACGAAACAAGCAGCAACAGGCTACCCGCTCTTGATTTTCTTTCCTCATATTGCCTTAGGGCAAGAATTTCACCGGCTTCTGTCAGTGTATTTCCCAGAAGAGACGATTGGATTTGTTTCAAGTCAGACACAAGAAAGAGCTGACCAGGTGGAGGATTTTAGGCAAGGGCGCTCACGTATTTTGGTGACAACAACGATCTTAGAAAGAGGGGTCACCTTTCCGTGTGTTGATGTGTTTGTCCTCTGGAGTAATCATAAACTTTACACGGCATCGAGTTTAATTCAGATTTCAGGTCGAGTGGGTCGCAGTAAAGAGCGTCCAACTGGAGAGTTACTCTTTTTCCACGATGGGGTAACAGCACACATCAACCGCGCGATAACAGAAATAAAAGAGATGAATAAAAAAGGGGGACTAGCATGACTTGCTTGCTATGCCGTCAAGACCTAGAGCAGTCAACGACTTTCTGGGCTATCCTGTGCCTCTACCAAGACAGGCAGCTGATTTGCCAGTCTTGCAGGGAGCAGTTTGTCCGTATCGGAGCATCCCATTGTCCGACTTGTTACAAGGAGCTGACCAACGGGAGCTGTGCGGATTGTCTTTATTGGCAAGAGCGTGGGGTTAACATCAATCATTTTGCGCTTTACCGTTACAACGAGGCGATGAAGAGTTACTTTTCTCTCTATAAGTTTTTTGGTGACTATGTGTTAGCTCAGCTATTTGCCAAAGACGTCAAAGAAGCCTTGAAGCCTTACCGTGATTATCAGGTCGTGCCTGTTCCAGTCAGTCCCCAAACGCGAGAAGAGCGGGGCTTCAATCAAGTCGAGGGTCTCCTTGAGGCGGCTGGGGTAAGTTATCACAACATCTTGGCAAAGGGTGAAGGTCTTAAACAATCAAGCAAGAGCCGCAAGGAACGTTTGGAGAGTCAGCCAAAATATGAGTTGTTGGCTGGATGCAATCTGTTTAAAAAAATTATTTTGATCGATGATATTTACACAACTGGGGCTACAATCGCAGTCATTACAAGGCTTTTGCTTGAAAATGGGGTGGAAGAGGTGAAAACTTTTTCACTAGCAAGGTAGAAAACGGTTGCATTTTCTTTTGACGTGTGCTATAATAAAAACAAAGAAAGACGCCTAGCGTTTAGAAAAGAGGAATCTATATGATTAAATTTAGTATTCGTGGTGAAAACATCGAAGTCACCGAAGCCTTGCGTGATTATGTTGAAACCAAGGTTGCCAAGATAGAGAAATATTTCCATGAAGATCAAGACCTGGATGCTCGTGTTAACCTCAAAGTCTACCGCGAAAAAACAGCAAAAGTGGAAGTGACCATTCCTCTCGGCAATCTGACCCTTCGTGCTGAAGATGTCTCTCAGGATATGTACGGCTCTATTGACCTTGTTGTGGATAAAATTGAACGTCAGATTCGTAAAAACAAGACAAAAATTGCCCGCAAACACCGTGAAAAATTACCAACAGCCCAAGTCTTTGCACCTGAATTCGAAGAGACTGCCGATGATGACTTGTTGCCAATTAACGTGGTTCGGACCAAAAACCTCACACCGTATGAGATGGATATTGATGAAGCCCTCCTTCAAATGGACTTGCTCGGTCATGACTTCTTTGTCTTTACTGACGCAGAAGACAAGAGAACCAATATCCTCTACCGTCGTGAGGAAGGTGGTGTAGGTCTCCTACGGATTAACTAATAAGCTCCTTTCATTTTTCTAGGCGCGTGGATTGCGCCTAGTTTTTTTGTTTTTGGCATTTTTAGACAAAAGCTGTTATAATGGTGGTAGGACTAGAAAAACACCGCTAAGTCACCTGACTTCGATGAGGTGTTATTCTAACTCTGTCGGCTTAAACAGTCTAAAACTAACTGGTTGAGCAAGCAAAGCTGGCTACAGCTGTCAGGATTTTTCAGCTGATGGTTTTAGCCTGTTGTGGGGAAAGTCGTTTTGCAACTCATGATTTCTCTCCTTCAGGTCAATTACTCAACCCCAGTTTATGGAAGCTAAAGTGCTCGTGAATGGATAGGGAAAACTCTAGAACTGGCAAAATTAGTCAAGAGTTTTCCACTTTACTTTACTTAATGACAGAAAATAAAGAGCCTAGACATCTTGTCCTAGGCTCAATACTAAGAAATGATATGAAGCAATGAAGATAAAAAAAAGACTTTTACTAAATTATTCTATTTTTGTCCCTTATCTGATTTTGTCAGTGCTTGGTTTGATTGTGGTTTACTCGTCAACCAGTGCGGATTTGGTCTATTGGGAGGCATCTCCCTTTGCACTCGTTCGGAACCAGACCATTTTTTGGCTGGTTAGTCTCGCTGCGATTTGGTTTATTTACCACTTGCGCTTAAAATTTTTGAGAAATTCTCATCTTCTCTTTCTTGCTGTTTTAGTCGAACTGGTGCTTTTAGTGCTGACTTTGTTTTCAGGAGAAGAAACCAATGGCGCTAGTGGCTGGTTGCAGTTTGCTGGCAAGAGTATTCAGGCTGCCGAGTACCTCAAGCTTATCGTGGTCTGGTTACTGGCGTTCACCTTTACCAAGCGACAAAAAGCAATTACTAATTATGATTACAGGGCTCTTACTCGTGATACGATTTTACCGAGGCACTTTTTTGACTGGCGGACCTATCTGTTGATATTGATTGCCTTGGTTGTTGTCCAACCAGACCTTGGAAATGCGACCATTATTGTGTTGACGTCAGTTATCATGTATGCCCTCAGTGGGATAGCTCACCGCTGGTTTACAGGTTTATTGGGCTTGATTGCAACAGCCTCGACGGTCTTTTTAGGCTTAATCGGGCTCATAGGGGTGGAGCTGGTCGCAAAAATCCCGCTATTTGGTCACGTGGCCAAGCGATTTGCAGCCTTTTTCAACCCTTTCAAAGATTTGACAGACTCAGGCTTGCAGATGGCGCATTCCTACTACGCCATGTCTAATGGTGGCTGGTTTGGTCGTGGCTTAGGAAATTCTATTGAAAAAAATGGCTACTTACCTGAAGCGCACACCGACTTTGTCTTTTCCATCGTCATTGAGGAATTTGGCTTAATCGGTGCTGGTCTGATTTTAGCTTTAGTGTTTTTCCTAATTTTACGAATACTCAATGTTGGTCTAAAAGCAAAAGATGACTTTAACAGTATGCTGGCTTTGGGTATCGGGGCGATGTTGCTGGTGCAGGTCTTTGTCAATGTCGGCGGTATCTCTGGCTTAATTCCATCAACAGGAGTGACCTTCCCTTTTCTTTCGCAAGGAGGCAATAGTTTGTTAACGATTTCTGTTGCCATTGGTATTGTGCTCAATATCGATGCCAATGAAAAACGAGCCAGTATCCTAAGAGAGTTAAATCAGCAGTAAAATTCGCTACGGCGAATTTTTTTGTAACCAACAGAACTTCTTATTCGTTATCTTAGTGAAGAGGAGCTAGCGAAGGATTGCCAGAAATTAAAACCTAGCGCTACTTGATGTTAGAGCTCGCATCAGTAGCGATAAATCTGGTAAATCATGTAGCTACTTTCAACCATCAGAAAGGAGGTGAGCCTATCCGCTTAGATGATTATGAAGAAGCTGTTCTTGTGATTGCACAAGAAATTAGCTTTTATCTCCAAAAATCAGGTGCCAGTCAGGCAGACAGTCAGGACATTGCCCAGGACGTTTTGGTTAAAATCCTTGAGACGGACATTGTTCTGCCTTATGACAAGCTACGGGCTTGGTTGTACCGCTCAGCTATCCGCGCTTATATCGATAGATACCGTAGAGATAAGCGTTATCATGAGATCTTGCAGACCGAGTTTTTTAAGCCCGACCAGCTGACCGTCTATGATAGAGAAGATTATGATTACCTTTATCAGGCCATATCTAGCCTACCAGAGAAGTTTGTGCTGGTGCTTGATGCTTATTATTTTCAGGACTTGTCCGTCAAGGAAACGGCTCATCTACTGGGTATCAGTCAGGCACAGGTCAAGGTCACCCTTTACCGTGCCAGAAAGGCCCTAAGGGCTCGCCTAGAAGCTCAAGGACTTGATGGTAGCCTCCTTAACTCACTCCATTAACGAAAGGAAACATCATGAAAACATTTGAAATTATTACTAAGAAAAATAAGCGCAAACACCTGCTAAAAACGGCAGTTTTAGCAGCACTAGGCAGTAGTGCTGCCCTTCTAGCACTTAACTTTGGATTGAGCGAATTAACGGCTCGAAACGGTCAGCACGTTCGTGACTACTATCAACTTATGGCGGAAGTCAGCCAGCCTAACATTGATTATAAAGCAGCCTATTTTAACCCAACCTCCCAGTACACAGGGACCTTTCATGTCGACCAGACTAAGGACATTGCAGGGATAGAAGTGCCCTATGGGACCTTGGAACTTCCTTACAGCCTTAGACCCTTGTTCTGGGGGCGGTCGTCTACTGGTTATTCAGATAAAACAGGCACTGCCACCTACACTTATGGCGAAGGTTACAAGATGCCACATTTCTTTAATACCGCTTACCAGTATACGGGAGAAACCCATCACCAACTGACTCAGGACATCAGCTTGCTTCCTCAGATGAGTGGTCAGGCTGTTGAGATGGCGGTCACCTTTGATAAGCCTTATACTTTTGAGGAAATAGCAGAGCTGATTCCTAATAACCTCAAAATCAACTGGTACTGGATCGGCACTCGGTCTAATTATGATACCGCAGGGATGAATCGTGATTTGTTTGGGTTTGAAGGCGACACCGATACGCCTAGGTCTTATCAACAGCAGCAAGAGGATGAGAAGAATACTAAAGGCATGACTCCAGAAGAGATTGAAGCCTACTACAAAGACCGTGTCGGTCAAAAACCTGCCTCAGCTCAAGAAGGCTTTGCCAACAGTTATAGTTTCTTTGTCGCCTATCTTAACCAAGCTCTCGCTAAAGGTTGGCTAGGTTCAACCTATGGTGGACCTGACGGTGAGCAGATGAGTACAAAGGAAGACGTAGAGACTTACCTCAAGGCAAATCCAGATGCTCAAACAGCTAAATTTGCAGGTGTCATCCTAACCGGTCGAGCAGAAAACTTTGCCTCCCTTGAGAAAGCTGACTGGATTTTTGGCTCAAACATCGGTCATCATGTCCAAATTCAACCTTATCACACGCTTGATGTAGAATAATTTCGGAAAAGAACACAAAACACTTGCAATTTCTAGCTAATCTGGTAGAATAGTAAAGTAAGGTTAGACTGTATTGCCTACGGTCTATCTATAAAATATATTTTATATGGAGGCTTTTCCTACAATGGCAAAAGAAAAATACGATCGTAGCAAACCCCACGTTAACGTCGGTACTATCGGACACGTTGACCACGGTAAAACTACTTTGACTGCAGCTATCACAACTGTATTGGCACGTCGCTTGCCGTCATCAGTTAACCAACCAAAAGACTATGCGTCTATCGATGCTGCTCCAGAAGAGCGCGAGCGCGGTATCACTATCAACACTGCACACGTTGAGTACGAAACTGAATCACGCCACTACGCTCACATCGACGCTCCAGGACACGCGGACTACGTTAAAAACATGATCACTGGTGCTGCTCAGATGGATGGTGCGATCCTCGTAGTAGCTTCTACTGACGGTCCTATGCCACAAACTCGTGAGCACATCTTGCTTTCTCGTCAGGTAGGCGTTAAACACCTTATCGTTTTCATGAACAAGATTGACCTTGTTGATGACGAAGAGCTTCTTGAGTTGGTTGAAATGGAAATCCGTGACCTTCTTTCAGAGTACGACTTCCCAGGTGATGACCTTCCAGTTATCCAAGGTTCAGCTCTTAAAGCCCTTGAAGGTGATGAGAAGTACGAAGACATCGTTATGGAATTGATGGCTACAGTTGATAGCTACATTCCAGAACCAGAGCGTGACACTGACAAGCCACTCTTGTTGCCAGTTGAGGACGTGTTCTCAATCACTGGTCGTGGTACAGTAGCTTCAGGTCGTATCGACCGTGGTACTGTTCGTGTCAACGACGAAATCGAAATCGTTGGTATCACTGAAGAAACTCGTAAAGCTATCGTAACAGGTGTTGAAATGTTCCGTAAGCAACTTGACGAAGGTCTTGCTGGAGATAACGTTGGTATCCTTCTTCGTGGTGTACAACGTGATGAAATCGAGCGTGGACAAGTTATCGCTAAACCAGGCTCAATCAAGCCACACACTAAATTCAAAGGTGAGGTTTATATCCTTACTAAAGAAGAAGGTGGTCGTCATACACCATTCTTCAACAACTACCGTCCACAGTTCTACTTCCGTACAACTGACGTGACAGGTTCAATCGAATTGCCTGCTGGTACTGAAATGGTAATGCCTGGTGATAACGTGACAATCGACGTTGAGTTGATCCACCCAATCGCCGTTGAGCAAGGTACTACATTCTCTATCCGTGAGGGTGGCCGTACTGTTGGTTCAGGTATCGTTTCTTCAATCGAAGCCTAATCGATTTGCGAATAAATTAAGTCAGACCTTGAAAAAGACCCAATTGGGTCTTTTTCTTGTCTATTACCTCACAAAAAACTTTCTTGCTTGAGAGAAATATGGTAAAATAGAAGGGTAATATTCTGTGAAAAATGATTAAAACATCTCATGGAATAAAGAAAAATAAGAAAGAGGTATGTGACATGTCACGTAAACCCATTATCGCCGGAAACTGGAAGATGAACAAGGTGCCTGCAGAAGCGCGCGAATTTATCTCACAAGTTGAGTTGGCTATCCCATCAAACGACCTGGTTGATGCTGTTATCGGTGCGCCAGCTATTTTCCTTGAAGGGATGAAAAAAGGCTTAAGCAAAGCTAACTCTCAGTTGCAAGTTGCTGCACAAAACTGTCATTTTGAGGATGCTGGTGCCTTTACTGGTGAAAATAGCCCGAAAACTATCGCTGCTCTTGGTGTTGAGTATGTCATTATCGGTCACTCTGAGCGTCGTGATTACTTCCATGAGACAGATGAGGACATCAACAAAAAAGCGCATGCTATTTTCCGTAATGGTATGACCCCAATCATCTGCTGTGGTGAGAGCCTTGAGACTTATGAGTCAGGTCAGGCAGTTGACTTTGTCGGTGCTCAAGTATCAGCAGCGCTCAAAGGCTTGTCAGCTGAACAAGTAGCTTCACTCGTTATTGCCTACGAGCCAATCTGGGCAATCGGTACAGGTAAATCAGCAACCAAAGATGATGCGCAAAACATGTGTAAAGCTGTTCGTGATGTGGTTGCTAGTGACTTCGGTCAAGAAGTTGCTGACAAAGTTCGTGTGCAATACGGTGGTTCTGTTAACCCAGCTAACATCGCAGAGTACATGGCTTGTCCAGATGTCGACGGTGCCCTTGTTGGTGGTGCATCGCTTGAACCTGCTAGCTTCTTGGCGCTTCTTGAAGCAGTGAAATAATCTGAAAAACTCTGGGCATGTCGTCCAGAGTTTTCTGATATCAGTTATTCTTGACCTAACACCCAAGTTTTGATCGCATGAGCGACGCCACTCTCATCGTTGGAGAGGGTGATGTGCTTAGCGATTTTTTTGAGTTCAGGATTACCGTTTGCCATGACAACAGGGACAGCAACTACTTCCAGCATGGCTCGGTCATTTTCTTCGTCACCGATAGCCATCGTTTGGCTCATGTCAATGCCTAACTTGTTTGCTAGATGCTTGATGGCATTGCCCTTGCTGACTGCTTTATTGACAATTTCTAGGTAAAAGGGTTGGGATTTGACAAGACCGAAACGGTCATGGTAGTCAGCTGGGATTCTCGCAATGGCCTCATCTAAGATTTCTGGCTCATCGATGAACATGATTTTAACGATTTCTTTGTCTGCCATTTCTTCTGGTGTGCGATAAAAAACAGGCATGGAAACTAGCTGAGCCTCGTGGACAGTGTATTTGCCGATGTCACGATTGGCAGTATAGATGCCATCCTTAGTGATGGCATGCATGTGAACACCTAGTTTACGCGCCAGCAATTCAATATCCAAGTAATCGTCGTAGCTGATGGTCTCCTTGACCAATTCCTGACCAGAAGAGGTGTCTTGTACTAGACCGCCGTTAAAGGTAATAACATAGTCCCCCTCGTCTTGTAGGTTGAGATCGGACAGCAGTTCTGTCACCCCAGCAATTGGGCGCCCAGTTGTGATCACAATCTTGACACCGGCCGCTTTGGCTTCTTGCACTGCCTGGTAGACTTGAGGGGTAAGGGTGCGGTTGCTGGTCAGTAAGGTGCCGTCAATGTCGACTGCAACGAGTTTGATGGTCATAATTTCTCCTTCATAAATAGTAAGAAGTCTGAGGAAGAACCTCAGACTTGGCGAATAGGAATAGAAATTTCAATGAGTTTATCCATATGAACAGTTTTGACTAACTCCATCATCGCTTTGTTAGGGTGGATTTTACGCTTAAAGAAAAATTCTCGGATTTTATCTAACTCGGCTGACTTGATGGCACGATATTTGTTGGTGATGAGAAGCTCGTAGTGTGTTGGTGCTTCTGAGAAAACCACATCGGTGTTGCCTGCCGAATAAACCTCTACCAAAAAGGCATCGGTATATTTGAGTTGATTCTTGACCAATTCAGGATGGCTACCAGTCACATTAATCAGCCGCATGGGCATATCCTCTTTTCATTTAGGATTCCTTTTTTATTATATCACGAAAGGTCTTAAAAAGGACAAAAATGCCTTAAATTTAATTATTTTTTTGCCACTGCTCAATACCCCAGCGATGGCTACCTCGCTTGAGCTTGGTTTTGGCCTCCTCAATTGGAAACCAAGCTAGCATATTAAAGTCTTCCAAGGGTTTGCTGACCTCTGAAAAAGACTCTACTGCATAGAGATAGGCGGGATGATAGTAGTGAGTGTCTCTGTGCCGAGAGTAGAAGTACTCATCTGCCTGACCCAGGTATTGCCCTAGACGAGCTGAGAACCCAAGTTCTTCAAGCAATTCACGCTCTAGAGCCGTCTGATGGTTTTCTCCTGCTTCAATCTCGCCACCAGGCAGAAACCAAGCCCCGTTAGGTGCCTGAACGAGGATGAGATGGGTCTTTTCCTCATTTGGGATAATCGCATAGACACCGTAGCGATTTTGGTATGTGGCACTAGCCACCTTATCGCCAAAAGTTGGAATGTTTGTCATCTGATGTTCTCCTGTTTTTATAGCCATTATAACACGATTTAAGCAGAATTGCTTTACTCAAGTTCAAAAACCGCCAGACTTTAACGTTTGGCGGTTCTTATCTTATTCAGCAGTTTCTGTCGCCGGTTCAGCAACGGCCTTTACCGCTTTTATAGTGATATCCCCTTTACTGTTGAGCACTGCCTTGAGGTGCTTCTCAGTTGGGTGCTCTAGATAAAAGTCAGTGATGGCATCCTCGATATGGTCTTGGATGGTTCGGCGTAATGGCCGAGCGCCCATCTTTGGATCGTAGCCTAAATCGACCAGTTTTTCCTTGACCTTGTCAGTGATGTCTAGCTGAATGTCATTCCGTATTAAGCGTTCCTTAACGGTTGCCAACATCAGGTCAACGATGCTGAGGAGATTGTCCTTGCTAAGGGGCTGGAATTCGATGATACCGTCAAATCGGTTCATGAATTCTGGACTGAAAAAGTTCCCCAGCTGACCAAGAACAGACTGGCTCCGCCCTTCGCGCGCAGCACCAAAACCAACAGAAGCCTCAATTTTACCTGTGCCAGCGTTTGAGGTCATGATGATGATGGTATCCTTGAAGCTGACCGTCCGTCCTTGCCCATCTGTTAAACGTCCATCGTCTAATACCTGTAAGAACATGTGCATGACGTCTGGATGAGCCTTTTCGACCTCATCAAGGAGAATGAGAGAGTAGGGGTTGCGACGGACTTTTTCCGTCAGCTGCCCAGCCTCCTCATAGCCGACATAGCCTGGAGGGGCTCCGACGAGCTTGGCAACTGCATGTTTTTCCATATATTCACTCATGTCAAAGCGAATCATGCTATCAGCTGAGCCAAAGAGTTCGATAGCTAGTTGTTTGGACAGCTCGGTCTTGCCGACACCGGTAGGTCCGACAAAGAGGAAGGAGCCGATGGGACGATTTGGGGAGCCCAGACCAACGCGATTCCGACGGATAGCCTTGGCAATCTTATCCACAGCATCGTCCTGACCGATGACCGCACTTTTGAGGTCGCTAGCGAGATTAACCAGTTGGGTTTGCTCTTTTTCCTTGAGATCACCGACAGGAATATTGGTTTTTTGCTCGATGATGCTTTCGATGACTTTTTCAGTAATGATTGGCGTGTCTTGTTCATCCAGTTTTTGTTGCTGAAGTTCTTTATACTTGGCAATCTGGTCACGGAAGTAAGCCGCACGTTCGTAGTCCTCATCCCTCGTCGCCTGAGCCTTGAGGTTTTCAGCCTCAATCAGGCGCTTATCAATGTCTTTAGGATCGATAAAGTTGAGGGTCAAGTTGAGCTTAGAACCTGCCTCATCTAAAAGGTCAATGGCCTTGTCAGGTAAGAAGCGGTCTTGAATGTAACGATTAGACAGGACAGCCGCCGCTTCAATGGCCTCATCTGTGTAGCGGACATGGTGATAGTCTTCATATTTTTTCTGAATGCCCTTGAGGATAATTAAGGTTTCCTCAACGCTTGGCTCATCGACCTTAACCGGCTGCATCCGGCGCTCTAGGGCAGCATCTTTTTCAATCACGCGGTATTCATTTAGCGTTGTTGCACCGACCAGTTGGAGCTCACCGCGTGCCAGAGCTGGTTTCAAAATATTACCAGCATCCATGTTGCCATCGCCAGCAGCACCAGCACCAACAATTTCATGGATTTCGTCGATGAAGAGAATCACATCATCACGGTTTCGGAGTTCGTCCATGAGTTTTTGCATGCGTTCTTCAAATTGCCCACGGATACCTGTCCCTTGCACCAAGCTGACGACATCGAGTCGGATGACTTGTTTGCCTTGAAGTTTTTGGGGAACAGAACCATCGATGATTTTCTGAGCTAGTCCTTCAACCACAGCGGTTTTTCCGACCCCAGGCTCACCGATGAGAACAGGATTGTTCTTGGTACGACGATTGAGAATCTCAATCACACGGATAATCTCCTCGTCACGTCCAATCACAGGGTCAATGCCGCCTTTTCTAGCGATATCCGTAATATTGGTACCAAATTCTTCCAATAAACCTTTGGCTTGCTCCTGTTGTGGAGACTGACCAGGGTGATTTGGTCGGCGATTGTTACCGTTATTGCCGCCACGCCCTCCAGATTGGGTTGGTGGCGTGTTGGGAAGATTGCCACTAAAGGCGCGGAAGTTGTTCAAATCAGAGAAGAAGTCATCAAAGAAGGGATCAAGACCCTGTGCTAAGTTCCGAGGGCGATCATCACCTTGTTTAGGTTCAGACTTGATAATTTTATAGCAGTTTTGGCAGAGATCAATCTGCCCCTGCTTGCCATTCATGTTGGTATAGAGATGAATGGTCGCGTCGTTTAATTTACAATTGTGACACAACATAAAAACCTCCTAATCAATTGACCAATTCTATAAAGGTCAGTATTGGTCAAAGTTTATAAGTCTATTATAGCACGATTTTATAAAAAAGCAAAAATAAAGCACGTCTTTCTTACAAATTTTACTAATATGGGTGCATTAGGACTGTTTATAGACAAAAGCTCCCCTTACTTAAGAAGAGGAGCTTTGGTATTAACCTGTTTATTTGCTAAACAAACCTTTGACTTTATCAATGAGACCTGCACCTTTATCCGTATCAAGTCCCAGGTCTTTGGCCTTATCAAGTACACCATCAAGACCTTTACTCAAATCCAGACCGTCAAGCAAACCTTTTGCTTGCTCGAGATAGTCACCGAGGCTATCTTTGTTTTCATTGATAAATTCTTTTGCAGCATTGATGTCGCCTTTAGCGATGAGCTCTTTGATTTTTTCGAGCAATTCAGTTGTGTTCATTGTTGTCCTCTTTCTTTTTGTTGTTTTTATTACACCATAAATTCTAGCATAAAGCAAGTCGCTTGTTTGGGAATATGAATCTGATCGCAATGTCTGAGCTGTCCTGTTTCTGAGTTAATCGCAAAGCTAGTTGCTTGAGTACCGTTTTGATCAATCAAAATAAGGAATGAACAAGCTGGTGTCACCGTTAAACTCAGTGCTTCTTGGTTAATAGAGATGGGAGCGAGTTTTTGTAAGGACCCGTCACCTAGAATCTCGAAAACACTCAAGTAAGGATAAGTTGGACGAGTGTGATAGAGATGGGCAGCAGTTGCTCCGACAGATGGGGCGATAAGAGAAGTCGAATGGATTGATGAATCAGTTTGGCTAGCGTGGTACTCAAAAGAACCGTAACCATCATAAAATAATGTATGGATGACCTGGTGTTCACTGATCAAATAGCAGACTTTGGTCGCTTGGTGAAAAATCAGTTGATAAGGGATGCGCTCGTCAGGACTGCTGAATTGATTAACGAAACTCAGTCTATCGTTTGCTACCCCATAGATGAGTAATCTCTGGCGATGTTTGTCACCAATGACCAGCAGTTTATCTGGTGTGAGGGTGATAAAGGTTGGGTCAACATCATCTAGAGGCAAGCTACCCAAGGGTTTCAGCTCTTTTTCAGTCGTGATGGCATAAGCTGATAAAAGTTTGCCTTTGTCAGTTAGAGTGTAGGCAATATGCCTATCGGCATCATAGCAGAGCTGATCAGCTTGATTAGTAGGTTGAAGTTCTGAGAGGAGTTGCTCATCTTTGGGTAAAAAAACAAGCTGGTCTTGCCCGTCAAGATGGGTCAGGGCTAGAAAATTTCCATCTCCTTCAGGGATAACTGCCTTCAGTTGCGTTCTAATCAAAGGTTTTAACACTCCAAATCGACCGTTTTGTTCATCAAAGGAACAATAGTAAACGCATTGCTCTTCTTCCTGATAGGATTGTTTGGACCAAATAGTTTGTAAGTGTTTTCTCATAGTAAAATTATAACATATCTATCAGTCGAGAACAACAGAACGGTAAAATTCAGCTAATTCCATCAGAACATGCTATAATAAAGAGAAACTAAGATGAAAGAGAGCTGTCATGGTAAAATTAGCAACTATTTGTTATATTGACAACGGCAAAGAACTCTTACTCATGCACCGCAATAAAAAGCCCAATGATGTTCACGAGGGCAAATGGATTAGTGTTGGAGGTAAGTTAGAAAAAGGGGAAAGTCCAGAGGATTGTGCCATTCGTGAAATCTATGAAGAAACTGGTTTGGTTGTCAAAGAGATGAAGCTGGCTGGTCTAATCACATTTCCAGAGTTCACACCAGGTCACGACTGGTATACTTATGTATTTAGGGTTACAGCTGTTGATGGCAAATTGGTTGAGGACTGTGTTGAAGGCACCTTAGAATGGGTCCCCTACGACCAGGTGCTAACCAAACCAACTTGGGAAGGAGACTATGAGATGTTCCAATGGATTATCGACAATCGCCCCTTCTTTTCAGCCAAGTTGACTTATGACAACGAACAGTTAGTTGGCAAAGAAGTCACTTTTTATGGTGATAATGAGCCAAGATAGAGAAAGGAGTTATGATGAAGTCTGATAAACAATCGTTTACCCTCAGTTGGTTTTTCAAATGGTTTTTGAACCGTAAGAGTGTGACTATTCTTTTAGTCAGCCTCTTGTTTTTTCTGAATTTATTGGTTTTCACCAAAATTAGTTTTTTATTTGAGCCGGTCATTGGTTTTTTGACCATTGTCATGTTGCCGCTGGTGATTTCTGCTTTGATTTACTATTTGCTGGATCCGATTGTCTTGTGGTTAGAAAAGCAGGGACTATCGAAAGTTTGGGCAATTACCATCACCTTTATCGGTGTGATTATCTTAATGATTTTAGGTATTGCTAGTATCATTCCGATGATCCAGGCACAGTTGGGCGCTTTTTTCAGTAATTTACCGAACTATATTGAAACCGTTGAGAGTCAGGTGACCAGTCTGTTACAAGACGATCGTTTTGAAGCCTTACGACCTCAACTAGCAGATATCGTTGACACCGTCGGTCAAAAAGCTATTGAGTATGTCCAGACCTTCTCAAAGAATGCTGTCGACTGGGCCAGCAATTTTGCTTCTGCAATTGCTAAAGTAACGGTTGCTGTCCTCATTGCACCATTTATCATTTTTTACCTCTTGCGTGATGGCAAGCAACTAAAAGACAAGATTGCCGCTTTTTTACCGACAAAGATGCGGCAACCAGCTCGCCGTGTCCTGTCTGATATTAACAAACAGTTGGCGGGTTATGTACAAGGGCAAGTGACGGTTGCCATCGTTGTTGGTCTGATGTTTTCAGTCATGTTTAGCCTTATCGGGTTACCGTATGCCATCACCTTTGGGATTCTAGCTGGCATACTTAACATGATTCCTTATCTAGGGAGTTTCCTAGCCATGGTTCCTGTTGTGATTCTCGGTTTGGTTGAAGGCCCCTTTATGCTGATTAAAGTGCTTCTGGTTTTTGTGATTGAGCAAACCATTGAGGGGCGCTTTGTGACACCTTTGGTCTTGGGGAATAAGCTGAGCATCCATCCGATCACCATTCTTTTCGTGTTGTTAACAGCAGGGTCTATGTTTGGTCTTTGGGGTGTGTTGCTTGGAATTCCGCTCTATGCTTCCGTTAAGGTGATACTCACTGAGGTGTTCAACTGGTACAAGATTGTTAGTGGGCTTTATCAGGAAGAGGTAACAGATGACCAATAGTGAAAAAATGATTGCCTGTCTAGATCAGCAGGACTTGCGTAAAGCAGATAAGTATTTTCAACGTGCCTTGGCAGATGACAGTGACGATGTGCTGCTAGAGTTGGGTGAGTATCTAGAAGCGATAGGGTTTTATCCACAGGCTAGACAGGTTTATGAGCAGTTATCAGAACAATACCCACATGTTAACTTGAGCCTAGCCCAGATTGCCTACGAAGATGGGGATACAGATTTGGCCTTTGACTACCTCACTCGTATAGAGGAAGATAGTGATGACTATATCAGTGCTTTGCTAGTTATGGCAGACCTCTATGACAGCGAAGGGCTAACGGATGTCGCAAGGGACAAGCTTGTCTTGGCTAGTCAATTAACTGATGAGCCCTTGGTGATTTTTGGCTTGGCAGAGCTAGAATTTGCACTTGAAGATTACAGCTCTGCGATTTCCCATTACGCTAAACTTGATAATCGCCTTTTGTTAGAACAGACAGGGATTTCGACTTATGAACGAATCGGTCGTGCCTATGCCAGCTTGGGACAGTTTGAGGCGGCAATTGAGTTTTTGGAAAAGGCTCTGGAGATTGAGTACGATGGGCAGACCAATCTTGAGCTGGCAACGCTTTATTACGAGACTAATGACACGCAACGAGCCTGTCTTTTATTCAAGCAATTAGAAACCCTTAGCCCAGAGATAGAAGGCTACGAATACCCCTATGCACTCTCTTTAGAAGCAGAAGGTCAATTTTCTGAGGCGCTTAGACTGGTGCAACAAGCCCTGCGTAAAAACGCTTTTGACACACAGCTCTTACTTCTAGCATCGCAATTGTCTTATGAGTTAGCAGATGCGGTGCAGTCTGAAACTTACCTCAAAGAGGTGCTGGCTCTTGATGAGGACAATGAGGAGGCAAAACTCCGCTTATCAAATCTTTATTTGGAGCAGGAAAGGCATGAAGAGGTTGTTGGCTTAGGCTTAGAGACAAGTGACCACCCGTTGACCTTATGGCAGTTAGCACAAGCCTATGTGGCTTTAGATCGAGAAGATGAGGCTTTGGTACTTTATGACCAGACTTTTGCTGATCTTTCTGATAATCCAGATTTTCTCTTGGCCTATGCTTATCTTTTACGTCGTCTAGGAGACTTGGAAAAAGCTAAAACAATCTTGCAGACTTACCTTAGGTTGATTCCTGATGATTTAGCAGTTGAGGAGTTGTTGAGCGATTTGTCCTACGGAGAATAGGAAAATTTGCTGGTGACTGGACTAAAAATATTTCACAAATGAGCATATTCTTTTTCTTATTGGCCATATTTCGTTATAATAGAATCGGAAAGAGGAAGAGTATGTATCAAGTTGTAGAGCTTTATGGGGCATTTGAACCCTGGTGGTTTTTAGATGATTGGAAGGATGATATTATCAAGGTTCAGCATTATGATACCTTTGATGAGGCCATGAGTGCTTTTAAAAAGCAATGGACCCATCTGCGGGTCAGTCACCCATTTTATAAGAGTCGGGCAAGTCTTTTGGCGGCTTTTTGGGATACTAAACACCAAACGTGGTGTGATGATTGTGAAGAATCATTACAAGAATACCACTCCCTAGCCCTCTTAAAAAACTGGGAAGAGCTACCAGAAGACGAGCATCAACAGCAATATGAACGCCGAAACGATTCCGTACGCCCTCTATCAGCATGTCAATTAAAAAAGATTGGTTAAGGCCAATCTTTTTTTGCTTGCTTACGAATAACTAGTCAGGAGGGCTTATGGTACAGGATATAGCAAAACGCCTCATTGAAGAGGGGAGAGAACGGCAAGCACAGGATATTTATCTGATTCCACGACAGGATGATTACGATATTTTCATGCGAATTGGAGATGAGCGACAGTTTTTTGGACAAGAAAAGGCAGCTCTGATGGCGAGTGTCATCAGCCACTTCAAATTCGTCGCTGGGATGAATGTCGGAGAGAAACGTCGAAGTCAACTTGGTTCTTGTGATTATGATATTGGAGAGGGCAAAATAGTTTCTCTACGATTGTCAAGTGTTGGTGATTATAGAGGTCTAGAAAGCCTAGTTATCCGCCTGCTCTTTGATGGTAAACAAGAGTTAGCTTATTGGTTTGATGGTCTGGAACAGGTTAAGTCTGTTGTCGGTCGTCGAGGGCTCTACCTCTTTGCAGGACCGGTTGGTTCTGGAAAAACAACGCTCATGCATCAGCTCGTCAGTGAAAAGTTCGCAGGGCAACAGGTTATTTCTATTGAAGACCCTGTCGAAATTAAGGAAGACCGTTTTTTACAGCTGCAACTTAATGAGAGCATTGGGATGACCTATGATAATTTGATCAAATTGTCACTACGCCATCGTCCAGATGTGCTCATCATCGGTGAAATCAGGGACACAGAGACCGCTCGAGCAGTGGTGAGGGCTAGTCTAACAGGCGCTGTTGTTTTATCAACTGTTCACGCTAAGAGTATCTCAGGTGTCTATGAACGCCTGTTAGAGCTGGGGGTTAGTCCTCAGGAATTGAGCAATTGCTTGGCTGGGGTTTGCTACCAACGCCTAATCGGGAAAGGAGGTTTAATTGACATTGCAACAGAAAACATTGCCAACCACGACCCAAGTCGTTGGAACCAGAAAATTGATGACTTGGTTAACCAAGGATATCTCACTGAGCAACAAGGTCGGGTCGAAAAAATTATCGCTTAGGCAGCAAAAAAAGTTGATTCAGCTCTTTCACAACCTCTTATCTAGCGGGTTTACCTTGACCGAGATGGTTGATTTTTTAGAACGGAGCAGGTTACTAACGTCTGTGTATACTGACCAGATGCGGCAATCGCTACTGGAAGGAAAATCAATGGCCCAGTTGCTGGCTGATTTGGGATTTTCAGATGGTCTGGTGACCCAGCTGGCCTTAGCCGATGTCCACGGCAACACACAAAAGAGTCTAGCAGGATTGGAAGATTATCTGGAGCAAGTGCTCATCGTTCGTAAAAAACTCATCGAAGTAGCGACTTACCCACTCATGCTCCTGGCTTTTCTCGTCCTTATCATGTTGGGCTTAAAGAACTACCTCTTGCCACAGCTGGAGGGAGAAAACCTAGCGACAACACTGATCAACCATTTTCCTCTTATTTTTCTAGGGATAATGGCAGGGCTGGCGTTTAGCGGGCTACTGCTCAGCTATTTTGCTAAAAAAATAGACAAAATAAGTCTCTACAGCAAGTTATGTAAGATACCCTATCTGGGGCAGTTTATCAGCCTTTACC
Organism: Streptococcus entericus DSM 14446; assembly: GCF_000380025.1. Lineage (GTDB taxonomy): Bacteria > Bacillota > Bacilli > Lactobacillales > Streptococcaceae > Streptococcus > Streptococcus entericus. The sequence continues at coordinate 44,018 of NZ_KB904160.1, forward strand.
TGACCGCCTACTACGCCAGGGAATGGGGGAACCTTATCGGACAAGGGTTGGATTTGGCGCAGGTGGTTCAGATCATGCAAGATCAAAAATCTCAGCTTTTTCAAGAGATTGGTCTGGATATGCAGCGGGCTTTATTAGCTGGACAAGCCTTTCATGACAAGGTTTTAAGCTATCCCTTTTTTAAGCGAGAATTGAGCTTGATGATCGCCTACGGAGAGGTAAAATCGCGCTTGGGTCAGGAACTTGAACTTTATGCTAAGGAAACTTGGAAGACTTTTTTTCACAAACTCAATCAAGCTAGTCAGCTGATTCAACCTCTGGTCTTTCTATTTGTTGCCCTGATGATTGTCATGATTTATGCGGCCATGCTCTTACCGATTTATCAAAATATGCCAAGTTTTTAAGGAGAATATACCATGAAAAAATTAGTGAAAACCATTCATAACAAATCCGTTAAAGGATTTACATTAGTTGAAATGCTTATTGTTTTGCTTATTGTGAGCGTATTACTGCTTCTTTTTGTGCCTAACCTCAGCAAGCAAAAAGAAAAAATCGAAGCATCTGGGGGACGTGCGCTCGTTAAGGTTGTTGAAAGTCAGGCTGAAATGTATGAAATGGGCTCTGCTAATAAGGCTAGCTTATCAGCTTTAGTCGCAGAAGAATTTATCACTCAGGATCAGGCGGACAACTATGTTAAATATGTGTCAGAACATCAAGTGGCTCAAAACGTGCCGAACTAAAGGATTTACTCTTCTTGAAAGTTTACTGGTCCTGTTTATGATTAGTTTATTGGTGCTTAGCCTATCAGGCGCGGTCAATCAGACCTTTCAAGCAATGCAGACAAAATTATTTTTTATGCATTTTGAGCATCTTTATCAGGATAGCCAACAGCTGAGCCTGAGTCAGCAAGCTACGCTTCAGTTAAACTTAAGTGGTCGACAAATCACCAATGGCTATCAAACCTTATCGTTACCTGAGGAAGTGACCTTGGTCACGGAGCGGCAAATTGAATTTTCGACAGCGGGTGGAAACTCGTCTCTAGCGAAAATAGTTTTTCAAACAAAACAGCAGCAGGTGACCTATCAACTGTATATAGGGAGTGGTAAATATAAAAAAACAATTACAAGCTTACATTCTCCTTGAGAGTTTAATAGCACTCGGGGTGTTGGTTACAATCGCTAGTCTTATTGTCGGTCAGCTGGGGCAGCATCAGGCTGTGGTTGCCCAACGTCTACACCAACAAGAGGTACTAAATGTCGCTACTATGGCTGTCCAGACAGGACAATCCAGTTTAAGCTTGAATGGCATCAGTGTACAGGTGTCACGAACGAGCAGCAGTATTACCGTTTATAGTGAGGGCAAGGAGGTGATGAGTCTCGCTAAAAACTAGGGTTAAAGGGTTTACGCTTTTAGAGTGTTTAATCGCTTTATTAGTGATTGCAGGGAGTTTATCCATTTATCAGGGATTGACCAAATTGCTAAGCAGTCACACCAGTTACTTAACCGTCAATCATCAGGACAATTGGCTTCTCTTTTGCCAGCACTTGCGTGTAGAATGGCAAGGTGCAACGTTTGATAAGCTGGAAGGCAACCGACTTTATCTGACTAAGGAGGGGCAAGCGCTTAGTTTTGGAAAATTTCGCTCAGACGATTTTCGTAAAAGCAACGCCGACGGTCGGGGTTATCAGCCCATGCTCTTTGGTGTCAGCTCGGCAGACTTCAGCCAGTCAGGAGAAGTCGTCACTTTGCAGGTGACTTTTGATACGGGCTTAGAAAGGACCTTTGTTTATGCTTTTGACAAAACGCCTTAAAGCCGGTATCTTACTCTATGCGCTTTTTATGGCCGCTGTCTTTGCCTTGCTATTACAGTTTTACATCAGCCGTGTGCAGGTCACTGCTCAACTACAGTCCCAGCAATACCAGCAAGCGCAAGCCAGCTTAATGGCAGAGCTGACCAAGGAATTGGCAGATAAAGCCTCGGGCTCTTATCAGTTTGCTCAAGGGAGTACCAGCTACACTCATCAGAGTAATTACCTCGTTGTTAGTGTCAATCTATCTCAAGGGAATACCTATCATTACCGATTTTTCAAACTAGAGTTGCCAGACAAAAAAGATAGCAAAGAAACCCCTAAAGAAAATGATAAAGAAGTAACGGCTGTTCTCAACGACTCAGACCAAAGTATTGACAAAGTAGAATCAATAAAAGAAACAGAAGTTGACGCGTCAACTTCTGTTTAAGACTATTTTAGCTCTGCAATGGTTTCAAGGACATGTTCAACGGTAAAGCCGTAGTTGTCGATAACCGTTTGAGCTGGCGCTGAGGCACCAAATTTGTCGATACCGATGACTGCGCCATCTAGACCGACATACTTGTACCAGCCTTGGGTCGCTGCCATCTCGATGGCCACACGGCGGCGGATGGCGTTTGGCAGGACAGATTCTTTATAGGCGGCATCTTGAGCGTCAAAGAGTTCGGTCGATGGTACGGATACCACACGCACCTTGCCACCTTCTTCTGCCAAGACCTTGGCCGCTTTGACCGCCAGATTGACCTCTGAACCAGAAGCTATCAAGATCGTATCAAAGTCACTGCCTGTCTCATAAACCACATACGCTCCTTTAGACACTTTGCCAAAGTCTGTGCCCTCTTCCACGGTCAAGTTTTGACGGGTCAAGACAAGGGCAGTCGGTGTCTTGGTGCTGGTAAGAGCATGGTGCCAAGCAGCCTGGGTCTCACGGGCATCCGCTGGACGAATGACTGTCAAGTTTGGCATAGCACGCAGACCTGCCAAGTGCTCAATCGGCTCATGAGTTGGTCCATCTTCGCCGACAGCAATCGAATCGTGTGTAAAGACATAGGTCACTGGCAATTCTTGGATAGCAGACAGGCGGATAGCTGCCTTGACATAGTCAGAGAAGACAAAGAAGGTACCACCGTAGACCCGCAGACCACCATGAAGCGCCATACCGTTCAAGATTGTCCCCATAGCAAACTCACGCACCCCAAACTGAATGTTGCGGTTGAGAGGATGGTTCTTATCCTGCAAGCCGTCTGCCTTGATATAGGTCATGTTGGAATGTGCCAAGTCAGCTGAACCACCGAGGAAGGTTGGCAAGACCGCAGCTGCGGCGTTGAGAGCATCTTGTGATGAGTTACGAGTGGCTTGAGAGAAGCCATCCTCATAGACAGGGAAGTCTTTTTCTGTGATGGTCACAGGCGCTTGACCTGCGACGATCGCATCAATCTCTGCTGCTACTTCTGGGTAGGCTGCCTTGTAGTCTGCGACCAATTTTTCCCAAGCGTCATAAGCCGCTTGACCACGATCAGCGACATTTGTCTTGAAGTCCGCATAGACATCTGCTGGCACTTCAAATGGCGCATAGTCCCAGCCGAGGTTGGCACGAGTCGCAGCCGTTTCATCTGCCCCTAGAGGTGCACCATGGACAGCATTGGTGCCACCCTTGGTTGGCGCACCATGACCGATAATGGTCTTCACCTCGATCAAAGATGGCTTGCCTGCTGTTTTTGCTTGGTCAATAGCAGAGCTGATCGCTGCGAGGTCTGTACCGTCTTCGACGAGAGCTGTATGCCAGCCATAAGCCTCATAGCGGGCACGGATATTTTCAGAGAAGGCATCCTTGGTCTCACCGTCCAAGCAGATATCGTTGGAATCATAGAGGACAATCAGCTTGTCCAAGCCTTGGTGACCAGCATAAGACGCTGCCTCAGCCGACACCCCTTCCATGAAGTCGCCATCACCTGCAATAACATAGGTGTAGTGGTCAAAGAGTGGGAAGCCGTCTTTGTTGTACTTAGCAGCAAGGAAACGCTCCGCTTGAGCAAAACCAACCGCTGTCGAAATCCCTTGACCAAGAGGACCAGAGGTGGCATCGACACCTGAGGTATGGGTGACTTCTGGGTGACCAGGGGTCTTTGATCCCCACTGACGGAAGTTTTGCAGCTCTTCGATGGACAAGTCTGCATAGCCTGACAAGTGCAAGAGCGCATACAACAGCATAGAGCCATGACCAGCTGATAAAACAAAGCGGTCACGGTTGATCCAGTTTGGCTGGTTTGGTGTGATGCGCAAGTGCTGGGTAAAGAGGCTGTAAGCCATCGGTGCTGCCCCCATCACTACTCCAGGGTGACCAGAGTTGGCCTTGTTAATGGCATCAATACCTAAAAAACGAATCGCATTGACTGATTGAATTGACATAGATTCCTCCCTTTGTCTGTTTGAAAACGTGTACTTAACTATTATACCATAATTTCAGAAACTATCTGCATTTTTTGGAAAAAATACCCGCACATGGTGCGACATGGGCGGGTAGAAACTATTCGTCTGCAAGTCATCTAATCAGAAGGTGTTGAACTGCTTTCTGACGTTTCGGCGTCACTGGCCTTAGTGGTTGGTTCTGGCGGAGGTGGTGGATTTAATTCCAAATAAGTTGGAGCTTGGAAGAGGCTTTGCGTTGATTTCTGACCTAACTGGCTGTAGAGGCTCTTCGATTGTTTCCCCAGCTCTTGCTCGATAGCAATCAAGCGCTCAAAACTGTCGATGTAAGAAATAGCGGAAATATCCACTTTTGGTAAGTCATTTCCCGTATAAAAACGCAACAAATCACCTGTCTGCACCTTGTCACTCATGCTTAATTGTTGCTTAGCCGCATCGCGAATCTCCTGAACGCGCACGGAAGTAGTGTCGTCAGGATTGGTGATTTCTTCACCGGTCTCTGTTTTATAAATTTTACCAGCGTAGCTCGTATAATCAGGTGCAATCACATGGTTAGATGTCCTGAAGGCAACAATCTGCTGGTTGTCTTTAGAGAGCAGGTCTTGTCCAAGCTGGATAAAGGCTTGGTTATCAATGCCCATCAGGTGCATCAAGGTCGGCAGTGCGTCAACTTCCCCACCGAAAGTCTGGCTAATAAAGCCCTTATCCATGCCAGGAATGTGAATCATGAATGGGACACGTTGCAACATAGCGTTATCATAATCTGTCCAAGTCTCTGGGTTCTTACCAATGAGGCTAGCTAGTTCTGTGTTGCGTGAATTTGAAATACCGTAGTGATCCCCGTACATCACGATAATCGAGTTGTCATAGAGCCCTGAAGCCTTGAGGTAATCAAAGAAGGCCTTGATTGACGCATCGAGGTAGTTAGCTGTCGCAAAATAACCATTGATGGTATCGTCTTTTGTTTTGGCTAAAGGAAATCCAAGCTCATCTCCTGAGAGGTTTTGATAAGGGTAATGATTGGATACAGTAATAAATTTGGTGTAGAACGGTTGTTGAAGCCGTTCTAAGTATTTGATGGAATCCGCAAACATGACCTTGTCATTGAGACCGTATTGGAAGGAATTTTCCTGGGTTGCCTTGGACATGTAGGATTGGTCAAACCAATAATCGTAACCCCACTGTTTATACACACTGTTGCGGTTCCAAAATGTACCGATATTACCATGAAACACGGCGCTGGTATAATTGCCCAGTTCCCCTAAAATATGAGGGGCAGCCTGCTGGGTATTGTCGCCACCGTATTGGACAAAGTAAGAACCCTGATTTAGCCCGAACAGAGATAACTCCATTAGGGTCTCAGAATCAGAGGTTTTACCAGCCTTAACCTGATGGAAAAAATTAGCAAAGGAGAAGGTTTGCTGGTCATGATAGAGGCTGTTGAGAAAGGGAGCAACTTCGTGTTCAACACCGTCAATAGGTAGTTTGTAATCAATCAAAAACTGCTGGAAACTCTCCAGATGAAGGACGATGACATTTTTGCCTTTAGCCAGCCCAAAGTAGTCAGGGTTTGGTTTTACCTGATGCTGTGCCACATAGTCAGCCACTATAGCCATGTCTGCTGGGTCAGCTTCTGAGCGGATTTTTTGCGTCTTGTAGGTTTGATTCCCATCGTAACCGAGAAAGGCAGGCAGTCCTAAGGCCCTGACCACATAGGTGTTGGAAAAGCCACGACTGAGCAGTTCTGGTCGGTCGATTTCCGCTAAAAAGAGATTGATGGAAAAGAGCAGAGCAGAAAAAGAGGTCACTGCTATGGCAAACCGATTATTCAAGGGTCTAGGATCTAGTGGAAATATTTTCTTGCGCCAAGCGTAAACGAGGAAAAATACATCAAGCAAATAGATAATGTCCCAAGGCCTAAAAAGATTAAGTGCGGCATCGCCCAGCCCTGCAGAGACCTTGCTGGTTGCTAGCATCGTTGTAATCGTGATAAAGTCTGAGAATTCCCTGAAATAAATAGCGTTTGCGACTAGTAACAGATTGAGCAAACCATAGAGTCCTAACAGGGTTCCGTAAAATGCCTTGGTCTGTTTAACATAGAGTGCTATTCCAAGAATTAACAATGACAAAGGAATAGGGTTGATGAGGGTTAAAAAAAGCTGATAGGGATTTTCTAAACCCAAATGAAAGTCAATATGATAGGCCCACATGCTTTTTAGCCAATAAAACCCAATCAATACCGCCAGAAATCCCAGACGAAAGCTCAAGGTATGATAGAACTTTTGACGTAATGTTTTCAAATAAGAGCCCCCTTACTTAAGATAATCATGAGTCAGAACCACAAGGACTGCAAATGAGCACATTTGGTCTGTCCTTACTAAAGTTCTTCAATCTTATCCAATTATACCATAAAAAAACCTTGCCTGCTTATCGAGGGCAATGCCAGTGGTAAAAATGTCGCTTTTCTGGTACAATGGTTTCATGTCTAAACTGTTTGTCAGCCCTAGTGCTGAAAAGAAAATATTGTCAGGTGTACAAGTCTTAGAGGGACAAGATTTGTTGACCGCAGATTTGCCAGAGGGGTTAGTGACTCTCTACAGTAATCGCGAGAAAAAGTTAGCAAGCGCTTATCTGTCACCACAACAGCGGGGGATTGGCTGGGTATTGCCACAAGCACCTGTTCAGCTTGATAAAGCTTATTTTGCGTCCCTGTTTGAGGCAGCAAAGGTTAAACGACAAGTCCTTGAGTATTCTAACTTGACAACAGCCTATCGTTTGTTTAACCAAGATGGGGATTGCTTTGGTGGGCTAACGATTGATCGTTACGGTGACTATGCTCTTTTTTCTTGGTACAATTCCTTTGTTTATAGCTTAAAAGATGTGATTGTGTCAGCTTTTCTTGAGGTCTTTCCAGACCTGATTGGGGGCTACGAAAAATGTCGCTTCCAAGGGGCAAGCCACATTTCAGCACATGTCTACGGTCAGGAAGCACCAGAACAATTTACCATACTGGAAAATGGTGTCAGCTATAACGTGTTTTTAAACGATGGTTTGATGACGGGGGTTTTTCTCGACCAGCATGAGGTTCGAGGAGCTCTGGTAGATGGCTTGGCAGCGGGCAAATCAGTGCTCAATATGTTTTCCTATACGGCTGCTTTTTTCTACCATTTGTCAAGTCTATCAAGGTTTTAGAGAAAAAATAATTTTCATACAGTCATCAAAATAGGGAAGTGACCTTACTTTACACTAAAGATTTACATAAAAAGTGTATACAAAACCAACACCTTATTTTGTGATTTTTGAAATAAGGTGTTACAATAATATGGCATAAACAATTTTACTGATTTTGGGTTAAAGTGTAATCGTAAAGTTTGTTATGCATAATGAGGTAATACATTGTCCGAATGAGACGATGTATGGAGGCAATCGTGT
>NZ_KB904161.1 GCF_000380025.1 Streptococcus entericus DSM 14446
TTCATACTTTTCATAAGTATTTCTATAAACTTCTTCTTTCTTTAAAACAGCATGAAATGACTCTATACATGCATTGTCATAAGGACACCCTTTTTGACTAAAGGATTGTATTATATTAAATTCATTGCATAGATTTTTCATATCATTACTTGTATATTGTGAACCTAAATCACTATGAAATATTATTTTATTATCTTTGCNTATATCTTGAAGATAACAAGCATTTTTTAGTGCTGCTATAACAAGATCATTTGTCATATTTTTACCGAAAGAGTATCCCACTATTTTCTTAGAGTGTAAATCAAGTACAGAAGCCAAGTAGCACCAACCATCTTTTTGCGTTTTTATATAAGTTATATCTCCTACCCATTTCTCATTTATGCTTGTTGTTGTAAAATCACGCTTCAAAAGGTTTTCTAAACCTTCTTTCGGCTTTTTCTTAGATGTTGGCTTGTATTTTTTTATTATTATAGATTTTATTCCTAATTCTCTCATTAATCTTTGAGTTCTTTTTATAGATATATTAAATCCATTTTTAGAAAGCATTATTTTTATCTTTGGAGCTCCGTATCTACACTTACTTTCTTTATAATACTTTAATATAGCCGTTTTTAGCTTTTCATTCTCAATTTCTCTTTCTGATTTCTTAGGATTTTTCTTACTATAATATGTGCTACGTGGAACGTTTAAAATAGAGCACATTTTTTTAACTCCATAAGTTTCTTTATTGACTTCTATAACTTGTATAATTTTATTTAGTTCTCTTTCGCAAATATGGCCATAGCTTTTTTTAATATTTCATTTTCCTCTTTAATTCTAGCCATTTCTTTCTTTAATTTGGCTACTTCTTTTAATGTTATAACCTCGTCTTCAGATATTTTTATTTCTTTGTTAGCTTTTACCCAGCCATTTATAGTTGATTTTGCTATGCCATATTCACTACTTATTTCAGAAATTGTCATTCCAGATTTATATAAATCTGATATCATTTCTTTATAATCTTCTGTATATTTTTTACCTCTACCCATAGTAGAAACACTTCCTTTCTCTAACTAAATATTATTTTATCTAGTTCGATAAAATGTGTCCACTATTTTATACTAACACCAACTTAAAGCCGATAAAGAAACGGTAGTTCACTTGATTTTCGCCAATCATGGATATTAAAGCGTCTGTCTGTTGGTCGATTTTGTCATAGGCAACCGCTTTGAGCTTGCCAGTGACTTCATTTTTGGAACGCTCTTGTGCAGAACGTATGCTGGATTCTGTACTGATTTGTAAAGCATGAATTTTGCCATCACGATTTTGTGCGATAAGCTGTCTGAAAGAATCATGCACTTGTATTTTCTGTTCTGGACTTAGAAATGAGTAATTGTAAGGAACAAGCTCATAGTAAGCATAACATTCCCCGTCTTTATTCCAGACGAGATTGTTTTCAATGTATTTAATTGGATATGCCATAAAATTCACTCCTAACTGCTGTAATGGCTTCTTGTGGCTGGTTTCTGCCAAGCGTTACTTTTTTTCCTGCATAGGTCAGCTTTGGTCGCAGTGCATAAGCAATGACAGACTTCAAAAATCCATAAGGCTTTTTACCATCAAAAGTTTTTGTAGACATAAACCATGTGAAAGCCACAGGAATCCCAAAGTATTTGAGAAATGCTCCCTCTATCATGGAAAGAGGGGGCAAGTTGCCAAGTATCATCACTGCAAAGAGTGACACGACAAACCATGTCATTTGCGTAAAGGTTATGGGAAACGGAAGTCTAAAATCATTGATAGAATACAGTACCTTTTCCACAGACCAGATACTGGTATAGCTTCGTATTTTCTTCATGTAATCAATCCTTTCATAAAAAATAGGGGTAGCTGATTGAGCCACCCCGTAAAATAGAAAATCTGCCAGTAGTAATGTACCGACAGATTTAATAGACGATTTCAAAAATCCCATGATTGGTTGAGATAAACGTTCCTGAAAGGTCTAAATCCCGACCATAGGCTTGATAATCAATATAGTTTTGAAGACTAGCTGGTACTTCGCCTAAAGCACCCGTTTCTTCAATGTAGTAGCGTGCCACGTCATACATATCATCACAATCGGAATGAATGATAATATCCTCTTGATGTTCGCTTAGTTCTTCAATGCTTGAAAAATGAGTGAGCAGAGCAGATAGCTCCGATTGTAATTCTTCGGGTAATTCCGATACCATTTCCCATAGTCGATTGAGTTCGCCAATGGAAGTGTATTCGTCAACCGTAAAGGGTAACTCGTAGTCATGAATGGCGTATTCCTCATATTCATCATTCAAGCCGATTTTCTCTTTGACTTCCTCAAAGTCAATGGGAAAGGTAAACCACGCACCGACCAATTCGCCCTCATTGTATTTGCCTAAATTCGCAATATAGACTTGCATATCGTCCATATATTCACGTCCTTTCTTTGTAGAGATTCAAAAATCCCTACCGCACTTCGTTTGGTGTACCATTCCTTTGCGGAACATAAGAAAACCACTTATATTCCACAAAAGAACGGTTTTATTTAAGCACCAATAATGCGATTGAATAGCTCTAGTAAAATGTCTTTTACTCCAGCAGCGTTGAAGACTAAGCCAACCGCAATAATCGCAATAATTAAAAAGCCAATCAGTTTGCTAAACTCACGCTTGAAGCCAAGATACAAGCCAATCACAACGATTGCTAAAAGCACCAGTGATTGAGCGTTTGATAGAAACCAGTTATAAAGGTTTTGTCCAAAATTCATAAAAATGTTCTCCTCTCTATATTCAATGAATTTGTATTTGAGTTATTTTTTTGTTGTTATCACGTCCTGTTCTTTTACTGACTGTTGCTTCAAAATCTGCTTGTGTCGGTCTGTCAGTTTCGCATGGTCGAGAATGTCTTTTACAACCTGCGTCTGGTTGATTTCATCAAGTTTAATCGCAACCTTTAAGGTCGGGGCAACTTGATGAGATAGCCAGTTCAGCGTCCTTTGGAAGGAGTAAGGCTCTGGTTTTGTGGTTAGTTTTAATCGTTCACGATTGTTCCCAATAAACCAAGCCCATTCTTCATTCAGTTTCCAATCAGAACGAGGTTTGGAATCGTCTTTATCTACAAAACGGATATACCGATTGATAATTTTAAAGGCGGTATGCTCTGGATTGTCATAGACGAGTAAATCACGGACTGCATAATAGGCACGCTCATTTTTCAATCGAATCTCAAAACGGTTTTTTACTTCTGCGTCTTCAATGGGAATATCATTTTTCTTGTACTGCTCGTAGTCCTTTTCATAGATACAGAAATAAACTTCACTTTGTAATGAACCGATATAGAGGGTGTTTCCCATACATTCCTTTTCCTCTTTGCGTACCAGTTCGCCACTGCGATAGCTTTTAAAACTGCGGAAGACGGAGATACATTCTTCCTGTTGGCACTTTTCAGTGAGTACAGGGATATTCAAAATCCCTGTCTTATCGTTAATGGCAAGGTCAAGGCGTTTCATCACACCGCCAGCCACCAAAACGTCCATAAAGAACTCATACCAGCTTCTTTGTTGTGCCAGAAGATAGCTTTCAAATTGTCTGCACCCACGACCTTTCAATTCCACCAGAACTCCTTTGTCCAGTTCATGGGAGCAAAGGACGAATATGTCGCCTAAAGCATAATGCTCTGAATAAGAATAGAAACCATAGTCCTCATGAAGAAAATAGGACAGTTTCAGTTGTAAGATGTTTTCGACCACCTGCTGTACGTCTGTTGTCGGAAAGCGAATCCTTACATAATCAAACAGCATTTCAAGGGGAGCGTCGGGATTGAAGCGTTCCAGAGCTTCCCAAAGGGACTGCTGTAAATCCTCTGATGGCTTGACTTTTCCTGTTTCAATATCGCTTAGATACTGCCTTGTAATACCAGTCGCAACAGCTAAACGGTTTTGAGATAGTCCATAAGCCAAGCGTTTTTCTTTTAAATGCTGTAACCAAGTTTGTTCATTCAGTAAAAATCCCTCCAATCAAAAAGGCGTATGTCAACTTTTAAAGCCCATTTGACATACGCTGAAATTTTGTAAATCCCTTGTAACCAAAGGATTTTCTAATGTTTTTTTGACTGTTTCCTGTCGATTTGTACCCCCCTGTTAGATACGGGGGGTTAAGTGCTGGCGTGGCTATTGCCACACCAGCCAGCAAGATCAGTCCACACCTGCGACTTCCGCTTCGCACGTCGCCTGCGTGGACTGTCTGCTGTTGGATAACTTTTTAATTTCCTCCAAGAAATCATATCCTTTTGGTACAAGGGGAGTATAAAACTCTGATATGACACTTGTTCCTACATCAACATAGCCACGACCTTTGATTCGCTTTAAGAAGAAATCCTTTTGTACGTCACTGCCAAACATCATGCCATAGCCCATTTCAGACATACGACCTAAAGCCACTCTGAAATTAAACTGATCACGGATTCCGTCGCCTAAATATTTTGCGTCTGGACGTTGACAAGCCAGTATTAGAAAGAAGCCAGCTTGACGACCTAACATGACAATCTGTTTCAGCTTATTCATAACTGCGGTGTTTTCTTTTGTTCCCAGCATTTCCATGAAAGCGACGTATTCATCAAAGATTAAGAAGTGTGCCGGGAGACCTAAGTAAGCATAATTTTTGCCAGTCTTATAGTTCTTCATCTGCTTCATTTCCTCACTACGTTTCATCATTTCTTCATAGAATGTTTCAATGCAAGAAAGCAAGTCTTCTTTTCTATAGTAGACATTTGCCATCACAGAACCTAAGTCCGCAAGGTCAGCATTTTTCGGGTCAAGAATATACAGTTTTGAATCTGTATGAAGCAAGGCTTCAATCAGTGTCAGTATAAAGTAAGTTTTACCGCCACCTGTACCACCAGCAATCAACATATGAGGGAGCTTATCATATTCCCACCATACGTTTTTCATTAAGCGAAGTTTACCATCTTTAGCTTCTACTTCATCAATAGAAATACGACTGGCTATGGTGTCATAGAGCAAAGTATATTCCACATAGGAATCCTTTAACTCTTTATCCGTCAGCTCACAGTACAAGCCACTCTCTAATTTCTTTTCCAAGTGTAAGAGTTGGTCTTGATATTTTCCCAGCGTGATTTCCACCCGTATCTGTATCAAGCCATTTTTAAGTCGATAATACATTTTAGGGAAGTAGGTTATCTTTTCCTTTGTACGACCAGCACTATCTTTAAAGAAACCCTCTGTTTTGACCTGTTCAGATTCATACCACTTGTTTTCAAGTATCATCTTTGCCAGTTTTTGACGGTGGTAAAGTTGTTTAACCGTATCATAGCGAACCCGTTTGAATACAAACGCTACCAGCAAGCAGATAAGAATTGCGACACTGAAACTGATAATTAAATAGGGAATGTCAATCTTATCTGCTTGTGATAGGTTAAAATCCTGCCAGTTGATCTGCTGGATTGTCTTCACATGAAACAGTCCGACAACCAGCAGGAAAACAGGCAGGAGTGACGCTATCGTAAAATGAAAGACTAAATCTTTACCAGATGGGCGAATCCTTTTACCACGCTGTTTCATGCGAAAAAGTCTCCTTTCTACCTAGCGACTATTTGTCTTGTGTCGGTTCTTTCTTTGCTTGTGGTTGAGCTTTGAATGAACTAGAATCCTTTGTCAGCACAATATCGTCTGCCTTGATATACCAGTCAACATCTGCTCCTTGATAGGTGGCAGTAGCAACGGTGTCCGCAATGGGATTGATAAGTTCCACCCGTGCGTTATAATCAAACTCTTTCAAAGGCACGCTGGCAGGAATACTTACTTGAATCATGCGTCCTTGTCCTTTGGATTTTAAGTCATAGGTACGTTCCTTGATTTCATCTGAAACCGACCCGTCTTCATTTTGGATTCTCACTTCACGACGTAGAGCAGAGAATTTCAATTCTCCAAAAGTCGTGTCTTTATCTAATACAATGCCATTTGCTAATCTCATCATTTTTCCTCTCTTTCTTTATTCTTTTATCATGTCGTCAGCATGTAAAAGGTAATTTGTAAAACCACGAGTGCCGATTTTGTAGCCCTCTGCGGTAATACGTGGATTGACTAACTTCACACGTTCCTCAAAGCCGAAATGTTTTTCGCCAGCTTCAGCAGGAAGCACCACCACAATATCATCTGCTCTTTGAACATCAGAATAGAGATTATAGCTTCTTGATAAGACAGTTAGCCGTCCGTTGATTCTTCGCTGAACGACTTTATCCTCGCCAGCAAATTCTAAATTGCCGAATGTTTTTTCCATGTTGGGAATCACAAATTTAAGTTCCATATTTTTACCTATCCTTTCTTTTTTATTGGCTGAATGAATGTTTGATGGTCTTAAAGAGTGGGGAACGACCTTTTGATTCTTGATTTTTTGTTTTCATAAGTTCACTTCCTTTCAAAATCGGGTAAAAAAATAGACACCTCATTTTTTGAAGTGTCTACCTATTAAATATTCAAATTTTATTGGAAGTATCTTTATATCTTCACTTTTCAAGGATAAATCGTCGTATCAAAGCTCATTCATAAGTAGTAAATTAGTAGTAAATTGAGTGGTTTTGACCTTGATAAAGTGTGATAAGTCCAGTTTTTATGCGGATAACTAGATTTTTATGCTATTTTTCATATAAAAATGATAAGCTAGTCCTAACACGAAAGGAGATCTTATGTTACATTTTGAAAATGATTATAACGAAGGAGCTCATCCCGAGCTACTCAAGGCCTTGTTAGAAACAAACACTGAAAATTTAGCTGGTTACGGGACAGATGACTACACCAAACGAGCAGCTGAGAAAATCAAGCTGGCCTGCCAATCACCAGATGCAGATGTGTTCTTTTTAACAGGGGGAACACAGACCAACCAAGTCGCCATCGCAAGCCTCCTTCGCTCTTATGAGGGGGTTGTAACTGTTGACACTGGGCATATTAACACCCATGAAGCAGGCGCGATTGAGTATACTGGTCACAAGGTCTTAACGATTCCTCACGAGCAAGGCAAGCTCTCTGCCCATAAACTAAAGGCCTATCTCGACCAGTTTTACCAAGATGATGCCAAAGAACACATGGTGGCACCAGGCATGGTCTACATCTCACATCCGACAGAGTATGGCACACTCTACTCCAAAGCGGAATTAGAAGCCCTCGCTTCAATCTGTCGTCACTACACCTTACCGCTCTTTCTTGACGGCGCACGCTTATCCTATGGCTTAGCCGTGACCGAGACAGATGTCGATTTGCCGACAATAGCAGAGCTTTGTGATGTCTTTTACATCGGTGGCACAAAAATCGGTGCTTTAGCAGGTGAAGCCTTAGTCTTTACCAGACAGCCCATGCCGAAAAACTTCACCAGTATCGTCAAGCAACACGGCGCTCTTCTCGCAAAAGGACGGGTTCTTGGTGTTCAATTTGATCGCCTGTTTACTGATGACTTACACCTAACTATCGGGCGTCACGCTATCAAACTCGCTGAACAAGTCAGAACGATTCTCCTTGAAAAAGGCTACCACCTTTACATCGACTCTCCGACAAACCAGCAGTTTGTGATCATCGACAATAGCCAGCTGAGCAAACTCGCTGAGTCAATGGTCTATACCATCTGGGAACCTTATGATGATAACCGTACCGTCATCCGCCTAGCAACCAGCTGGTCAACCACGCAGGAAGATGTCGACCAATTAAGAGAACTATTATAACAACGAATATAACAACGAAAAAGTGGCGAATCGTTTGACTCGTCACTTTTACATCATTACCGTCAATCACTGACAAGACACTCGTCAATAACTACCAGATAATCACACGATCCGCTTCATCACGCCACATACCATCTGATGATGTGACACCAAAGGTCTCATGGAATTCAGCAAAGTTTGGTACTTGCAAGTTACAACGCAAGTGACCTGGGGCATGGACATCAACACTAGCCAGCATTTGCATGTACTCCTCACGAGCTTTCAAACGCCAGATGGTGGCAAAGTTGGTGAAATAGTCTGCCGCTGAGAAATCAGCTTCTTTCTTGGCAGCTTCCAGAGCACAGGCCAGACCACCCAAGTCTGCCACGTTTTCAGACACGGTCAGCTGGCCATTGACCTTGGCACCGTGAGAATCCTGACCATCAAAGAGAGCAACAACCTTGTCTGTCCGCTCTTTGAAGGCCGCGTAGTCCTCGTCTGTCCACCAGTTTTTCAAACTACCATGCTCATCAAAGCTGGCACCGTTGGTATCAAAGGCATGGGAAATCTCATGCGCAATGACCGCACCGATCCCCCCATAGTTGGCAGACGAAGACTGCTCCAAACTGTAAAACGGCGCCTGCAAAATCGCTGCTGGAAAGACAATCTGGTTCTGCTGGGGATCATAGTAGGCATTGACCATGTGAGCCGGCATGTGCCACTCAGACTTGTCAACAGGTTTATCCCACTTGCTCCAACCGTGACGGATAGAAATCTCTGCTAATTTCTGAACATTGTCGACTAGAGACTTGTTTTCATCGATGATTTTTTGCGCATAGGTCTCAGGGAGTTTTTCTGGGTAGCCGATGTGTGGCACGATGGTATTGAGTTTGGCGATGGCCTTGTCACGAGTTTCAGGCTTGAGCCAATCGTTGGTCTCTAGGCGCTCCTTGTAAACTGCAATCATGGTTCTCACCTTGTCCTCAACGTCCTTCTTAGCTTCTGGCGAGAAGTAATTCTGCGCATACCAGAGACCGATGGCTTGGCTATAAGGACTTTGAGCGAGGTAACTAGCTGCTTTTTTCTTGTCCATGGCTTGTGGCGTCCCCGAGAGGTGACGCCCATAAGCTCCCGCTAAAACCCTGATCTCGTCTGTTAGGTAGCTGGTGTAGGTTGTTGCGGCTGCATGGAGGAGGCTAGCCTTGAGGGCTGGCCAGTTAGCTTCTGAATAAAATTCCTTAGCAAAGCCTGTCCAGAAACGCTCCTCGCGCACGATAACCTGCTCTGGCAAACGCCCCAAAATCTCTGTGAACATCCTATCCAGTGGCAACTCTGGGGCCAGAGCGGTAAAGTCTGCCCAGTCGTAAGGGTGGTAGTGCTCCACATACTTGGCTGACTCTTCGTTTGATAGGGCATACTGGGCAATCTTGGCATCCAAGGCGATGATCTTGTCCAGCATGTCGGTAATCTCCTCCGTTGTAAAGCCAAAGTGAGGTAGGAGCTCTTCCTGGCAGCTACGCCATTTCGCCAACAACTCCGCTCCCTTCTCATGCCCTTCCTCGTAGTAAGTCGTGTCTGGGAGAATGGTATCCATACCATAAGCCCAAAGGACATTGTGCTGGGCGTTCATAAAGTCAGGCGACACCCCAAACGGCAGGAGGTTGGGCTTACCTGCAAACTCAAAGTCTACTAGTTTATCAGTGAAGGCTTTGAAAGAGTTGAGGGCACGAATTTCCTCAATCAAGGGCATAGCTGGCGCCACACCATCAGCCTCACGTTTGTCAAAATCAGCTGCCAAGCGATGGAACTTGACAAAGTTTTGCAGAATAGGATCTGTCGGCACATCCTCACCTGCCAACCACTTATCCGTAGTCTCAAGCATGAGCTTTTCTATGCCCAGGTGCAAATCCATAAAGCCAC
Organism: Streptococcus entericus DSM 14446; assembly: GCF_000380025.1. Classification (GTDB taxonomy): domain Bacteria; phylum Bacillota; class Bacilli; order Lactobacillales; family Streptococcaceae; genus Streptococcus; species Streptococcus entericus. Next base: position 9,622 of record NZ_KB904161.1, read on the forward strand.
CTGTCGTTGGCTTGTCATCTGGAATCACAGCTGTCTTTTCCCACTCACCGTTAACACTCTTGTAAAAATCGTCTTGTAAACGTGTCATTCGTTCATACTCCTTTTCAATTGCTGGATATTATTGTAGCAAAATTTTGACGTTTTGAGTAGAAAAAACGTTAAAGCCCAGCAAATTGCTGGGCTTTAACTAGGAGATTTATGAAAAAGATGAGTTAATGATAAGTCTTCTTCCTTAAAGGAACCTTAATCGTCAAGCAACTCTTTTTACTACCTCATAGCAACTTAGTAAATCCGTATAATTGCACCGACATTCATCGGACTTGCTTTGCCTATCTTTAAGATATCCTGGTATGGTTGCCATACCGTCTTTACGGTCCTTCATTCCCAATCTGAAATTGCTATCCTTTAGAGCTTTTTTGTGATATAATAAGGCATTAAGAGGTTTAACATGAAAAAATTTCGATTTGATAAGAGCCATCTCATCATGATTGGTTTGATTTGCTATGGCGTATTGGCTTTGGGTCATGTCTTGGTTGGGCAATCTATTTGGTTTTTCTTCTTGTTGCTGGGAGTTATGATTGCTTTGGTCGGTTTATCTCTATACCAAAAGTTCAGCTATGATTTGTCTGAAAATGAACAAGTTGAACGGATAGCAGATCAAATGGAGGGTAACTTAGCCACTTTGCTGGACCAGATGCCCGTTGGTGTGGTTCAGTTTTCTGAAGACCATCAACATGTGACCTGGTTCAATCCCTATGCTGCTCTGCTATTGACCACAGAAGACGGTGACTTTGATGCCAACAGTGTCCTTGAGTTGTTTAGGCATAACCATCAAGGAACTGTTAAACTTGGGGACACCCTCCTGATGGTGACGACGGATAGTGCTAAAGGGATGCTTTACTTTTGGCACACCTACCAACCAGAGGTTCAAGCACCAATCTTGAGCGAGTTTAGTCCGGTTATCGCGGTTGTTTCTGTTGATAACTATGATGACATGACGGACAATTTGGCTGATGCAGAGGTGTCACAAATCAACAGTTTTGTGGCGAATTTTATCTCTGATTTTGCCAATCAAAAGAAGATTTTCTATCGTCGAACCGAAATGGATCGGTTCTACTTGTTCACAGATTATTTGGTCTTGACGGAGTTAATTGAGGAAAAGTTTGCCTTGCTGGAGCAATTCCGTCAGGCAGCAAAGGAGCTTGAACTAGGCTTAACGCTGAGTATCGGAATTGCTTATGGTAGTCATGATTATCAGGATATCGGTCGAGTGGCTCAAAATAACCTTAACCTTGCCATGGTTCGAGGCGGTGACCAAGTTGTCGTCAAGGAGAACCTGCCAGATAAAGATGTGCAGTATTTTGGTGGCGGTAGCACCTCTACCGTCAAACGCTCTCGGACACGCACCAGGGCGATGATGTCTGCTATCTCAGAGAAAATCAAGCATGCTGATAATGTGTTTGTCGTTGGGCATAAGCAGACGGATATGGATGCTTTAGCTGCCAGTGTCGGTATGCAGGTTTTTGCGTCACAGGTGATTGATGAGGCTTATGCAGTTTATGACCCAAAGAGCATGACCGATGATGTGGCGCGGGCTATCAACTATTTAAAACATGACGAGAGCACACGACTACTAACACTGGCAGAAGCTTTTGGTCACCTTAAACGGCGTTCACTTTTAATTATGGTTGACCATTCAAAACTCGCACTGACCTTATCTCAAGAGTTTTATCGGCAGTTTCGTGAGGTGATTATCGTGGATCATCATCGCCGAGATGAGGACTTCCCTGACAATGCCAGCCTCAGCTTTATTGAAACAGGGGCTAGTTCAGCTAGTGAACTCGTCACAGAGCTGATTCAGTTTCAAAACGCCCCTAAACCGATTAGTCGCTTGCAGGCCAGCGTTCTGATGGCAGGTATCATGCTGGATACCAAGAATTTTTCTGCCAGAGTAACCAGCCGTACCTTTGATGTGGCGAGCTACTTGCGCCGATATGGCAGCGATAGCGTCGCTATTCAGACAATCTCCGCTCAAAACTTTGACGAATACCGTCAGATAAACCAGCTGATTATGGCGGGGCAGCTTGTCGGTCAGCGGGTCATTATCGCTACAGGTGATGAAAATGTCGTCTATACCAATGCTCAGACAGGCAAAGCAGCAGATGCTCTTCTTGAGATGGCTGGTATCGAAGCCAGCTTTGTCATCACCAGAACAGCGAATGGCACAGTCGCTATTTCTGCACGCAGTAAAAAAGACATCAACGTGCAGCGCCTGATGGAGCGCCTCGGCGGTGGCGGTCACTTCAATGTGGCAGCCGCCCAGTTGGATAGCCAATCTACACGACAAGTTAGGGATATTTTACTAACCGAAATAGAAGAAATTACGATAGACAAGGAGTAACAAGGATGAAAGTTATTTTTCTACAAGATGTTAAGGGAAAAGGTAAAAAAGGTGAGATTAAGGAAGTTCCCACAGGCTACGCTCAAAACTTTCTCATCAAAAAAAATCTCGCCAAAGAAGCCACTAATCAAGCGATTGGTGAGTTAGCAGGTAAACAAAAATCTGAAGAGAAACACGCTGCTGAGCTCTTAGCCGAAGCCAAACGCTTGAAAACTGAGTTGGATAAGGAAGAGCATCGTGTCCAATTCTCTGAAAAGGTTGGGCCAGACGGTCGTACCTTTGGCTCAATCACTGCCAAGAAAATTACCGAAGAGCTGAAAAAACAGTTTGGTTTGACTGTTGATAAGCGAGGCATTCAACTAGACCATCCGATTCGTGCTATCGGCTTGATCGAAGTCCCTGTGAAACTTCACAAAGACGTTGATGGGCAAATCAAGCTGCACATCAAAGAAGCTTAAATCATCTAAACAGGAGGTGTCCTCGTGACAGAATTTCAAGAAATGCGGGTACAACCCCAAGACTTGTTAGCTGAGCAATCTGTCTTGGGCGCTCTTTTTATTGCACCTGATAAACTGGTTGGGGTACGTGAATTCATCAATCCAGAAGATTTTTACAAGCCTGCTCACCGTATTATCTTTCAGGCCATGATTACCTTGAGCGACCGTCATGAAGCCATCGATGCAACCACGGTCCGGTCAATTTTGGATAATCAGGGTGATTTACAGGCTGTCGGTGGCCTGACCTACATCGCAGAGCTAGTCAATAGCGTTCCCACATCAGCCAATGTTGACTACTATGCCCAAATCGTTGCTGAAAAGGCCATGCTTCGGCAAATCATCTATCGGCTCACCGCGTCGGTTAATCAGGCCTACGATGGCATTCTGTCACCTGAGGAAATATTAGCAGAGGCTGAAAAAGCTCTAGTTGATGTCGGTGAACATCATCATCGCAGTGGCTTCAAACGAATCGCTGATGTTCTGGCACTAAATTACGAAAATCTTGAGGTGCGTGCTAATCAGACAAGTGATGTCACTGGTTTGCCAACTGGTTTTCGGGACTTGGACAAGATTACCACAGGTTTGCATCCCGATCAACTCATCATCCTTGCGGCACGTCCTGCAGTCGGAAAAACCGCCTTCGTCCTCAATATCGCACAAAATGTCGGTACCAAACAACATCAGCCCGTCGCCATCTTCTCGCTGGAAATGGGCGCAGAGAGCTTGGTCGACCGGATGGTAGCTTCCGAAGGCGTTGTTGATGCCCATCGTTTGCGGACAGGGCAACTAACTGACCAAGATTGGCAAAATGTCACCATAGCCATGGGCAATCTTGCCAAGGCACCGATTTACATTGACGATACCCCAGGGATTAAGATTACAGAAATCAGAGCACGTTCCCGCAAACTGGCTCAAGAGTTAGGACAGCCCTTGGGACTGATTGTTATTGACTACCTGCAGTTGATTACGGGCACACGACCTGAAAACCGCCAACAGGAAGTGTCAGATATTTCTCGCCAGTTGAAAATCTTAGCCAAGGAATTAAAAGTTCCTGTTATCGCCCTCAGTCAGCTCTCTCGTGGGGTTGAGCAGCGGCAGGACAAACGCCCAGTTCTATCTGACATCCGCGAATCGGGGTCCATCGAGCAAGACGCGGACATCGTTGCTTTTCTTTATCGCGATGATTACTATGACCGCGATAACAAAGACGCGGACGGTAATGACAAGCTACCCGATAATATCATTGAAGTTATTCTGGAAAAAAACCGGGCAGGAGCCAGGGGAACCGTTAAATTGATTTTCCAAAAAGAATACAACAAGTTTTCTAGTATCGCCCCTTATGAAGAGAATAGGTAGGGGAGAAACCAGTGAAAAAGCGATTGTTGGGCGGTGCCTACGAATACTTGATCAAGGGAGTGGTCCTGCTAGGTACCTGTTTATGGGTATTTGTCACTGATCGGCAAGAGGCTGATAACATAGGCTACATGTCTATGGCAGTTTTTACCGTGCTTGGACTGGGCTTATTAGTCTGGGCTGGGAAAATTATCCTTGCTAACCAAAGGAATTATGCCCAATTTTTTAATCAGTTTCCTGAATTAAACAGTCAAATATCTGCTCTTGAGACGAGGGCTAGCTTTATTGACCATCAGTTTGGTTTGCTCATCTACAAAGGACACCTGATTTCTTATCGCGTCGGTCAATTTACAGTTGTGCCCTTAGCTAGGGTCTCTCGGCTGAGTTACTATAAAGTTAGTGGGAGCTTAAAACGCTTGCCAAAGGTATACTTGATTGCTGACTTCTTGGATGGGGCAAAGCCAGTCTACCTGCCCATTAAGGCTCTGACCTTGAACAGTCCTAAGCTTTGGCTAGAAGCAGTACACCACGACATTCTTAAGGATTTCCCACATATTACATACCATTAAAAAGGAGAAACACATGAGTGATGCATTTACAGACGTTGCAAAAATGAAAAAAATCAAGGAAGACATCAAGGCTCACGAGGGGCAAATTGTCGAATTAACCTTGGAAAACGGGAGAAAACGAGAAAATATTAAGCAAGGTCTCCTATCAGAGGTTTATCCCTCCTTATTTGTCATCGAGTTTACCGATGAATTGACAGGTCAAACCTCCATCGAGTCTTATACCTACTCTGATATTTTGACAGAAAAAACGCTGATTCGTTACTTGGATGAGACAGAGGATGCCATTAAAGAAGATCAAAAACAAGGAGAATAGTATGGACCACCAAGAAATGAGACAAGCCATTAGAACGGCTAGTGATTTTCGAACAGCCGTTCGTGTCTATAGCGAACAGCAGTTAGCGAGGGAAGACGTTGAGCTACTCCTTGATATCGCTCACCAAAGTCCTAGCTCTGTCGGCTTAGAGGGCTGGCGATTTATCGCTATTGATAATCATAAACTGGACAGTCAGTTGAAAGATGCTCTAAAGGCCGTTTCTTGGGGAGCCATTCCGCAATTTGAGACAGCCAGTCACTTCATTTTTCTGGTCGCAGAAAAAAATGCCCGCTATGATAGCGAGAGCATGCGGCAAAGTTTAGTGCGACGAGGCTTAACTAGCGAAGCTGATCTAAGCAGTCGTTTGGCGCTTTATAAGGCATTTCAAACACGCGATATGGCGATGGCGGACGATGAACGGGCTCTATTTGACTGGACAGCCAAACAGACCTATATCGTTCTAGGTAATGTGATGACTTGTGCTGCTCTTTTAGGGATTGACAGTTGTCCTATCGAAGGCTTCCATCAGGAAGAAGTCAATCGTCTATTGACAGAAGCAGGCATTATCGACCAAAACAAAGAAGGTCTAGTGACCATGTTATCTCTAGGCTACCGCTTACGTGACCCCAAACACCCTAAAACACGCAAACCGCGTGAAGAAGTTATTAGTTGGTTGACGGATTAAATCAAAATCACCCGTTTTAAAAGGTTGTTTTTACACCGCCCATAAGGTGATTCTCTCCAACCACGTCAACGTCTAGGCTACTTGATTACTTGACTAACGCTCGTTGAACGGGCGTTATCTTATTATGACTTTAAGCCATAATGAAAAGCCATTACGTTCTACGAGTCAGCTCTAGGAAATTTTTAAAAAAGGAATTGTTTCAAAGAGCAACATTTTCAGATAAAGTAAAAAGCCCGCAACCACGGGCTTTTTATGTGCTTCACCATCAGATTAAAGCATTTTGTTATCTGGGTTGTGTCAAATACCGACAAATAGAGGGTAAAAGCCTAGGGTTTTGACTATATTCTTAGCCAAAATGGTCAAAAATTGACAAATACGGAAAACTTAAAGGGTAGTAAATTGGTGATTAAATTTTCACGAGTTCAGCAGGCAAGGAACTAGCACCCCCACAAGGTGCTTTTCTTTTGGTTAAAAAAATAGAACCGTCCCACCGCCTCCACAGCAAGCTGCTTCATGGGCGTCAGAAGGGTTCTACTTTATTTAACTAAATTATACACCAAAGTATCTGTTTTGGCAAGCAAAAAACAGAGGAAACCGCGCTCCAATGGGTGCTCGACTTCCTCAGTTTTGCTTAAATTATACCACAATCACGCACCGCTTGCTACTGTATCTTACTGTATTCTACTGTGTTTTACTGTTTCCTAGTGTATCTTGATAGTATCGCCTCACGGGGTGCGTGATAGCATAACCCTTGACAACTTAACCAAAACTTGCGATAATGTGAGGGAAGAGTAAAAGGCTTAGCATTCGCTAACGCCAACACAAAGCCCCCAGCTATTGCGAGTAGCTGAGGGCTTTTCTTGTGGGCTAGACGGTGCTAACCTGTGATTTTTGCTTACTTGATAAACTTATCTAGCCAGTAAGTCACAATCCAACCGATAACGGCCTCAAGGATTGCAGCAAGCAAAAAGAGTAAAAGGGCTTTGAGCATTCTCCCTACCTCCTTCCCAGGCGGTATAGGTTAACGCCACGGGTATTATACCACAAAAATAGGACACGCTACAAGCTCATATAAAAGCCGTAGAGCGATTTTAGGCGGTGCGTGCCTATTTCTCTGGCTGGGTAGCTAGTCGTCTGATTTACCTTTTTCTCGTTGGTCTGTGTGGCCTGTGGCAACCTTAGCCTAATCTTAGCCCTTTTTCATGGTCAGATTCTGCATGACCCAACACCTCAGCAAGTTCAGAAAGTACTTTTCTCAAGTATCTAAAAAATGTTTGTCTACTTACGCCCATTGCCTCCCCTGCCTCTATGTCTAATTTTTGCTGAACATAGTAAAGGTTTAATGCTAATCGATGCTTGGGGGTTTTTAGACTGTCAATTAGGCTGACCAGCTCCATACGTTCTTTAGTCAACCTGTTAATTCTGTTCGTTATGTCTTCCTTAAGCGTTAACTGGGCAACTAACTGATTTTCCGTAATGTTTACCCTGCTAGTCTGCACCCTAGTCTGCGTTAGTCTTGTCTGCTTAAAGAGACCTGTTTCCAAATACTGAAGTTCCAGATAGAGTGAGCTGATTTCCTTATCAATCCACTTAATACCCTCTAACCTCTGTTTTAGTTCTTCCGTGGTTATTGTTGCCCCTCCTGTGGTAGAATAAGATTGTTGAAACTTTCTACCCTGCGGCCAAACCGTGGGGCTTTTTGCTATGGTTTATCCAGAGTATTTGTTCGTTCTGAAAATCACCACTTTCTAAATAATAAATCTTTATCTCATAACTTCTTATCGGTCTAGCATTTCCGAAAATTTGATTTCATACTCTTCCAACACCTCTTGTACGCTTTCCACTTCGTGAGCTTTGTAGGCCATAGAAAGCACAGTTTGAGCCGCCTGTTGCCTAGCGTAGGGGCTGGCGGTGTCATCTAGCATAATCCCCCTCAAGACCTGCACGGCCTCAAGGCTGGCATTCTGCAACTGTGCCGTAGTTTGGGCCATCAGCTCGCTTTTATACTCACGCCACGCCTGGCGGAAAGTAACTGATTTTAGATACTTCTGCCCTGTACTACGGGCGATCCCTGCCACCTCACAAGCTCTGACAATGCTAGGGCTTGTAGCCAAGGCTAACATGAATTTTTCTTGCTTAGGTGTCAAGTTCTGTTTCTTGTTCATAAGTACGCACCAGCTCTCGAACTGCTTTCATCATTTTAGGATTGTTTGAAAATTCCTTAAAGTTCACAAACTCGTACCCAAAACCTTTGGCATAACTAGGATTTGTAAACTCAATTCTAAGCCATGCTAGCCAGTCTGCTAAAGCTTCTTCATGGTTTTCACGCAACATATCACTATTGGCTTTTATTAGGGTATCTAAAGCTTTTCTAATCGCTCGTCTTTTCATCGTCTCCCCCTGTTGCTATCGCTACTTTTTCCGCTGAGTAATACCTCTGAGCATAATCCGGGTCATTACGTAACTTCAGTTCGTGCTTGTTTTCTAAAAATCGACTGTGTGCCAGAACATCATAATCCTTACGGCCGATGTTCCAGCGGTCTGTGGTTGTATCATCAAAACGTTCTTCCAAATACTTAAATCTAACAGTTGGATCAAAAATTTCAGTCCCTCGGAAAATACGCTCATCAAACTCTTCATAAGTCAGTTGCTTAGGGGCGTTACTTTCCTTAACAAGCCCTTTTAACTGCTCCCATTCTGCCTTAGTCTCACTTGGAACATTTTTCAGCAAGTCACTCACATTAGCAATCTCTTTTTCAATCTCCCAGATTTCCTTGTCGATATTATTCAAAGACAAGTTTAGAGCTTCAAATCCATCTTCATTCTCTGACGGTAAATAAACAATATTCAGACCAACGCCCCGGGTCATTGTCAAAATACTTACCATCTCATTTAATTTTTTGTATTCCGGATCAAGTGTGAATGATAATTCGGCGTCCTCCATGCGCTGGAATAGCAAGTTTTGTATTCTAGCGTCACTCTTGTAGCGATTACGAATTTTTGCAAGTTCATAACTTGAAAAATCTTTTTCCTCGTCATTCAAATAGGTGTAAGTATCGTTGGCATCCCATGTCTCAAATTCCAAGTCAAAATCTTGACGGCGTAACATTTCAGCTTGTGGATCTGCATAAATGTTTCTTGTGTTCTTATGACGGCTCTCAATAAAACTCATTTGTTGAGTGTACTCGCTGATTTTAGTTTCTCTAAAATCCTCGAACTTTTGAGCAAGTTGCTCCTGTAACTCTGTCATTTCCTTAATGACCCGACTACGTTCAGTATCCCATTTTTTGAACTTAATCAAACGTTCAAGACCGTCTAAGTAGTCTTTGATGATTGCTTTGTAGACTGGCGAATAAGTGTAAGAAAGTTCCATTTTTTCCTCCTAGCAAAACAAAAAGCACCTAACGAAAATAAGCAGATTTCTCCACTCATTGCCGTTAGGTGCTTCCTCTTTTGGCTCTATAATTTTTTGTGTTCTGTAACTGCTACATCATAGGGCTGGGCGTTCTTATATTTAATCACAACCTCGCCAAACTCTGGAGCTTTTACTGTGTCTATTTTACCATCTTTAGCAAAGATAATCAAGCCAGACCGTGCCAAATGTTGCAACGTGTCTTCTTTCATTGCCCCCCCTCCAATCTGTCTATATTTGTCTATTTCTGCCTGCTATCAAAAGCCCTAGCTATTCGCTCCAGGTCGCTTGATAGGTCTTGGTCATGCTCATAGGTCACCGATACTTGCCCCTTCCCGTAGTCAATGGCATAGACCAGCCCCTCGTGACTGCCCACAAAATAGCTAATCAGACCGTTCTTAAAAGCCAGCATATCAGATCTATAGGCAAAGATATAGCTAAAAGTCCGCTCGGTCATTCGTCCACCTCATTTCTAGCTAATAGCCCACTTACCGCCATATCTTTTGCAAACTGTTCCCGCTGGGCCCCGTCAAGTTCCAGAACTTCGATGAGCTCACCCAGGGCTTGGGTATCGGTTTGGTTGATGAGTTTCTGCATAGTGGTCTTAAATTGCCCTTCCAGGTACTCACCAAACTTCAACCGCTGGGCTTGTGTCGGTGTTTTACCTAAAGCCATATAGCAAGCCTCGGTAATTTGTGCAAAGAGCTTGGCTCTGGCTTCTGGGTGCTTATAGAGTTCATAAACGTTTAAGCTGGGGTCTGCCTCTCGCAACTTTGCGCCAATCTCTAGCAGTTTTGGAATATCCTCATCAGTAACTGGCGTGTCATCAGCCATATAAATAGCTCTTTGCCGATCCATGTTCTCCAGCTCTTGCCCCAAAAAATCTGTCCCTGTCATTCGGTCGCCTCTCGTTTAGATTTTAACGCATTGATACTATACCGTTTACCCGTAATACCAAAAGCCTTATAACTATTTCCCTCAAGACCTTTCAAAATGCGGCTATAAATCTTGTCACCGTAATAGCGTTTGAGTTGCTGACTATCCAGATTTGTTGTAAAAATCGTTGTTTCTCGATGGTTCAACACATCGAAAATTAAATCCCTTTCCGTTTTTCCGATTTCTCCGCTCATTTCACCAATATCATCTAAAATCAGATAGTCAACCCCTGTCAGTAACCTTTTAGCATCGTGGGCGGTCAGTTTAGCGTTTCTGCCATAGTTCCAGCCCTCTTGAATTTCCTTGATAATCTCGGTCAGACTAATGAATAGGACACTTTTAGGCTCTCCCTTAGTCTTGTAGCCCTCGTTGATAGCTTTAGCCATAGCAAGGCTTAAATGGCTCTTTCCGATGCCTGGGTCGCCTGTTATCAGAGTATTACCTTTCATGCCTCCTAGATACTTTTCAGACTGTTCTACGACAAATTCCAGTAGCTGGTTTTCATTTTGGTTGCTCACCTCGAAAGTATCAAAGCTAGCTCCTTGCAACTCTGAGGGGATATTGCTATCACGCTCCAAAACGTAATAGGTTTCGGAGTATAGTTGCTGATTGAGTGAACTTGATATTCTTGCTTGATTTTCTTGTTCCGTTTGCTCCATGCGACAAAGTGGGCAAAAAGGGGGGACTAGGCGTTTTTCTTGAGTTACCTTGTCGCTTTTGTCTCTGTCAGTCACAACTGTCTGTGGTTTTGGGATTTGTTGTAAGTTTATACTGTGTATCGGGCAAACCTCATCTATCTCTACTGCCTGCGGTATATCAAAACTCGCTTTTAATGTCATCTGTATAACCTCCTAAAATGGATACTCTGGCGTGGGTTGCCATTCTTCCTGTGTCATCGGCTTTTTAGTGTCCGCTGACTTGGTGCGTGATTGCTTTGAGTTTCTGACCAGTTCCACCGTCAGCAGGTTGTCTGACTTCCAACGATTGAGAATAGCCTTGATATAGGCAAAATTAGCTTTACCCTGACTTACCGCTTCACGCAAAGCCTCTTGGATAAGGTCGGGTCTAAAATCCTCTAGCATGTAATTTAGTTCCTGTTGCTGGATAGGTGATAGCGGTCTGCCTGTCTCCTGCTCGAATGATTTGTAAAGAGTGACAAAATCTTGAGAATGGATAGGGGTGGGGATGGTAGATTGTTCTTTATCTACTTCTACCTCTTTCTCTTTATCTAACTCTATCTCTAACTCTATCTCTGTTGGACACGGTTTGGACATTGTCAAACTAGGTTGAACATTGTCTTTTTTTCGTTGTTCTCGCTTATAACTTGCCCAGTTAGTTTCACTCATCACCATAGCCTTAGCCTGTGGCAACTCCGCATTTTTATCCTCATCAATCTGGATTAAGCCACATTTTGTAAAGTATGCCATCGTCATATCAATTTCATCTTCTGAAACATCTAACTTTAGGGCTAGCTCTTCTTTTAGACTATCAAAATACCCCTCATAATAAAGAATGCAGTCACTATCCAGGCTCTCAAGCATTAAACGGATGTAGATGACCATCATTGTATAGCCACCTGGGACCGTCTTTAGTCGTTTGATAAAGATGTTATCAAAAAATTTTTTATCAATTTTTAGCCAAAAATAAACCTTTGTTTTTGCCACTACTCCCCTCCTAACCTACCGCCAAAAACTTGTACACGTCTGTCTTGCGGTAATAAATTTTCTTGCTATCCTCCAGCGGTGGCTGATACCGCTGCAAGCCTCCCAGCTTTTCCCAATTCCTCAAGGTCTGGCTGGATATATCCAACTTCTCCAGCAAAACCTCACGGGGAATTAAATCCAATGGATCAGCGTTAGCCTGCTGGAAAGCCACCAACTCGCTAAAACGGCGGTCAACAATGCCCAAAAGCTCACGCTCCGCCTCTTGTGATAATAACGCCATAGCCTAGCCCTCGCTTTCCTTGTCTAAAAATACTCCGTCAATAATATCAGGTTCAGACTGCCCCAGCATATTCTTAACCACTCTAAGCAACTCCTCCAGTTTATGGGATAGGACTTGCATTTCTCCCTTTAGCTGGGCGTTAGATAACAGGATTTTTTGAATATCTAGGTATTCAATACCCCCAAAACTAGCTAAAAAGCGGTTAGCCTTTCGTAAAAACTCAATCGTATCTTTTACGCTAGCTAGGCTTTGTTGCTGTTCGGTCAGGTTGCCTTGCTTTATGACCTGATCCATGTCATCTAACAGTTGAGCTTTTTCCCTTTGCTCTGATAGCTGGCTAAGTTGGCTCTCAAGAAAAGCATTTCTACCCTCAGCAGCCTCTGCTCTTTCCTGATAGCTCTTAGAAAGCCGTAGAGCTTCGGAATAGTCAGGGGGGTGGATTTCCTTTACTACCTCCTTAACTTCCACCGTAGCCGATTTTAGACGGCTATTTTCGTCCGTCAGGTCGCTGGTAATTTGTTCTTGTAGCTTCAGCTTGCGTTCAAGCTCTTTATAAGCCTTGTGGGTGGTAATATCGCCATCAAACACGGCCTGATTGACTTCTGGCAATGCGGAGGGCTTAGACATTTCATACTGCAAAGATTTAGGCTGACTAAGAAAAATCTCTTTTTCTTGAGGGTTGTCCAAATTTTGAACAAGTCTATAAGTGTTGATATAGTTATAAGCCTTGGTTTTAGAAATTCTGTTACTCTCAACCCATTTCTGAAAAGTACCACCGTCATAGCTGGCTAGCTCCTGTTGGGCTTGATAAAGCACCTCTCCAACCGCTACGGAATAATTCTGATAGATACCGTCTAGCTGATTGCTCAAAGCTCTCAACTTGCTAGAGGTCTCTTGACTGACTAAACTATAATCAAACTCTAACTGATTGGCTAATTCGTTCATCAGACCGCCCCTCTCTTTTTTGTCGTTGCTCCACTCCCTTAGCTGGCAAGTGGTTTACTGCTCTAAAAATAATATCGTTGACCGCCACATCTCCCAAACCTTCACAAGCCTGCTCATAAGTATCTGCAAATTTCCGATAAGCATTTTTATAGCTGGCCATAACGTTAAAAACAATAATAGCCGCTATCCTATTGCCATAAATTTGAGAAAGTTGCAGCCTTGCTCGTCTCTCACTCGCTTCTAGCTTTTTCAATCTTTCCCGTTGTTCAACTGTATAATCTGACTGGCTGACTGTAAAGATATTCTCTGCCAAAATAACGCTCATTTCCTACCTCATCATTCATTTTTGTAGTTGCCCGGTGGGCTTTTTATGCTTGTACCGCCCCATGCTCCCCTGTCGCCAAACTTGAGTCATGGGCTAAACTTTCTTGTGTCATGGTTTACTTCTTTTTCAGTCATCTATTATTAAACTTAGTTAATCACTCTTAATCTTGGATAGCTCTGATTGAGAAATGCCTCTTTCTCTCCCTTGTCTTTACTCTTGCAAGGTAGCCCGTTGATTGCTCTGAAAACAATATCCATAACAATCTGATAATCTAGCGCATTCCAAGCCTCTTCAAAAGATGTCGCGCTTTTTTTGTGAACTGCCATAAACTCAGCCATCACGTTGGCCACGATTACCCATGAAATGCCTTGATTAAATAACTCCTTGAAAAACTTATCTGCTATGTCTTTAGATTGCTGACGTTGTTTAAACATTTCTTTTCGCTCTTCAGTATAATGATCTAAGCTAAATGGTGATTTTTTCATTGTTTACCTCTGTTTTGTAATTATTTTTCTGTGTAATTGCCCTAGTAGGCTTTTCTCCGTTGTAAAAGACTTGGTTTCTCTATACTGATTTCTTGTACTGTCATTTTTATCAGCCTAGATTATTCCCAGCGGTTTCCCGCCCCAAACTGACCAGGTTGCCGCCTGTGGTCATGTCAGTCTGTGCCAAAATAATAATCTAGCTGTGGGTAATTTTCTTAGGACGGTCTAGCGTTGAGCTAGTGGCGAAACCGTGGCCTAATACTCTTTTTCTTGAGATAGTTTTAAGAGTTCCCGCTCTCCATCTGGTCAATCCTAGCCAATTATGGTATAATCTAGCTAGAAAACTTACTAAAACCCTTGATAACGGCTTGCCTGCTTGTTATTGTGTTTTAGTTGTTTGTGTGAAAAAGCCTTGTGAGTTTGCCGACTGCTAAGGCTTTTTTGTTGTCTAGATTTCTTTAAGTGAAAGGTAGCAAGAAATCTTATAAATCTTCTACTAGCCAGCTCATAACTGCCTGATAGATACGCTTAGGGGCGTCATAGTCTCCTCGCTCAATCTTACTGAGCGTCGTTCTAGAAAGTTTAAGAGTTTCCGCAGTCTTGCTTTTTGTCAAATCCAGCTTGCCACGTTTTGCCCTAACTTTTTCCGCTATGTCTTTTGTAATTAGCATAAAGTTCCTCCTTTTTTATTTTTTTTGCTATCAATTTGATAGTGATTGTAGTTTACATTATCGACTTGATTGTGTCAAGGGTTTTTGTTGTCATTTTGATAATTTTTTTTGTTTATCATTATCATTTTGTGCTATAATCATTTTTGAAAGGTAGTTAGAGCATGGAAAACAGACTAAAACAACTTCGAAAACAAAATGGAATATCGCTAAAAAAATTAAGTCAAAAACTTAATGACCTTTATGGAGTCACAATAAGCGACAGTCAATTATCTTACTACGAAAATGGCAAGCGCTCTCCTAGAGACGAGAGCATTTGGAAATATATTGCCACTTTTTTTGATGTTCCAGTTGGTTACCTTTTAGGTTATCAAGATGACATTGACCTCATTATGAATGGAACAAATGAGGAGCAAAAAGTATTTGACTCAAGGAGTTCACCATATTTACAAAAAAACCTAAATTTCTTGAAAGACATTGAAGAAGTTAAGAAAATAAAAACTGATACACTAGTGGCTATTGAATTTGTAGAAAATATTTTTAGCCGACTATCCCAGTATGGACGAGTTAAACCAGGTTCATATGCCTCTGAAATGAACCATATCTCATTTGCTTTGCTTGATTTCTTGAGTGATTTAGAGCGAGTTGAAAACTCTTTGCAAGAATAAACCCTAAAACGCCCTCTAAGCGATTTTAACGTTCAGCAATATAAATTATCATCTTACCTAAAATAAACGAAAATAGGGGCGGTCTCGTCAATTCTGAGAGCATTCTAGGCAAAAAGAAAAGACCTCACCGTTGGCTGACGGTCAGGCCTCAAAATAAAAACTATTATACCATATTTTCTAATTTTTATTTTTTGAGGACTAGCCACGTCCTCGATACCATTATAACAGATTTCATGAGCTAACCCAACCTAAAACCCTTGATAACGGCTTGCCTGCTGATAGTTAGGAAAGAGGTTAGACAATGAACATTACAGAACATAAAAAGAAAAATGGGGTAACAGTTTACCGGGCTAGTGTTTACCTGGGCATTGATAAGCTAACAGGTAAGAAAGCACGCACCACGGTCACGGCCAGCACCAAAAAAGGCGTTAAAATCAAAGCTAGGGAGGCGGTCAACGCTTTTGTGGCTAATGGGAATTGCTCAAAGGCTAAACCAACCATTACAACGTATAGGGAGCTTGTGGCTCTCTGGTGGGAAAGCTACCACCATACCATCAAACCAAACTCCCAGCAATCCATGGAAGGCATTGTAAGGCTTCATATTTTGCCTGTATTTGGCGATTACAAGCTAGATAAGCTGACTACTCCAGTTATCCAGCAACAGGTCAACAAATGGGCTGATAGGGCCAATAGAGGAGTAAAGGGAGCATACGCTAATTATAGCTTTCTCAACAATATCAACCGCCGCATTCTCCAGTACGGGGTCACTATGCAACTGATCCCGCATAACCCTGCCCGTGATGTCATTGTGCCACGTAAGCAACAAAATAAAGAGCAGAAAGTCAAATTTTTCAGCAATCAGGAGCTTAAACAGTTCTTGGCTTACCTCGATAGCCTAGACTTGTCCGATTATGGAACGTTTTTTGACTACGTGCTTTACAAGGTCTTACTGGCCAGCGGTTGCCGTATCGGCGAAGCCCTAGCCCTAGAATGGTCTGATATTGACCTAGAGCAGGGGACTATCAGCATATCCAAGACCCTAAACAGGTATCAGGAAACCAACACACCAAAGTCTAAAGCTGGGGTGCGTGATATTGAGATAGACAGAGCTACGGTGCTACTGCTCCAGCAGTACAAGAACCGCCAGCAAGTCCAAAGCTGGCAACTGGGACGGTCTGAAACAGTTATCTTTACACCTCTTACCACCAAGTACGCCCATGCCTGCATGTTGAGAAAGAGGCTGCAAGGCCATTTTAAGGCTGCTGGCGTTCCTGATATTAGTTTCCATGGTTTTCGCCATACGCACGCCACTATCATGCTCTACGCTGGGATTGAGCCTAAAGACCTCCAGTATAGGCTGGGGCATTCTAATATAGCCATGACCCTAAACACCTATGTCCACGCCACCCAAGAGGGGGCTAAAAAAGCCGTCTCAATCTTTGAGGCAGCTATCAGCAATCTATAAAAACAAGGGTGTCGCATTTTGCGACGACCCTCTTACTTAACCCAATTTCTCCCAGGGGTAGTAAAAAGGGTAGTAAAATCAAAAAAGCACCTTGGGATAGAGCCCCAAAGTGCTTGATATAAAGGCATTTCTGCCCCATACTTCCAAAAAAGTATTACAACATTTTGGTATAGCCAAAATGGGCTTACCTTATCCTCCGTTACCCTACCAAAAAACCAGTATTTTCAAGGGTTTCAGCTAAAGCACCATTGCTTTATTAAACACTATCAGAGGGCTAATAGTCCGTAAAAAGTCAGCAAAAAACGACCTAAAAAGGTCATCTTTCCACGAGTTCAGCAGGCAAGGAACTAGCACGGTCAAACGTGCTTTTCTTTTAGGCTGAGCCTTCTCCTAACTGATTTGATTTTTTATAGAAAAACATATATAATCAAGTTAACAATAGTTTTGGTGTCGTTCGACCATTTGGCCTTTGGCTTGTTGGAGGGTACCAAAGCTATTTTTTTGCTTATCGCACAAGATATGTTATAATTAAACAAAGAGGACTACTACCTTCCACATTAATGGCTTTGCCGTGGGGGGTGTGTGTCCTCTATTTTTGTGCTTTCCTTTCAAGAACATCAATAACATCCTATACGACAAACAACAAGGCCTTGTCATATTCCACTTTTAATTGTCTCTTGAATTCAGCGACTTCTTCTGCTTTCATCCCAGGCTCCGCACTAGCACAGATGTCAGGGACTTCCTGGCCGAGCAAATAAGTCGCCCTAGGCTGTTCTGCAGCCATTGCATCATAATCATCAACCAATGTGTCTTCTAACCAGATAGAAAACTCATAGATGTCTTTAGGAGTATTCTCTAAAAAATCGGCGATTTTTTTCATCACGTCATCAAACATCTTTCCAGGCCTCCTTTTTTACTGGTGAATATAAACCCTGTCACAGATAAAACTAGTATAGCATAAATCAGCAAGGCAGTCATTTGATTTTGCCTTATCTCGTCGCTCTGAATGACTTTCAGCCCATAGTGAGCAAAACACCGCCAAGATACTCACGGGCAAAGTTGACTAGGGCCTGATTTCTTAGCTGATTGTAATCCTCGGCGCTAATATCATAATCAAGGCAAAACTGCTGGCGGTTCTGCCTTTCTTTGGGTCTTGTCTGGTACTGGTTGACTAGGATAGCTTTTTCAAGACCTGGCAACTCCTCTATAACTCGGTCTATCTCCTCGGCTAACATTTGACCGTGTACTGAAAAAGGCTTATCGGATAGGTGGGCAACCTTCAGGAAGTTGCGGTAGTTCTTCAGCACCCTTTCAGCGTGTTTGGCGGTTGTTAGCAGTTTCTTGGTCATCTAGTTCCTCCAATTGCTCCAGTACCTGCTTGTGCCGTCTTTTGAGGTTACTGACCGAATACTGCAAGTTTTGGGCAACCTCTTCCCACTTCAAGCCATCCCGATACCTGGCCAGCATCATGTCACGGTCAATCTGATAGTTCAATCGGTCGATAAGGTCAAGGGTAGCCTGCTGCTCTGTCCTGAGTTTATCGATGTCGCCTTGATACATTGTTTTCTTCTTCTCCCAAAGGCTGGGTAAAAGTACTAGTGTAGCCTTGGTTCGCTCTCTTTCCTGCTCAAGCTCCTCAATCAACCAGGGAATAGCCCGCAGGTGTTTCAATCTCTCTTTAATGTCTTCTTCACTATCCTGTTGCCTTAAATCCTGATTTTTTAGTTTTTTCTTTCGTTGCTGGTAGTATCGCCTTTTCTGCGCTAAAATCTGATCACGATTCTTGGTGTAATGCTCATTATCTCGCTTTTTCTTACATTCCTTGCAAGCAGCTTCGAAACCTTTCCGCCCCGTTCTTTTCTTTGAGTAATTAGCTGGGGTTAGTTCTTTGGTATTCTTGCACTTGCTGCATCGTCTCAACTCCGCCATTTTGTAACCTCTTTTCTTTTATTTAGTTTTATACTTTTTTTCTTTCTCGCTCAGTAGAAAAAATGTACAGTGACGGCGTGAAGCTCTGAGCAGGAGAGGGGGAGGGGGGAAGCCCCCCATCTTTCCTAAATAGCTCTAACTGCCATCATTATTTATCTAGCTAACATTTTGTTTTTATTACATTTCAAAAAAACAAGTAGAAAGATGTCACTCTAATCTACTTGTTTACTAGGTTTTCCCTTTCTCTGAATGTGTCTTATCTTACATTGTGTCCCGTTCAAGTAACATGCCATCCATCCAGTCATATCAAGGGAAAAGAGCATTTTTCTAAAAATGAATAAGCCTTTTCTCAATAAGGCACATTGGCCTTATTTTAGTGGTTAAATCTAGGCACACTACCATATCTTGAAAGTAACTTATCTTAAATTCTGTTACTTTCGTGACACTACTGAAAATCCAGCATTATCAAGGGTTTAATTCACTTCTTCAAAAATGAATGTAACGTTCCCTCAATAAGTCGTATTTAAGAGAAAATAGGGCTATTTTTCAACCGTTCTGAAAATAGGAAGCTTGGTGATGTCGCCGTAAAGCGAAACTACTGCCGAGGGTTTTACATGAGAATATACTAGCCCAAGCATACGATCTGATATTTTCTCCCCGTTTGCATTGCGTTTGTATTCTTCTGATTTTTTCCCAATATCATTCTCAAGCGTATCTAATAACTCTCTTAGGTTTTCTTGATTTTCTTGTGCCTTCTCTTTAATATTTTTTAGGGGTGAAACAATTTCCCAGGCTTGTTCAGTTAACTCTTGTTCTTTATTTTTATAAGCCGTTAGTGTGTCATTAATTAAACTATCGTATTCTTCACGGTTAACAAGTGGCGAAGTTTTTAGGTCGTTGAGCCGTTTTTGAGCCAGTTCTTTCTTATTTTCAGCCGTCCATAATTCCTGCTTAGCTTTGTTGTAACTATCATAATCCGTTGCCTTTGCTGCTTTATCTAGTTTCTCGTTGTTGATAACGATGATTTTATCTAATTCTGAGATAGTCTTCTCTGTTTCTTCGATGTCTTTATGATTTTGTTGGGAAAGTTTATCTAAATATGTTTTAATGTTTTTTAGTGTTTTCATTGCTTTTCTCCTCATTTTCTATTTCATCAAATCATCTAGTAAGGCTGAGTAAGCATTATCGAGTGTCTTGGTTTTTTCGCTCTTTACGTTATGGGTAACTTCAAACTCTTGTTCCACTTTTTGAACGGCCTCGGCTCTGGCTCTAGCTAGAGCTGTATCGCGCTTCTCTTCTCGGTCTTGTTTGTCGCTCTCCATAGCTTTATTCATCAAATCTGCTAGTTTTTGGCGTTTTTGGTGAGCCTTTTGACTAAATTCATTCATATCATCGTCAAATGCTTTTGTTCGCTCTGCCCGTTCTCGCTCAGCTCCTTCTTCCAATTTTTCCCAAAATTCATAGGGATTAGTGTTTTTTTCTGTCATTGTTTTTCTCCTCTCTTTCTAGGTGTAGGTCACTCTTCCTACACTTTTTCTTTAATTACTACGCCCACACTACGCCTAGAATGAGTAAGCGTAGTAGGCTAAAACCTTGATAAATAAGGGTTTCTTGATAATCCACTACACTTACTACACTTGTCCTACACTCGCTGAAAATTTATAAAAGAGTAAAGACACTTTCTTTATACTACACTACCCCTTTATAAGTGTAGTAAGTGTAGTAAATAAGGTTGCCCCCTTGCCATAGTTGGTTTTTCACCTACTACACTTGATTTTTTAGGTGTAGTAAAAAGTGTAGTCAATCGCTCTAGGTGTAGTGTCTAACGTTTTCGACGGTAGCCACGTTGGTTCTTGGTTCTAGCTGGGTTGTAGGTTTTTGGTAAATAGTTGGGCATGTCGTCATGGGGATAAAATCCCTTGGGTAAATCTGCCCCAGCTGGAAGACTGACAGGATAAGGAGCCTTCTCCCAGTCCTGGGGCAAATAACGGGGGAAAACCGTGTTAAGGCCTTGGCTAGTAAACTGATGCTGATGGTTGTGGTAGTTGGCAAACTGCACAAAGCACCACCAAATAAAATCATTTGGAAAAAAGCTGGACTGCGGGTTATCAAATAGCTCCTGGGCAAAGACTAGCACCGGATCCAGTTCTTTCTGGTAGTCGTCCAGCATGTCCTGGGACACTTTCGGACTGATAAATTCCTTATAGTCTAAGTCAATGACCTGATTCAACACATACTCTAGCACCTCGGCTCGCTTGATGTAATCGGTCTTGATGGCTCGGTTGGGCTTACCCTCAAACCGCTTAGAAAAAGGTAATATCACCATACGGCGGCGGATAGCCTGGTAGTCTCCCTTTACCTTTGGCATCTCGTTAGTGGACTGGATGACCACGGTCTTAATAAAGGTACTGTAAGCATCCTTGCCCTTCTTCTCTACGCTGATGGTGTCGCCTCCCACCAGGCTAAAGAGTTTTGAGGTGTCCTTGATAACTGCCCCAGCCTGCACGTCGTCGCCAATAATAGCCTGTTTACCGATGGCCTGAGCCAGGGTAAAGCGGTTGTTAATATCTAGGTCGGTGATTTTAATGCTAGCAATGTTCTGACGGCCAACCAGGTTGATAAACAACTCTTGGAGCGTTCCCTTACCTGTTCCACCAGCCCCCACAAACCAAAACATCTTGCCTAGGCTTTCCCCTCTAACTACGGCATTCAACAACTGCAAGGCCAGCTGGTAAAGCTCCTGGTTCCCGTCAAACAAGTCCAGTAGCCAGCTATCAAACCGCCAGCCGTTGATATTCGGACTTCTTGCCCTAGGATTGTAGTTAGTGGCAATTTTGCTGGTGAAAACACGATTAGGGGTATAAGGCATCAAGGCCTTAGTTTTACGGTTATAAATGCCGTTTCCGACGATAATTAGAGCAGGGTCTTCTTCCAAACGCCTGTAAGGGGCCTTCCTGGTCAGAAAATAGATGCAGTCGTTGGCTCGCCGTTCATTGTGGCGGTACTCGATGGCGTTGATAAAGTCCTTCAAAAACTCCTTATCATTGCGGTAAACGCCCTGGTCTGGGTCATAGAAATAGACTGGCTTTTCTCCCTCGTCGCTTTCAATCCTGCAAACGGTCAGCAGCTCTGCCATTATCCTAGCAACCAAGGTAGGGGCCAGGGGCTTTTCAGCCTGTTCTTCTGCTTTTCGCTTGTCCTCCCCCTTAGTCAGCAAGCTCTCCAGGAGTTCTTGCCGTTTCGTATCGGCATAGTTGCTGACAACTGACTGCCACCCCTTGAGGGTTGCCAGCTTGGTGCTCACCTCTTGGAGTTCTGGGCGGTCTCGGACCTGCTCAAGGGGTTTCTCTAGCTCCTTGGCTAAAATCTGTTTAGCAACACTGGTCAAACACTCACCCCCTTATAGCAACGATTTAGCTCGGTTAAAAAGTAGCGAGCTAGGTCTAGTCGTTTGGTTAGACTGGTAAATACTCCGATAACCTGCTCATAATCATACCCCGTCACAAACATCACCCGAACCAAATAGGCAACTTCCTGCCTGGTATGGATACCAAAGCAAACGGCATCTAACAACCAGCCAGATAGGGCTAGTCCCACACCTTGGTGCTTCTCGGCTAGCTGGTGCTGTTCTAGGTCTAGTAGCTCCGTCAGTAGCTGATTGCCTGCATAGGCTGGGGCAAAATCTCTCACCAGCTCCCCTCGCTCTGGGACCTGTTCTGCAACCTCTAGCCAGAGTTTAGTCAGCTTAAATGGCATTAGATAGCAACTCAAGGGCTCGCGATAGATAAAGCAGTAGTAGTCGCCTTGCTGATATACTCTCGTTGGGTTATCCTGTAAAAAACCAAACAAACCCAAATAGTCACGGTGCAGGGTTAAAATCAAATAACGCATTCTCTCTCCTTTCATCTGGTATATTTGGGCAATAACTTGCTCACGTTTTTCTATCGGACAATGTCCAACCACTGTCCAAAAGGTGTCCAAAAAAGTTCTTGAGCGCTATTATTGAGGCGAATGTTCAAATTAACTAACATCGACAACCTCAGCTTCTTTCATCTTCTACCCCCAAAAATTCTAATAACTCGCTAACCTTATAAAAAATAGTCCTCGTGTCCTCAAGCGGTGGATGGTAGGCTTTTAGCCCTAGCTTTTCCCACTCTCTGAAAGTCTGGGCTCGCTTGATACCCAGCTCTGCCATGGCATCTTGTCGGCTAATCAAGCCCGTTAACCGTGGTTTGGGTTTGGTCTGCAAGTCCAGAAAACGGCTGATCA
Source organism: Streptococcus entericus DSM 14446 (assembly GCF_000380025.1). GTDB lineage: Bacteria > Bacillota > Bacilli > Lactobacillales > Streptococcaceae > Streptococcus > Streptococcus entericus. The sequence goes on from NZ_KB904161.1 coordinate 32,486, forward strand.
ACTCAAGAATACCTTTGAATAATTTCTTTTCCCCTTGAGGGCTTAGCTCTAGTTGCATGTCGTGCCCTCCTTATCAGTCATAACATCTTTGACCAACATAGCGAACCGCTCAGGGTAAAGTAAACCTCGGTCGTAAGAGATGACAAAGTTTCTGATTTTTTCTAGCTTTCGTAACTCGTTAGCCACCTGTTGGGCTAGCGTTTGCTGATTGCTCATGGTCTTACTCCTTGTCTATCTTCCAATTCCTGTAAGAGCTGGGCAAGCTCCGCCTTATCCTCTGGGGTCAACGTCAGCATCTTATGCCATAAGACCATCACTAGGGGCAACAAAACCGCCATAATCGCCCAAAACTGCGGTAAGGTTAAGATAATGGTATCGGTCATCTTTAATCCTCCAGCAACTGCTCAGCTACTGCTGTTAAACGTCGGTCAATGTCTTGCAAGAGATTAAAAAGGTTATCGACACTCTTGCCAAAAATCAACTGCCCTGCCTCTCTCGTCTCCTTGTGAGATAATAGAGATGAAACAGCATCGATAAAATCTGCCTGATGTCCGATGATGTGGTTGATTTCTAGGATTTCAGGCCCTAGTTCATTTTTAGTCTTTTCTGTCATGTTTAACTCTCCTTATAAGCTCGCTCGACTAATTTCCTGTGCTCATCTTGCAACTGTTGCAGTCTGTTCATAACTAGGTTTAAGATAGCCAACTTCTCGCCGTGATTGCAGAAAAAGCTAAAAACTGCCACTTGGTCGCTGGTGTCAACGGTCTTGTTCAACCATGACCAGACCGCTCCCAAAGCTTGATTGCACTCTTCAACATTTGTCAGTAAATCGTCATAGTTGCTTGCGATGTCTTCTTTTGTCAACTTGTTTTTCCTCGCTTCTCTTGTTTTTTCTTCTGATTCATGCTATACTAACAGTATGATGACTTACTAAAACCCTTGATAACGGCTTGCCTGCTTGTCATCGTGTTCTAGTTGTTTGTGTTAAAGGCTTCCTACTTTGGTCGGTTGGTTAAGCCTTTTTTGTATATTGTTTAAGCCTCTACTTTTTCATATTTTTAGGCCGTGCTTTATAGCTTAAATCCCGACTATCCAATAAATCAATGATCCAGCTAAAACCTTGTGCAAGCAGTTCTAGCATGGCCCCTAAATCTTCTGAACCCATCTCCTCATAGTTCATCGATAGGTGTTCAGCTAAATCTCTATCTTTCTTGACTAGTTCTTTAAAATCCTTGTAATACTTAGGGATTTCTATCCCTTTGCGGTTAGTGATAGTAGGGATGTCTTTTTCTTTAGTCATGAGTTCTCTCCTTTTTCTCTAGTCATTGAGTTCTACCAGCTCCTTGTAGATGTCATCTGGTATCTCATTTAAGGCAACTTGCTGTAGTTGGATCGCTTTTAGGCGGTTGGTATCGCTTGTGGTAGCCTTCTTGATGATAGCAGTTGTTGCTTCGACTTGCTCAAAAAACTTTTCCAGTTTCAGCCGTCTGCCTGCACTTAGCTCTACCACCTCTTGGCGGTTATTTTTCAAAAACTCAAAATCCACAATTTCGCCCTCTTCCAGACGGTAAGTGATAACCCCACGCATCCGCCACTGGTAAAGGCGTTTTTTGATGTCATCATCCGTCCAGCCTTTGAGACGGCTGGCAATCAGGTCAAAGCTGACAAGACCGTTATGGTCGTAAACTTCCCTTAGGAGGTCTTGGGTAAATGGTGTTCGGCTCATGGTGTTTCTCCTTGTTGTTTTTGGTAATAGTCTCTTATCCAAGCCCCCCGCTGGGCTATGGGTAAGGTTAGTAGGGTTGTGATGGTAGCGATGGGGATTTTACCAGTGACAAAATCACGGATCACCAGGGCTAGGTCGGGATATTTTTCAGTAATATGGTCTAAAAACCGTTCAAGGTCAAGGGGTTCTGTCATAGGCTTGGGTCTCCTTGTTTTTATATTTTGGTCGTTTGCGTTTTTTGTGACTCGCCTGCCGTGCTAGTCTTCCACTAGCCAACGTTCCACCCTGTCATAGATGTCACGCCGTACGTCATAATCGCCCTGCTCAATCAGCGATAGGGTCTTATAGGTCGTTCCCAGCTCTTGGGCTAGGTCTTTCATGGTCTGACGGTTCACGGCTCGCTTGATACGAATACGCTCTGCCATCTCGTGAGTGATTAGCATTGATGTCCTCCTTTGTCTTTTGATAAATAGCCAAGCGTGAAAGGTAGTAAGGTTTGAGTGCTTGGTTTATGTATCCTTTTTGGATAACACAAGATTGATTATATACCCATTTTTGTTACTTGTCAACAACTTTTTTATTTTTTTGTAACTTTTTTTGATACTTTTCTAAAATCGTGATATAATCAAGTGGAAAGGTAGTAAACTCATGGAAAATAAAATTAAAGACTTACGCAAAGAAAAAGGGCTAACACAGCAAGAGCTAGCCGATGAAATAGGTGTTTCAAAGCTGACCATACTCCGTTGGGAGCAAGGCCAACGTGATATAAAAACAGAAAAAGCCCAACAACTGGCGGATTATTTTGGGGTGAGTGTGGGGTATCTGTTGGGGTATAGTGAGGATAAAAAAGACGCTCCTATCGCTTTTAATTCTCCTGAAGAATTTGAAAGAGCAAGGGCCAAGCTAATTGAACAGTTAGAAGATAGCGATACAAAAGAGCTTGCTCTGGCATATAGTGGGAAAGAACTGACTGGGATTATAGAAAAGACCGTCTTGAGGTATGATAAAGAAAAAGAGTTTTTAGATAACTTTTTCCAGCTCAAAGAAAAAGATAAAACCATCATCCGCTATCTCGTTGAAAACCTTGTTGACAATAAAGAATAACCAGAAAGGCCTAGTTTATGTTCTCATTTGTTGCTTTAGATGTTGAAACGTCAAATTATAATCGATCTAGTCTTTGCTCTATTGGTTTAGTAAAGTTTATTGATGGACAGATAGTAGAGAGATTTTACACCCTTATTAATCCAGAAGAAGATTTTTCAAAGAAAAATATAAAAGTTCACGGGATCACCCCAGAAGATGTCAAAGACAGCCCCAACTTTCCGACTGTTCGCCAAGAAATTTATGACTTTATTGACGGTTTGCCTGTTGTTGCTCATAATGCTAGCTTTGATTTTTCAGTTATGAAAGCCGTTTATGAAAAATACGGCTTACGGTTTGACCCTATTGAATATTGCTGTACCTATCGCTTTGCTAAAGGGCTTTACCCAGAGTTTGAAAATCATAAACTAAATACTTTGGCTCAAAATTTTGACTTGACTTTATTACACCATAACGCCTTATCTGATGCGGAAGTCTGTGGTTATCTGTTGTTGAAGATGATTGATGACACAAAAAAAGATAACTTAAAACAATTTTCAAATAGTTTAGGTTATCCTGATTTAGGTTTGCTTGGTGCCTACGGGTTCTCAAAAAAAGGTAAGCCATCAGCTACCCAAGTCTCCTCTCAGTATGTTCAAACAGGAGAAAAGAAAAAGCCTGATTTCTTCTTCTTGATTGGTCAAATTATAAAAAAATGGTTCAAGTAAGATTCTTTGATACCAAAAGACCAGCCCATCGGCTGGCCTCCACCAGTCTAACGTCCAATATTGCCAGTATTTTCCAGCTAGTAAATGCCAATATTTGCACCTTTTAGGTCATAAAAGTATATAAAAGTGTTAAAAAAGTACAAAAAGTTGACTAAAAGAAAAAACGTAGTAGAATTATAGTAAAGCTACTTGTAATTCTGGTATGTCAGCGTGCTTTTGTAAGTTGCCTGTGTGGTAACCTGCTATCAGTTAAGGGCTTTTTTCTTTTATGATTTTGAGGTGCATCAGCTTAGTTGGTGCACTTTTTCGATATCTTGGGAGCCTAAAAAGCCCGTATAAGCCCCGTAGCACGATTTTAGAACTTGCCCTGTGATTTTTGCCGACCGACCCAAAACAAGCAAAAATAAGGGCGGTCTCGTTGGTCTGGTAAGGGTATAAACAAAAAACCAACCCTTAAAGAGTTGGTTTGATGCCGACCTTCACGTCGTCACTGTACATTTTTGGTTCTCACGCCAATAACCAAAAAAATATTTTGGGTAAACCCAATAAAATCATTATACCCGATTTTCAAAAAACAAACAACCTCTAAAACCTTTGATAACGGCTTGCCTGCTGATAGTTAGAAAAGAGGTTAGAACATGAAAATCACAACGTACACCAAAAAAGACGGCTCGACTGTCTACCGCACCAGCGTTTTTCTAGGCGTTGACCAGGTAACGGGCAAGAAAGTCAATACCACGGTATCTGCACGCACCAAAAGGGAGTTAGACCAAAAGGCAAGGCGTAAAATCCTAGACTTTGAGAAAGCAGGGTCAACGGTTCATAAGGCCGTAGCGGTCAAGACCTATCAGGAACTGGCCGAACTCTGGTGGGAAAGCTACCAGCATACCGTCAAATCAAACACGCAAGACGGCGTTAGAAAGCTACTCAATAACCATATTCTGCCAGCATTCGGGACTTACAGGCTCGACAAGCTGACCCCTCCACTGATCCAGGGCATTATCAACAAGATAGCCAAGGCGGCCAACGAGGGCCAGCCGGGGGCTTATCTCCACTATGACAAAATCCACGGCCTCAACAAGCGGATTTTACAGTATGGGGTCATCTTGCAAGCCCTGCCTTATAACCCAGCCCGTGAGGTTATCCTACCACGCAATACGGCCAAGGCTGACCGCCAAACCGTCAAGCACTGGGAAAATGACCAGCTAAAGGCCTTTTTAGATTATCTAGGCAACCTTGATCTAAATCGTTACCGTTACTTATACGAGGTCACCCTATACAAGTTTCTACTGGCCACGGGTTGCCGTATAAACGAGGCTCTGGCTCTTGACTGGTCTGATATTGACCTAGAAGCTAGGACAGTCAACGTGACCAAGACCCTAGACTATAAGCAAGAGGTCAATAGCCCCAAATCTAAAGCCAGCAATCGGATCATCGATATAGACCAAGCCACTTGTGCCATGCTACATCAGTACAAGCTCCGACAGGTTCAAGAGGCTTGGCAACTAGGGCGGACTGAAACCGTGGTCTTTTCAGATTTTATCCACGCCTACCCTAATAATCGCACCTTACAAACCAGATTAAGAACTCACTTCAAAAGGGCTGGCATGCCTAATATCGGCTTTCATGGTTTCCGCCATACCCACGCTAGCCTACTCCTTAACTCTGGCATACCTTACAAGGAACTCCAACATAGACTAGGGCATTCCACTCTATCTATGACCATGGATATTTATAGCCACCTCTCAAAAGAGAAAGCCAAGTCCGCTGTCTCATTCTTTGAAAAGGCTCTAAAATCCATCTAGTCCGTAAAAAGTCCGTAAAACAGATTTTTAGCCCCTTGAAAGCAAACGAAAAGCCCGCAACCACGGGCTTTTTATGTGCTTCACTATCAGATTAAAGCATTTTGTTGTAGAATTCAACGATAAGGGCTTCGTTAATTTCTGGGTGGATTTCATCACGCTCTGGCAAGCGAGTGAGTGAACCTTCTAATTTTTCAGCGTCGAATGACACGAAAGCTGGGCGTCCAAGAGTTGCTTCAACAGCTTCAAGGATTGCTGGTACTTTCAATGATTTTTCACGAACTGAAATCACTTGACCTACTTCAACACGGTAAGATGGGATATCTACGCGTTTACCGTCAACAAGAATATGACCGTGGTTAACAAACTGACGCGCTTGACGGCGAGTTGTTGCCAAACCAAGACGATAAACGACGTTGTCTAAACGACGCTCAAGCAAAAGCATAAAGTTGAAACCAAGCGTACCTTGTTTAATTTTAGTCGCTTGTACGAAAAGGTTACGGAATTGTTTTTCACCCATACCAAAAGTGAAACGCAATTTTTGCTTTTCAGCCAACTGCAAACCGTATTCTGACAATTTAGAACGGTTGTTTGGTCCGTGTTGTCCTGGGACGTAGTTACGGCGAGCAAGCTCTTTACCTGTACCTGTAAGTGAAAGACCCAAACGACGAGCTTGTTTCCAAGATGGTCCTGTATAACGTGACATAGCAATGTCCTCCATAAAATAAATTTCTATGGAAATAACGATATAGACAAACCTAATTCGTGCAGCTTGCCTTCGCCCAAACAGCAAAGGTTACTGGTATTTCAGACAAGCTGTTGACGAGCTTTATTTTGTCCTGCTGTTATTTCACACAAAGGATATTATATCACAAAAATATAGCCTTGACAAGCACTTTCACTGTTTTTTATCATTCGCCATCCTCTACAAAATATCTACTTACAAGCACCTACCAGAAACCGAGCACAGACAAATGCGAGCATCCAGCTCAAAACATATGATACCCACAGTGACCTTAAACCTGATATTGTCTATTTCTCTGAACTCTTGTCCGAAAGGCACCCTGCCAAGCTGGCTATCGCCTAAAATTCAGAGAAAGAAAAGACCAACGATTGAAAAAACTGGCTAAACGGACAGATGAAGAGCCGATCAGACCGGACTCCTACCAAGGGCTTGCGACTTTCTGGAAATGCCTGAGAAAATGGGCTAGGAAGAAGTTGAAAGGGAGCTGGTGCAGATGGATGACCTCACTAAAGCGTAGTTTGATGATTCCTCTTCATATACCATTACAATGCTTCTGAGCACATCGTTGGATTCTTACTTTTTACAACGCACAAAACCCTCGTTTGACAACAACGAGGGTTTCGTTCTAGTTTGAGATTGAGCAAGCTGCCCATAAGTAGAGCTTTCTCAGCTTGTCCCTTGCTTTGGCAAGATAACAGAGTTAAGCTTACTTACGTTTTGGTGGGTTGTGGATCGCTACACCAAGTACATCAAGGAAGGCTTCGTACATCACTTCAGAGAAGGTTGGGTGACCGTGGATAGATGCTGCCACATCGTCGATGGTCAATTCGGCTTCCATGATGGTCGCTGCTTCGTTGATCATATCCGCAGCGATCGGACCGATGATGTGAACACCAAGGATTTCATGGTATTTCTTCTCAGCGATAACCTTCACAAAGCCGTGAGCTTCGCTAGAGGCGATGGCACGACCATTACCAGTAAAGCTGTTGCGACCGATGATGATGTTGTCTTTACCATATTTCTCGATGGCTTGCTCTTCGGTCAAACCAACCATGGCGATTTCTGGGTGTGTGTAAACAGCTGCTGGTGTGAAGTCCAGTTTTGCTTTGTGGTGGTTGCCTTGCATGGCGTTTTCAGCAGCCACTTCACCCATGCGGTAAGCCGCGTGAGCGAGCATCTTGGTACCGTTAACGTCACCAGGAGCGTAGATACCTGGGATAGAGGTTTCTTGGTAGGCATTAACCTTAATACGACCGCGGTCCATTTCAAGATTGAGGTTTTCAAGTCCAGCCATCTGTGGCACACGTCCGATAGAGAGAAGGGCTTTTTCAGCGACGACTTCTTCACCGTTGTTGAGTTTGATGGTCAACTGGTTGTTGGCTTCAACAATTTCAGAAACACCGACAGATGTCAAGAACTTCATGCCTTTCTTAGAAAGGACTTTTTGCAGCTCAAGAGAGATTTCACGGTCCATACCTGGGATGATACGGTCTGCCATCTCGATAACGGTCACTTCGACACCGTACGATGCCCATACCAGACCAAGCTCAACACCGACAACGCCACCGCCCATAACAGCGAGTGATTTCGGCATTTCACGCAGGTCAAGGATGTCATCAGAGGTCAACACCAACTTAGAATCAATCCCTGGAATGTTGATGCGAGACACTTTTGAACCTGTCGCCAAGATGATAGAGCGACCTTTGATGGTTTCTGAACCGATGGTTACGGTCTTATCAGGGTTGACTTGACCAAGACCATTGAAGATGGTGACCTTGTTGGCTTTCAAGAGACCTTGAACACCACCAGTGAGGGTTTTAACAACTGTGTTCTTGAAGTCAACGGTTTTATCCATGTCAATGGTGTAGTTGGTTGACGCCAAATTGATGCCACGACCAGCTGCGATTTTCAAACCGTCAAGAATTTCAGCATTTTTGAGGTAAGTCTTAGTTGGGATACAGCCGACGTTCAAGCAGGTACCACCAAATTCAGACTTCTCAACGATGGCGATTTTACCACCGAGTTGGGCACCACGGATAGCTGCGTAGTAACCAGCAGGACCACCACCGACTACGATGATGTCGTACTCATCAGCTGCCAATTCTGCTTTTGGCGCTTGTGCCGCTTGAGCTGGAGCTGCTGGCACTTCCAGACCTGCTGCCTTGAGGTCAGCTTCTGCTTTAGCCACATCAGCTGCAGCTGGAGCGGCACCTTCTGCAACCACTTCACCTTCAGCGCCGATATAGGCAATCACTTCTGTAACAGGGACCACTTCACCGTTGCCGCGAACGATTTTCAAAAGAACACCTGAATCTTCAGCCTCTAGTTCCATATTGGTCTTGTCAGACATGATTTCAAGAAGGACATCGCCTTCGTTGACGACATCACCGACTTGTTTTTTCCACTCGATGATTTCGCCTTCTTGCATGTCCACACCGAGTTTTGGCATAATGACTTCTACTGCCATGATTTTCTCCTTAATTAATTTTTTTACAAGAGGCGACAAAGTCGCCCCAAACCAGTTGCTTTCCGCCGTAGTGAAAGTCACCAAATATAAGTATTTGGTGACGAGGGGTTGACGAGACCGAGGCTCGTCAAAAAGGAATGGAACACCGCAGGTGATCGCTTCCGCCCCGCACTACTAAAGGAAAGCAAGAAAAAGAATACAATTAAATCAACAACTCTAATGGGTTCTCAAGTAAGTTCTTGAGGTCCACCATGAACTTGGCACCGTTCATACCATCTACGATACGGTGGTCGATGGTCAAGCACAGTCCCATGATTGGGCGGATTTTCACTTCACCATCCACGACAACTGGGGTTTGTACTGTTGCTGCCACACCCAAAATCGCTGAGTTTGGCTGGTTGATGATTGGGTTGAAGGATTTCGTTCCAAACATCCCCAAGTTGGTGATGGAGAAGGTTGAACCTGACATTTCGTTAGACTTGAGCTTGCCAGATTGGGCTTTCTTGATGACGTCCTTAGACGCTACCACAAAGTCAGACAAACTCATCTTGTCTGCACCGTGAACAACTGGTACGACTAGACCAGCGTCCAGACCAACGGCGATACCGAGGTTGACAAAGCGGTGGAGTTCAATCTCTTCAGCATTGTTGATGAGAGAAGCATTGAGGTACTCATGTTCTGGTTTCATGAGGGTACGTACGACTGCCAGACCAATCAAGTCGGTAAAGGTCACTTTGAGACCTGTCTTGTTCATGATTGGCTCAAGGACTTGCTTACGAAGTGCCATGAGGTTGGTCATGTCAATGTCGTAGTTAAGCGTAAAGGTTGGTGCTGTCAGGTAAGAGTTGACCATACCTTTTGAAATCGCCTTACGCATGGCAGACATCTTGATGACTTCAACGCCTTCCGGCAATTCCTTGGCTGGTTTTTCTTCCTTAGCAGGCGCTGCTGCGGCTGGTGCTTGCGCTTGTGCTGGAGCAATAGCTGCCAGAACGTCCTCTTTGGTGATCTTGCCACCAACACCTGTTCCTGTCAAGCTAGCCAAATCAACACCTTCGCCTGCAGCGATACGGCGTGCCAATGGTGTCGCTTTAGGAGCTGCACCTTTGAAGGCCTCAACGTCGTCCTTGTGGACACGACCGTTGGCACCTGTTCCTGGAACAAGGTCAAGGTCAATACCCAAATCACGAGCCGCCTTACGAGCCGCTGGTGTCGCACGGACTTTTTCACCCGCTGGGCGTTTAAATGCAGGTGCTGGTTGTTCAGCTTTAGCAGGTACAGCAGCTTCTGGCTCTTCTGTTGCCACAACTGGTGCACCACTGATAGACGGTGACGCTTCTGCAACAACCTCACCAGACGTCTCAACCGTTTCGCCTGCTTCACCGAGGTAACCGATGATTTCAGTGACTGGCACAACCTCACCGTCACCACGAACGATTTTAATCAGGACACCAGAATCTTCTGCTTCCAGCTCCATATTTGTCTTGTCTGACATGATTTCGAGGAGAACGTCGCCCTCTTTGACAACGTCGCCCTCTTTCTTTTTCCACTCGATGATTTCGCCTTCTTGCATGTCCACACCGAGTTTAGGCATAATAATTTCGATTGCCATGGGGGTTCCTTTCTTTGTGTTCTTTTTTTTGGTTAATGGCAGAGCTAGTCAGTTACTACTGACTAGCAGCCAGACACCTTCAGATAAGCTCAGTCTCGTCAAGCAGTCATAGACACCACTGATAGTCGTAAAAGATCACTTAACGAAGAACAAGCAAAACTAAAAGAGTCTGAGCGATTAGCCCTTGTTAACAGACTTGTAGATAGCAGCCTTAATCTTCTCAACAGTTGGAAGCATGGCTTGCTCAAGAACACGAGCATAAGGAACTGGCACATCTTCTGACGCCAAACGGATGATTGGCGCATCAAGGTAGTCAAAGGCGTCGCTTTCAACAACCATAGAAGCAATTTCACCGATGAATCCACCTGTTTTATAGGCATCGTTAACGAGAATCAAGCGACCTGTTTTCTTAACAGAGTTAAAGATCATTTCTTTGTCCAATGGAATCAGGGTACGTGGGTCAACCACTTCTACGCTGATGCCTTCTGCTGCCACTTCGTCAGCAGCTTGGATAACGCGCTCAAGCATACGACCGTAAGACACGATAGTCACGTCAGTACCTTCACGTTTGATATCACCTTTACCAAGTGGAATGTAGAAATCTGGATCTTGGTTAACTTCTTCTTTTTTACCGTAAAGGGCTTTTGGCTCCATGAAGATAACGATGTTGTTATCGCGGATAGATGATTTCAAAAGACCTTTAGCTTCGTTAGCCGTACCAGGGGCAACCACTTTGATTCCTGGAATATGTGTCAACCACGCTTCAAGTGACTGGGAGTGCTGCGCTGCAGAACCGATACCTGATCCTGATGCGACACGGTAAGTGACAGGGGTAATGAGGCCACCACCGAACATGTAGTTGTTTTTTGCACCGTTGTTCACAATCGCATCAAGGGCAATGGTGATGAAGTCCATGAAGGTCAAGTCAATGATTGGACGTAGACCAGTGATTGCTGCACCAACCGCTGCACCAGCGATTGCCGCTTCTGAGATAGGCGTGTCGCGAACGCGTTTTTCGCCAAATTCAGCTAACATGCCGACAGAGGTACCGAAGTCACCACCGTAGACACCAACGTCTTCACCCATCAGGAAGACATTTTCGTCTTTACGCATTTCTTCGCTCATGGCAAGGTTAATCGCCTCACGCAGAGCCATCAATTTTGTTTCAGCCATTTTGTGTGTTTCTCCTGTGTTGTTTATGAAAAGATTTTTTCCAATGATTGTTTTCTTTTTGATAGATTCTTAGGTGGCAGGGGCGGAAGCGACTGCCTACGGCATTCCATTCCTAAGTTTTGAGCCTAAGGTCTCAAAACTTTCCTTGTGGCATCAGCTTAAAATCTAATGCCACCTTTGCCACAGCGAATCTATCGTTTAATTGCTCGCTTCGCTCGCTGATTTGTCCAGCAAGCATCGGCTCTTTTTAGCCTACGACACGGGGTTATCGCTGTCGATAACACAGCGATAAGGTAGTTAGTAAGGTCAGTAGGCAGACCGCCATAGCGGCTGCCGAAACATTCAGATTTCAGTCTGAATATCCTACAACCACGCAGTAGACAGCTGGCTCTGCCTTTGCTAAACGCTCGGCAATCCCCTAGCTGTCCTTGCGGGGGTCTCGCAACGGAGTGACAAAGTCACTCCTGCTCGGCCGCCTACCAACTGAACACGGGCTAAAATCCTAGTGAAAAAGATAAACTTCCTTGTGTCTTAAAGACACGGCGTCAGTTTCCTATTTTCATACGGATTTTTTAACGCCCTTTGTATCTTAGTCTACCCAAACATCCTCAAAGGCTACTGAGAGTTCTGGGTCTGGACTGTTTACGGCAAATTCGTAAGCATCGTCGACTTCTTTGACCACTTGAGCATCGATGGCATCAAGCTCCTCGTGCGTTGCAATACCTTCTTTGGTCAAGTAGTCGCGGTACTTGATCATTGGGTCTTTTTTCTTCCACTCTTCAACTTCTTCTTTGGTACGGTAAACACCGGCATCCGCTGTTGAGTGCCCGAACCAACGGTAAGAAATCACTTCAACGATAGCTGGTCCGTTTCCACCACGCACATGCTCAACGGCTTTGCCCATTGTTTCGTAAACTGCCAACACATCGTTTCCGTCTTCTACGTAGAAGCCTGGGATCCCGTAAGCTTCCGCACGTGTGTAAAGGTGAGGCGTGTTTGTCGCTTTTTTGATATCCATAGAGATACCATAGCCGTTGTTGATGATGAAGAAAATCACAGGGAGTTTCCATGTTGCTGCCATGTTCACAGACTCGTGGAATGACCCTTCGTTGGTCGCACCGTCACCTGAGAAAGCAACAGCGATGTTGTTGGTGCCTTTATACTGTTGGGTAAGAGCTGCACCGACAGCCATGGCATAACCACCACCAACAATACCGTTAGTGCCGTAGTTGCCACGTTTGAAGTCTGCCAAGTGCATAGAGCCACCACGGCCTTTAGATACACCTGTCACTTTACCAGCAAGCTCAGCCATCATGGCATTCAAGTCCATATCTTGCGCGATAGACTGACCGTGACCACGGTGGTTTGAGAAGAAGCAATCATCATAAGTCAAATGTTGTACTGCACCAACGTTGGCAGCTTCTTCACCAACTGAGAAGTGGGTCATCCCTTGAACAAAGCCACGACGAACCAGTTTGTTAATCCGCATATCGAATTCACGAATGCGCTGCATTTTTAGATACATTTCCAAATGTGTCTCTTTTGAGAGTGTTACCATTTCGGCCTCCAAATTTTTTAGATTACCTTATTATTTTATCGGAAAAATTCACAAAGTGCAAGAATTTCAACCGCTTTCGCAACTGTTATAGGTCAGTTTTAGTTTTTAATAAGCTGTTTTTTTCACAAAGTAAAAATCCTGCTCAATAAAGAACAAGATTTTCGTATACCTAGTTAATGGCAGCTAAAACAGTATCTGCTTGAGCAGAAAGTTTCGCAATCGTTTCTTCAGAAACGGTCAACTCACCTGTTGCCCAAGCTTCTGGGTTAACCAAAGCGCCAGTGAACTCACCAACAGGTTGGGTACGGATGAAGGTCAAGAGTTGTTGGAACTCTGGGAAGAGGTGGTCGTGACCTGCGTTAGCCACTGATGACACAGTTGTTACTTTTGAATCAATCGCTGATGGACCACGAGTTTCTGACAAATCAAGAGCACGGCTGAGCCAGTCAGTCAAGTTTTTCAAGACACCTGGGATAGAGAAGTTGTAGATTGGTGAGAAGAACCATACCGCATCAGCAGCAAGCACCGCATCACGCACAGCTTGTACCGCAGGAAGCGTTGGGACTTCCAATTCTTGGTTAAAGAGTGGCACTTGGCTGTAGTCCAAGTAAGTCACTGTTGCACCTTTCTCAGCTAAAACCTTCTCAGCAGCTTGAGCCAACTGGTGGTTAAATGAACCTTGACGCAATGACCCTACGATAAACAAAATATTTTTTGACATAACTGTTTCCTCCTTCTTTGAAAACAACGATTTGATTGAAGTAATGATAGACATGCTATCTCCTTAAAATAGATTTATAGCAAATATTACTATGTAGTGATTATACAACAGCTAAAAAAATTTGTAAAGTCTTTTGCTTACAAATTTTTGAATTTTTTAAGCAGGGTAATCAACTGCTCCTGTTCATCATCAGTCAGAACAGACATGGCCTCTTCGACCTTGGTTAAATGCTCTGGCAGGACTCGCTCGATTAACGCACGACCCGCTTCAGTCAAACCAACGAGCTTAGCACGTTTATCCTCAGGACAAGTTTTTGTCCACACCCAGCCATTTTTTTCCATATTTTTAATGACCACGGTCATGTTACCAGAAGTTGCTAGCAAGCCTGATAAAATCTGCCCAACCTTTTGCTCACCCTTGCTATAGAGATAGTCCAGAACCCCAAACTGGGTATGGGTGATGCCATACTCGCGTAGGTTCGGCACAACATAATTATCGATCGTCAACTGTGCCTTTCGAAAGACAATATTAGCTTTCTGGGCTAGTCTTTTCTCATTCATGATTTTTCCTCCATACGATATCCGCTATTTATCCTACTATATGACCGATAATAAAGTCAAGATAGGAGACTAAAAAAAGAATGGAGCACAAACGATCATCTGGCATCACGCAACGCTGTTCATCACTCTACACATCGCTTAAACAAGCTAAAATTAGCTGTTTGAGGCGACAAGTTGAGCAAGAAAACGTTCCCTTATAATATTGTACGGGCTGTTCAACCAATAACATGTATGGTCGAGCTATCGTTCACTCGGTGTTCGTCCTGCTAAGGTTTAACAGCCTTAACGCACTCAACAGTGAGGCATTGCCTAATCGGATCTCAAAAACTACCTCTGAACTGGCAGTAAAGCTCAAGAATCGCTTCCCTATTTTAATGACAATCATAACCACCCGTCAAACGGGTGGTTTGAACAGGGGCTATAAGCCCATATCACCAGCCAGCGCCTATGCTGCTTTCTTTCACTTTGTTCAAGCCTCACTGCTTTTGACTCGTCACTCGCCTCTTAAAGAGGTGTTAGTATTACTTGCCATTATCCCTAAAGGGATCTTCGTATTCTTTCACACTCAATTTATCAAGTGCGATGTCATGTTAATTCGCCTTCTTATTTCTAAGCTCATGAAGAAATCATCCACTGGATAATTTCTTTGCTCCTGTATATATTTTTTAATCGTGGCTTCGTTAAGT
>NZ_KB904162.1 GCF_000380025.1 Streptococcus entericus DSM 14446
CAAGCCACACACGATTGCCTCCATACATCGTCTCATTCGGACAATGTATTACCTCATTATGCATAACAAACTTTACGATTACACTTTAACCCAAAATCAGTAAAATTGTTTATGCCATATTATTGTAACACCTTATTTCAAAAATCACAAAATAAGGTGTTGGTTTTGTATACACTTTTTATGTAAATCTTTAGTGTAAAGTAAGGTCACTTCCCTATTTTGATGACTGTATGAAAATTATTTTTTCTCTAAAACCTTGATAGACTTGACAAATGGTAGAAAACAAGCTACTCAAACATTATGCTGTTGCGTTTGTTACGATACGTTCAAGTTCTTCAAGGCTTAAGGGCGGCAAGAGTAGATGGGTATCTGTTGTCTGCACCGCCATTTCCCTCAACAAGGGAAGGGCAGCCTGGAAGTCGACAATCCCAATCAGGTCGTCACGGCTGGTACTAATCAGGGCTAAGCGGTAATCACTGATGGACTGATCATCTACAGCATAACTGGTTTCAGGCGCATGAGGCAAGAGGGTCAGGGTCCCTTCCGTTAGCGCAAAGCTACCAAAGGTCTTTCCATCTTGGTCTTGATAAAACTGTGGTTGAGCTAGGTAAGGATCTACATTCTGATAATCTCTAGCAACTGAATCTGGTTCTGATTTTTTGAAAAAACGGTCAAACAATCCCATATTAAATTCCTCCTTACCAAATTATACCAACTAAAAACCTGCAATCGCAGGTTTTTAAGTCTCTCATTAATCCTTACGCGACTTTCTCGCGATATCTGCCAAGATGCTCTCCACAAAGCTGTCAAGGGCAACCGTTTCAGTTTCTTTAGAGCCGTAGCGGCGGACATTGACCGCACGGTCTGCCTGCTCCTTATCCCCTACAATCAGCTGGTACGGAATCTTGCTGGTCTGTGACGCCCGAATCTTGTACTGCATCTTCTCGTTGCGCTCATCGACTTCGGCACGGACACCACGGTCTTTGAGGGCTTTTGCCACTTCCCAAGCGTAGTCCAAATGAGCCTCGTTAGAAATCGGGATCACCGTCACCTGAGTTGGCGCCAACCAAGTTGGGAAGGCCCCTTTATAGGTTTCAATCAGAATAGCGGTAAAGCGTTCCATGGTTGAAATGACCCCACGGTGGATCATGACAGGGCGGTGCATCTCACCATCTGCGCCGATGTACTTGAGGTCAAAACGTTCTGGCAAGAGGAAGTCCAGCTGAATGGTGGATAGGGTTTCCTCGTTTCCAAGGGCTGTTTTAACCTGAATGTCTAATTTCGGACCATAGAAGGCTGCTTCGCCTTCGGCTTCAAAGTAGTCCACACCCATTTCATCAAGGGCAGCTTTCAGCATGCCTTGAGCATTCTCCCACATCTGGTCGTCGTCGAAGTATTTTTCCTTGTCCTCTGGGTCACGTAGAGACAGACGGAAGCGGTACTCGGTCAGGTTAAAGTCCGCATAAACATCAATGATGAGCTGCAGGGCTTTTTGGAATTCTTCCTGAATCTGCTCTGGGGTGACAAACAAGTGACCGTCGTTGAGGGACATTTCCCGCACCCGCTGAAGACCTGACAGGGCACCTGATTTCTCGTAGCGGTGCATCATGCCGATTTCGGCGATACGGATCGGCAACTCGCGGTAAGAGTGCACATGGTGCTTGAAGACCTGAATATGGTGCGGGCAGTTCATCGGACGCAGGACAAACTCTTCCCCATCTCCCATGTCCATGACAGGGAACATGTCCTCATGGTAATGATCCCAGTGACCAGAGGTCTTGTAGAGGTCAACGCTGGCAAGCGGTGGCGTGTAAACATGCTGGTAGCCAGACGCCAACTCCTTATCCACGATGTAGCGCTCCAGCTCACGACGGATAGTCGCACCATTTGGCAACCAAAACGGCAGACCTTGTCCGACTTCTTGGGAAATCATGAAAATATCCAATTCCTTACCAAGTTTACGGTGGTCACGCTCTTTGGCTTCTTCCCGCATTTGCAGGTAGCTCTTTAGGTCTTTCTTGTCAAACCACGCTGTCCCGTAGACCCGCTGCATCATGGCATTGTCAGAATTGCCCCGCCAGTAAGCACCGGCGACATTGAGGAGCTTAAAGACCTGCACACGGCCTGTTGACGGCACGTGCGGGCCGCGGCAGAGGTCGACAAATTCGCCCTGACGGTAAACGGTCAAGCCCTTGTCCGCATGCTCATTGATCAACTCCAGCTTGTATGGGTCGTCCGCAAAGAGCTCCAGTGCTTCTTCTTTGGTGATTTCCTCACGGATACATGGGTGGTTTTCTTGGACAATCTTGGCCATCTCTTTTTCAATAGCTTCCAAATCTTCATTGGAAATTTGCTGCCCCTCACCATTATCTGTGTCATAGTAGAAGCCATTTTCAATGGCAGGACCAATCCCCAAACGCAGGTTAGGGAAGAGGCGGCGAGCCGCTTGGGCAAAGACGTGAGCGGCTGAGTGGCGGAGCAAGTCCAAGGCGTCCTCGTGGTCAGCAGTGACGATTTCAAGGCTGCCATCTTCCTCAATCGGACGCACGGTGTCAATCAAGACACCATTGTGCTTACCAGCTAAGGCTTTTTTCGCCAAACCAGGGCTGATAGAGTGAGCAATGTCATAAGTTGTTGTGCCTTTGGCGTATTCACGCACCGCACCATCTGGGAAAGTGATTTTAATCATCATTTAAGATATAAAGGGTGTTAAACGGACTCAGAAAAATAGGAAATCAACCGCAGAAGCTAGCTGCTAGGGAGATTTATCGTTTTTCCGCCGTCCGTACCGTATTCAGTTAGAATGAATACGAGCTTGACCCTTCAGTTCCTTTCTATATTTTTTCATTCTTTTTTAGAGACGTGAGCATTTAGGCTAACGTCTAAAATAAATAAACGACGCCCTCGTAAAAGGACGTCGCAACGTGGTTCCACCTTCATTTATTCACGGCAAAAAGCCATGAACCTCATGTTCGGTGATAAGGGGACCACCCTTTTATGTTTGCATAAAATCAAGGAAGGAGTATCATCTCTTGCAGTCTTGTACCTTTTCACCAACCAGATACTCTCTAAAATGCCTGACAAGAACGACATGTCTTCCCAACTATTCTAACATACCTTGGGAAAATTTCAAGACTTCTGCCTCATTTTTTTCAATATCAAGCGTAGCCATTCCCCAGTAGCCACTGCCATCAGAGATAGGACACCGTAAATCAGAAGATAGATTTCAATCCCTGTCGAATGGGTCACCGAATAAATATAGAGCACATAGAGAAATACTTTTTTAATTTTAGCTACCCTATCGGTCACAGACCCAGTAAAATCAAGAGAAGGTAAGTAAGCCACCGCCAATAGGATAGGTAAGGTAAGAGAGATGCCATTTTTTACGCCATAGTGAAAAGAAACAATGATAATGATGATTGGGGTAAAAACGAGGAGATTAGACACCGCAAGACCTTTCAAGACCAGATAATCATAGGGTGCAAAACCAACAATCATCAACAGATAATAGATTTCCGATAACCAATAAGTGATGACCGATCCAATCACATCAGGCAGATAGTGATAATCGTTTTTTCTCATGAGACACTCCCTGATAGCCAGCAAGCACAAGCAAGCTGCACTACTCCAAGAAATCCTTGATACTTGTAATCACTTTAATCGGTGCCTTGAAGACTTTGGCAGAAGTCGTTGCTGTCTTTTTGACAAGCGTCACCGGCAAGACTGCCGTTTGCTTGACAAGCTGAAGGGAGCGGTCTGCTGGACTGCCTTCCAGTGTCAGAGAATACTTGTACTGGCGACAGGCTGCTTTAGCGATAATCGCATCAAGGTAGAAGTTATAGACAGCCTTGCCGAATTGCTGAGCTGAGATAGCGTTTAGTTTTTGAGTTAAATGCTTCTGTGTCATCTCTGGCGTGCTGACAAGCGCATCAATAATCGCAGCAGGCAAATCCCTCGCATCGTAGTAGAGTGTGCCAAACATCTTGTCTGTGATGAGGTCATCAAGATAAGGATTGCCGTGAGCGATGACTGGTTTACCAGAAGCCAAGGCTTCCGTATAAGTTAGCCCCTGTGTCTCACTGGTTGAAGCCGAGATAAAAAAGTCACAAGCCTTATAATACAAAGCAACCTGATTATGTTCAATCATACCAGTAAAAATCACCGATGACTCTAAACCTAGTTGGGTCGTCAGTTGCTTGAGGGTTGTCAGGTAAGGCCCATCTCCAACCACAACCAGCTTAACATGCGGGTACTCACTTAACACCTCTGGCAAACTAGCTAGGATAGCCTGAATGTTTTTTTCAGAAGAAATACGAGACAGGCTTAAAAGCATGGTGTCATTCGGCTGAAACCCTAAATCCTGTCGCAAGCGGTCAACATCTTCTTGTGAAATATCATCGCGAACAAACTGATCCAGTTGAATGCCTGTAGGAATCGTCCGCTTCACAGGCTTAACCTCATAGCCCTCTAAAAGATTGGTGACGATACGACTTGGGCAAATGATGCCGTCCAAATTATTGAGATAGCCTCTAACGATATATTTGACCATCCCGGGGCGAATAATCTTGCCCTTGGCAATATAGTCAACGTAGTCCTCATACTGGGTATGGTAAGTATGAACGACAGGAATCCGCAGGGCTTTGCCAATCAATTTCCCAAGGTTACCCATCCCAAACTCCGTCTGGGTATGAATAATGTCTAGTTGGTAGGCCTTGGCAATGCGATAAGATGTCATCAACCCGCGATAGACCACACGACGATCCGTGAAGGACACAAAAGGTACACTGGGCAGACGAATAATCGTCGGATCCTCGTAGCGACCGACTGCCTTATCTGTTGTCGTAAAGATATAAACCTCATGCCCTAGTTCTTCCAACTCTTCTTTTAGGGTCCGAATACTGGTCGCAACACCAGAAACCTGAGGAAAATAAGTGTCTGTAAACAAACCGATACGCATAACCTCTCCTTTATAGAGGTCAATCTGTAAAATCTAAGACCTCTTGATAAACTGCTTTTAACGCTTCACCGATACGATTGATGGCGCGGGACTGAGCGACAGCATAACCTGCCTCTCTTTTGTCTGTTTTTCCTGATAGAATAGCTGTCAACGCATCCACAAAGCCGTCCACATCTGATGCTAAATGAACCGCTTGGTGATCAGCCCACCCCTTGTAAACAGGGATGTCTCTCAAAACAGTATGCTGGCGGCTAGCTAAAGCCTCCAAGACAACAATCCCTTCCGTCTCCTCCTTACTTGGGAAGAAAAACGCATCACTCCCGGTCATCGCACCTTCAAAGATATCTCCTTTGATGTAACCTGCGAACGTCACATTTTTTGGGTGATGTTTTTCGACAATCCGTCTGACTGACCAAGGGATTACCCACTTGTTGGTCTCTCCGAACCAGATAAAACGAACATGTGGCAATCGCTCTGCCACTTTGACAAAGTCCTCAATCCCCTTACGTTTGAAGTAAAGACCTGCACACATGACCACAGGCTGGTCATCTGTCAAACCAAAATACTGACGAAAAGCTGCTTCCTTAGCAGGATCTGCTTGGTAGCGAGCAAGGTCGATCCCATTGGACACGGCATAAATCGGACGAGTAATCCCGTAACGCTCAATCAAAGACTTGGAATAGGTTGTCGGCGTGATAATGGCATCAGCTTTCTGATAAAACTGGCAGAGATACCACTTGAATAGAGGACTGACCAGGTTTGAGCCGATAAAAGAATCCCGAAAATCCTCCTCTGTCGAGTGCCCATGCATAATGACCTTCTTTCCAGCCCTTTGGGCACGAGCCATCAACAACCAGCTCTTGTAACCATAGGTATTGATGTGCACCAAATCATAGGAATCTTCCGGATTTTTGGTATAAGCCACACCAGCCAAATCCAGCGCGCGCTCTTGGTGCTTGATGGCACGACCAATACCTGACTTTCTGAGGTAGTGTTCGGCTTCCAAGTAAAGTAAAACATTCATAACTGTCATTATACCTCATTTAAGGTATTTTTTCACCAATTAGCCTGAAAAAACTCTCGAAAAAACCTTACAAACTTGTTCGTTTACGGAGAAATAGCAGAGCTTTTCAGCTGCGTCACACTCATTTTAGAAGATGGCAAATTATTTTTGAGGTTTGTCTTGACATGTGTATTATTTTTATATATAATCAATTTATATATAAAAATTTTATACAAGGAGGTGACAGGATGTATTTTCCAACATCAGCCACAGTCATCGAATTCTTGATTCTGGCGATTGTGTCAGACCATGATTCTTATGGTTATGACATCAGTCAGACGATCAAGTTGATTGCCAACATCAAGGAGTCGACCCTCTACCCGATTTTGAAACGCTTGGTTCAAGAGCGATACCTGACGACCTACTCTCAGGAACATCAGGGACGGACGAGGAAATACTACTCCATAACCCCAAACGGAAGGGAACAACTTGTCTATCTAAAAGCAGAGTGGCAGCTCTACACAAGCAAGATAGACGACATCATCGAAGGGAGATTGACACATGACAAGAACTGAATACCTCAAGCAGCTCGACAGCCACTTACGCAAGCTACCCCAGGCAGATTATGAGGAGGCCATGGCTTACTTTACCGAGTACTTTGCAGAAGCAGGCGAGGAAAATGAAGCCTTGGTGATGGCAGAACTGGGTACACCCAAAGAGGCCGCCAGGGACTTGATTAACAACATCTTGGATAAAAAGGTCATGGAAGACCGTTACCCACCACGCACCAAGCGGCAGATGATTTGGCTGATTATCCTAGCCATCTTCGCCATTCCTGTTGGAATTCCTGTTATTTTAATCATTTTAGCTCTATTAGGTGCCCTAGTCGCTCTCTTTTTTAGCCTGATGGTGGTTGGTGCGTCATTTTGCCTAACCCTTTTCATCGGTGCTGGGATCTTCCTCTGGGATGCCCTGGCTTATCTCGGGCAGGGGCAACTTTTCGCCCTCGGTTTTGGTGGCGGTCTAGCCATGCTGGGCAGCGCCTTGCTCTTGGCACTTTTGGTTTATGTCTTTGGCAAGTGGACTGCTCATGGTCTTAAAACCTTGGTCAAATGGATTATCAAGAAAGGACAACGCGCATGAAAAAGATTACCCTTAAAAGTCTCTTTATCTTCGGCTTTGCTAGTCTGATTATCGGACTGGTTATGGTGTTCAGTAGCTTGCTGACAGGTGGTTTTGACCGATTACGCCAGCTCAACCAACCTGTGACAGTCACCAAAACTTACACAGACATAAAGAGCATCGATATCGCTGCTACGAACAAATACATTGATGTTTACCCTTCTGATGACGATAAGATTCACCTGACCTACCATTACTGGGAAGATGAGGAAAATACCAAGGTGAATCTCTCTGATACCAATGGTAAACTCAGCCTCACTGACCACGGCGAACAGGAGGAGAAGATTATCCTCCAAGGTGGGCTCAACGTCATCAGTAAAATCATGAACAGCATCAATCGTGAAAATGGTAAAATCTCCCTCGCCTTGCCTAAAGGCATAACACTTGATGAGTTACGCATCGCAACCCACGGTAGCCTCTTTATCAGCGATGCGCACATTAAAACGCTTGACGCCCCTCATTCTCATTTGAATGCCCAGCAACTGACGGTAGATAAGGGGCGCATTGGCAATGGGACATTCTATGATAGCCACCTCAAAAACATCACCAGTGATAATTATTATGCCCTGTATTTTAACAAAACGACCCTAGATGGCGCTACCATCACCTATAACGGCGACTTTACTGTTCGAGACAGCATCATCAAAAACAGTACCATCAAGGGAGAATATGCCCCGATGCAACTTAAAAACACGACCCTGGACAACACCAAGATGACATTTTCGGCAGCTTCGATTTCTGCTGAAAACCTAACTGTTCTGGGTGATGTGACGATGACCACATCAGAGTATCTCGTTGACATCAGCTTATCTGAAGCCAGCAAAAACAACATCGACCTAGACCTCACAACCAGCGAGTACGG
This sequence comes from Streptococcus entericus DSM 14446, assembly GCF_000380025.1. Lineage (GTDB taxonomy): Bacteria > Bacillota > Bacilli > Lactobacillales > Streptococcaceae > Streptococcus > Streptococcus entericus. The sequence continues at coordinate 8,005 of NZ_KB904162.1, forward strand.
TCAGCTAACCTTGGACCCTAGTCTGAAAGACATTACAGACAATGACCAAAAAGCCACTCGTAGCCGAGCAGGTAACAAAAACAAGCTAACCATTATCAATGACCATGCAGACATCAAATTGAAATAAAATCAGTCATCATCTGCCTGGCTATCACAAAGCTCTATCTTCTGTCAGAAAACAGTAACGGCAGAAGATGGAGCTTTTTTGTACCAAAAAGCGCAGAGCCCATCCGGTAATTCGTCAGAACTCGCCCTCTCCTATCGACTATATAGGAGCGGGCTAAGCCTAGGATAACGGTCCTAATTTCTCCCTCTTGGTATTATTAACTAAGTAAGACGTAGAGGTTGAGCGCTCTAATACGCTGGTGTCATCAGCTTTTACAGGCCTGATCAGACGGCGACATCAGCACCTTAAGGAGGAGAATCGAATGCTGGCTTTGTCATCCAAAATCATAAAAATAGCACCCCAACAGTTAGATGTTGTATCCAACTGTTGGGGTGCCATTTACTTTTGTCTCCGTCTCGTCCTTTTATCCTCATCAAGCAAATAAGACGTGGTAACTATGAGCAATCCTTGACTGGTTCTGGCAGCACTAGACTTGCCCTTGTCGTTCATTGGGAACTCTAAGACCGACAAAACACTGCTGGTTGCTTAAGATACCCTTCACCTGCCAAATTATCCTTATGGCTGAACAAGCCTTAAATATTGCTGTTGCCTCCTAAGCCATACCGTTTAGAAGTAAGGAACGACCGATGGGTTAACATCCCTTATCTATCTCAGGTAAAATAGGGCTAACAACAGGGCACTGAGACCAAGAAGAGCTAGCAAAGCCTGCTGCTTTTGTTTTTTAGAAAAAGCATACGGGTCGACACGGTTTGGCAAGATAACGGCACACAAAGCACCACCAATCGCCCCCCCTAAATGGCCCCAGATGTTAATACTTGGCATAAAGAGGTTAAACAACAAGTTCACAACAATCAGGGTTTGAAAGCTCCGCCCCATCTGTTTAAGCAAGAGATTATGCCCAAAATATCCCATAATAGCCACCCCTGCAAAGAGACCAAAGATAGACGATGAGGCGCCTGCTGATAGGACTTGAGGGGCTAAAGCGATGGTCAATAAACCACCAAAAACGCCTGACACCAAAAACAATAGGATATAATCTCGTTTCGACCAAACCTGCTCTGCTATTTTACCGACGATGTAGAGGCTAAAGCCGTTCATCAATAGGTGCTGCAAGCCAATATGAACAAAGTTACTGGATATTATCCGCCACCACTGGCTACTGTCTACGCGAATCAAGGCGCCAAATAACCCACCAAAGGTCAAAATAGCGGTGTTGCTGGTCGCATAGAAGGGAAAGACGAGGTTCATCACTAGATAAACCGCCACCATCATCACTAACAGCCCAGCTGTTATCGGGTAATCTCTATAAAATTTACGGATTTGTCTCACTATAAATCAACTCCTTTACTGCTATATCGTGGGGCTCAGGTGTAAAATGGCAGAGCTGCTTTTCATAAACCGTCGCCAAGGTCATGCCCTCATAGTCTGCCAAGTAGCGGTCATAAAAACCGCCACCATAGCCGATACGATAGCCTTGACGATTAAAAAGTAGCCCTGGTACATGAATGAGGTCAATCTCAGACTTATCAACCACATCATGAGACGTCGGTGATAAAATCCCCAAAGCGCCTTCGGTCAGCTCATCTGAACGGTAGGGAACAAAGACCATCTCTGCGTCACCGACAAGCTTTGGGACGACTACCTGTTTACCGTCTGACAGCGCACGGTCAATGAAGGGAGCCGTCTGCCATTCGTGGGGGAGGGATAGATAGGTTGCCACTGTCTGAGCCTGACGATAGGCGTCGTGTTTAAGTAATTTTTCCAACAGACCTTGGTCAACAAGGGCTTTTTCCTCAGGCGACCAAGCTCTAAGCCAAGCCAAAATCTCCTGTCGCTGTTTCTTTTTTATCATGTCTCTATCATAGCAGATTTTCCAATTTTTGGATAATCTTTGCTACCTTAAGCCAGTTTAAGGTTTGTTTAAGGTTTCGGGGCTATAATCAAATCCTTCCTAAAACTACCACTTTCCCAAAGTGGTGAGTGATAGCTAACCCCTATTACTCTCTTTTTCATAAATCTCCTAAAGTTAAGTTTTCAACAACTTAACACACCCCTTTTTAAAATCAGCCATTCGGCTGATTTTTTTGTGCCAACAAAATTACAGGTTCTATGACAAATAAGCAATTTATTTAAGAATAGTTGACAAAAAACACTTGCCACATCAACATAGATGACAAGTGTTTTCTTTATCTAGTGACGTCGTCAATTAGTTGAGGCGACTGTTCAGAAAATGTCCGACTTGCTCTACCGCAAAGGCAATAGCTCGCTCGTCTGGGCTCATTTTTGGATGGTGGAGAGGGTAAGGGGTATCAACGCCCAGCCAGAACATGACCCCAGGAACTTTATGGAGCAGGTAGCCAAAATCCTCACCCGTCATGGCTGGCGGGCAGTCAATCAAATTGACCCCTTCTGCCTTCTCAAAAAACGCCATCAGGTTTTTAGCCAAGTCTGGGTGATTTTCCACAGGCAGATAACCGCCTTGGTTGAGCTCGATGTCCACCGTCATGTCAAAAGACTGGGCGACACCTTGTGCTAACTGCCGCACCCGCTCCTGCATGAGTAGGCTATTCTCTTGGGTCAGGCTGCGAATGGTGCCATGCAGAAAAGCCGTATCTGCGATGACATTGTTGGTCGTACCAGCTGTCATGTGCCCACAAGTCACCACGCCGCCCTTAATTGGGTCAACGTTACGGCTGACGACTGTCTGGACTTGGGTGACAAAGTAGCTAGCCGCCACCAAGGCATCCTTGGTCTCGTGAGGAAAGGCAGCATGCCCCCCCTTGCCTCTAAAGGTAATTTTCACCTCACAAGTACCTGCAAAGAGAGTGCCCGCGTTGGTCGCAATGTCACCGACCTTCATGTCTGGTCTGACATGGAGGGCGTAAAACTCATCTGGTAACCACTCACCAAACGCTCCATCATCATACATGAGCTTGGCACCAGCTAGATTCTCCTCAGCTGGCTGAAAGAGGAAGAGCATGTTGTTCTTGGGTTGCTGCCCTGCTATTTTTTCCAAAAGCCCCAAGGCAATGGTCATATGGACATCATGCCCGCAGGCGTGCATCCGCCCCTCGTGCTGACTGGCAAAGTCTAGCCCTGTCTCTTCAACGATCGGTAGACCGTCCATATCCGTCCGCCAGCCGATGGTTTTCTCAGACGCATAGCCCCGCACAAAGACCAAAACCCCTGTCTGCCACAGTTTTTGGTCGATGTACGGCTTGTTGAGCTGGCGTATCTGCTCCAGCAGATAGCTCTGTGTCATCTTCTCCTCCAAGCCCAGCTCAGGTATCTGATGGAGGTCACGGCGAATGGTTACTAAATCAAGTGTCATTTTTATTCCTCTAGTCAAAGAGACCGGCAAGCGGTCTCTGTCTTATAATGTGCGCAAGGCTTCTTCCAAAGCTGTTTTTTGTTGGGTTTTTTCATCAATTTCCTTGATGATGCGGGCTGGAACACCTGCCACCACGACATTTTCTGGGACGTCTTGAGTGACGATGGCTCCTGCCGCAACGACAGATCCACTGCCAATCTGTACTCCTTCAATCACCACAGCATTGGCACCGACAAGGACATTGTCCCCGACACGAACAGGCTGGGCAGAGGCAGGCTCAATCACACCTGCAAGGACAGCTCCCGCACCGATGTGACTATTTTTTCCGACAGTCGCACGCCCTCCTAAGATAGCGCCCATATCAATCATGGTCCCCTCACCAATCTCAGCTCCGATGTTGATGACCGCCCCCATCATGATGACAGCATTGTCTCCGATGGTCACTTGGTCACGGATGATCGCACCTGGCTCGATACGGGCATTGATGGCCTTTTTATCCAGCAAGGGCACTGCTGAGTTACGGGCGTCATTTTCCACGACATAGTCACGGTTGGCAACTAGACCAGAGAGCAAGGGCTCAATCTCCTGCCAATCACCAAAGAGGACATTGCCTAGCTTGGTCACACTGGCTGGGACTTCTCCCGCTAGCGTCCCTTCAAAAGTGACCTTGACTGGAGTGACTTTCTTGGCTTGGGCGATAAATTGAATGATTTCTTGTGCAGACATCTTGGTTGCGGACATGATAACTCTCCATTTCGTTTTTTACCATTATAGCAGATTTTTCTAAAAGCACCAGCAAAAACGACCTCAAAGAAATCGTTTTTGACCAAGCTGTCTAAAGTGTTTAACGATGTTGACGACGATGAACCAAGCCAAGGCTTATTGAATTAGACGGAACAGATTGAGACACTTGACTACTCGTCAGTTTTCCTTAGTATCCAAGACGATGGTCACTGGTCCATCGTTGACGAGGCTGACCTGCATATCTGCTCCGAAAAGGCCAGTTTTGACAGGAACATGTTGGGCAAGTTCGGCGTTGAACCGATCATAGAGTTGGCTAGCTAGCTCTGGCTGTGCTGCTCCTGTGAAAGCTGGGCGATTGCCTTTTTTGGTCTGTGCAAAGAGGGTAAACTGTGAGACAGAAAGAACCTCCCCCTTGATGTCTTGGATGGACCGATTCATTTTGCCTGCCTCGTCAGCAAACAGTCGCATGTTGGCGATTTTTCGCACAGCGTAGGCAATGTCTGCTACAGTATCGTCTGGAGCAATCCCAACCAGCAGGAGCAGACCCTGCCCGATAGTTGCTCTGCCATCTCCCTCAATCGCCACCGAAGCAGTTGCCACGCGTTGAATAACGATTTTCATGCTCCCTCCTTAGCCATTGGTGCGTTTGACGGAGTAGACGTCTGGCACCATCTTGATTTTATCTGCCACAGTAGTCAAGGTAGCGAGATTTGGAATACCAAACTTGATATGAACGTTGACGAACTTCATGTCCTTAGTCGGTTGAGCGTTAACCGCCATCAGGGTCTTGGTGGTATTGTTAAGGATTTGCAGGATGTCGTTGAGAATGCCTGGGCGGTTGAAACCGTAAATGTCAATGTCAGCCACATAGTCCTTACTGGTGTTAGTGTCGTCCCACTCGACCTCAATCAGGCGCTCTTCATACCCCTCCTGTCCCTTGATGTTGTTGCAGTCGGAACGGTGGATAGCAACGCCACGCCCTTTGGTGATATAGCCCTCAATAGCATCACCAGGCACGGGATTACAGCACTTGGCGATCCGCATGAGAAGACCTGATGCACCTTGGATGATGACACCGTTCTCGCTCTTAACCTTTAGGACGTCACGTTTGGTTTCATGCTTGACTTCACCGCCCTTGACCAGCTCCTCAGCTTCAGCTCTGGCTCTAGCTTTTTCTTCCTCACGGCGCTCTTTCTCGGTCAATTTATTAAAAACAGCGACAGCTGAAATTTCTCCAAAACCAACAGCAGCATAGAGGGTCTCCTCGTTACGATAGTTGAGCCGTGGCAAAATCTCATCAATATGCTTTTTATCCAGGTATTTATTGGGCACATAGCCGTTGTCCTGCAAGGTGGTCACCAGCATCTCACGCCCTTTGTTGATGGACTGCTCCTTATCTTGGTTTTTGAAAAACTGCCTAATCTTGTTTCTAGCCTTGTTGGTTTTGACCATCTTGAGCCAGTCGCGACTAGGACCAAAGGAACTCTTATTGGTGACAATCTCGACCACGTCACCTGTTTTTAATTTATGGGTCAAGGGCACCATTTTCCCGTTGACCTTAGCCCCGATGGCTTTTTCTCCAACTTCTGTGTGAATATCGTAGGCAAAGTCAATGGGACCAGAGTCCTTAGGCAGTTCACGCACCGCCCCATTTGGCGTGTAGACGTAGATGCGCTCCGAGAAGATGTCTTCTTTGACAAAATCAACAAATTCCTTGGCATCATTGGCCTGACTTTGAAACTCGGATAATTGCTTAATCCAGTTGATGCCGATGGCGGTTTCTTTGGTGTCGACCTTGTTGGTCATCCCTTTTTTATAGGCCCAGTGAGCAGCAACCCCGTACTCCGCCACGCGGTGCATTTCCTTGGTTCGGATTTGCACTTCAATAGGACCCGTCGGCCCATAAACCGTTGTATGGATGGACTGGTAACCATTGGCCTTGGGCGCAGCCACATAATCCTTAAACCGACCTGGCATAGGCCGCCAGAGTTCATGAATATAGCCTAGCATGGCGTAGACATCGCTGGTCGTCTCCATCAAACACCGGATGGCAATCAGGTCAAAAATCTGATCAAACCGTTTTTTCTTGTCATGCATTTTGCGGTAGATGGAGTAGATGTGTTTGGGGCGCCCATAGATTTTGCCTTGAAGCCCTTGTTCGCTGGTGTAGTCTTGGATTTTTTGGACGATTTGCTCGACCTGCTCTTCACGCTCCTTGCGTTTCTCGTTCATCAGGTGCTTGATTTTGTAAAATTCTGGCTCGTTAAGGTAGCGAAAAGCCAAATCTTCCAACTCCCACTTGATGCGACTAATCCCCAAACGATGAGCAAGCGGGGCGTAGATTTCCATGGTTTCTCGGGAAATCCGTTCCTGCTTATCTGGTCTCAGGTGTTTAAGGGTCTTCATATTATGCAAACGGTCTGCCAACTTGACCAAAATCACTCGCAAGTCTTTTGACATGGCAATCAACATCTTACGGTGGTTTTCTGCCAATTGCTCCTCGTGAGATTTGTACTCAACCTTACCTAGCTTGGTGACGCCATCAACGATGGTAGCAACCTCCTGACCGAACTGCTCTGCCATGTCCTCAAGGGTAATGTCCGTGTCCTCGACCACATCGTGGAGGAAACCGCAGGCAACGGTGACGGCGTCCAACTTGAGGTCCGCTAAAATGCCAGCCACTTCAATAGGGTGGTTGTAGTAAGGCTCTCCAGATTGACGGAACTGCCCGTCATGAGCTTTTTCCCCGTACCGATAGGCTTTTTCAACCAAAGCAATCTCGTCTGGTCCCATATAGGTCTTAATTTGATTAAGGACACTTTGTCCTTTGTTATCCTTGTTTGCCATCACGCACCCCCTCTCTTTCTAAACGTTGTTCTTGTTCGTCAATCAGCTGTCCGATAACTGCTGCCAAATCATCCAGCTGATAAGCCCTTGCCAGAGGGAGATAGACCGTTCTTGTCTCCTCAAGTTTCTCTGCTTGCTTGCTCAGGTTTTTCATGCCTGATAGGGTTTGTAGGTTGTGGATACGGTCAGCCAGTTTAACAATTAGCACCCGTTTGTCGACATCTGTTGCCTGTTTAATCTTGTCGATGGTGCAGGTCTTACAGCAACCGAACTTCGTCACTCCATCAACGATAAAGGCCACCTCATCACCAAAGTTCTGACGAATCTGTGCCAACGTATAGTCCGTGTCTTCAACCACATCATGAAGCAGGGCTGCCACTACCGTCACCGCATCATGTTCTTTATCCGCTAAAAAACAAGCCACTGCCAGCGGGTGACTGAAATAAGCCGTCATCCCATCATCTCGTGTCTGTTTGACATGTGCCCCATTGCTGATATGCAGCGCCAACAAGACCTTGCCGACTTCCCAAAAATTGAGATAAGTGTTAACCTGCTTCAACAAATAAACTTCTTTGTGGTGGTTTAGCACAATTACTCCTCTTTCAAACTTGTTTTTCCTTCTATTGTACCTGTTTCTCAAAAAAAGTGCAAAGACTTGACCGATTTTTAATGATAAGCCTAAAACTTCTAACAAGACTTTAAAATTCATCAATATTCTGTTTTCAACCGTTATCAATTAAACGTATTGCCAATTTCATCTTATTCGTGTATAATAATCTTACCGTTTTTGAAAAGGAGATTGAAAATGTCTAAATACTACCGCACAAAGACTGCTGTGCTTTTAGCAACTCTTTTAGCTACTGCCAGCACAAGCCTTGTCAAGGCTGAGGAAAATCAGCCAACAAGCCCTGAGCAAAACAATCCGCTCAATGCAACGCTAAATCAACCATCAACACAGACGGATGATCAAGCAGCAGCTTCATCAACCAGCACCGCTCCTCAAAATGCAGAAACAGCTGCTACCGCAACGAACGGTGAGGAGTTTATCGCACCAGTTGAAGGGCAGACTGTTGATGTTCGCATCCTGTCCACGACTGACCTCCACACCAACTTAGTCAACTATGACTACTACCAAGATAAGCCATCTCAAAACCTTGGATTAGCTAAAACCGCTGTGCTTATTGAGGAAGCCAAAGCAGAGAATAGCAACGTTGTTCTTGTTGATAACGGTGACACCATCCAAGGAACACCGCTGGGGACTTATAAGTCTACCGTTGACCCTATCGAAGCTGGTGAGCAACACCCGATGTACAAGGCGCTAACTGCTCTTGGTTTTGACGCTGGGACACTTGGGAACCACGAGTTCAACTATGGTTTAGATTATTTGGACAAGGTTGTGGCGACTGCTGGTATGCCTCTGGTAAACGCTAACGTCCTAGACGCACAAACCAACCAGCCACTCTATGACACGCACAAGATTCTCACCAAAACGTTCACAGACAAACAAGGAAATCCTGTTAGCTTAAACATTGGTATCACAGGCATCACACCGCCTCAAATCCTCAACTGGGACAAATCGCACTTGGAGGGCAAGGTCATCGTCCGTGACGCTGTCGAAGCTCTGGAAGAACTTGTTCCAAAAATCAAGCAAGCAGGTGCTGATATTGTACTGGTACTCTCCCATTCAGGTATCGGTGATGATGTCTATGATAAGGGAGAAGAAAATGTTGGCTATCAAATCGCAGGCATTTCTGGGGTTGATGCCGTTGTGACAGGGCATTCTCACGCAGAGTTCCCAGCAGGAGGCAAGGGGTTCTACAGCCGTTATCCTGGTGTCGATGATGTTAACGGTTTGATTAACGGCACTCCAGTTACCATGGCAGGTAAATATGGTGACCACCTCGGTGTCATCGACCTCAACCTCACCTACACTAATGGCAAATGGCAAACAAATACTGCCAAAGGCGCTATTCGGAAAATCGACACCAAATCGGAAAATGTTAACGCACAAATCTTAGCTATTGCCAAGGAAGCACACGAGGGCACAGTCGGTTATGTTCGCCAACAAGTTGGCACAACAACAGCACCGATTACAAGCTATTTCGCCTTGGTCAAAGATGACCCATCTATCCAAATCGTTAATAACGCCCAAATTTGGTATGCTAAACAAGAGCTGACAGGAACACCCGAAGCTAATCTCCCAATTTTATCTGCTGCAGCTCCATTCAAAGCTGGTGGTCGGAATTTTAGTGATGTGACCAATTACACTGATATCCCTGCTGGGCCGATCGCTATCAAAAACGTGGCTGATCTCTACCTCTATGACAATGTGACAGCTATCCTAAAACTGACAGGCGCTGATATTAAAGAATGGCTAGAGATGTCAGCTGGGCAGTTCAACCAGATTGACCCAAGCAGCAAAGACCCTCAATACCTTGTCAACGCAGACTATCGCACTTATAACTTTGATGTGATTGATGGATTGACCTATCGCTATGACATCACACAACCAGCCAAATACGACCGCAACGGTAAGCTGGTTAATGCAGATGCTAGTCGTCTCCGTGATGTCTCTTATCAAGGACAACCGCTAGATGAGCAGCAAGAATTTATCGTGGTGACCAACAACTATCGTGCTAACGGCAACTTCCCTGGCGTGGTCAAGGCAAGCCTCAATAAACTGCTCAATTTAGAGAATCGCCAAGCCATTATCAACTACATCATTTCTGAAAAGACAATCAACCCGTCAGCTGATAATAACTGGGGCTTTACCGACAGCATCAAAGGGCTGGATGTTCGCTTCCTCTCTGCCGATAGTGCTAAAAGCCTAGTGGCTAATGCCAAGGACATTACTTATCTCAATCCAGCTGAGAAGAATGACGGCTTTGGTGAATTCCGTCTGGTTTATGTCGAACCAGAGCTAGAACTAGAACCAAATCAGGAACAAGAGGCTAATGTTCCATCTACTCCTGACAACAAGCGGCAACTGGATGACATCGAGCGCCAAGAGATTCGTGCGATTGTTGCCAAGGCCTTTAATGCCCCTCAAGCACAGGCAACCCAAACAAGCACCTCTGCTCAGCAATTACCAAAAACAGGCGATAGCAACACCGCTTTGCTAAGCTTGTTAGGGGTACAGATTTTGGGAAGTCTCGGCCTACTAGCCCGCCGGCCTAAGCAGGACTAAGAACTTGTAAAAACGACAAGAAGATTCTTTCTTGCCGTTTTTATGTTATACTATTTTAGTAGGAGGTTAGTGGCATGACAAGGACAATGTTACTGAAATTTCTGCGTGAGCTCTCGCTGGGATATTGTTTGCTGTCTCTGGTTGCTCTAGGAATTATGCTTGTGCACGGTGAGCCTAGCTTTCACTTCAATCGACCACTGGGCGGTGGAATTTGGATGATAGCTATCCTCAGGCATCTACCTTATAAGGGCTGGGGTAAGTTTTGGCTTGGACTTGGGGTGCCAATTTTAGTTGCTTGGCTATGGCTTGCCTTTTTTCCACAGGGGCTGATGGTCTCGCATGTTCAGCTTATCTGGCTTAGTCTAGCTTATCTAGTAGCTGGTGGACTCTGTCATGTTTACTTGCAGAAAGGAAGAAAAAATAATGACTAAACGAATTGCCTTAACAATCGCTCGTGAGGTTTTTCTGGGAACTGCTCTATCACTCTGTCTCATCGCCCTCTTGATGGTCGCCAAAGGAGACGAGAGTTATTTACTGCGTTTCTTGTTCAGTACAATTTTCTTGGTAACAGCTGTTTTCAGACATAGCACCTATACAAGCTGGAAAAAATTAGGGCTAATCATTTTACCCATCATAGCTTTAGAATTTATCTGGTTTTCCTTGACCTCTGGCTTAGTCCTGACCTTGGGACAGGTGCTTCTATACGGTCTGGCGCAAGCTAGTCTAGGGCTGCTCTTACCCTTAGGTCTTCGGACGAACTCCTAAGGGTAAGAGCCCTATCTCTGGTCTCACAGGCTCGGTAGAAGTACCTCTAGTCACTAATCACTCGTTTCAAGAAACTGGACTTACTGTCCATCTGCTCTGCTATTTCCCAAAAAAAGAAAGGACACCTATGACAACTATCGACTACATCACACAACTGACCGCTATCCCATCGCCGACAGGGTTTACGCGCCACATCATGGACTGGGTGCAGACCGAGGTCGAGGGGATGGGCTATGCAGCAACTCGAACACCAAAGGACGGGCTACTCGTCACCATCAAGGGGGCAAATGATGACAAGCACCGCCTCTTGACGGCTCACCTCGACACGTTAGGCGCCATGGTACGGGCTATCAAACCTGACGGTCGCCTGAAAATAGCCCTAGTCGGTGGCTTTACCTACAACGCTATCGAGGGTGAAAACTGTACCATTCATGTGGCGAAAACTGGTCATCAACTATCAGGTACAATCCTGCTCCACCAGACCAGTGTCCATGTCTATCGTGACGCTGGTAAGCTAGAACGTCAGCAGGACAATATGGAAATTCGACTGGACGAGAAAGTGAAAACAGCTGAAGAGACACGGGCTCTGGGTATTGAGGTCGGTGATTTCATCTCTTTCGACCCACGAACGGTGGTGACAGAGACCGGCTTTATCAAGTCCCGCCATCTGGATGACAAGGTTTCCGCAGCCATTCTCCTCAATTTGCTCAAGACCTACAAGGCTGAACAAGTTGAATTGCCTTATACGACGCATGTTTACTTCTCCTCTTTTGAGGAGGTGGGACACGGGGCCAACTCAAGCATTCCTGCAAAGACCGTCGAGTACATCGCTGTTGACATGGGGGCAATGGGGGACGACCAGCAGACCGACGAATACACCGTCTCCATTTGTGTCAAAGACGCGTCAGGACCTTATCATTACGGCCTGCGCCAGCATTTGGTTGCCCTCGCTGAACAGGAACAAATTCCCTATAAGCTGGATATCTACCCCTACTACGGTTCGGATGCTTCGGCAGCCATGTCCGCAGGGGCTGAGGTCCGTCACGGGCTTCTAGGAGCTGGTATCGAGTCCAGCCATGCTTACGAGCGCACCCACACCGATTCTGTCCAAGCTACCGAACGACTGGTTGATGCTTATCTCAAGAGTGAGATGATTGATTAGCGTTGCTCAGCCTGCCGCTCGATTCTCTGACAAGAAAGGATAATCTAATGACCACTCTTATCCTCATTCGAGGCAACGCTGGTAGTGGAAAAACCACGCTGGCAACCGTCCTCCAACAGCAACTGGGCGAAAATACCCTGCTCCTCTCTCAAGATCTCCTTCGCCGCACTATGCTAAATGCCAAGGACGGCACAAACACGCCGACTATCCCACTCCTCATGAGCTTACTGGACACAGGCAAAACACTTTGTGACACCATTATCATCGAGGGGATATTTCGTTCCGACTGGTATGCACCAGTCTTTGATAAGATAGCTGAGCAGTTTTCTGACCAACTCCACGCTTATTACTACGATTTACCCTTTGAGGAGACTCTCCGCAGGCATCAGACCCGAGCCAAAGCAGCTGAATTTGGTGAAGAAGCCCTTCGCCGCTGGTGGGTCGACAAGGACTACCTCACTCAGATACCTGAAACCCTGCTCCCACAAAACCTAAGTTTAGAGGAGGCTGTTCAGCTCGTCTTGGCAGAGGTGGCGACAACATCGCTTTAGTCATCTGATTGCCTCATCAATTAAGGAAAAAATAATGAAACTATTAAAATCAATACTCGCATTTATTAGCTTTATGGGCTTAGGATTTGTCGGTGGCTGGCTGATTTCAAGCTTTTTATCGACAAGCCTTCAGACCATTGATGTCCCTGCCAGTCAAGGATGGCTACTATTGCCACTAACAATCATTTGCTTTTTACTGGCTGGTATCTTACAAATTGCCATTCATGAGGCTGGGCATGTCTTTTTTGGCTGGCTAACGGGTTATCGGTTCCTCAGTTATCGTCTGCTCAATCTCCACTGGCAGCGTGTTGATGGCAAACTAAAACTCTTTCGCCATAGTCTCGCTGGAACTGCTGGGCAGGCTTTGATGATACCGCCCCAGCCTGTTGAGGGCAAAATCCCCTACGTCCTCTCTAATCTCGGTGGAGGCTTGGCCAACCTCATCACCTTGCCGCTCTGCTATGGTCTGACTTATTTCATTCCTCAATTTGCTCTACTTTGGGACACGCTAGCTTTCTTTGGGTTAATCGGTGCCCTGACAAACTTGATCCCACTGGGCAAGACGTTTCCTAACGATGGCTATAACATCTACTCGATTGCCAAGCACCCACTAGGCTCGCTCTACTTTTATGCTCAACTAGCCGTTCATGCCCAGATGACACAAGGCGTGCCCTATCAGGACATGCCAAAAGATCTCTTTCTCATCCCAGAAAAAGAAGACATCACAAATCCCATCATTTTTAGCGCCAGCCTGAACTGGGTCAATCGCCTGATGGCTATGGAACAGTTTGAAGAAGCACGAAATTATCTGGACAGCTTGGCTATTGACCAACAGCCGCTCAGTCAGATTTATCGGGTTCTAGGGAAAATCACGCTGAGCTATCTGGAATTGCTTTGCCAGCAGACCACAAGTATTCCTTTTGACAAAGAGGACTGGAAGCTGATTGGCGCTCTGAGCAAGTCCCAGCCGATGGCCGCCGTCTTTGCCTATGCCTACCATTCCTTAGTTGATGGCGATGATAAAAAAGCGGAGCAGGCCTTAGAGCAGTTTACTAAACTGGCAAAAACCTATCCCTATCCTGTCGACTATGCCGATGAAGCGTCGCGCTTACAACGATTTCAGGACATCATGAAAACAAAATGAAAATTCAGCGATTGACTCGCTGAATTTTTTTAGTCAACATAAAGTTTTGATTTATTACTCAACCAGCTATACAGGAGACCGATTAAGATTCCTCCGCCGACATAGTTGCCCAGAGCTGCAAAGAGGAAGTTAGATAAGACACTAAGGACAGTCATCCCCTCAATACCACTTCCGAAGGAGAAGAAGGCTAAGGAGAAGAGTGAGAAGTTTGCGATCACGTGCTCGTAGCCTAAGAAGGCAAAGATAAAGATAATAAAAATCAGAGCAATCACACGTCCTGCGTCGTCCTTCATTCGCATAGAAACGAAAACAGCAATATTAACAACGATATTGGCGAAAACACCTTCTACAAACTGGGTCAGGGGAGTTTTTGCCAACTTGGCCACAGCTGCCTCAATCAGGTAACTGTCTGCTTCTACATGACCAGCTTGAAATGGTGTGGTGAAAGACAACAGAAAAGTGATAATCACCGCACCAACAAAGTTAAAGAAGATACAGGTAGCTAGAATTTTGAGGGCCGTTTTGAATGGAATCACCTTACGATGGACTGCTGAGGTCATGTACATCATGTTGGATGTCCCTAACTCCGCATTCATATAAAGAATCATCACCAAGCACCAGCCAAACATCAAAGAATAGCTAAATTTCCCGAGACCGTCAACAATATGATTGAGCTTGTCCGCTGTATAAGCTGAAATGGCTAGACCAATTGCCAAGTAAACACTTGCCATGATCGCACGAACGGCGTAGGCCCAGAAATTGGTCTCAATCAAATCAGCCTTTTTCTTAATGCTTTTGTCAATGTTATAAATCAGTGTATCCTGATGTTCTGCCATATTACAGCCCTCGTTTTCTTTATCATTTTTTTCACAATACCTAGTATAGCAAAAATTGTGCCAAATAGTAAGCCTTTTTAGCAGAAAAAGAAGAAATTATACTGAAAACGGTTCGCTAAACCATCACGAGAGAAAAATAGGACTTGCTAAGAGAAAATTGTTTAGCCTGAGTTTCTAAGCCCTGTCGCAATGCCATTGATGGTCGTATGGATCTGCTTGAGCGCTGTCTCGTCCAACTCCCCTCGTCGGAGACGTTTAATCAATTCAATTTGGACATAATTGAGGACATTGAAGTAAGGGAGGCGGTAGTCTAAACTGGCTTTTAGGAACGGCAAATCTTCCAACAATTCCTCATGCTGCTCAATCGCTAAAATCATGTCCTTGGTCAACTGCCACTCGTCCAAAATCAGATTGAAGACCTCACGCACCTCAGGAGACTCGCACATCTGAGCATACTGGAAGGCGATGTTCATGTTGGATTTGGATAAAACCATGTCAACATTTGACAACAGTGAGTTAAAGAAGGGCCATTTTTGATACATGTCTTGCAGTTTAGACAGATGGCTAGGGTCTTTATCAATAAAGTGTTTAAAGCTAGAACCAACCCCATACCAACCTGGCAACATGACGCGGTTCTGTGACCAAGAAAAGACCCAAGGAATAGCACGCAAGCCAGAAATATCAGTGATGGTCTTACGCGCCGCAGGACGAGACCCGATATTGAGGCTTGAAACCTCACGAATCGGACTAGCCGCAAAGAAATACTCGTAAAAATGCTCATGTCCAAACACCAAATCACGATAGCTATCGTAACTGTCTGTCACAATCTCGTCCATCGTATCACGGTAATTATCAATCTGTGTTTCATCCGTAATCATCTGCGTCACCATACGGTTCAAGGTCGCGGACAGTAACATTTCCAGATTGTAGTAGGCAGTGTCTTTATTGCCGTACTTATTGCCGATCACTTCACCTTGCTCAGTGACCCGAATACGATCTTTTATCGACCCAAAGGGCTGTGAGGTGATGGCATCATAGGATGGTCCACCGCCGCGACCAACGGTTCCACCGCGACCGTGGAAGAAGGTGATAGCAACACCGTGAGCATCTCCAATTTGAGTCAGTTCATTTTGCGCCTTGTAGAGCGTCCAACCTGAAGCAAGATAGCCACCATCCTTGTTAGAATCAGAGTAGCCCAACATGATTTCTTGATAGCCCTTGTTCCCTGCAATCCAAGTCTTAGCCACATCTAGGGACAGGTAACGTCGCATGATGTCGCCAGCATTGTCCAAATCCTCGATGGTTTCAAACAGCGGTACAATCTGAATACGGGCAAAAGCCTTATCGACCAAACCAACTTCTTTTAACAGCACAGCAAGTTCTAGCAAATCCGAGACGCTTTCTGAGTGCGAAATGATGTGTTGTTTAATAATGTCCTCACCCATCTTATCTTTGAGCTCGCGAGCTGTTTGGTAGATGGCTAGTTCCGAAATGAGTAGGTCAGACTTTTCTTGATTGGTCGCAGACAACAGACGCGGGTCGTGTTCCAACTGATAAAGCAAGACCCGACATTTATCCTCCTCTGACAGAGCGGTATAGTCTGCCTCGATATTGGCCGAGCGGAGCAGCTCTGCTACGCATGCTTCATTGATTGATGAGTCTTGACGCATATCGATGGAGGCGAGATAAAAGCCAAAAATCTCCACAGCCTGCAAAAGTTCTGAAAAGTCACCGTCTACAAGGGTTCCTCCCCCGTGAGCCTGCAGCGATTCTTTCAAAATCACTAAGTCTCGCTGAAAGGCATCAGACGTCTCATAACGCGGCGACTCCTCTCCCTGGTCTAACAAGTAAGCAAGAGTATTGACCAACTTTTTCTCAATATAGGTCAAGGCACGACGGTAAAGTTCTTTTTCACGGAACTCTGATGAGTCTGTTGACAGCTCTGCCATGGCCTGCAAGGCGGCAGAAGCCCCCACGTAGTTCGTTGACAGTGAGAAAATTTTGTAAAGGCTAGCGATTTTGTCCAAATAATAGCTTAAAATCACCTCAGCTTGTGTTGTGGCAGACAAGCGAAGCGTATCAGCTGTCACAAACGGATTGCCATCACGATCCCCGCCAATCCACATCCCCATCGTGATCGGCTTAGGGTTATCCAGTTCAATGCCTCTATCAGCTGCCAGTGCCTTGTACTGCCCCACCAGACTAGTGATGGCTTGAATCAAGGATTGGTTGTAGTACTCCGTTACATTGCTGATTTCGTTTTTAACCTTGAGCTTTTTCTCTCGGATAATGTCCGACTGCATGATCAGCTCGATATGGCGACGAAGGTCAGCTAGCCACTTGTCTTGGTTGACCAAACCTGCTTTGACATCGCGATATTTTCGTAATAAGAGATGAATCTGATTGGTCAACCCCAGCATGGTACGACGCTGTACCTGAGTTGGATGTGCTGTTAAAACCGGAACAACATTGACCTGCTCTAAAATCCGTTTGGCATCATGGTCTGAGGCAACAGCGTCCAAAGTCAGCGACAGTTTCCCCAGATAATCCTGATTGGTATTATTTTGGTAATTGACCTCATAAGCTAAGTCGACATCCTCTGAGATATTGATCAGTAAGGGCAAAATCGAAAAATAACGGGACACAATTTCCATCTGTTGGGTGTCCAAACTAGCCACCTCAGCCTCCAAACCTTGGTAGGCTTGCCGGCGAGACAAGTCTGTCAGGCGTTCAATCACCTCAAACTGCTCATCACCAATCATTCGGCGTGTCACATCCTCCAGCAGTTGCTGCAAGATGGCGACTTCCTCCTGAACAGCAGCCTTATTGTTATTACTTTCGAGTTTTTTGATGGTCATCCGTCGCCTCACTTTCTTGGTTTTGGACATGGCAGAGCTTGCCACTAAGTCTTTTCATTTTACCATATTTTTAGGAAAAAGAGTAGAACTGGGGAAATGATGGATTTTTTGCTATAATAGTCAATGACTAACGATAAAGGAGACAACACAAATGAAACAACGTGCCCGTTCAGAATTTCCAGAAAATGAACTCTGGGACTTAACCGCTCTCTACAAAGACCGCGAAGATTTTCTAAATGCGATGGAAAAGACCTTAGAGGACATCAGCCTCTTTAGCCGCAACCATCAACACTTGCAAACGGTTGACGAGTTCACCGCTGCTCTGATGGAACTGGAGCAGATTTATATCGCCATCAGCCATATCAGCGCTTATGCCTTCATGCCTCAGACAACGGATTATGGGGAAGAAGAGTTCGCTCAACTTGCAGCAGCAGGGGGCGAGTTCATGACCAAGGCACGGGTTGCCTTATCCTTCTTTGATACAGCCCTTATGTCCGCTGAGCTGTCAGTCCTAGACGAGCTAGAGAAAAACCCTCAGTTCAGCTCAGCCATTCGCCAAGCAAAACTCCAGAAAAAACATGCTCTAACCCCTGAAGTGGAAAAGGCACTAGCCAATCTGCGCGAGGTGTTTGGCGCCCCTCACGACATCTATACGAAGATGCGGGCAGGCGACTATGCTATGGAAAGTTTCGAGGTTGATGGGAAAACCTATGAGAACGGTTTTGTGCTTTATGAAAACTTTTATCAGAACCATGACAATGCCGAGGTGCGTGAAAAAGCCTTCCGATCCTTCTCAGAGGGTCTTCGCAAGCACCAACATGCTGCTGCTGCTGCCTATCTTGCTCAAGTAAAATCCGAAAAACTCGTGGCAGATATGCGTGGCTATGACAGTGTCTTTGATTACCTGCTAGCTGGCCAGGAAGTTGATCGTCAACTGTTTGACCGCCAGATTGACCTGATTATGAATGACTTTGGGCCGGTAGCACAAAAATACCTCAAACATGTCGCTAAGGTTAATGGTTTAGAGAAGATGACCTTTGCAGATTGGAAACTCGACCTTGATAGCGCCCTCAACCCTGAGGTGTCTATCGACGACGCCTACGATTTGGTCATGAAAGCCTGCGCTCCTTTGACAGAAGAATACACCCGCGAAATCACTCGTTATCAAGAAGAACGCTGGGTTGACTTTGCTGCCAATACTGGTAAAGAATCTGGAGGTTACGCCAACGACCCTTACCGTGTCCATCCTTATATCCTGATGAGTTGGACTGGTCGGATGAGTGATGTCTACACCCTGATTCACGAAATCGGTCACGCTGGTCAGTTTATCTTCTCAGATAACCACCAAAGTTACTTTAACGCTCATATGTCAACTTACTTTGTCGAAGCCCCATCGACGCTTAACGAGCTGTTGCTCAGCGATTATTTGGAGAATCAACTAGACGATCCTCGGCAGAAACGCTTCGCCCTTGCTCACCGCCTAACTGACACTTACTTCCATAACTTTATCACCCATCTTCTTGAGGCGGCTTTCCAACGCCGAGTTTACACCTTGATTGAAGAGGGCAAGACGTTCGGGGCAGAACAGCTGAATGCCATCATGAAAGAGGTCCTAAGCCAGTTCTGGGGAGATGCTATTGACATTGACGATGACGCTGCGCTCACCTGGATGCGTCAAAGCCACTACTACATGGGCTTGTACAGCTATACTTATTCAGCTGGACTTGTCATTTCAACCGCTGGCTACCTCAATATCAAAAACAATCCAAATGGTGCCAAGCAATGGTTGGACTTGCTCAAATCAGGGGGTAGCCAAACACCACTCGACTCCGCCCTGATTATTGGTGCTGATATTTCTACAGATAAACCGTTGCGCGACACCATCGCCTTCCTAGACGAGACTGTTGAGCAGATTATGGCTTATTCAGCCCTATTAGGTCAAAGCTAAGTTGATTGTCTCCGAGGCACCGTTTCACAGCCTTAGACACCCCAGTAAACAAAAGAGCGAGGAAAATCCTTCCAAACCATCAAAACGCATCATGTCAGGCAAGCAAATATCTGACATGATGCGTTTTCTAAGTCCAGTCTGAAGCACCTTGAATACCTTCCCATAAAACTAGAGGCAGCAGCATGACATCATGCCAGCCCTAGTTGTGCCCTCGTCTGTTAATGCCACAGAAAAAACCACCCGTTTTGATAGATGTCCTCTATCCTTCGGGTGGTTTTTTTATTTTAGGTTATTTAAAAATCAGAGGTGCTTGCGGCGGTAATCAGCAATCTCTGCCTTGTTCCCCCAGACATAGTGACCCGGCTTGATTTCTACCATTTCAGGCTTATCAACCGAATAGTCATGCGTATCTGGATTGTAGACAATCAATTCCTTCTGGCGTTCCAAGATTGGATCTGGAATCGGCACGGCAGACAAAAGTGACTGAGTGTAGGGATGGATTGGGTTATTGAACAACTCTTCTGTCTCCGCCACCTCAACGATAACCCCCTTGTGGATAACCGCGATACGGTCTGAGATAAAGCGCACCACAGACAGGTCATGAGCAACAAAGAGATAGGTCAACCCAAGCTCGTTTTGCAACTTCTTGAGGAGGTTAAGCACCTGAGCACGGACAGACACATCAAGGGCTGAAATCGGCTCATCAGCGATAACCAACTCAGGGTGCATGACCAAGGCGCGTGCGATACCAATCCGCTGGCGTTGTCCACCTGAGAATTCATGAGGATAGCGAGTTAAATGCTCAGGCAAGAGACCAACTGCCGTAATCATCTCACGCACTTTGTTCTTGCGATCCTCTTCATTTTCGAAGAGGTTAAAGTTGTAAAGACCTTCAGAAATGATGTAATCGACAGTCGCACGGTCGTTAAGGCTAGCTGCAGGGTCTTGGAAGATCATCTGAATTTTACGAATGACCTCACGACGCTTATCCGCAGGCAATTTCCCGTTAATCTTATCCCCGTTGAATACAATATCACCCTTGCTGGTTTCATTAAGACCAATAATGGCGCGACCAATAGTTGTCTTACCTGAACCAGATTCGCCAACAAGAGAGAAGGTTTCACCTTTGTTGATAAAGAAGTTGGCATTCTTAACGGCAACAAATTTCTTTTTGCCCTCGCCAAAGGAAATTTCTAAGTCTTTAATCTCAACTAATTTTTCAGTCATTTCCTACCCCTTTCCAGCCAGTTTGGCGCTGATTTTGTCATGCAAGTTTTGAATGATGGCTGGTTTCTCAACCTTAGGTGCATCTGGATGCAAGAGCCATGTCTTAGCCCAATGAGTATCCGTAACTTGGAAAGCCGGTGGGTGCTCTTCAAAATCAATCTGCATGGCATAGTCAGAGCGAAGAGCAAAGGCATCACCTTTCAATTGCGCATAAAGAGATGGCGGTGTCCCCGGAATAGAGAACAACTCTTCGCCAGCAGCACCCAACTGTGGCAAGCTAGACAATAAGCTCCAAGTGTACGGGTGACGTGGATCATAGAAAATCTCCTCAACCGTACCAAACTCGATGATTTCCCCAGCATACATCACCGCTACCTTGTCAGCAATCGACGCCACCACACCTAAGTCATGGGTGATAAAGATAGTGGTAAAGTTATACTCACGTTGCAAGGTTTTCAGAAGAGCAATAATCTGAGCTTGAATGGTCACATCAAGCGCCGTTGTCGGCTCATCACAGATAAGAATATCTGGTTTACAAGCCAAGGCAATAGCAATAACGATCCGCTGACGCATCCCTCCAGAATACTGGAATGGGTACTCATCAAAGCGACGTTCAGGATCAGGGATACCAACCTTGACCATATAGTCAATAGCCATAGCCTTAGCTTCGGTTGGCGAAACCCCTTGGTGCTTGATAATCACTTCTGTGATCTGCTTACCAATCGTCAAAATCGGGTTAAGGCTGGTCATCGGGTCTTGGAAAATGGTTGCAATTTTTGCACCACGGATAGCCTGCCAATCGTCATTGGTCTTCAGCTCAGTTAACTCTTGACCACGGTACATCACGCTACCGCTAGCCACTCGACCGTTTGACTCTAACATACCGGTGAACACTCGCGTGAGTACAGATTTTCCAGAGCCAGATTCACCAACAAGTGCCAGCACCTCACCTTCTGTCACATCGACAGACACGCCGCGAATGGCCGTCAACACGCGGTCACGGACATCAAATTCCACCACCACATCTTTGGCAGTTAATATTACATTTTTTTGTTCTGTCATATAAACTCCTATCTATGTGAACGTGGGTCACTAGCATCTGCAAGGTTCTGACCGCTCAGGTAGAGTGAAATAGACACTAACACCAAAATAGTCAGAGGAATCCAGAATAAATACCAGTTTGTGGTGACGTTAACTGAGTAGTTTGAAATCAAGCGTCCTAAACTTGGTACTGTGATTGGAAGTCCAATTTGGAAAGCTGACAAGAAAGCTTCATAAGAAATATAACCCGGCAACATTTGCGACAACTGGGTCACAATCACTGAGATTAACTGTGGCAAGATGTTTTTGATAACCATCTTGACAGTCGGCGTTCCAAGCGTTTGACTGGCTAAGTTGTATTCCAAATCACGGTAGCGCATCACTTGCACACGGATACTGTAGGCCACGCCCATCCAACCAGTCATGGTCATGGCAAAGATAAGGTTCCAGAAACCTGTTCCCAGCGCATAACTCAAGACAATGACAATCAAGAAGCTTGGGATGTTTGAAATAATGTTGTAGATTTCAATCATCACACGGTCAAAACCTTTTGACACACCCCAAATACCACCAACGATAACACCAATAACGAGGTTAATCGTCGTTGCAATGATGGAAATGAGGATGGAGTTTCTCGCACCAAACCAAACAGCATCAAAGAGCGAGTGACCATTTTTATCCGTACCAAACCAGAACTCACCATTAGGCCAGATAAAACGTCTGGAGAAATCATTGATTTTGCTGACATCATTGTAATCATAATCTGAAAACAAAGGGTATAAGAAACTGATGAGAAGGATGAGTGTTAAAATGCTTACCATCACAATACTAGAGCGTTTTTTCCAAAATTGACGGAAAACAGACTGCCAGTAGGAATAGCTCGGCGTATCAATAACCTCAGAGGCAAAATCATCACGCTGAACAAATTGAAATTTTGATTGATTAATCGTTGACATTATTTGCCTCCTCCTTTAGTTGATAATTTGATACGTGGGTCAAGAACTGTCATGAGTAAGTCACCCAAGAATACAGCTAAAATGGAAAGGGCTGAGAAGATAAAGTTCAACCCAACAACCATGTTGATATTGTTTGCTTTGATGGCATCAATGAGCATTTTACCCATACCAGGGAAAGCAAATACGGTTTCCGTAAAGGTTGCACCCACGATAACACCCAAAATAGCACCTGGAATACCCGCAACAATCGGAACCATCGCATTTTTGAAAATGTGTCGTGTCATGATTTCTTTCTCATTGAGACCTTTAGCACGCGCAAAACGAACGTAATCGCTCAGTTTTTGGTCAACCAGATAACGACGTGTCCACAAACCTAGACTAAGTGAGCCCAAGAAACCTAGAACCAAAGCAGGTAAGATATACGAACGAATATCTTGTGCCCCGTAAGTTGGGAACAAATCAGGAAGGCCTGTCAAAGAACCCAAGAAACGGAAAACGTAGATGAAGGCAATAGATGGGATAGCAATGAGGAAGGTCAATGTCCCAGATGAAATCGAGTCAAACAACTTCCCAGAGTGCTGAGCCATGAAATAGCCTAACGGTAATGCAATCAGATAAGAAATCATCACGCCAAATATCCCAATGAGCGCAGAGTTGGCAATCATTGATGGGTCAGTCTGCAAGTTTTGAGTTTTGGTGTAGGCATCACCCTCACCAAATAGAGCAGCCGTTTTCTTATCCACACTACTTGGTGTCTGATAAGTCCGGCTATAGATGTCAATGGAGCTAGATCGCTTCGTTCCATTTGGGAAAGTCACTTCTTTTAAGAGCTTTTTCCCTTGGGTTTGAGTGATAACTTGAAGAACAGGAACCTTGCTGAAGGTTGGATAAGATACACCAAGGTTTAACTTGACAAAATTCTGATGAATAAACGGAAACTGTCCATTAAAATACAGCAGATATTTATGCTTAGTTCCTGAACCAACCAAGGCAAAACCAGCTGATGGGTCATTTTCAAAACGCAAATAACGTTCTAAATCAGGATTTTTGGCATCTTTAATACGCCATGGGTGATCAATTTCGATTAAATTGGTGAAGAAATTGAGAACACGTGAAAACATGGGGATTTCACGTGTGGCATAAAATGCCCCGCTCTCTGGAAACTGGTGAAGAGTCCAGCCATTGCCAAGAGAAGCAATGTAATCCTCATAGATTTTTTTATTGGTGTCATTCACTTCACCAGTGACTGATGGATCAAAATCGTTTGCTTTGTCCAACAACTCTTTTGATGTCCAATAGTTGATGTACCCCATTCTCTCGTAAACACCATTTTCATAGTTGACCTTTTTATCAGGCTGGGCAGCCATTTTGGTGTAGTTTGGGTCATTATTAAAAATCTTTGTCCTAGGCACCATCGTGAAAATCAACACATAAGTCAATGTGGTGATGGCAAATAAGGAGACCAAAGATCTCAATAATCGACTGAAAATATATTTCTTCATGCTATCCTCCAAATCCCAAAAGAACTTCCTCTAGGTGATTAGCGGAAGTTCTTTAGGGTTAAAGTTTCTTCTTATTTAACGTGTTTCGCGAGGTCTTCTTGAGCTTTCGCATTTGATTCTGCTTTCTCTTTCAACCATTTCTCACGAGCCGCTTCGTATTCTTTTGCTGTCACTGCATTCTCTTGCAATTTCAGGTATTTGTATGATTCTGAACCTTTGATACCTGTCCATGAGAATGAATTAGTAAAAGGTACATGTTTGCTTACAGACGGGCGACCACCAGCTGAGATAATCGGCAAGAGTACTGAGGCATCGGCAAGAGTTGCTTCTGCTTCTGCGTACTTGCTGTAGCGTGCTGCCACATCAGATGTTTCTTTTGCCGCATCAGTCAACTGTTGGTTCAATTTCTCAAGACCAAGTGTTTTCACGATTTCTGGGTTTGAGCCAGCATCAACACCAATAATCTTCAAGTTTTCACCTTTTTCTGGGTTAAAGACGTCAAGGAAAGTTGATGGGTCTTGGAAGTCAGGTCCCCAACCAGATACAGTTGAGATATCGTAGTCTTCTTGTGAGGCATTTTGTGCATAGTAAGTTGCTGCATACAACGGATCTTCGTCCATTGGCAAGATGTCGATTTGGACATTCTCAGCACCAAGCGTTGACTCGATTGATTCTTTGATAGATCCAACACGGCTCATCATCAAATCAGATGTTTGAAGAGCTGGGATATCGATACGGATTGGGAAGGTTACTCCTTGAGCTTCCAATTCCTTCTTAGCTTTGTCAAACTCAGCTTTTGCTTTCTCTGGGTTGTAAAGACCGTCCTGAGCGTCTGAGAAGTCAACGTCTTTCCACTCTGAGCTATGAGCCGCCATCTTTTCAGCAAAGATCTCCCCGTAAGTTTGCTCACCAACGTTTACAAAAGTTGGTGCAGTCAACATGTTACGGATACCTTTAGTTTTGGCATCTTCACCAGCTGCTTGAGCGTGGTAGTTGGCACGGCTGATCGCAAAGTTAAGAGCTTGACGGAAGTCTTTGTTTAAGAGAGCTTTCTTGGTAGATTCTTTCTCTGCGTCAGTTGTTTTTGCTGTATGATTGTAGCTGGTACGGTTAACGTTGATAGCGCCGTAGTAAATCGTACCATTTTGCTGACCATAGACGATGTTGTCTGCAAACTTCTCTTTTACTGAAGAGTAGTTAGATGCGTTTGGCAAGATAGTTGCTGCGGTAAACACACCTTTTTCAAATTGATCGATAAAGGTTGACATATCTGAACCATCAGTGTAAGTCAACTTGATGTTTTCGATAGCTACTTTATCAGCATCCCAATAGTTAGGGTTTTTCGTGTATTCAAGTGATGACTTAGCTGTCATTGCAGAAATCAAGTATGGTCCGCTGTAAAGGATGCTGCTTGGGTCAGCTGAACCGAAGTCGTCGCCTTTACTTTCCAAGAATTCTGCATTAACTGGGAAGAGAATACCCATGGTCAATTTAGAGTTCCAGTAAGGCTCTGGCTGTGTCAAAGTGTATTGAACAGTTTTCTCATCAATGGCTTTGATGCCAACAGTTGAGAAGTCTTTTGTTTCACCTTTAACGTAGGCATCCAATCCTGCGATAGAGTTTTGAACGAGGTAGAGAGCTTCTGCATCACCTGAATGATCGGCAGCATATTTCAAACCAGTTACAAAATCTTCGGCAGTCACATTAGCGTATTCTTCGCCTTCAACAGTAAACCACTTGGCATCATCACGAAGAGTGTAGGTATAAGTCAAACCATCTTGAGAAACTGTCCAGTCTTCAGCAAGTGATGGTACAAAGTTACCGTACTCATCATTTTCTAAGAGACCATCTACAACGTTACCAATAATATCTCCAGTTGAGTTCTTGTTCACCAAAAGATAGTTCAATGACTCAGGGTCGCTATTATAAGCGTAAGTATAGGTTGTTGGAGCTGATGAGCTGCTTGATGAACCATTACCACAAGCTGCCAAAACAGCCGCAGATAACAAGGTCACACCACCAAGGGCAAGAATTCTGCTTTTCTTCATAGGATTTACCTCAATTTTTTCTTTTTATAAACAGCCAAGTTTTGGGTTTATGTTCTCCATTATACCATAAAAAAATCTTAATGCAAGTGATTATTCTGAAAATTTCGCATTTCTTTTAAGATTTTTTTGAGCTTTTTCTGACTTTCTCCGATTTTTTGGCTGTTTTAGCACCTTTTATGTCAGGTAATGTCACATCGCTTTGTGCGGTATAGAAGATACACCTATCGAATTCTTATTTCTTCGAGATGTGTTATAATAGAGAAAACATCGCACACAAGGAGCCTGCGCAATGAAAAAATATTTGGTTGGTTTAGTTCTACTCGTTAGCCTAGTCATACCGCCCCTAGCCTTTGCCTCAACCATTGAACTTCCAGCAAAGGCTGGAATGGCAGTTGAGGTTCGCACAGGAAAAATCCTCTACGAAAAGAATGCTGATCAAAAAGTCCCTGTCGGTAATCTTAGTCGCTTGCTAACTCTCTACCTCGTTTATGATGCTGTTAAGGCAAAGCGAATCAACTGGGACGATAAGGTGACCATCAATGACTATGCTCTGCAATTAACCCAAGAGCCAGATATCCCAAATGTCACCTTTACCCATCCGCAGTACAGCGTGAAAGATCTTACCAAAGCTAGCCTCATCTCTGCCTCAAGTTCTGCCTCTGTTGCTCTGGCTGAGCACGTCGCAGGCAGTGAGCAAGAAGCCGTCGAGGAAATGCGACGCCTCTTGGATAACTGGGGCATTAAGAAACACTCATTGGTCAATGCCTCAGGGGTAAACAACCGTTATCTGGGAGACTACCGTTTAGAAAACAGTCCTGAAGACGCTGAAAATCAGCTGTCTGCTCGAGATCTAGCCATCATCAGCTATCGTCTCATCAATGATTTCCCAGAGGTCTTAGAACTATCTGAAGCCACTCAGGGTAATTTTGGTGGCGAACCAATTCCGACTTACAACTACCTGCTGGAAAATATGCCTTATGCTCGCCTTGACACTTACGGTCTAATAACGGGAACATCGACAGACGCAGGGTCTGGTCTGATTAGTCTCTCCTACGAGAACCGCATGCAGGTTCTGAGCATCTTTTTGGACGTTGATGGTGGTCGTGAGGATAGCGATAAGCGCTTCCTGGTTGCTCATGATTTTTTGAATCAAATTGCTGAGCAGTTCCATTTGCAAAAGGTCTTGCCAGCCAGCACTAGCTATAAAGACACGCCTGCACCTGTCTTAGACGGTGTCGTGGATAAGGTTTCTGCCGTTACGCAAGATGATTTTTATGTCGTCACAACTCCAGATACTGTTGACAACGTTCAGTTAAAGGCTGTCTTTCCCGATAAAACAAACTACGCCCCCATCAAAGAGGGACAAGTGGTCGGGCAAGTAGTCTTTGATGATAAAAAACTGGTTGGAAAAGGGTATCTTGCAGACTTACCAAGTATGTCCCTCATCGCCGAAAATGAGGTCGCAAGGACTAACCTTCTAAAGATTATCTGGAATCACTTTGTCCAATATATCATCGATAACCTCTGATTAACCTTATTACTCTCTATAGATCCGCTCACTAACACCAGTACTACAGTCCATGAAAGTAAGTATCATGAGAAAAAAGTTCTCCTCGCTTTAGTCATATCTAGCATAGTGATTTCTATTTTGAACACAGCAGCAATTGCTAGGACTGTTAGGAGACTCCATCTGTTTGATGCAAAACACCCCATTAAAACATCCAGTTTCGACCATTATACTCTTGACCTTTTCCAAAATGGCGAGCAAGTAACCGTTGAAATTTATTCCAGCTACCCTTGGTTTGAAGGTAAAACCTTGCTTGCATCATTTCCTACCAAACTCGATAAAGGAGAGGTCTCTGTTTTTTGGAAACACCTTGAACTGGAAAAAGAGGCTGGTTCAATAGAGACCATCATGCTTGCAGTTGACATCAACAGTGAGGATGGAACCCATCGGATTTATGATGGCTATCTTGTCAATTCTCAAGCAGTTGATATAGACGATTTTTTTACCCTTCAAGACATTGATACCACAGAACACCCCTCTAAAGTCGACTAGCATTAGCTTGTCAAACACTAAAGTCCCTAGAACTGTCATCTTCTAGGGACTTTTTCACGGCTAAAACCGAATCGTCTAATCATTTTTTAGGTGGCAACCCACACCTCAAGCAACATATTATCTACTTTTTCAGTTTAACCTTGAATAAATGAGATTTTCCCACATTTCAGAGCAACAAAAACATACTAAGATTAGTAGTGAGGAAATCTCCGACGGGAGAGAGTACTCACTACTTTTTTCATTCTCAAGATGATAAAGTAGAGGTGTCTTGTTAAGTCGTGGGGCTTTTTGACGCTAGACGTCGCAACAAAAACTGGCAAGACACCTGTTTTAGAAAGAATGTTATCAAAGTATGTGGGACGCTAGACGTCGAGTATTGAAAATGACATCTCTAAAACAAGGAATCATTCAAGACAAAGAGGTAGTATCATGCGTGCAGTTTTCGGGATTGATGTGAGTAAGGCA
>NZ_KB904163.1 GCF_000380025.1 Streptococcus entericus DSM 14446
CCTGACTTATGCGATAATCAGGAAAAACTTAGAGTCTACTTTAAAACTAAGTTCTCTAATCTTGTGAATGATGAATTAAGAAAACAGGAGTCTAAAAAGAGGCAGTTGAATAAACTCTCTTACGAAGATATTAGCGAGGTCGCTCACCTTATT
The DNA here is from genome assembly GCF_000380025.1 of Streptococcus entericus DSM 14446. GTDB lineage: Bacteria > Bacillota > Bacilli > Lactobacillales > Streptococcaceae > Streptococcus > Streptococcus entericus. The sequence goes on from NZ_KB904163.1 coordinate 154, forward strand.
CCTAATCCTGAAATGTTGCTTGACGAGTTCGTCTGCTTTAAAGATAGTCTCGATAGGATCAAAAAATTACTTACTAACGAAGAGTGGAATCTTGTCCAAAAACTCGCTTCCGGAAATGCTTTTAAAGGGAAAAAGAACATCATTACAAAAGTGAAAAAATTAATCAAACATCTTGAGGGTGAGTGATATGCTCCTAGTTAAGCAACTAGGAAATAAACCCAGAAAGTTAGATTTCTCTAGATTCGGTTTTTAGTTTAGATACTACTATTTAATTTTGTTTAATGTATTATAGTTAAAAACTATAACAGACTATAACTAAATAATATGTCTGAAATCTTGAAAAATTCTTACAAAAAAGCTATAATTATGAAAAAACATACGCCAAAGAGGTATTCATGGAGTTTGGAAAAAAGGTTAAATCATTACGACAGGCTCAAAAGATAACTAAAGAGGCCTTTTGTGGTGATGAGAGCGAACTATCTGTGCGCCAGCTAACACGCATCGAAACAGGTAAATCAACACCTACATTGGCTAAGGTTCAATTTATCGCCAATCGACTAGGGGTTAAAATCGGTGATTTAACCGATGAGAGTTTTGAATTGCCAACGCGCTATAAAGAGTTGAAATATTTATTATTGAGGACACAGACGTATACTGAGCCAAGCAAACTAAGCGAACGCGAACAATTTTTTGACGAAGTCCTAGTTAATTTCTACGATGAATTACCAGATGAAGAGAAATTAATCATTGATTGCCTGCAAGCACAAATTGACGTTGCTCTTTCTAACCAAACTGATTTCGGGGAAGGTTTATTAGAGGATTATTTTGAGCAAGTAAAAATTAAAACAGAATACACAATAAATGATTTAATACTTATTAATCTTTATTTTACTTGTGGCATTACTTCGGACTTCAGCCCTAAATTTTATAGCAGGGAGACTTACAAACATATTGTGTCTAACCTTGTCAAACACGCTGAACTTCTACCACTGGATTACTTATTCTTGTTAAATAATTTATTTTTGCAAATTATTTATATAGCTACACGACTTAAGAATTCCGAATTCGTCGAAGAAATTTTAAAACAAGTTGAACATATCATGTTCAAAACACAGGACTTCCAAAAACTACCTGTTCTTTGTTTAGTAGAATGGAAATACCGTTTAAGCGTTTTGGGAAATTTGGAAAAAGCAACGGATTGTTATAGAAAGGCTAGGTTGTTTGCTGAAATGACTAACGATAAATTTCTTGACCAGAAACTAACCAACGAATGGAAGAAAGATACTGGCCATTTGAACTAAAATAGGACTTTTTCGTCCTATTTTTTTATTGTTAGTTTGCGTATAATTAGGTGTAAGATAAATTACAACTTTTTATTAAAAGGAGATTTCATATGTTTAATTTTGCTTCTGCTTTTTCTTCTATCCGCTCATTCTTTGGTCGGTTCGGTGAGGACACTTGGTGGTTCCTATAATTGTGTTAAGTAGCCTAATGGCTACTTTTCTGCTATACTATTTTCATGAACAATCTACTAGACAAGCAACAACTGTCTGGGGAGGAGGCGGTTGAACGTACACTCCGTCCCCAGTATTTTCGAGAGTACATCGGTCAGGACAAGGTTAAGGAGCAGCTGGAAATTTTTATCAAGGCTGCCAAACTGCGTGACGAAGCCCTGGATCATGTCCTACTCTTTGGTCCTCCGGGTCTTGGGAAAACGACCATGGCAGCGGTGATCGCTAACGAGCTGGGGGTCAATCTCAAACAAACTAGCGGTCCTGTCATTGAGAAACCTGGTGATTTGGTCGCTATCCTTAACGATCTGGAGCCAGGTGATGTGCTTTTCATTGACGAGATTCACCGCATGCCCATGGTTGTCGAAGAGGTGCTCTACTCGGCGATGGAGGATTTTTATGTCGATATTATGATTGGGCAGGGGGAAAATAGCCGAGCTGTCCATCTGGAATTGCCTCCTTTTACCTTGATTGGGGCAACGACACGGGCTGGGATGCTATCCAATCCGCTGCGCGCTCGGTTTGGTATCTCTGGGCACATGGAATATTATGCCTTGGAGGACCTGACGGAAATCGTTGAACGGACGGCTGACATCTTTGAAGCTGACATCACCCACGAGGCTGCTCAGCAATTGGCACGGCGAAGCCGTGGAACCCCCCGTATCGCTAACCGCCTGCTCAAGCGAGTGCGGGATTTCGCCCAAATTATGGGCGACGGGCAAATTGACGATCAGGTAACTGATAAAGCCTTGACTATGTTAGACGTGGATCAGGAGGGGCTAGACTATGTCGACCAGAAAATCCTGCGCACCATGATTGAGGTTTATCGTGGTGGTCCGGTCGGGCTGGGAACACTGGCGGTGAACATCGCCGAGGAACGTGAGACGGTCGAGGACATGTATGAACCTTACCTGATTCAGCAGGGGTTTATCATCCGTACCAAGTCTGGTCGGGTCGCTACCCAAAAAGCCTATGAGCACTTGGGGTATCCCTATCCTCAGACTTAACCACACGTTATCGAGATAATGCACAAAAAGAGCCTCGTAGGCTCTTTTTATCGTCAACTTTCATCTCAAGTTAGGTCAATCCAATAAAATTCATCATGGTTGACCGTTTTTTCATAATGTCCACCATTACCCAAAATCATTTGTCGACTTTGTTGGTTATCAGCATCACAGATAAGTATTAGTCGTTTCAAGCCTAACTGTTTGAGCTCAAGTAGCCCTAGCTTTAGCTGGGTATTCCCATAACCCTTTCCACGTTTAGATGGACGAATCGAATAGCCAATATGCCCATACTTGTCAACAATTGCTGGGGTGGTATCCTTACTAAAGGAGAAAATACCGAGTAAGTCTCCGCTGTCACCGAAACTAAGCAGATGCACAAATCGCCCAATGCCCCTGCCTAAGATATCTGCTTGTTCCTGCTCTCGTATCAGCTGAAGCCAAGCTTCAAAATTTCCGTTTGCAGCAGTCCAGCTGCTAATCGCTCCGACAAATGGACTATTAGCGGCGTCAAACTCTGCTAACATCTCTAAAAAAGCCGACTTATCCGCCAGACATGGTCGTCTCAGATACATCTCACACCTCAACCCAATACCGCTCTGTGCCCTCACGCACGTCTTCCAACACGCCACCGTTGGCTAAAATCGTCGCTCGGCTGGCTGAATTTTCCGTGGAACAGGTAATCAGCACGCGGTGAATGTTTTTCTGTGGGCACTCTAAAAGACCCAACCGCAACTGCTCCTTAGCGTACCCCTTACCCCGCTCGCTCGGTCTGATGGAATAGCCGATATGCCCGCCTTGCTGTAGCAGGAAGTCATTGAGCCGTAGACGAAGATGAAGAAAGCCCAAGGCTCGCCCAGCCTCATCAAAAGAGATAAACTGGACAGCTGGAACAAACTCCGCTGGGATATTGAGCCCCATCTCTGCGTCGACATTGTACTGGAGCCAGTCAGTATAGTCAAAGTTCTCTGGATTCCAAAAGCCGCCATCGGTCGCAGAACCTGTGGCGATAAACTCCGCCATCATCTCCTCGACAGCCGCTTGATCGGCTAGGGTTGGTCGTCTTAGCTGCATCATAATAGTCCTCCTATTCTGGCAGGGTTAGCTGGAGCTGACCGCTGCTGGTTTTACTGTGGTTGATTTGGTGGCAGAGCCAATGGCTGAGCAAACTGCTAGTAGGGTCTACAGGATTTTGCTTGGTCTTGATAGCCGTCAAAAAGGCGTCAACAATGCTCTCAAACCCTCGTTTGTAGAGGGTCGTATCCCAGGAACCAAAGCCCTTGGTCTCTTGGTCATCGCCCTCGATGATGGTCAGCTTATCCAGATTTTCCAGCTGGTAGGTGGCTTGTGGGGTTTGGATGTCCATGACCTCATGGCGAGAGCCTGCTTGCAGGTTCATACCAATGTGAATCAGCTCAGCTTGGTCGGTTTCCAGTGTGACAGCGACCTGTCGCAACTGTCCTGATGGCGTCAGGTAGTAGCGAAAATCCCCAGAGACAGCTCGACCATTTGCCAAAAAAAGCGCCGTATCTAACGGGTGGATAAAGAGGTCATAGAGCTTGAAGGTCAAGTCGGCAGGACGGTTGGTGTCGTTTTTCTCGACACGGATATGGGTCTTGTCCGTGAGCTGGGCCAGCTCTGTCACTCGAGGGGCAAAGCGGCGATTGAAGCCTGCCATAAGAAAGGTGTTGTGCTTTTCAGCCAAGGCATAAAGCTGGCGCGCCGCCTCGTAGTCCTCTGCCAAAGGCTTGTCCATGTAGACAGGAATCCCCCGCCGCAGAAACTGGCTAGCCAGCTCCACATGTGCCACTGTCGCTGCGTGAATCATGACCCCATCCAGTTCCACCGCCAGCAAGCCTTCTAGGGTTTGGTAGGTTTTGGCTGCTCCAAAGAGGCTAGCTGTCTCTGTCAATACTGCTTGATTGCGGGTAAAAAGATGCCACTCCACCCCTGTCAGCTGCCGCAGGTAGGGCAGGTAGGCTTTCTGGCAAATGCCGCCAATACCAACAATGCCGATTCTCATCCCTTGCTCCCTTTCTTAGTCTTAGCGACAAACTGGGCCTTCAGGTCTTTGAGTTTGTCGGTTTTATCAGATTTGCCTGTCGAATGTTTCTCGTGAAACCTAGTCACCTGCGCCTGTCCCTTGTAGTCGAGTTGGTATTTTCCCATAATTGTCTCCTCTGTGGTTGATTTGATGTGACCTCTAGCTTATCATATTGTCAATGGTTCGTCAAAAGTTACTCCATCTCCTGCAACCTCGACCACAGGACAACTTCACCAGTTGCTAACGACGTTGGGACATCAATGATGCGTTGGTTAGATGACCCGCGAAACTGTAGGCGGAGATTGCGCTTGCTGCGGTCATATCGTCCATCAACCAAAATATCGAGGAAACTGAGCAGTTCTAGCTTGTCCTCGGTTTCTAGCTGCAGTTCCTCCCAAGTGTAGCCTGTCCAAGACCAGATGTCTTTATCAGGCAGTTCCTTACGAATCCGCTTAACCAAGGGAAGGAGAATCCCTGTGTTAAGAAAGGGTTCGCCTCCGAGCAGGGTCAAGCCTTGCACATAGGGCTTGGCTAAATCAGCCATTATCTGCTCCTCAAGCTCCTGCGTATAGGGCATACCTGCCCTAAAGTTCCACGTGGCAACGTTATAACAGCCCTCACAATGAAAGAGGCAGCCCGACACATAGAGGCTGCACCTTACCCCCTCACCATCTACCATGTTAAAAGCCTTGTAATCCATGATGTGCCCATGACTTAGCTCGTCACTTTTCCATTCTTGGGGCTTGGGATTATTCATGGTCGCTCCTTTCAGGTTTTATAAGCTAGAGGCATTCATGTGTTTGACTCGGGCAACAATTTCCTTGTGGCGACCAGCGACCATGGGACGGGCTTGGGGATTGCCCAAATAACCGCAGGTGCGCTTGACCACATCGACAGTTTTGGGATCCGTATTGCCACAGTCTGGGCACTGGAAGCCTCGCTCAGTCGGCTCAAAGTCCCCCTCAAACTGACATTTGTAGCATTTGTCGATTGGGGTATTGGTTCCCAAATAGCCAACACGGTCATAGGCGTAGTCCCAGACGGCTTCCAGAGCCTTGGGATTTTGCTGGAGAACAGGGTACTCGCAGTAGTGGATAAAGCCACCACTAGCACCTGCTGCTGGGTAATCTTTTTCAAAGTCCAGTTTGTCAAATGGCGTTGGGTTCTTGCGCACGTCGTAATGGAAGGAGTTGGTGTAATACCCCTTGTCAGTGATGTCTTTGACACACCCAAATTGCTCGGTATCTAAGCGACAAAACCGATCGGTTAAACTCTCTGAGGGTGTGGAATAGACCGAAAAATGGTAGCCATACTGCTCTGACCAGGTCTCGCATGCCTGCTTGAACTGGCGGATAATGTCCAAGGTAAAGGCCTTCGCTCTGCTATTGGTCTCCCAATTTGCCCCATAAAAGACCGTCGCCACCTCATAAAGACCGATATAGCCCAGTGAAATGGTCGCTCGACGGTTCTTGAACACCTCATCAACTGCATCGTTCTCGGCTAAGCGGCGGCCGAAGGCGCCGTGCTGGTAGAGAATAGGCGCGTTTGTCGGGCTAGCTTCCTTGACGCGCTGGACACGGTAGACCAAAGCATCATGTGCGGTGGTCAGGCGCTCCTCCAAGAGCCGCCAAAAACGTGACAAGTCACCAAAAGACTCTAAAGCAATCCGCGGAAGATTGAGGGTGACCACCCCGAGATTCATCCGACCAGAGTTGACCTCTTGACCGTTCTCATCTGTCCAGCCCTGCAAAAAGGAACGGCAGCCCATCGGCACCTTGAAGGAGCCGGTCAGCTCAATCACCTGATCATAGGATAAGATGTCAGGGTACATCCGCTTGGTGGCACAGGCCAGCGCCAGTTGCTTGATGTCGTAGTTGGGGCTATCAGGTTCCAGATTAAGCCCTCGTTTGAGGGTATAGATGAGTTTTGGGAAAATAGCTGTGCGGCCTTCGCGACCCAGACCTTTTAAGCGGATTTGGAGGATAGCACGCTGGATTTCTCGTTCTAACCAGCTGGTCCCTAGACCAAATCCCAGAGAGACAAACGGCGTTTGACCGTTGGAACTAAAGAGGGTGTTAATCTCATATTCCAAGCTCTGCATGGCATCGTAAATGTCCTTGACCGTCTTTTCCTTGGCATAGGCATCGACCTGGTCAGGGCTCAGCCATTTTTCCCCTTCAAGGCGGTGCTTGTTATAATTGAGTTGAGCATAAGGGGCTAACAATTCATCGACACGGTCAGCTGAGCAGCCCCCGTATTGACTGGAAGCGACATTGGCGATGATTTGAGACATCTGCGCTGTCGCTGTCTGGATAGACTTGGGACTCTCCACGTCAGCGTTACCAATCCGAAAGCCGTTTTCAAGCATATTGGCAAAATCAATCAGACAGCAGTTGGTCATGGTCGTATAGGGGCTATAATCCAAATCATGGTAGTGCAAGTGTCCACGTTGATGAGCTTTGGCCACATGAGGGGGTAAGAGTGACAGCCCAAAGCTTTTTGCGACTAAACCAGCCGTCAAATCCCGCTGAGTGTTAAACACCCGAGCATCCTTATTGGCGTTTTCATGGACAAGGCTACTATCAGCCGTTGCCAAACGGTTGAGCGCCTGCCCCATATCTGTCGCTGCTGCAAATGCCTTCGCCTCTTCACTAGCATATGTTAGCATGCTCTCTGCTAGCTCGCCATAACCAGCCGTCTGCAAGATTTCTAACAATAATGTTTGAATTTCGCCTGAACTGATGTTGTCTTGTTCAGACTGACTGATTTTCTGACCTACTGCATCACAAATCTGCTGGCAGAACTCCCTTAACTGCTCTTGTTCAAAAGATTCATAATACCTCGCAGCCTTTACTAAACTCCGATACAGTTTATCAGTATCAAATAATTGCTGCCTGCCGTCTCGTTTAATAACCATCAGTTGTCTCATGATATTGACACCCACCTTGTTAGCAAATTCACTTTTTCTCCATTATAGCAAGAACAGCAAAAAAAATCAATATCTTGTGGTCTATTTTTTAAAAAGACACAAGATATTGATTTTTACTATTTCTGGTAGAAGTTAAAATAAGTAAACTGGGGTGATGACAGGTGCTGGTAATCCTTATCCAACTTCTCCTGTAATTGTTCAGGGAGAGGAAGGGACTTGTTAACAATGACAAAGCTTGCCTGCCCTCGCAACAGCTCATCAACAACCTGTTGCTGAGTGGTTTGAGTCATGGGATAAGCGGTGATAATGGGAATCTGACTTGCCGAGGTCAGGTGACTGTCCAGATAAATTGTCGCGGATTTATCCCAAGCGTAGATCGATGTTTCACCAGTTACCTCGCTAGACAGATACTGAGCTATCTGCTCTCTTTCAGCTTGAACAGCTTGTTCTGTCAAGATAGGAGACAAGCGCCAGACTAGCCCAACTAAAAGCAATACCGCAGGAAGATAAGCATGGCTTTTCAACAGACCAACCGATGAGGAGGCTAACTTCTGACGACGGGCTGAACGGCTGGTTGCCAAAGTCGTTTTCTCATCAGCCAAGCCCAGACCTGTTAGTAACAGGCCAAACGGCAGTAGCAGCAATAAATCTGTAAATGACCAAGATTGCCCAAGTACGGCCACAATTAAGTAACTCAAGGTCAGCAACGCCAGCAAAACAACACTTGCCTTCTGCTCTGCCATGTGTCGAAAAACTTTCGGCAAAAAGAGCAAACCTGTCAATAGCCCCAACCCAAGGGCAAAGGCGGCATTGACCCCCATAGGCAGAAAACTCATCGTGCCAATGTCGGACAAGCTGCTGAAGTTCCCAATAAAGGCTTGCTCAAGATAGGGTGTCAACAAATCCAAGTTAACCGCAATATAGGCCAATGGGTAGATGATTAAAATGATACCGAACACCATGGCTAATTGTTGATAGAACCCTCTAGCCCAACGTTTTTTAGCGATATTGGAACCGGTGAAAACGACAAAACTGAGCAACCAAAACACTAATGTCCGAGGCTCCAAAGCTAAAGCCAAGGCAGACACCAGGCCATAAGTGATAAAAATTTCATCGCGCCGCCAGTCATCTAAATAGGTCACCAATAACCATAAACCAATCAAAACAAAGGGAGTCGACAGCTGAACGGGAAGAAAGCCACCGAATCCAGCAACGGCATTGACCGCGTAGAAGAACCCAGATAAGCCTAGCGCCTGTCGGTTATCCCCTGTCCAATAAGACACCAGTTTAAACAGGTAAATCCCTGATAGGTATAAACACCCAAGCTGCATTAGCATCATCCACTGAAGTCCACCTAGGAATGTGGTTGCAGCAACCAAAGCACTGTAAAGAAGTCCAGATCGGCTAAAAATCGAAACATAAGGCAGTTGCCCTTGAGTAATCCCCCAAGCCATGTAAAAAATCTGGCTTTGCGGACCATCTGCCGAGGTACTGATGTAAAGGGGAACGAAAGACATGAGAGATACAACCGTACTCCACAGCATCAGGAGAAATTGATGCGATAGGGGCACTCTGTAATCTCTTAATCTTTTCTTTGGTCGCTCCGCAAGTGGCGCCTCAAGCAATTTGTCCCAATCCTCGGGGTTTAGAAAATGTTCACTCACGACATATCTCCTTATTCATTTGTAGTTCTTGTATAGCTTGCTGTCAAACTTAAAAAACTGGGCATTCAACACCCTGCATTATCCAAGCCTCAAGCCCAATAATCGGATTTCCAATTTCTCGTCTGGACAATCCGCCTATCCTCAGCACCTAATAGGCATTTTTACACGTGTTTTCTGGAATTTGGTTTCACCAAATACTTTTATCCTATTTTGTATGCTCCGTTTGTATCTTTCATTATATCACCTTTTTCAGCTTTTTACTAACTAAAAAAGACCAGCATAAGCTAGCCTTGAATCGGTTATAGCCAGATAAAAAACGGCGCTAGACCGTTTTTTACTATTCTTCATCAACAAAGCTGTTGAAGACTTCTTCGATCATATCCCACTCAGCATCAGAATCTTCAGGAATTGGCAACAAGTCGCCTTCTGTACCATCTTCATTTTCTGTGTAAGAGTAAGCTTGAATCTCAATCTCACCTGTTTCATCTGCCTCTGCACCTGCTGGCACTAGGAGGACATAGTTCTTACCGAATTCTTCTCGACCATCAATGGTCAACAAAATTTCAAAGAGGGTTTCGTTGCCCTCTTCATCAACGAGGGTAATCACATCGTGATCGTGTTCATGGTTATGTGACATAGTTTCTCCTTTATTTCCTAGAACGACCGGTCAAGGTAGTTCTGCAAAATTAGCTGAGCAGCTAATTTATCAATAACTTTTTTACGCTTGTTACGGCTGACATCTGCTTGCTCAATTAAGAGCCGCTCTGCTTGAACGGTGGTTAGTCGCTCATCTTGATAATCAACAGGCAACCCAAACCGTTCAATAAGGAGTTCCCCGTAAGCCTGACTCGCTTCGGCACGAGGACCGAGGCTGTTATTCATGTTCTTTGGCAGACCGACGACGAACTTGGTCACTTGATAGTTCTTGACCAACTCTGCTAGGCGATCCAAACCAAACTCACCGTTATCCTCGTTAATTGGAATAATTTCCACACCCTGAGCTGTAAACCCTAGCGGGTCACTAATCGCCACTCCGACAGTCTTTGAGCCAACATCCAATCCCATTACTCGCATCAGAGGTCTATCCCATTGCCTTTCAGGTAAAAGCGAACCAACTCTTCAACCAATTCATCACGCTCGTATTTACGAATTTGATTTCTAGCATCGTTATAGCGTGGGACATAAGCTGGGTCCCCACTCAGGACATAGCCTACGATTTGGTTAATCGGCTGATAGCCTTTTTCGCTCAACGAGCGATAGACAGACGCCAAGGTCTCGCTAATTTCTTTTTTATTGCCGTCATCCAGTTGAAAACGGACAGTATCTTCTGTAAATCCCATAACGTCCCCTTCTTTCCTTATCTTATTAACTATTATACCTTATTTTTATAATATTTTCAAGGACATGCTATCCTTTCGTCACCGAACATTGCTAGCGATTTTTCTCCAAGCTAAGCAAATCAGATTGATAGATAAAAAGGCTGGGTGAACCACTGCGTCAACCAACCTTTAATAACCTATAAAGCAGCCCGCAAACGAGCTTCCGAATTTTCAACATCACGCACCGAACGTGGCAAGAAAATGCGAATGTCATCTTCTTTGTAGCCAACCTGTAGGCGTTTGTTATCTACTAAAATCGGACTTTTCAAAATACGAGGATTTTCTTGAATCAATTCAATCACTTGATTGAGGCTCAAGTCGTTAACATCCAAATCAAGAGCCTTGACATAACGATTTTTCGACGAAATGATGCTATCAACACCGTTTTCGGTTTTTGATAAGATATCGAGAATTTCTGCCTTTGTCAAGGGTTCCTTGCCAATATTTTGTTCTTTATATGGTAGTTTGTGGCTGTTTAACCAAGTTTTTGCTTTTTTACATGAGGTGCAACTGGAGATGGTATAAATCGTAATCATTACTGATCCACCTTTCTATCAAGTCATACTACCATTATAACACAAAGCTAAGACACTGGTCGTAGGTCTTTAGACCTATTTTTACGACAAGCTAAAAAACCAGTTTTTTAGGGTTAACAGTAACCCGAGATAAGTACAACAGTCACTTCAACTTCTGATGGCAAGACCCGAGATAAGTACAACAGTCACTTCAACTTCTGATGGCAAGACCTAAAACAAGTCACTGGCTTATCGTGCCTATCGTATTGTCGGGGCAAGACCTAAAACAAGCCACTGGCTTGTCTCGGCTTTTCAATTTTTTTTGCCTCGACCTAAAACAAGCCACTGGCTTGTCTCGGCTTTTCAATTTTTTTTGCCTCGACCTAAAACAAGCCACTGGCTTATCTCGGCTTTTCAATTTTTTTGCCTCGACCTAAAACAAGCCACTGGCTTGTTTTAGTCCTCCAGATCGATATCGTCATCGTCAAGGTCAAGTTCCAAGAGGGTATCCTCCTCTTCGATAACCTCGTCAGCTTCTTTTTTCTTGCCTTTAGCCGTTTTCTTGCCTTCGGTCTCGATGGCAGGCAGGTTTTCACCTTCTTCAGGTTCAATCAGACCGTAGTGAAGTCGTACCTTGCGGTCAATTTCTGCAAAGATGTCAGGGTTCTCTTTGAGGAAATCCTTAGCTTTTTCAGATCCCTGACCAATTTTTTGATCATTATAAGAATACCACGCACCTGATTTTTTAATAATATCCAAGTTCGTAGCAATAGTCAAAAGTTCACCAGTCTGTGAAATCCCCTCGCCGAACATGATCTCAACAAGAGCTTCCTTAAATGGTGGCGCAACCTTATTTTTGACAACTTTGATCTTCGTTTCCTTACCGATGCTCTGGTCTTTCTGATCACCTGTCCCCTTAATTTGGCTTGACCCACGAACGTCTAGACGAACAGAAGCATAGAATTTAAGGGCACGTCCACCAGGTGTGGTCTCAGGACTACCGAACATAACACCAACTTTTTCACGGAGCTGGTTGATAAAGATAGCAATCGTTTTGGTTTTGTTGATAGAGGCACCTAGTTTACGCATGGCCTGACTCATCATCCGAGCCTGCAAGCCGACATGATTATCACCGATGTCACCATCAATTTCTGCACGCGGTACTAGAGCAGCTACTGAGTCAATAACCACCAAGTCCACCGCACCTGATTCGATGAGCTTGCCTGCAATTTCTAGCCCCTGCTCTCCGGAGTCTGGCTGAGAAAGGAGCAGTTCATCAATATTAACGCCCAGCGCTTGAGCATAAATAGGGTCGAGCGCATGCTCCGCATCAATAAAGGCTGCGATGCCACCTTCTTTTTGAACTTGAGCTACCGCATGCAAAGCAACAGTTGTCTTACCAGAGCTTTCCGGTCCATAAATCTCGATAATCCGCCCTTTGGGATACCCACCTGCACCCAAAGCAATGTCCAAGGCCAGAGAACCTGAACTAATCACTTGAACCTTTTGCTCCGCTCGCTCGCCGAGCTTCATAATGGCACCTTTACCAAAGTCCTTTTCGATTTGCTCAAGGGCTTTATTTAGCGCTTTTTCACGCTCTTCACCAAATTTTTTAGTGATGTCTTCTAATTTCTTTGTCTGTTTTTTAGCCATGTTGTCTCCTTTTAATCACTTTTTCATTATACCATAGTTTTGTCAGAACAGATAGCCTGACGAACGAGATTTAGGGCGTGCAAGACGGCAATCTGACGGATATGCTGCCTACCACGGTCACCGATGGTCAGCTTGTGACTTATGACGCCATGCTCTGTTGCAAGTCCTAGATAAACCGTTCCAACGCTCTGCCCCTCAAGCTCCACTGGTCCAGCTACACCCGTCAGGGCAACTCCTAAATCACTACCTGTCAATCGCCTACTCTGCTCTGCCATTGCCTCCGCAGCAACCGCCGATACTGTCCCGTGCTGGCGTAACAGCTCAGGTGAGATCCCCAGCATCTGCGCCTTTTGTTCCAGACTATAGGTGACGAAACCACCTTTGAAAATAGCTGAGCTACCGGCCTGCTCTGTCAGGGTTGCTTGCAAGAGCCCGCCTGTCAGGCTCTCTGCTGCGGTCAAGGTCAGCTGGCGCTCCTTGAGGAGATTAACCACCACAGCTGCGAGCGAGTTGTCCTCGCCATAGCCATAGAGACAGTCCGCTAACCCCTCATGGGCTAGGATTGTCGCCTCCAGCTGGTCAAATGCAGCATCTGCCAACTCTTGACGACTACTCTTGGTCGACAAGCGTAGGGTGACCTCGCCTGTCTTGGCATAAGGGGCGATGGTCGGATCTGTCTGATTGGCGATGAGGTCTGCGAGTACGGTCACTAGTTGACTCTCCCCAATCCCGATAAACCGTAAAACACGGGAGTAAAGCCGCTGTCCATCTGATAAAAAGGGTAAGAGCTGTTCTTGCACCATGGGCTTGAGCTCGCTCGGTGGACCAGGCAGGACAACATAGGTCACCCCACCTTGCTCCACTAACCCACCAACGGCCAAGCCTGTTCGATTGGGCAGGGGGCGACTACCTGCAACCAGTTCAGCCTGCCGGTCATTATTTGGGGTACGATGATAAGTGGGGCGGCTGGCAAAAAAATGGTCCAGCTTAGCCATCGCATCTGGATCAGCAATCAAGTCTCGCCCCAGAAACTCAGCCAAGGTCTGCTTAGTCAAGTCATCCTCGGTCGGACCCAAACCACCACAGAGGATGACTAGTTGACTGCGGTCTTTAGCCAGTTCAAGCACCGACAGCAGCCTGTCTCGGTTATCGCCGACCGCTGTCTGAAAGTAAACATCTACGCCAATTTCTGCCATTTTTTCCGCCAAATACTGGGCGTTTGTGTTGACGATTTGCCCTGTCAATAGCTCTGTTCCAACGGTAATCAGCTCTGCTCTCATAAGTCCTCCTAATCAGTTATTCGTAATCACTGGGTATTTTTGCAAAAACAAGTATCTTCATGGTCGTTAACCAACCCCGCAGCCTGTAAATACGAGTAAACACAGACTGGTCCGACAAAGGTAAAGCCTCGTTTTTTCAAGTCTTTGGATAAGGCTTGAGACAAGGTCGTCTGAGTAGGGGCTCGGCTGTAGTCACTGACAGGATTAACCTGAGGTTGACCATTTACCCAACTCCAGAGGTAGCGGTCAAAGCTGCCAAACTCAGTCTGCACTCGCTGAAAAGCCCGAGCATTTTGCCGTGTGGCATAGAGTTTGGCTCGGTGACGGATGATGTCTGGGTTGACCAGCAGACGGTCCAGCTCCTCGTCGGTCATCTGAGCCACCTTATCCACGGCGTAGCCGTGAAAAGCTGAGCGAAAAGCCGAACGCTTGTTAAGAACAGTTTCCCAAGAGAGCCCTGCTTGATAGGTTTCTAGGCAGAGCAGCTCAAAAAGCTTGTGGTCGTTGTGGAGAGGGAGTCCCCACTCCTCGTCATGATAAGCAACATAAAGAGGGTTACTGATTTTCACCCAAGAACAACGTATTTTTTCCATGGGATAAGTATAACATAAAAAGCACCTGATGAACTGTCAGTGCTTTAGAATATACTCTAACATGAGGTGTTTAGCCAATATAGCGCCGATAATAAACAATAATAAACCGACAACGCGAAAAAAGTCGCTGGGAAGGATAATGAACAAACCAACCTCCCAGATAAGGACGGGCAGTAACTGCCATCTGAGTTGGCTGAGAAATGATGCCGTTAGTAGCTGGTGGTGCGGTCTGCCTAACAGGTGATGAATGCGAAACTCTTTTCGCTTTGACAGCATCATCATGTAAAAAAAGATTAGGTTTAGAAGATAAAGGGCGCTCAGCCAAAGCAAGCCTTCTACTGGTTCTTTCCAGTGAAAAAAGATACTCATCAACAAACTGGTATAGAGGTTAAGCAAGCGAATCCGCCACTCATGCATCATCTGAGCCCCCTCGTGTCATCAGCTTCAAACGGTAATCACTAATCTGATAAACCTTATCGGCTATGGCTGTCAAGCGGTCATCGTGGGTAGCGATGATGATGATTTTCCCGTCGGCTTTTAAGGTGTTAAATAACTCTATGACCAGCTGAAAGTTGTCTGCATCAAGATTGCTAGTCGGTTCATCGGCAAGAATAATATCTGGATCCAAAAGAATACTACGGATAATGGCTGCCCGCTGTTTTTGACCGCCCGAGATGCGCTTTACCTTAGTCTCCAGAACATCTGATACCTCAAATTGGTCAGCTAATTGACGAGCCTTGTCTTCAAGGCTTGACTTGTCTGCTGAACGACGATACAAGGCAGGCAACAACAAGTTCTCAAGCACGGTATAGTCGTCAATCAAGGCAAAATCTTGTAAGATATAGCCGATATGACGGTTACGAAAACGGCTCATCTGCTTATCATCTTGACAAAAAATCTCATTGCCACGGTAATGATAGCTGCCATCATCCATTGATTTTACCCCAGCTATCATATCCAGCAGGGTTGACTTCCCAATGCCGGACTTACCCATCAGCAAAACGATTTGACCCGCTTCAACTGTCAGGTCTATGCCTGAAAAAATCTGCTTGTCCTTGTAGGATTTTTTAACTTGTTTCAACTCAAGCATCGAGAAACCTCCTCAGCTGGTTTTTGATTAGTTTTGATATTATAAGTCCGATCAAAAACTGGTAACTAAATAGATAGATATAATCCCAAATGAGTATCGTGCGACCGACAGAAATGCTGTGAATAAATAATAACGATAGGAAAATTCCAAACATTGGGGCACTCAGCACCAGTAACAGCAAGTACCGATGCAGTTGAGACTTGGATAAGCCAATAATCCTCAATAATCGAATATCTTCTTGACAGATGATGAACAGAGAGTGGATAAGCCAGTAAATCAGTAATAAGCCAAAGCCAGATGCCAGCACGTTGACCAACAGAGCAAAGAGAGCTCCGCCACCGTAATACCTTAATTCACTCTGAAATCGCTTTTTAAGAGAGGTAAACATCAAGTTAATTCTTAGTTTTTCAGCTAACAACTCAGCTTGTTTTAAGTGTTCGGGAGACGTATTTGCCACCAATAAATCATCAAAAAATTCTGGTTGGAAAATGTGTCCTGCTAGCATCTGTGAAAGTTCAGACTGCTCTAATTTAGGCATTTCAGCCAATCCCTTATCGCCTTCCAAATACCCTTGTTTGTCTCTATACAGTTTATCTACACTCTTATTGCTAAAAAACGTGGTCTCTAGCAACCCAATAAATTGTTGCCTTTCGCTAGAGGTGTTGGTTATGATAAGACCGTCTGATTCAGCATGAGGAAATACCATAATTTCATAGACATCGGTTGATGATTTCTCATGAAGCTGAATGATATAGGGTAATTGGGTAAACAATAGATTGGTATTGTTCCACGATAGAACGGTCGTGATAAAGGTAAACAGACCCATGATACCAAAAACATACCAGCGTTTTTTAATGATTGTCCAAAACACATACGCCATTGTTAGCTCCTCTATGATGTCAATTCAAGCATTTAGAGACTTTCTTAGTTGACTTTTTACAATAAAGTAAATCAAGCTTAGCACAAAAGCATTGAAGCAAAGTAAATAAATATAATCGTAGACAATCGCACCAAAGCCAATGGCATGTGCAAAAACGATAACTAGGATAGAGGCTAAAAAAATTGGGCTAAATAGTAATAACGAAAAGCCAATACAAATGTCTTGCTTATTTGCTCCAACAATACTTAACAATCTGATGTCATCTTGATAGAGGTTTAAGCTTGTTTGTATCAGCCAATAGAGCAGCGCTAATACAAATATCAGAATAAATAGAGCTGCCCCTAGCCCGAATAAAAAGTTGACAACATAATAGTTCACTTCTGCCGATAAACGTTGGTTAAGTGACTCAAATGACATGTTTATATTAAGCGTTTTGAATTTTTCAGTAACGGCACTTAAAGTGGATTTTGACGTATTTCTGACAAGTAAATCATCTAAAAATAACTCATCAAGTGTACCTGAATTTGCAAAAGAAGATTTTTCCCTGAATTCTTCAAAGGTCAACTGTTGTAGACTTCCCCCTTCTATATATCCCCATTTATTGTAGTAGAGAGTTTCACTAATATCTTTGTCAAAAAAAGTTTCTTTGATAATGTTATAAAATTCTTCTGTTTCCTCTGAAGAATTTGGGATAATCCTCTGGTTGATGGTGTAAGGTAGATGAATGATTTCATAGTCATTATCACTACGCTTATGATATAACCCTATCAACTGCGGTGCGTAACGAAATAAGCGACTAGACTCATAAAATGTCAAAAAATTCATGACAAAACCTAATAAGATAATTGACACAAAAATATACCAACGCCTGGCAATGAGTAGCCGATAAATATATCTCATCCAGAATTCCTCCATTTTCAATCCATCTCATTAGATAATACAGATGAGAGTGGGACAAAAATCGGTCATTCGTCAGAATTCGATGAGTCGTCCCACCTCCGCACAGTTGAGTAGGGCTGTGAAAGCTGATAAAATCAGCGAATTAGAGCCCACTCTATAATCGCTCTTGATATAGATATTCATCACCATTGAGCATAAAATTGAGTGACGTAACGCCGACCTGAAATTAACGAATCCCAAACATAGGTTGTCTGATAATCTTCTGCGGCATCAGACCAAGATGGTACCAGAGCAGTTACGGAACCAACGACTCTACCATCTCTTTTATAAATTCCTCTTGCAGCACCTCGTGCTGCTTTCGTATAGGCTTCCCCAAAATAGCGCAATTGTAATTGCTCTGTACTTCTTACCCACTTAGGACCATTGCTGAAGGTTATTGCCTGAATAACTTGAGCAGTTCCTAAGCCAAGCAAAGATAGGGCAGTCAGGGTCATTAGTTTCTTTTTCCAATTTTTCATCATCAATTCTCCTTTACGTATTATAACATTTTGTTCGTTTTTTAGCACACATTAACTGTTAGTTAATCCATCGGACTCACCTCGATTCTATCTATTTATAATACTGCTTGCCGTAAAGCATTAAAGCAATATTAACCACGTCCAATCTAGGGCTAAAACTGGAGCAATTAGACAGGTAGTAATAATTAGTTTAGCTAATATCAAGTTTTTCATTTTTCCTCCTTTTCTTTATTTTATGATACAATAAAAAGTAGGTAAGCGATTAAAATGTAAACTTTTTTCACTTTTTATTTTAGGAGGATTTTATGAGACATGATTTTGGCTATATCTATAAAAAAATTCGAAAATCAAAAGGTTTAACCCAAGTTCAAGTTTGTGGCGATATGATTTCGAGAACCACACTGACCAAGATAGAAAGTGGCATAGTTGTCCCTAAGTTTGAAAACATGATTTTTCTCCTTGAACAAATCAACATGAGTTTAGAGGAGTTCCGCTATATCTGTAACCACTATAGACCACGACAAAGAGAGCATATCTTTGAGAGAGTTTATAACTATAAATCAATAGCAGATAACACAGAACTCTACCAGATAAAAAGCCTGTGTGAAGAACATCTAAAAACTCACCATGATATTCCCATAAAAAAACTCCTAGATAAAATCAATGTGACCCTCTTAGTTCGCAAGCAAGGTTTTTTAAATCCTTCTGAAGAACTACAACAGCTTACTAAAAGAATCTGGGATGAACTTGCTAAGCAAGATACTTGGTATGAACGAGACTTGAAAATGATTGGTGTGATTTTGTTTACCTTTCCTTTGGAAACGATTATTGTCACAACTGATAAACTGCTTGTCAGTCTCGAGAAATACAAGGATTACCGCAATATCACCGACATCAAATTCGCTCTTTTAGCTAATCTATCCAGTATTTTCCTTTTTAATGGTTTCTTAGATGACTGCGAGCGGTTGACAATGATGATTGAAGACTTAGCTAGGGAAACCAAGCGCTATGATCAGCTGGGCTTTGCGCAGGTTCGCTTGGGCATTTGCCGTGATGACCGTGAATTGATTGACAAGGGTCTAGCACTCCTCGACCTAACCGGAGAAGAACAAATGTTAAACAATTTTCGAGAAGAACTCGATAAACTGAAAAAATGAGCAGGTTGTCCTACTCATTTTTCTTATTTCATCAGCATCTTGAGTGCACTCTTGATATAGTTCTCCGTCGTGTCGGTCGTACCATCAAAGAATGCTTTAATCTTCTTGAGCTCAGCCGCTTTGTAGCCGAGGGCTAGAAGAGCCTCTATGGCTTCTTCAAGAGCGGTGTTTTCTGGGGTCAATGGCAGAGCAGCTCTGCTATTGGCGTCAGCCGAAGCAGCCGTAGGCTCAAACTTACCAGCCAAGTCCAGCACCATCTGCTGGGCTGTTTTTTTGCCGACCTTGGGGAACTTGGTAAGGTAGGTGATGTTGCTGCTGTCAATGGCGGCAACCAGCCCATCATTGTCGTCCACTGCGATGATGGCGAGGGCGGTGGTTGGTCCAATCCCTGTGACTGAGATGAGGTTGAGGAACACCTCTTTCTCGCTCTCACTGGCAAAAGCGTAGAGAAGCTGGGCGTCCTCACGCACCACCTGATAGAGGTAAAGCTGGACGTCCTGACCCACGCGATCCGAAAAACGGTAGGGATTGGCGATATAAAGCAGGTAGCCGATGCCATAAGCCTCGACCACGAGATGCTTGGCGGTGATTTTGGTCAGTGTGCCTTTGATATAGTCGTACATAGAGTCTCCTTTATACCATTATACCACAGCAAGATAAAAAGAAAAATAGCCCATGAAGTGGTTCCGACACTGACCTTCTCTTCCATCAGTGACAAAAAAATCTTGCTTTTTAACTAAAACAAAGTATAAATTTCTAATTATCTTTTTATATTTTCTTAAATGCTCGTAAAGCCTTATTCTATGTGCTTTCGAGTATTTTTACTGTAGGAAGATACTTCACGTTTCTTTGCATATTTCCTCATGTCTTAGCTGTCAGAAGTGGTAAATAAGTAGTAAATTCATTTGTACTACTAAGCAACAAGACGCTCCTGTTGCTTCTCTTTATTCAAGCGTTTCATTTCTGCCATTGCAGAATCGAATGTTGCATGTGCGTAATAGTTCAGCGTCATGGCTATATTAGCATGTCCCATAATGTACTGTAATGCCTTTGGATTCATTCCTGCATTTGCATAGTTGGTACAGAATGTATGTCGCAAACTATGTGGAGTGATGTGTGGCAATTTATCCTCGTTATACTTATTGTATTTCTTAACAAGACCTTTCATCATGCCGTTGTAATCACTTGCCACTTTTGGATAGTTCTTTCTATTAAGAAAGAGGAAATCACTATATCCATCAATCTCAACACGCTTATCATTCTTTCGATTCGCTAACACTCGCTTAAATGCTTGATAGGCTTCTTCAACCATAGGAACTTGACGTTCGCCACTTTTGGTCTTTGGTGTTTCAATGTAGTACCCAATTTCAGTATCTCTCAATAGCTGATGGTCTATATTGACAAGACGATTCTCAAAATCTAAATCTGGAAGTGTCAAACCACCAAACTCTGAAATACGAAGACCTGTTTTTAAGAGTATCAGAATTTCATCATAATTTTTGCTGTAGGTTTTATCAGCTTTTGCAAAGGCTAACAGTTTTTCTTCCTGTTCTTCTGTTAGTACGGTCTTAGGGACAGTATCATCATCAAGAACTGCTTTCAGTTGAAAGTCAAATGGATTCTTCCGAACACAATCATCTTGTATAGCAATATAGAATGAAGCCTTTAAAGAACGTTTGTAGTTATTGATGGTTTGATAAGCATAACCATTTTCACTCATTCTAATAGCCCATTCTTTAGCGTCTGATGGCTTAATACTGTCAATACTTCTTACACCTAACTTGTCTTTCTTCAAAATATCCATAAGATATTTGCGTCCAGTTTCAGTGTTTTTTCTAACCTTTGGTCTTTGAGCGTTCTGTTTTGCGTAAAGCTGGCAGAGTGTCATTTTCTTTCCTACAACATCAATACCATCATGAATGTCTTTCTGTAACTCTGCGATTTTCTCTCTAAGTGAGATACAATCACGCTTTCCTGCTGGTACTCGGTCTGTAGCCACAAGTTTCCACGAGTAAACAAATTGCGGTTCTCCAAATGAATCTATATATTTGTATAAGTATCTTCCGTCTTTTCGTTGGCTCTCTCCAGTCTTTAAGATTCGACCTTTATTGTCACGTCTTTTTTCTGACATGGCATTTGCTCCTTTCCTTTATGGAAAGAGCCTTGATACGACTTAATACTATTTTATCATATACAAGACCCTTTGGCGACGCTAGATTGCGTCCAATGTATCTATAATTTTTTCAAATTGTTTTCGTTTAATCTGAATACGATTGCCATTCATAATCAGCCAATTTGCATTTTTATTTTCCTCTGCCAAGCGTCGTAGCTTGTTTTCGCCAATACGAAAATATTTTGACGCTTCTTCAATGGTTAGGGTATAACGTTCCCAAATAGGAATGTCAGTCTGCTTCATAAAATCCTCCTTTCCAAATCACTTATTTGGATTTCATAAAAGTTGTTTTACCAGCAATCGAACAGCTTTAGCAAAGCTCACGGGAGTTCCACCCCTGCATGGTTCTCATGTAGCCATACTCATTGCCTGCGACGGTTTTATCACGCTCGGACTATTGACTGTATGGGAGTATCATTATCACGATAAGAATGTCGTTGCAGGCAATCCTGCTAAAGATTGCTTCTCGGATCACTAACATGAATCGCTCGCTATCTTTATAAGATAGGTCATGGCGGTTAGTTCCGTTGGCTCTTTTCTTATCGA
This sequence comes from Streptococcus entericus DSM 14446, assembly GCF_000380025.1. GTDB lineage: Bacteria > Bacillota > Bacilli > Lactobacillales > Streptococcaceae > Streptococcus > Streptococcus entericus. Next base: position 21,990 of record NZ_KB904163.1, read on the forward strand.
AACGTATTCGATTACTTTTATTCAGTTTTCAAAGAACAATGGCTCGTTAGCCTATCAAAACACATTGAAAGCTCAATATGCTTTGGTGGAATAACAAACCTCCCTGTTCGGGAAGCGTGGAATGGTTTAGCACGCTTCCACGAAAGGAGAGAGGATATTACTTAATTTCAAATGACAAAATCTTTGTAATCAGTCTGGTTTCCATTCTTCCACGTAAGACTTCATCAACGACCATACTTTGATTGCCATATTCATCTTTCATAAGTCGTAGGGAACGCTTCGTTATGTACCCTCTGTAATGATGTAGAATCTGGTTAATCGCTTCGGTATCGCCATCTGTTGCCTTTACAATGAGAGGAAAGGGAATCATAGGATATTGTGTTTTCATTCTTCAAATTCCTCCATAAACTTTTTAATTAAGGCTAGTCCACTGGTTCTATGCCGATAGACAGTAGAACGGTTCAATTTCAACAGGTCTGCAATTTCTGAATCGCTCATGTCCATAAAGTAAAACAGCAGTAGAATTTCACGTTTCTTGTCTGGCAACTCACGTAATGCTTCACTCAACAAATCATTTTCAACGCCTACTGATAACCCATTGAGTGTAAAAATCTGAAAGTCAGTTGAATAGTTATCTGTTGTCGCAAACTGGCTAACAAGATAATCGCCAACATCCGAAAAGGACACCTCACGCTTTGCAATCCTTGAAAGATAAAGCATATAATTCTTTCGCTCGTCTTCCATAGCACGTTTACAGATATAGTCAAACTGATTTTCTATTGTGGTCTGAAAAGAAGATGGTTTCATGTTTCTCACCCCCTTTCTGTCTAGGAAAGGAAGTGAGCCTTGCTCGTTTATCTCCTTTCACTCTTAGTCCCAATGTGAAAGGGGGATTTGTTGCATTACTGATAAATAAACTTTGTAAAAAAGTTCTGAATAGCCAAAAAAGCATATAAACAGATTTATTTCTCTGTTTACATGCTTCTGTTATTCTATCTATATGATTTATAAAACCACATTGGTGGACGTACTTATCTATTGCAGATAGACGACTTTTTTTGACAAGAACCCAATGTAAGGAAATTTATTGTATATGATGTACTTCATGGCGACGTTGACCTCCAACAAACCGCCATTTGGAAGTAATATACAATATTTTAACAGCGTAAATAGCACTACCATATAACGGTTTTTTTTATTGGCGTTTAGTAGTGCTTTTTATTAAATATAAACCTATAAACCATATAACACGTTTTTCTATACCTGTTTTTAATTCAGTAGGAACAATAAAATGTATAGAGGTGGTCTACTATGCGTAAAAAAGAAGATAAATATGATTTTAGAGCCTTTGGTTTAGCCATTAAAGAAGCTCGATTGAAACGAGGTTTAACTCGTGAACAAGTGGGAGCATTGATTGAAATTGACCCACGGTACTTAACTAATATTGAAAATAAAGGGCAACACCCCAGCATACAAGTTCTTTATGACCTTGTATCGTTACTTCATGTTTCCGTTGATGAATTTTTCTTACCTGCTAATAACTTGGTAAAAAGCACCCGACGATTACAGATAGAGAAATACATGGATAGCTTTACAGACAAAGAACTATCCTTAATGGAATCTTTAGCCAGCGGTATCAACGAAGCAAGAAACATCGAAGACTAATTAAAAGAATCCATACATAACGGAAAGAGCCGATAAAATGAGATTGTATTAATCTCATTTTATCGGCTCTGCGTCTTTGCGTCTGGCTCTGTAATCACAGTTACTTTGAACTGCTTTATTTCAATTAAATTTTCTTGTCTGCATTTCGGACAATAGAGGGGGAATTTTTTTAATTCAGTATCTTCCCTTATCTTTAATCGTGTTTTATTTCCACATACAGGACACAATATCCACTTGTAGTTTATAATAACTATCTCCTCCTTTACACTTTAATTCAAATCTTTATTAAAAAATATTTCATCTTATTTAACAAGAAACCATATTTATATAACAACATAAAATACACTAAGTTATTTTATTGAACATATATCGTACTTTATCTATCCGACTATTTGGACGACGGGGCTGGCAAACAGGTTCACCGGTAGTAACATGGTACCCTTTTAACTCTGTTAAACAAACACTACGTCCATTTGTAAAGAAAGTTAAATCACTACGATATTCTTGAATACACCGAGCAGGGATTTCTCCACTAAGAATGACCTCATTATTTTTCAGTTGAGTATTTACGATATTTGCACAATATTTGGGAGCATCGTTATATGCTCGTGAAAGATATTCTTGTGGTGCATAAATTTTAAAACTAAGATATGGCTCTAACAATTCTGTTCCAGCTTTTTTTAAAACTTGTTCCAATACAATAGGAGCAAGCATCCGAAAATCTGCTGGGGTACTAACAGGGCTATAGTATAAGCCATACTTAAAACAGATTTTACAGTCCGTCACATTCCAACCATACAATCCTTGTTCACAGCCATATCGTATCCCTTCCATAACTGCATTTTGAAACGATTGATTTAAGTATCCAAGAGAAACCGAGCTCTCATACTGTACTCCGCTCCCTAATGGAAGCGGTGCTACAGAAAGACCAATGGAAGCCCAGAAGGGATTCGGTGGCACTTCGATGTGAATGGTATACTCTGCTTTTTTTAACGGTCTTTCCATATAAATGACTGTAGGCTTTTTTATTTTTACCTCCACATGATACTTTTCTTGCAATAGAGCACAAGTCACTTCCATTTGTACTTTCCCTAAGAAAGAAAGTATGATTTCATGTGTCGTAGAATCCACATAATATTGTAGAAGCGGGTCACTGTCGGAGATTTCTAAAAGTGCATCAAGTAACATTTCCCTTTGTTGAGGTTTGCTCGGTTCAACAGTTGTTTGCAGCAGAGGGAGCGGATTTTCAATTCTCTCTCTCTGTGGCAATAGCTTTGTATCTCCAAGAACACTATTTAGCTTCAAAAACTCATTTTGCAAAATAACAATTTCCCCGGAATAAGCCTTATCAATTTTACATAATTCACCATTTATTGAAGTATACATTTCTGTAATTTTTATTTTTTCCTTTTCCGATATTCTAACCGAATCCCGCAAATGCAGGATTCCGCCATAAAGGCGTACATATGCAAGACGTTGTCTTTCTTCCGAATATTCAATTTTGAAGACATTTCCGCAAAGTTCAGACTTCTTTCTGTATGTTGATGAATAAAATTTATTCGTTATCACTTCTATAAGCTGCTCAATCCCTATGTTGCTTTTTGCGCTTCCATGATAAACAGGGTACAAGGAGCAATTCTGAAATCTTATGCTTTCCTCTTGTTCGAGTTCCAATGCTTCTAATGATTTACCGGACATATATTTCTCTAAAAGGTCATCGTTTCCCTCTATTACCGTATCCCATTGTTCAGATTCGGTAAAGTTCGTCACACACATATTAGGATACAGTTCTACCTTCTGTTTGATTACAATTTCGGCAGAAAGTTTCTCTTTAATATCCTGATAAACCGTTGATAAATCAATTCCATTTTGGTCAATCTTATTGATAAAAAAGATTGTGGGAATCCCCATTTTCCTAAGTGCATGAAATAATATACGAGTTTGTGCTTGTACGCCATCTTTTGCAGAAATCAGTAGAATTGCCCCATCTAAAACTGATAATGAACGATATACTTCTGCTAAGAAATCCATATGTCCTGGCGTGTCTATGATGTTCACCTTCGTATTTTCCCACTGAAAAGAGGTTATTCCTGTCTGAATTGTAATTCCTCTCTGACGTTCTAAAAGCGTATTATCCGTCCTCGTTGTACCTTTGTCCACGCTTCCTAATTCTGTAATCGCTCCACTGTTATATAATAAGCTTTCTGTTAAGGTAGTTTTTCCTGCATCAACATGAGCTAAAACTCCAATATTAATAATTTTCATGTGATTTTCCTCCATTCAAAAACCCAAAAGGGCATAAAAATCCCAGTGATAAATACTTTTATCACTGGGATTTTTATGCATAACCATAGGTATACAAAGCATACAGATATTCTCTGGATACTTTAGAATCACATGATAAAGGTATTTTTAAACTGGGTACAAAAAACTAAGCCCTCCTAAAAAAGGACATCCAATTATTTGTTCCCACTATCAAATTGACAGTTTATTTAAGAATACCTTGCCGCATATTTATTAACTCCTTTTAAATAGATACTTAAATAATAGCACGTAAGAGCATATTTGTAAAGGAATCTCCAATTTTTTATCAAAGAGAGTACGTGATTACAAAATAGCTGTAATAATGGGATATCTGTCAACTGGTATGGTTGACAGATATCCAAAATTTTGTATAATAGGAATTGAAGTTAAATTAGATGCTAAAAATTTGTAATTAAGAAGGAGGGATTCGTCATGTTGGTATTCAAAATGCGTAATGTAGATAAAACATCTACTGTTTTGAAACAGACTAAAAACAGTGATTACGCAGATAAATAAATACGTTAGATTAATTCCTACCAGTGACTAATCTTATGACTTTTTAAACAGATAACTAAAATTACAAACAAATCATTTAACTTCTGTATTTATTTACAGATGTAATCACTTCAGGAGTAATTACATGAACAAAAATATAAAATATTCTCAAAACTTTTTAACGAGTGAAAAAGTACTCAACCAAATAATAAAACAATTGAATTTAAAAGAAACCGATACCGTTTACGAAATTGGAACAGGTAAAGGGCATTTAACGACGAAACTGGCTAAAATAAGTAAACAGGTAACGTCTATTGAATTAGACAGTCATCTATTCAACTTATCGTCAGAAAAATTAAAACTGAATACTCGTGTCACTTTAATTCACCAAGATATTCTACAGTTTCAATTCCCTAACAAACAGAGGTATAAAATTGTTGGGAGTATTCCTTACCATTTAAGCACACAAATTATTAAAAAAGTGGTTTTTGAAAGCCATGCGTCTGACATCTATCTGATTGTTGAAGAAGGATTCTACAAGCGTACCTTGGATATTCACCGAACACTAGGGTTGCTCTTGCACACTCAAGTCTCGATTCAGCAATTGCTTAAGCTGCCAGCGGAATGCTTTCATCCTAAACCAAAAGTAAACAGTGTCTTAATAAAACTTACCCGCCATACCACAGATGTTCCAGATAAATATTGGAAGCTATATACGTACTTTGTTTCAAAATGGGTCAATCGAGAATATCGTCAACTGTTTACTAAAAATCAGTTTCATCAAGCAATGAAACACGCCAAAGTAAACAATTTAAGTACCGTTACTTATGAGCAAGTATTGTCTATTTTTAATAGTTATCTATTATTTAACGGGAGGAAATAATTCTATGAGTCGCTTTTGTAAATTTGGAAAGTTACACGTTACTAAAGGGAATGTAGATAAATTATTAGATATACTACTGACAGCTTCCAAGAAGCTAAAGAGGTCCCTAGCGCCTACGGGGAATTTGTATCGATAAGGGGTACAAATTCCCACTAAGCGCTCGGGACCCCTTGTAGGAAAATGTCCTAAGTGGGATATCTGTCAACTGGTATGGTTGACTAAAAATACTTCCTACGAAAATGTAGGGGGTATTTTTTTACGAAAAAATACAATCGATTCTTAAAAAGAAAAATTTTTGATTGGCAAAACCATAACAAGTTCGTTTTAGGGTTTTGATTTTGCGATTGATGCCTTCTAAAGGACCATTAGAGTATTCAAATTTAGCGCTATTTAAGACATATTTTCTGTTTTGACGAAGGGTTTGAATAGCAGTATCCATTTCTGTATTGGTTTTTTGGTAGTCTAAGATGGTTGACTCTAGTAATTCACTATTGCGCTCGTTTAGGGCTTTCGTGATATCTTGGTAAGTTTGGTATACTTCAGCGAACTTGGAAAATTTACTAGTAATGAGATCAACAGCATTTTGGCGAGTCATATATTGTTTAACGCCGCGAAGAAAAACTACTTCTTCAGGGTGAAGATCTTCAGCTTTTTTATGGAATAGCTTCCAATGTGACTTCATAATTTTATATTCTCGGCTCTGTTTATCAAGTTGCTTTAGGATAGAGATACGACAATTGTCCAAAGCGCGACCAGCTAATTGTACAAGGTGGAAGCGATCAATAATGATATTGGCATTAGGGAAAAGGCGATAGATAAAACTTTGATATTGAGCATTTAAATCAATTACAACTGATTGAACGCATTCGCGTTCGGCTTTTGAATAACGACTTTCAAAATAATCAACAATGGTAGGTGATAGACGATCCTGTAACTTTGTGACAATTTGGTGGGTTTCAGCGTCACAACAGATAAAGGACATCACAGACTTAATTGAACGAAACTCGTCAAAACATAGATGCTTAGGCAACTTAGCCACACGATAGTGTGGTTCCATGCGCTCTAAGATTGTTCGACGAACACTGCTAGGAGAGCAGTGACACATTTCAGCAATAAGCTGACCAGATAAGCCTTTACGAGCTAAAAGCATGATTTGATTTTTGAGATCACTGGATAAGGTTTGATTTTCTTTGGTTAAATTAGTAATAGCACCAAAAGTAGTATGGCATGATTTACATTTATAGCGTTGTTTACGAAGCTCTAGTTCATATCTTCTCCCATTTAAACTTGCCAGTCGTACATGAGTTTTGCGAAAGCCATCCTTATTAACTGTGGGAAAGCCACAGTTACGACAACGATTAATCGGATAAGAAAGAGTAGCTGTTATTAGCGTTATATACTCTTTAACAGAATCGTTGTTGTGTTCAGCTTCTTCAACAGAAATAATTTTAATATTTTTATCTTTAATTCCAAGAATATTTAGGATAGAATCATTATGGGACATTTGTTTAACCTTCTTTCATGATTTTTGTGGTGAATTGATTGTATAACGAGGGGACAGCAAATGTCCTCTTTTTTGTATAAAAAAATCTGGCATGGAATCTCTATCCATACCAGAAAGTGTATACCCTAATAATGTACCAATATTTGTTATTCTATAATCTTCCAATTACTCCCGTTCTTTTCAAGTACCAAATCAAATTGAGATACCTGCGTTGCTTTGGTCTGCTGGTCGATATACTCCACTGTCAGCGATACCGTGACTTGATTATCCTTACGATTGTGAATAGGATTTACCAGTTCTTGAAAGATGTACTCTTTTCCGATTGGTTTTAATATCCCGTCATTCACATAGTAGGAAAGTTCACTGGCTGTCGCTGTAGGATAGAGCTTGAAGAACGTCGTTAAAAACTCATTGATTTCATTGGTTGTAATGGAATCAACCGTCCCCTCACTTTCAATGGCTTTTGGTTTATAACTTGATTTCTTAGGTATGTTGGTAATGGTCGGATTCTTAACCAGTACCATATTTCCAGAACCATCTACATAGACACTCACTATATAAGCAGAGTGGACGGTCTTTGTATTTTCTCCCTCTGTAATGAGCTGGTCTACACTGTAGGTTACATTAAACTCATTGTCGCCAGTTGGCTCTACCGTCCATATCTGAAATCCTCTTACAGAAGACGATACAGGAATATCTTTGCGTACTGTATCAACATTGAGAGCTTGAAGTTCATCTGTCAGATAGCCTTTTAGACTTTCCATTCGATTATCAATGGACTTATCGGATTGCTCCCATGAATAGTAGACTTTCGCAAAGTTCTCTACAAAATTTTCTACATGATGAGTATCAACGTATTCCTTTTCTATGATAGTTGTTTCGTGAATAGTATGAGTATCTATAGCTGTAAAGTGCTTGAATATCGCAAAGCTGAAACTAAGCCCTAAAAGTACCCACAAGGCAATCACAACCTTTTTACGAGGATTGACTTTGTAGATACGAGGTTTCTTTTCCTTTGGTATCTGTTTTTCTTTATTCTGATTTTTTCTGAATTTCATCATTGAATCTTCCTTTCTCATTGTTTGATTCGTCCTGCTCCTACTAAATGCTGTTGCCAATAGGAGCTTGTTAAGTCGGCATAGCCGATAGGGTCTCCTGCGTGAAACATTCGATTATCGCCTAAATAAATCCCGATATGAGTAATATAAGAGCCAGCGTTATAGGTAGAATGAAAGAAAACCAAATCGCCAGCTTTTGCTTCGGATAGTGGGATATGCTGGGTCACATCATATTGCTGTTGTGCGGTTCGTGGTAAGTTAATTCCAGCTTTGCCATACGTCCATTGTGTCAGTCCGCTACAATCAAATGAAGTAGTCGGGGAAGCTCCGCCATAGACATACTTCCAACCCTCATATTTCAGTGCTTCGTCCATGATGGCTTGTACCGTATTATCATTAAATTGAGTTGTGACAAGATACTGCGTAACAAGCTGAACATAAAACATATTGCCATAGTTATATCGCCAGCCCCCATTGATGGGTATGGCTATTGGATTGGGATAGGACACTTTTTCGCCGTCTGAATATTCCTTAGAGAAACTTTGAGCCAGTTCAAAGGTATATTTGTTTCCACGATTAGCCACATACCCTAAGAAGCCACCGCCATAATTGTAGGACTGAATAACCGATTCCAAATCCACACCGAGCCTTTCGCTACTGGCTAATAATTCACTGAAATACTTCACACCTTGCTTAATGGATTCTTCTGTACTCAATGAATTAGGTGGAAGACCGAGGGATTCCGAGGACTGCATAACATCTTCCGCAGTACCGCCCGATTCCACCTGTATAATCGCAAGAAGTATGTTGACATATTCTTCAACGCCATATTCTTTGGCATATTTTTCTACCATAGGCTTATGAGCCAGCACTTCTGCGGAAACATTCACACCTCCATAATGAATATTGGAAATTCCGCTGTCCTGTTCATCTGAAAATAAAATGGCAACAAACAGAAGCAGTGAGAAGACCATCAAGAATAATCCAGAACCACCAATCACTAAAGTTTTCAACTTCATGGTTTCTTACCGACTTTCTTAATGGTGGCGGTTTTGATTGGTGGTCTACTTCTTGTATTTTGTAGTGGTACTCTTTGAACAGTAGACGGACGTTCTTTTGTGATTGGACGTTGTGAAGTTCTATCTGCTGTAGTGGTTGAAGTTGCTGGCTTTTGAACGGTTTTTTCTTGAACGGTATTGCCTTGGCGTTCCACTTTTGGACTTGAAAAATCGGACTTAACTGCTGGACGCTCTTGTTTGGCTTGTTGAGATTCCTTATATGAAGTCTGAATATTAGACTGTTTTGAGGTCTGTTCATCATGATATTGTTCTTGTCTTGTAGTCGGTCTTTCATGAACAGAAGAAGCAGGCTGTTTTTTCTGTTTGACCTGTTCCATTTCAGAGCGACGCTTCGCAATGGTTTTTCGCCTTTGTTCCTGCTGTTCCTTGCGTCCACTGGCTCTGTCCGCTTTGGTTTGAGAAATACTACTGGTTAAATCACGGACATTCTCTTTTACTTTGGATTTTCCTTGATATACTGCATATCTTGCATTGGTCGGCAAATCTTTAACCTGTTCTTTCAAACCACTAGCAGTGTCTACCATTCTGTCTTTGGTATCAGCTACTGTACCGATGGTTTGACCGATACGTTTTCCAAGTGTTGATTTTTCCTTTCCGTCTGGTCGGGAGTGATCTGCTTGTGTCCTTGCAGAACTCCCCGAACCCGACTGTCCTTTTTTACCTGTAACAATGGCAGACCCAGCCCCTAGAGTAGTCATGGAACGTCCAAGTTTCCGCTGTAGACGGTGCATGTGAGCGTGCATAAGCATACGAGGTTTTCTCATCACACGACTTCCCACACTTTGAGAATCGTTACTCTGTAGAGAAAACATACTCATTAAATCGCCCAGCTTGAAGTAGATTCCTGCAAAGGTCACAATCTGTAGAAAAGCAATCAAAAAGAACGGATAACCAGCCGATAAGGTATAGAGCATGGTTGAAATACTAAATGCTGTCGTAATAATCAATGTGATTCCAGCTCGTGTCAAAATGGTATTAAAGAGCTTTGTTATGGCTCGTTTTGACATACCATCAAATGATGGAATCATGCTTAAAATAAAGCTCACAGGCAGAAACATAGCATAGATGATAAAAAGTACCTGCGAGAAAATCATGATTCCTGTTAATAGGAATACAAATATGGAAATCCCAATATTGAAGACAAATAGGAAGAAGACTGTACCTAAACGGTTAATGGTCTTTGTAATGGTTAGATTGGTATTGCTTCTGTCTTCAATTTCTTCCGCAACAATTTTTTCTCTGTCTTCGCCATTGTTGGAATCTGGGCTGGTGGAGAGCAGGCTTTCCACACGGTCAATACCGATACTTTCAATGTCTGAACTGTTGTATTGAAGCAGTAGCCACGGTTGCTGAACCTGTATGGAAAACAGGCTATCTCTGATTAAGTCCACGCTGTCCTTGCCTTGACTATCGGAATGGGGCATGACAATCTTCGTGCCAAGTGATAAACTGGCATTACTGATGTCTGATGAAAAGTCATTGATTTTTTTAATGTAGTCGGGAGCGTAGGCAATAAAGGAAGCCGATAGGATAAACACCAGCACAAAATTCATAATGGCATGAATTGCCTTTGTGGTTTCTCTCTTTATCAGTCCCGTATAGGCAACATAAACCCCAAGAACCAAAATCAAGAGTAAGAGGAATCCAACATAGAAACCCTCTGTTGAAAATCCGTTTGCACTCACACCAGCTAAGGTCTGCATATTCTTACCAATGGAATCTGCTGTAGCGGAAATGAAGTCTAAGGAATAGGCTTCCTGTACTAAGTAACCTGTCGCATTGGAAACATACAAACTGATTGTCCAAATAAAATTGGTAATGGCATATAGTCCATACATGACCTGTTTTCCAATCCCGTCCGACCAGTTCCACGGAAGCCAGCCCCAGCTATTATCCACATAAAAATCCAGTTGATAGTTTTCAAGTGGGTATCGGCTGTATTCATTTGCCACATTGACCGTATCATCTACCAAGCCCGCAGCTTGAACCACCGTTCCCAGCATGGCTAAAAGAAAAATGGCAATCACAAGTGTGAAAGCCACTGTCATTGCCACTTTACCTAGACGTTTCAGCGTCCAGTTTGATTTTATTCTGTTTACTATTGATGGTTTCACATTTACACCTCTTTTCGCACAGGTGGTCTGGTATCAAAGGCATGGAGCAGTTCTTCAAATACAGGGTGGAACTGTATCACACCGACACGACCATATAAATCACTGATAAGGCATTGCCCGTTTTCCAAATCACGCAATCGCTTCTGATTGTTTTCGTCCTCTGGGTCTACACCAAAAAAGGCTAAGGTCTTTTTAATCTCGTTAAGGTCAGTGGAACGAAATGCAAATTTTAAGCCGAGGTTATTTTTCAGTTTTTCATCTAAGAGGTCGTCTGTATTTTGGGTCACGAAATATACCCCAGCGTTCATAGCACGACCAGCCCGAACCAGCTTCATAGATAGTGTTTTTCCTTGTGCTACCTGTAAAAAGCTCCATGCTTCGTCTAAATCTACAATCTTGAAAATGCTTCGGTCTGTATGGATAAAGTCTAAAGCAAAGGTACTAATGACAATCAGCATAGCAACGGATAAAAGCTCCATAGTGGTATATTCCTCAAAGGAAGTTTCCTTGTCGGGAAGTACCAAGTCCGCAACCTGTATAATGTTCAGTTGTTTTTCTAAGCTGATAGACTGCTCCACATAACCATTACTGAATAATAAATGTGCAAAGTCATAGTCTGTAAAACTTTCGATATGGTCGGCTATACTGGTACTTAGTGGCGTATTCTCAACCCGTAATTCCTCAATCACTTTCATCAACCCTCGTACTTCACTATTGGTTACTGCACGAATGGCTTTTCTAAGGATTGGGAAGCGTTCCCCATCACGAGAGGAAATCCCCGTAAGGAATGTCAGAATATCAATAGCCAGTGATTCAGAATCTTTGGGATTTTTCATAATCACATAAGGGTCAAGTAAGCCTTTGTTTTTCTCATCAGAAGTCAGAGTGACGATATTGATTTCATGGGAAATCTCTGGCAAGGTTTCTTTCCATCTGCCACGTTCTGCTTTTGGGTCTACAATCACTGCTTGTGCCCCATAAAGCACCGCATAATAGACGATAAGGTTATTCGCAAAGGATTTACCACCACCCAGCGAACCAACAAAAGCCGACGCTAACGCATTGGTTACTGAACCCTTAACCCCTTGACTGGCAAGAGCAGGTTTCAGATAGACATTGCGTCCAGTATCTAAGCTGTAGCCAACATAAATCCCCTCATTTTCCCCCAGCATTTGAGTAGCACCAAAACCTAAACCAGCGAGGAAATCAGAGGTCACGTATTGAATATAATCATTCATATAACGCTTGCTGGCAGGTAAAAATTCTTCATGTAAGCCGAGCATATCCCCAAATGGTCGTACCAGTTTTACGCTTAAATCGTCATAAAAATCTTTCACTTCATTACAACGACGTTTGAGTTCGTCAAGATCATTTGCTGATACCCTTACCACATAAGACAGCTTGTACATAGATTCCTTGCTTTGGTCTAAATTGGTTTCCAGCTCATTCACACTTTCCAGAGCTTCCGCCACATTGGAGCTGGTTTCATTATCACTTTGCCAAGCGTGGTTATCCAAGTCTTTCAGTTCTTTCTTTTTATTGCGGACAGTAGATAGGGCTTTACGATTCGCTACAATTTCCACATTCATTGACGTATCAATCGGGAATGTAAATTGCTGTTGCTGGTAGTAGAAGATTTCAGAGGACGGGAAGTCCAGTTCTCCGACAATGCTGTTAATGGTAAAGTAAGCTACATAGACGGTTTCATCTTCCTGCTGGATTTTCAAATATCGCTGTTTTTCTTCCACCAAACAGCGAGTAGGCTTAATCAAGTCATAGTATTTAATCAGCGTTTCATTATCCAGCTTTTTCTTTGATAGATGGTACTCATACTCTTCATAGGCAGTGCCTGTCTGTCCGTAAAGGTGTTCAATCAGATAGCCGAAGTCGTCCTTATCTAACCTGCGGATTTTGAAACGACGAGAGATTTTATTTTCTAAGAGCTTTTCCATCTTCTGAAAACGCAGGATTTCATCATTACTCATACTAACAAAATCGCCCATCAGCTTATGGTTCACATCATAGACAAAATCAGACAAAGCATTTTTTGCTTCAACGGTAAGACTTTTCATAGAAAACTCCTGATCGTTGAGAAGCAACTTGGATTTGTGTCAATATCTTGGACACAAAAATTCGAACTTACTTAAGCTGCATTCAAAGCCTTAAATTCTACCTCATTAGGAGTATTATAATCAAGAGCTGAATGCAGTCTTTTACTATTGTAAAAACTTTCTATATATTGAAAAATTGATTTTTTAGCATCTTCATACTTTTCATAAGTATTTCTATAAACTTCTTCTTTCTTTAAAACAGCATGAAATGACTCTATACATGCATTGTCATAAGGACACCCTTTTTGACTAAAGGATTGTATTATATTAAATTCATTGCATAGATTTTTCATATCATTACTTGTATATTGTGAACCTAAATCACTATGAAATATTATTTTATTATCTTTGCNTATATCTTGAAGATAACAAGCATTTTTTAGTGCTGCTATAACAAGATCATTTGTCATATTTTTACCGAAAGAGTATCCCACTATTTTCTTAGAGTGTAAATCAAGTACAGAAGCCAAGTAGCACCAACCATCTTTTTGCGTTTTTATATAAGTTATATCTCCTACCCATTTCTCATTTATGCTTGTTGTTGTAAAATCACGCTT
>NZ_KB904164.1 GCF_000380025.1 Streptococcus entericus DSM 14446
TCTGAACTTGCCTTACTCACATCAATCCCGAAAACTGCACGCATGATACTACCTCTTTGTCTTGAATGATTCCTTGTTTTAGAGATGTCATTTTCAATACTCGACGTCTAGCGTCCCACATACTTTGATAACATTCTTTCTAAAACAGGTGTCTTGCCAGTTTTTGTTGCGACGTCTAGCGTCAAAAAGCCCCACGACTTAACAAGACACCTCTACTTTATCATCTTGAGAATGAAAAAAGTAGTGAGTACTCTCTCCCGTCGGAGATTTCCTCACTACTAATCTTAGTATGTTTTTATTTATTTTTCCACTTCGGATTTGTCCAATCAAAGGAGCGTTACTTGAATAGATTTCTTCATTCGACAACATGCTATACTTTGGTTTTTGTTTTTTATTAATACCATGTTCCCAATAGTATTCTCGATTAGACACAACTTTACGTTCTCTATTAATTTCTCTCACTTTGCAATCTAGTCGTAAAGAAGCAATATCAAGTAAATATTTCTTTTTAATTTTAAATTCCATTTCAAAAACCTGGTACTTTCTAAGGATATATAAATTATTTTTATCTTAATTATACCATGTTTTTTAGTTCTATAATGATAGTAGAGATATTCGTATCTCAAATTCTATAGTCCTCAAGGTGTACCCAAAGGACGGACTGAAGCATTATGATGAGTTGTCACTAACAGGCTAACTCTGCATATTACTGTTTCACCGTTTCTTTGATGTGCCTTTTTGCATCCACTCGGTAACTGTAATAGCTCATTTGTTTCTTTCCGTCTTTGGACTGGAAAGGACATATCATGCTAAAAACTAAAATCAGAACCCTCTACTGCGAATCACTTGGAAACGCTCTTAAACAACAGCTGGTTGAACAAGAAATTCCGCAGAACGAAATTTCTTACTACTTTGATGATGAGGTAAGGTTGATTTCTGCTCCAGCTATCAGTCAGATTCTAAAAGGCAAACGAAACATCTCCTTAGATACTGTGGATGCTCTGCAAGAAACGCTAAGTCTTCCCAATGTAAAAAGTGTCTTTTTCCCTAATCTTCACTTTTGTGAGTTACTCATTATCCAACTTACAGAGCTAATTCTTACTGACGGATTCAGCTCTACAAAACAACTCTTTCAAGAAAAAAAGAAGGGCATCCAACAAAACCTCTCAACCTTGGCAACCGCCTTATACAATTTCTTTCCTGATTTCCCCAAGGAAGAAACTTCTTACCAAATTGCTGATAGTATAGTTGAATGGTTAATTGATTTTGTCGCACTCGTAGCACAACTTTAAGTGCGACACTTTCAATATTCTTGAAATCCTGGTAATGCTAAATCAATTATCATAGAGGTGTACTTAGCTAAGACAGTCTAGCTCGCGACTCAAACTGAGCATATCACCTTAACAAATTCCAAGACAAAATGGAGGAAAAAATATGGCAATTAAAACAAAACACAAGAAAGGTGGCTACTCAGCCACAACTGCAACGGCATATGTGAACCCTACAAAACCGATTTATAGCCTGAGTACTGAATTAGAAACCCAACAACTCTTTGAGGACGGAAAGCCGACTGGTGAAATTATCGCCTACAAAGCAAGCTTTGTCCAAGAGGGGCTCGAACCCTTTCAAGTTAAATTTGAAGACAAGGTCAAACTTCCTGAGTTTCTAAGCTTGGTTGAATTTGAAAATTTTGAAGCTGTTGAAGTTCAATACAATGTATATTTCAGAGCCACCTGTATCAAGGAGGTCAAATAATGACAACAAAAGCAGATACCGCCCTGCAATCCTACTTGCTACAGAGTCTGAACATGTGTCTGGGGGCTTTGATACAGGGAGAAACGAGCTATACTAATAGCTTCAATATCGTCATTCAAGAGGATGGCTTCATCTTCATCCCTAGGCTTCCTTGTGCCTATATCCTAGATGATGAACTCTATAACAAAATCTTCTTGATTGCCAACGCATCCTTGTACCCCCACTATACGCTCTTGAAGCAGAACGCAACTTACTTTGTTCCACTCAAGACAGATGATATTCATGTTCAGCGTGGACTCTACTTTCCGTGGAAGGTAGGCATCTCAAAACGCTTGGTCATTCCTGACCTTGACAAGTTCACAGCCGACCTGCCAAAGAATCAGATTCCAATTATGGAAAATTTTACTCTCAACCTTGATAAGATCAACCATATAGCTATCAGTGGAAACTCAGGTTCTGGAAAAAGCTACACTCTCACCTACCTGCTCAGTGTTCTCAAAAATCAGAGTGAACTTATTATCATCGACCCTAAGTTCGATTCACCGAGCCGTTGGGCACGTGAATACAAAATTGCAGTCATTCACCCCGTGGAAAATCGCTCTAAATCTGACTTCGTTTCAGAAGTCAATGAGCATTTGAGTCAATGCCTTGACCTCATTCAAAAACGGCAAACCATTTTATACAACAATCCACGTCATAAGTTCACACATCTGACTATCGTAATTGACGAAGTGTTAGCCTTATCCGAAGGGGTTAACAAGACTATCAAGGAGTCTTTCTTCTCCCTCTTATCGCAAATTGCTCTACTGGGACGGGCTACCAAGATTCACTTACTCCTTGTTAGCCAGCGTTTCGACCACACAACTATCCCAATTTCTGTTCGTGAGCAACTCAATGTTCTCATCCAGATTGGCAATATCAATAAGAAAACAACCCAATTCTTATTCCCTGACCTCGACCCCGAAGGCATCGTCATTCCCATTGGACATGGCACGGGCTTGATTCAGGTAATTGATAATGAGCATCCTTATCAGGTACTGCCTTTGCTTTGTCCAACTTACTACACTAAGGAAGGGATACTATGATGACTAAAAAATCATTCTTCATGAGGACTTACAACCTCAATATTTACTTGATTCTGTTCTCATTCTTAACAGGTTTCTTTGGATGGTCATTAGGCTTTCTAGAAAGCACTCTTGACTTAACACTTCCTATCTCTCTTGACCTCTCTCAGGTCAATAGCTATCTAGCAATAGGAAGCTATTACGCTTATATGGCTATGAGTTTTTTACTCGGTACTTTGTTTGCATCCGTTACGCTTGAAGTCTTGAATCGTATTCGATTTGATAATCTCTTCAACTATTTCAAATCTATCTACCACACCTTCAAGCTCCGTAACTTCCTGACACAACGAGAGAAGTCGGAGAAGGTCACCACCATTGACAACCAAACGATTACCACCTATAACCCAATCAATGGCAGTTTTAATCGCTGTGCCCAAAAGAGCGTGGTAGATATCCGAAAAGATGAAGTCAAAGTCTTCATCAAAGTACCAAGAGACCAGCAGGGGCAAAAAATCTTGGTAGATATGACTTCCCAATTGAAAGAAGAAGTATCTAGCCAACACGCTGATTACTACTTCTCTGCTCCTAATCGGGTTCGCAACAACCTATGGTTAGTCGGTAAAAAACGGTAAAAGAGGGGGCTATGGCTTGCGTTTAGCAGTAGCCAAATAGCTCCATCTTTTCCATTGAACAAGATAATTGGGGTTACTACGACCCCCCAATTATCCAATAATCAGTAATCAAAATTAGAAAGGCATGTAAATATATGACAAAAGAACAGCGCTCAAGCAAGTGGACATTCCTGTTCTACAAAGAGAGTTGCCCTACTGACTATCTTGAGGTATTTGAAGAATTGCACATCCCCTTCATTCTGAGCCCTTGGCACGACAAAGACATCAATCGACAAACAGGAGAACTGAAAAAAGCTCACAAACACGGGGCATTCTTCTTTGATTCACTCAAGAGCTACAAGCAAGTCTCTGAATTAATCAAGGATAAATTGAATGGTCCTGCCCATGTGGAGGTTGTCCAATCTCCTAAGGGTCTCTTCGATTATTTCACTCACGCTGAAAATAAAGACAAAACCCAGTATGATGTGAATGACATTGAGGTGGGTTGTGGCTTCAACCTTGATAAATTTCTTGTAGAAATGAACTCAGATGAGTTCATGCACGAAGTCGTGGATATTATTGAGCAGAATGACTTCACTGAGTTTGAAGAATTGGTTTGGTATGCTCGTGCTAATCACACACCACTTCTTGGACTCATCATTGAACGTACCTACTTCTTTGCAAAGTATCTTGATTCACGGCGTTGCAATCCACAACGAAATCAAACAAAGAAAGGAAGTCAAACTGATGATTCAAAACACTCGACCACTTCTACTAACTAGACAACAAGCTTCTGAACTACTTGGAATCGACCCTAAATCATTCGACAAATACATCAGAAATCACCCAGACTTTCAATGTTTTATGGTTGGGAAGCAGGAGCGATACCTAAAATCTAAGCTTGTAAAATTTATCGAAAATCACTGTGATTAACGGATAACGATTGATAAAATAAGATTTTTCATATATCCTATATGTGACTAGTCTATTTTATCAATCATTTTTCATATAGAAAGGCTGATAAAATGGCAACAATAACAAAACGTGGAAATTCTTTCCGTGCAACTATTTCACTTTACAAAAAAGGGGAATACAAGCGAGAAACTAAAACGTTCAGCAACAAAAAAGATGCTGAACTTTGGACTTTAGAAATGGAGCTTGAAAAAGGACGTGGGAAAAACATTGCTGAACGTTCTACACTATTTACAGATTTTTACCATAACTGGGTAGAAACGGTAAAGAAAAATGATGTCCGTGAAGCAACCTTCATCAATTACAAGAGAACTCTTGTAGTTGTGGATAGTCTTTTTGATGGGATTCAGCTCAAACATCTTGATGATATTATCATGCAGAAAAAGATTGATAAATATTCTGAATCTCACTCAAAGAAGACTGTAAAAGAGCTAGTTTTAAAGATACGAGGTTCATTAAAATATGCTTATGCTCGTGGTTTAATTACAAATGACTTTGGTCATCTCTTAAAATCAAAAGGGAAAGAGCTACCAAAACGGAATATTCCCCTATCTGTTACAGAATTTAAAAAATTAAGGCAGTATTGCTTAAATCATGCAGAAGAAGATGAATTTAATGTATTAGTAGCTCTAGCCCTTGAAACTGGTGCTAGACGTGGCGAACTACTTGGTCTCAAAAAAGAAGATATTTTTGAGTACGGTATCAAAGTTAGGCGCTCTATCAGCCCAACTAATGACGATACACAACTAAAAACCAAACACTCTAAGCGTGATATTTCTATCAATAAAGACATTTATCAAATACTAGTAAATCTAGCTAATACTAAAACAGATTACGTTTTTGATTGGAATGGATTTAGACAAGCTGGGCAACTTCAACGCTTACTGAAACAACTTGACCTAACTAAGACAACATTTCACGGCTTACGTGATACCCACGCTTCTTTTCTATTTTCAAAAGATATTAGTCTGAATTATATTTCAAGACGTTTGGGACACAATTCAATTTTGACAACTCAGCAATATTATCTTGAATTAATGCCAGAAAAAAAGCATCAGCAAGATGCCGATGCTTTAAGTCTCTTAAACGACTTATCAATATAATTAACACCAACTGACACCAAAAAGTAGCTGTAAACGTTGGTATAATAAGGTTTTGATTAACGTTTTGAGAATTGTGATGCCTTGCGGGCTTTCTTAAGACCTGGTTTGAAAGATTTTTGTTTGAACAAATTTGAAAATCCTTTAATATCAGTCATTTCCACGATTTTCTGAAAGCGTTATTTCATCCAATTTCAACTAATTTCATCTGAATGGTGTGAATTTTACCCCTAAAATACACGAATTGAGCGATAAAATACTAAAAGTTCACACCATTCGATTTTACAGATAAAAAATAAAATGTTACAATATAATAGAAAAGGGTAGTTGCTCTAACAACTACCCCAGTAGAACCGTTTAAGACGGTGACCCAGTGTTTCGATTTAGCTCGTCCTACCGGTCAAAGTGGGGACGGGCTATTTCTTTTTGTCGTCTTTGAAGATTTTATAGCACAATCCAATCAGAGAAATGATAAACATACCAAAACCCAAAATCGTCTGTACAACTTCAAAAGCTGTCAAAGAATTGGCTCCTCCTTTCCGTCAGATTTTGATGAATTGCCCATAGGCATCACCTCACTTTCAGAATCAGGAGCCACCGTCTTCACTTTTCTACAAGACTATTATACCATATTCATTCCTAAACTTGGTTCAACTAGCGAAGTCTTTTTAACTCTGTTGAGAAATCCAAAAATCTTCCTACCTCGTATGGTAAGAAGATTTTTTGACTATCTTGTTTTTCTGCGTTTACCAGTATACCCTAGACCAGCCAATAGGCTTAGACCTATGAAACCAAACAAGGAGCTGTTTTCTCCTGTATTTGGTAAAGAATTATTTCTTGTTACGCGAGAATAAGTCGGTTTATTGTCATTTAATTGATGAGTTTCTTGAGCAATATCAAAGTTAACTTTTCCATCTTCTGTACGAGTTACTTTAGGAATAGCAACTACAGTACCGTTAGGCATTACAGTCACATCGTGAGTTTTAGACAGTTCTTCAATCTCACGGAGACGGTCGTACTCAGCTTTGAGCGGAGTGTACACCGTCAATGCCTCAGCGAGGATACCCTTAGCTCCATTGAGCGTTTCAAGAAGTTTAGGAAGTTTAGCTTTTTCAGCGTCTACGATAGCTGATTTAGCTTCACGGACAGCAACTGCTGTTTCAAGAACTTTCTTAGCCTGTTCAAAGTTTGCAGTAGCAGACTTGAGGGCTTCTAGTTGAGCTTTTGCAGTAGCAAGGTCTGAGTTAGCAGTAGTGAGAGCCTGTTCAGCAGTTTCAACTGCTTTAAGAGCGTTGTTTTTGTCTGTTGTCAGACGAGCAAGTTTAACAAGAGCAGGGCGTTGTTCAGCACGAACCTTGTAGAGAGCCTCTTGTGCCTTAGCGAGTTCTGCTTTAGCGTTAACGAGAGCCTGTTCTTTTTCTGCTTGGTCGCCTTGGAACTTAGCCAAAATCTCTTGTGCTTTAGCTAAACGTGCTTTATCGTAAGAAAGTTTAGCTTCAGCATCTGCAAGTGTTTTACGAGCCGTGTTAAGTCCAGTTGGGTCGCTCTTAACTGCGTTGAGAGCTGTTTTAGCTTCGTTAAGAGCTTTTTCAGCAACTGTAACATCCGTGCGGAGTTGGTTGAGGATACCCGTGCCTTGTGTTACAGCAGAAGTTGCTGAGTCAAGACGTTTTTGAGCCTCTTCAACCGCTTTAGGGTCAACTACGGTTTTTACAACCTCTTTTGTGACAGGTTTGCGAGTTACGGTGGCTCCTGTTACGGTTTGGTAAGGGTTGTTGAGTTCTTCTCCTTTAGGTTCAGTAAAGGTGAAGAAGAAAGTACCCCACTCGTCACGGGCTGGCGTGCCAGATGCGAAACGAAGAACGTCTAAACCGAACGCTTTTTTAGAGGTGTCCCCAATGCCGAAGAACTGTTGGACAGCGTAATTCATTTTGTTTGTTGTAGATGAACTGGTGTACTCATTCAGAGCATACTTCTCAAGCCCTTTGAAAATCTCAGCTAATACACGGTATTTTAACTGAGGGCGAGTAATTGAGGTAAAGTCTTGAGTAGAGTAATCACTCTTAACCCCTGTAATACTAGCCTCACGTACTAAGACTTTAGAGTCAGTAGGGATTACAGAACGAAGACTAGCTTCGTCAATGCCTCGTTCATAAGAGTCAGTGCCTCTCGCAGTATTCCCCCAACCAGTACGGGTGAGGTTTTGAGGACGACTCTTTAAGTAGTTGTTGACAATATTAATGGCGTTATCAATAGAGTCTTGCGTCACAACCAAAGGTTCAGCACCAACTTGAGAACGGATATCGTTAAGTACAGCAGTAGCGTACATTAAAGTATCAACTAAAACCTCTTTAGGCAAGGTATCTACGTTATACCGAGTGGTGTCAGTATCATTGATAGGCAAAACCTGCACCATGTGTCGACCAAAGGTATCAGTAGGGAAGTTAGATGTTCCGCCTAACACATATTTTCTAGGAAGTGTAGCAATATCTTTATTTACATCTTTGAAAATTTGAGCGAACTCGTCAAAAGACATTTCCCCTCGATTTACTTTACGCATAAGTTCGATATACTCAGACGTAAATTGAGGTGCTACAACACCATCTGCCACTTTAACTGTACCACCTGTCTTAACTTCTTCGTACTCAGTAATGGTAGTTTTGACTTCAGTACCCTTTTTAGCTTGGTCTAAAGCCGTTTGGGCAGCTCCACGCTCAGTTACTAGCTTGTTCATAGCTACTTGCTGGTTTGACAAAGCAGAGTTAGCGTCAGCAACCTCTTTTTCTGCTTGAGTAACCGCCTTAGTACGTTCTTTAACCAGAGCGTCAACGTTAGCTTGTGCTTTTTCTGCATCTTGTAGGGTTGCTTTTGCTGTTTCGACTGCTTTAGTGTCTTGGTCAACCAAACGAGTTAATTCAGCAACACCATTTTCTGCTTGTCCTTTAGCACGAGGGTCAAGAGCAACTTCGGCATCAGATACCACTCGGGTAGCTTTGTCAACTTCTGCTTGAGCAGTTTCCAAAGCTGTATTAGCCTTAGTAGCAACCGCTTCTTGTTCAGACAAAGCAGTAGTAGCCTTGTCAGCATTTTCTTTAGCTGTTACAACACCTGCTTCAGCAGTAGCTGCGGTTTGTTCAGCGTTAGTTACAGCTGTTTCAGCTTTAGCAATGTTTTCTGGTGTAGCTTGTTTGGTAAGCTCTTCTGCTTGCTTAACAGCCGTTTCAGCCGTTGCTTCATCCGCTTTAGCTGTGTCAAGTGCTTTTTCTGCACTTTCTACAACAGCATTTTGTGCGTCTACAGCGTTTTGTGCTGATGCAACGTCCGCTTGAGCAGTTTCTACTTTAGCTTGAGCTTCATCTACTTGAGGTTTAAGAGCCTCAGCAGTTTTAGGAGCTTCCTGAGCAGTAGTTTCTTGTGCTGGAGCTGGTTTTCCAATCACATCAACAGTAGAGAGGTCAGTTGTCGCTGGAGTTGTTTGCAACTCCTCGGCATGAGTGGTAGAACCAACTGATATTGTTGATAGAACAGCTACGCCTGATATAAATTTTCTATGTTTTTTCATATAATTCCCCATTTTATATTTTATAAAATGATTTTAACACTAAAAACCAACGTTGTAAAGTGGATTTTTTTATTTTTAATCATTTGGAGCATAAAAAGGATTGAAAAAAACTTGTATGATTAGGTAAGAGGTATCTTATGGATAATTTTTTACAACATCATATTTCTAAGCGAATTAGATTTTTAAGAAAACAAAAAGGTTTAACACAAGAAAAGCTGAGCGAGCTCAGCGATTTAGGCATGAACTACATTTCTACTATTGAAAATAAACCAGCCAATATTAAAATTGAATCTCTTGAGAAGATAATGGCTGCACTTGAAATATCTCCAGCTCAATTCTTTAATTTTACAATTGAAAGCTCCAACCCAATTCTAAATGACATAATAGAAGATATCCATGAACTACCCACTGCGAAGCAAGAAAAGCTCCTAAGTGCTTTAAAACTACTGCTATCAACCATGGAATAAACACTCAACAACCTGAACCAAGTTCAGGTTGTTTTTTTTTGTGCTCAAATTCAAACTTTAGACCTAAAACATAGCAATCTACAATGAAATTCAAAATTGACAAGGAATATTGCTCTTCGATATTCAAATTCAAGTTTTACTTCCAAGTTATAAAAACTCCTATGATATTCAAAATTGACAAGAGATATTGCTTTTTGAGGAGTTAATCCAGACTTTAGACCCAAAGTATAAAAATCTCCGATAAAATTCAAAAACGACAAGAGGTATTGTTTTTCTATACTCAAATTCAAGTTTTACCTCCGAATCATAAAAACTTCTATAATATCCAAAACTAAAGAGAGATGTTGCTTTTTTACCGCCCATCTCTCTTTTCTTAACCTCTGAATTATTACGCTTTTTCGCCGATGTTGACATATAGGTACTGTACCCAATTTAAACATATTACTGGGTGCTAGAAAAGGAGTTTTTCATGGATAAAGTAAAACAACGCCGTGAAACAGCTATTCGTAAAGCACTGGAGCAAGATGATTGGAATAAAATCCTACACTTGCTCAGCCAAGAAGAAGAGAACCTTGAGAGGAAAGAAAGAAAATATGGTGGATTGTCTTTAGATTATCTTCTCTGTGAAGATAGCCAAGATAGCGTGCTAGAACAACTAGCCTCACCAACTTTGAATCCTGAAGAACTTTTGGTTCAAAAGGAGACAAATTTAGAACTCTATCAAGCACTATCAGAATTATCCGATATCCAATTCGGAATATTGCTTGGGAAGGCTCTATACAAAAAATCTTTTCGGCAACTTGGCAGAGATTTTGGTGTTAGCGGTCATACTGCAAAAGCGAGATACGAAAGTACCTTAGCTAAACTACTAGAAAAACTTAGTGATAAAAATATTTTTTAAAAGAGTAAAGCTAGGAACTTCGCATTCCTAGCTTTTTTTCTCCTGATATATAGAAAGGAGGATTTTGTTAATATGAAAAATCAATTATCCAGCTCATGATATAAAACCGAGCACTTGCTCATAATCGCTTGTCAGATATCTGACCAAAATCTGCCAAAAGGAGGATAATCTATATGGCATTAAAACATTTATCAAAATTTACAGAGTTCAACGCTCTGCTATTCCTTTCTCACAAAGAACTGCGCTTTATTTCTGCATCGCACTGGATTGAAAAGAACGACAATGGTTCTGAAATCGAAAAAGGAGTAAAGGTTTCGCTTATTATCTACAGAGACAACAGTGAGTACCCTGACGAAAAAAACAATTTGGGACAACAGCTACTGGTCAAAGTGCCATTTGCTTCTATGGAAGATTACGCCACTTTTCAACCAATGATAACCCCTTGTGAGGTGATCGACATTGAAAAAGCGGTTGTTTATGGGGAGTATCGTAACCAACTCAGTTTAACAGCCACCGTCGTTGAGGTTACTGAGTTCAAAGAATTATAATGGGAGGAAAAGTATGATTTTAGTTATTCTTCGACTTCTAATGGCTTCTCTTTTAATCTACTCCACCGTTGTTGCTTCGAATTTTGCCATTCTATGGCTCGATAACAAAATAAACTTGTCTAATGGTAAAGTCGGCTATCACACAAACGAGTCCATCTTACGACTAGCATTCACTGAAAGCCAGAAGCAATTCCGAAAACTAAACCGTTTGTCAAAAAAAGGAATCAGTCTACTCGTTGAAAGACAGAATGCTAACCTTAAAAGAGAACGCCACGGCACTGCTCTCAACAGCATTTTGAACGAGCTGATTTACAACTTCACAGACCATAATAACTTGAAGTTGACAAGTAATATCTGGTACAACGGTTGGTATATTTATTGCCCCGTATCAAAGCAGATTTCTGGCAAACAATTATCCGATGTAGAGAGATATCTGGCTGGTGTTGTTGCTAGGTACACTCAGGAGTTTGCAATTGATACTGTAACTTGTCAAAACCTCAACGGTATAGGTTGGTGCATAGTTGCTCAGTTAAATCATGCTGAACGTGCTAAATTTAATCAACTAGCTAGACAACAAGAGGTTTCACAGCCAAGGGACTTCGATGAAGATGACGAGGTGTTCTAGTGGATAAGGCTGTTTATCAGCCCTTCCTAAAACAAGGTGGTGGGTATGTCGGTTGGAACCTACTTACCCACTACCATTTCAATGTATTAGGAGGGACAGGAAGTTATAAAACCGGAACTTGTAAACTTATCCTAGCATGCCTAGCATTGCAAACCAAGCACACCTGCCTTATGATAGGAGACCCTAAAGGAGACGATTTTCTGTTTGCAAATACGTCTCCTAATACTTTTTTGGGCTCTGATGCACACAAAGTAATCGATGCTGCATTTGATGAATTCCAGAAGCGAAAAGCGAATCCACACCGCAAACGAGTGTACCTAATTGTCTACATTGATGAACTAGTATCAATGTTCGAAGAGTTTGAAGATAAGAAAACTAAAGATAGCTATAAGAAAAAACTTCGGTTACTCCTATTCCAAGGACGCTCTTTAAATATCCGCTTACTGATTAGTACGCAAGTTCTGATGGCCGAAGTACTTGGGGGCGATGCACGTGCACAATTTTCTGGCTTCCTAAACCTAGGACATCTAAAATCCTCTGTAGCAAAATCGATGTTTGACTTAGAAGACGGACAAACACTTGAAAAGAGTCTTCCTGCTGGCTACGGTTGGTTACAATGGGATGGTCAGCCTATCCAAAAAATCAAAGTCAGACATGTTAGAGATTTCAACAATGTTCACAGGGCGATTCTTAACATGTTAAAAAGACCACTGCCAGATGATTAAATTTTTATGCCGTGAAAGTTGTTGACAGTAGGCTAAGATAACTTAGACTGGTTGGGGCGGTGCGGTCGAACAAAGTTCGACCGTGCCGACACAATCAGCTTAATCATCTTAGGGAACCTGTTGTCAATAAATCATGGAATAAATCTAAATTTAATCATCGTTAATTTGACGCCTTAACTTGATAAGCGTCAAACAATAGCACTTGGAGAAAAATTTTGACACAAATTGACTCAGAACGAATTGTTAAGGCATATATTTACGGTGATACAG
This sequence comes from Streptococcus entericus DSM 14446, assembly GCF_000380025.1. Lineage (GTDB taxonomy): Bacteria > Bacillota > Bacilli > Lactobacillales > Streptococcaceae > Streptococcus > Streptococcus entericus. The sequence goes on from NZ_KB904164.1 coordinate 12,601, forward strand.
TTGAGATGACTACAGCAAATGGTCTTCAGGAACAGAAAATCAAAGTAATTGAAGGCAGAAGATATGTAAACCTACAAACAGGAGAAATCTTTGATATGGATACATCAAATCAGACGCGACTTGACAATTTAAAATCCACTAAGCAGACAATGAAAAAACTTAGAAGATTAGTTGCTCATAATTTTACTGGAGGAAGTAATCAACTTTGGGTTACATTAACTTATAGGGAACACGTAACTTCGCCATCAACGGTTTACAAAGACTTTAAGGCGTTTATCAGAAAACTTCGAGCTAGTTTCGGAAATGTTGAGTACATAGCAGTAATAGAGCCACAAGCATCTGGTAGGTGGCATCTACATGTTCTTTTGAAAAATGATTCAACATTGTTAATTCCAAACGAAGACATGGCTAAACTATGGAGTAAAGGATTCACCAAGACAAAAAGATTGCGTAAGGCAGATAAGGTTGGAAATTACCTCATCGCTTATCTCTCAAATTTACAACTCGGGGATGAAAACTCCGAAAATAAATCAGTCGTAAAAGGAGCACGCCTTTATATGTATCCTAAAGGAATTCGTATATATCGTACAAGTAGAGGTATCGAAAAAACTATAGAATTAACTACAACAAAAGAGGAAATAATCTCAACTTATAAGGTCAATAGTCCACCAAATTTTACACGAACCACAAAACATTCAACTCCCAACGGTATTAAAGAATATACCACTGAGTTTTATGATAACGTAAAAAGCCTGTCAGACACTTTTAGCGGAGCAACTGACAGACCTAAAGAGTAGTGAAGATATCCTCACTACTTCTATTTTAACACAAATAGGAGTATTTTATGCAAGTTATTCTACCAGCTGAACAAATTCATCAAATTCAACTATTGATTGCCGAGCTGATTAAACAAGAAATTGAAAACCGATTAACAAATAGTAATCTTGAAAGTCCGTTTTTGAATAAGCAACAAGCCTGTACCTATCTAGGCATCTCAAACAATACACTGGATTCTTGGATTCAAAAAGGGTTGCCAATTATCCGAGTGGGAAAAACAGTCCGATTTGATAAGACCGAACTCCATCGCTGGCTACACAATCAGTAGCATTTTTACCGTGGTTCAGCTATAATAGAGCCACGGTATTTTTCGCTCAATTCACAAGGAGAATACTATGTCTATTACAAAAACAAGCAACGGAACCTATCGCTTGCGTATCTATATCCCTGAAGAAGTAAAGTCTTCTCTTGGCATTGATAAAAAAGTGATTGAAAAACGTTTCAAGTTAAGGAGTGATGCCAAAAAGTACGAACTCGAATTACAGAACAAGATTGATAAAATTTTAAGTGGTGGAACTGTCCCTGAATTAGATAGAACTGCTTCAATCCTCTTTTCAGATTTTTATAAAAACATTTGGTGGGAATCCTACAAAGCAGGGCAAACCACTTCCACTACAAAACCGCCCTCACAAGCTACTATTGACGGAACAGAAATTGCATTTAGAAAGCATATCCTCCCTCTGTTAGGAAACTACTCCATTGATTTCCTTAATCAAAATAAGCAAGTGGTTCTCAATCTACTAACTCAAAAAGCAGAAGAATACGCAAATTTCAAGGTTATCAGAAGTTATGTCAACTCAATCTTCGATTGGGCTGAAGAGTTAGAATACATTGAAACAAACTGTATTTCTAAAACGATTAAGCGTATCAAAGCAACCAAGAAAATCAAACTTGATGAAGCTAAAAAAGATGAGGATTTATACCTCTCGCAAGCTGAACTTCAAGCATGGTTTACCGCCTTTGAAGAGGATTTAGAAGCTGGAAAAATCCATTTTAAGGACTATGTCCTATTCTACACCACCTTCTTCTTAGGAGACAGAAAATCGGAGAGCTACGCTTTACAATGGAAACATATTGACCTAAAGCAACAGTCTATCCAATTAGTGCAAGCCTTAGATAAATACAAGAATGTCAAATCAACCAAGGGAAACAAAAAGACAACTTTTTCAATTCCTGATGAACTGACTAGCTTACTGCAAGCGTGGAAAAAGCAGCAGAAATCAGAACTGGCTAAATTCGGAATTATCCAATCCGCCGAACAATATGTGTTTACCTATATTGATACTAAAGGCAATGTGAATAGTCCCCTGCACTCTGATTATCTCAACAATAAGATGAAGTCTGTCAAGAAACGCCATCCAAACCTCACACACGCCACACCTCATAAATTACGTCACACAGGAGCTACACTTGCCAAACAAGCAGGAATGAGCTTAGAAGCTATTTCAGAGGCTCTAACTCATAGTGATACTATCACCACCAAGACTTACGTCAACACTTCAAATGTCATTCCAATGGCAGTTGGCGAGATTGCCTACCGACACCTATAAAATTAAATGGTGGGAATTTGGTGGCAATTTTGGTGGCAATTCTTGGAAAAATGCACCAAAAAACACCCCATGGTGGGAACCATGAAGTGTTGATAAACGCTGTATTGTAGCTGGTTCTTAACGTTTAGAGAACTGGCTAGCTTTACGAGCTTTCTTAAGACCTGGTTTTGGGTGACCGAAGTCAAATATCTATAAAAGCTTATCAAATCAAGCTTTCAAAAGTAAGTTTCATTAAATTTAAACACTTATAGCCTAATCCTACAAACAATGGATTACCATTAGATTACCAAAAATTTAGTTTTCGGAGCTTATGTTATTGAGAAACAACATTACTGACAATCTCTATCTTCACAATTTACTTTATTAATAAATGTACACAATTTTCAATCTCAGTAATCAACTGCTCTTGGGTGTTGAAATCATCGAGAGCATTATAAATCTCTCTTATACGATCTGAAAAGTTTAAATTTTTTGCTCTTTCACGTATTTCAGAAATACTTAGCTCAACTCCTTTTTTATCGTATTCAAACCAAATTGGTAAAGTCAATTTTGACATTTTTAAGAAATGCTCTAAATTTTCTTCTTTAGAATAATGCACGATATTTAACAAAAGAACATTATAATTTAAATAAGTAGTTAAGCTAGAAAAAAACGGGAAAGCGTTGAAAGTGTAAGAAGTCAGAAAAACATCCATAGCTTGACTGAAATATCCGTAGATTATAAATCGTAAAAGTTCTGCATCATTCATATTTTTAGGAAACATATCTGAATACTCAAGTCGATATTTTTTCAGACGGTCTTTTATTGTTTCTGTAGGATCATCATAATCAAAAAGTAATATCCGTGATAAATATTCATGCACGACTACAGTATCTATATCCTCATACTGGTGTAAATTTTTAAAATCAATACCTTCTATGAAGAAGTTTTCAATAAATGGCATGATATCAATTTTTTCTTTGTTGATAATTGAACTAGAAAATCTTAGCGGTAATACGTAAAAATTTGGAATTCCTTTTTCTAATAAAACTATCAAATCATCAATGCACTCTATAATCCTTTCTTTTAATTTTGTGATGTAATCTTTCATATCATGCAATGCATTACTTTTTTCTACCACCTCCAAGTAGGATAGTATTGGATCATCAAATATTTGATAACTTCCCAATGCAAAAAGAATGTTCTTATCTAAGTTATCAACGTTAAATTTTGATACTGCAGTGTAAAAATATGTATCCAAGTTATTAAAAAGGTGTTGACTACACACTTCTAGTAATTTTTGTTTTCTAAACCAAAAAATTCTAATTTTATCTAAATGATAAGCTACATCTCCTAAGTCTAAGTCGCCTCTAACTCTCCTCAGTAACTCTAAATACTCATTTTGTGATTTCCTAAGTTTATCTAGCATAATCTATCACCATCTCTTCGCTCACTTGGAATAGGAAATACTTCGTTAATGACAGATAAATGCTTTGTTAATATCATTACCATGTCATGACTAATGTCAGGTAATTCCTGTACATCATCTATATCAGGAATTCCATGAAATTGATGCCCAGCTGATGTACATTTCAAAACAGAACTCTCTCTAATGGCTCCCCAAAGTCCATGTTCAAATTGAGAATCATAATCATAGTAAAATTTATATAAATCGTCTTCCCCTACTTGCTTAAATTTTTGTCTTATATTGCCATTTCCAAAATATCTAGTGTCCATATCTATAAATTCTTTATTTTGAAATTCCGACACTAGCAAATTTAAATATTCAAAATTAATATGAGGATTTGTTAACTCTGGTTGATTCTCTATAAAGCGTTCGGAAACTAATTTATAACCACCAATACCATAATATTGGTATTCCTCCCAAATGTTTTTATGGTTTGCTTCCTCAGCAATTAAATATTTTGTCATAACATAGTTCTCAATGCATGACCTTACTATAGAACGCCCTGAAATCGTATATTGCAAATCATGATTCATCAACTCTAGTAACCGCTTATAAGAATAGGTTAGGATACTAGTTAAAACATAAAGCTTCTCGTTAAAAGGCTCTATATTTTGAAGCATGTCTCTGTAATATTTTAATGCTGAATATACTGTACCTTTTATCTCATTCAAATCTATAGCATTACTTCTATCCATAACAATTGAATATACCTCACAATCAGTTAGTTGACTAATATTATTCCAAAATCTTTTACTATAAGGATAATTTATGTTTTCAGACATCGATAAAGCCACCTCCATTGATCGAATCTGAGGGCGAATAATCCTCATTTTTGGATCCGATATATCTAAATAAGGGTATCTAGTTAATCCGTCTGCCATATGTGACTGCGATTCTACAAATTTAATTTTCCCCTGTAGCATCTTGTAATACAGTAAAAAATATCTTACATCCGTTGATAATTGACTATGTTGGTCAGATATTTCATTCAATACTTTAACAAGTATATCTAGTCTTTGATCAAAAGAGTGATTCCTGCTGTGAAAATTTTTACTCAGAACTTCTTCACCTTCAGGCAAGACTATTGAAAGTGGAGAAAATATTGATAAGTCGAAAGCTGAATTTAATGATTCAACAAGAATTTTCTTCTCTTCAATATCTAAATTAAGTATTAAACTCATTGCAGGTAAAGGCAAGATTTTTTCTAAATCTAATTCTTTAGATAAATTAGTCAGAGCTAACATCATTCTTTCCATTTGCTCTGTTCGGCTTCCGTATTGCAGAGCTAATCCAATCCAAAGATATTCTGGACCTTTTGAATGTGTCCAATCAGATTCTTTATCTAATGGAGTTACTATTTGACTGAATTTAGTTCTAAAGACCCCTTTTTTAAAGTCATGATCACTTAACTTACTAAACATAAGATACCTCACAATACAATGTTATCACTATTGTTATCTATTCCCAAAATATACTCACTTCTAATTTTTATTATTCAATCTTGATTACAAAAATATTTGTTTGATAAATAAACTATTATAACTTAGAATAGTTAGTAAATATTCTACTGTATTCTACTGTATTCTACTGTATTCTACTGTATTCTACTGTATTCTACTGTATTCTACTGTATTCTNTATTCTACTGTATTCTACTGTATTCTACTGTATTCTACTGTATTCTACTGTATTCTACTGTATTCTACTGTATTCTTATTACTAATAGTACCCTGACTGTAATCATTTATCAATTAAAAGATAATATTGATTGCGGTCATTTTTACTTGATCCAAACCAAGTGATGATTTCTAAATCACGAAGATGATGCAACATTTTAACAACAAACGAGCGACTTCTTCCCGTCAGCTCAATGGCTTTTGCGGTGGTCATCTTCTCACCAGAATTGTACATATAGTGAACCAGCAATTGTTCATCAGCATTGAGGTCGCCAAAATCAGTAAACTGTTTCTCCAAACTATCTCGGGTCCGTAGGTGTCGGCTGACAATATTGTTTTCAAGCGTCAGAACAACCTTGTTCCCAGGTTCAGAGTATTTTGGTTCATGGAGAAAGGCTGATTCCATCTCAGAGTAAATCCGTTTAACACCTTCATTCATCTCACGGACCCAACCAAACTCCGTCAAGGTTCTGGCAATCCGAGGATTTCTTGAAAACCGTTCATGCTTGATATTGTCAACGGTGACGATATTTGGCAATTTCCCTGGGCTATGAATCTCCAGTCGATCATCAAACATGAGCACACGAATATGGTCGCCATAGACAGAGTAATCACGGTGAGTAACAGCATTGACAACACCTTCAAACCAGGCAAATTCTGGATACTCAGGCAAAATTTGAAATTGTCCATTATCATCCAGATATTGGAACTCACGCAGCTGGGTACGAATAAAATCGCGAGCCTTGATAATTAGGGTTGGCAGAGCATCATCAAAAGTCACTTCCTTGATGACGTTAAAACTAGTCCCTGTCCCCATGTCTGTGCCATCAAACCGTTGAAAACGAACACGAGCTTGAGGGAAGAAAGCTGATGGGTATTTACCAAAAAGCAAGATAGCAGCCTTGGTCAATTTACCATTGACCAGAAAACGCCGAGCTTTGAGAATTTCTTCCGTAGAGCGGTCTGAAATATCAAATCGATTCTTGAAATCCTGTACCAGACTATCATCAATGTCTTCTAAGGTTGCATTAGCCACAACTTCATCCTCAAAGAAACGCTGTCCCTTATCATAGCTGAGTTGAGTTCGTTGTTCATAACTGAGCTTAACGGTCTCATCACCCTGACGCAGGTAAACCTCATCATTAGGCGCAGCAATCACTCGGTTTGAAGATAATTCAACTGAGATAACCAAAATCACATCGTCTTCACCCTTATGGTTTCGCACAGGGATTTCTTCAAAAGATAAGTCCAAAGGAGTATCACGCATCTCACGGTCAATCTTTTTGAAGTCATCAATGGGATAGGCTCTGCCATCTTTGAAGCCAGTAATGATGTTATTTTGCTTGTCGTCCTCAATACCGATTACCAGCTGGCCACCATCTGCATTAGCAAAGGCAATCAGATGTTTAAGAAGTTCAGACGGCTTTTTGCGTGCAGATTTCCTGTCCAAGTATTGAGTCTCTGGTGAGAACTGGTAGTGGGATAGGGTTTGATTCATGTCATTCTCCTGAGTGTTATAGCTCTATTATAACACATCTCCCATTCTTTCTTGCTTCCAATTCATTGTGCTAAGAAACCTTATGAGAAGTTGGCAGATGGAACAGTTAAGGAAGTGGAAGTCCCCTATGATATACCAGATAGTTGGGAGTGGGTGAAATTAAAAGAAATTGCTTTGGTAAAATCAAGTAAAAGAGTACTCCAAAAAGATTACGCTAAGTCTGGGATACCATTCTATAGGTCTAAAGAAATAGGTAACTTACATCGAAATGAAGATATTATCACCGAACTTTTTATTACTGATGAACATTATCAAACATTACAAGATAGCTATGGAGTTCCTAAACAAGGAGATATTTTAATTACATCCGTAGGAAGTATCGGAAATACTTGGATTTGCGATGAAAGAAAATTTTATTACAAAGATGGAAATATTACTCAAATTTGTTCAAATGAGTATTTTAACTCGTATTTTATTGAAAGATGCATACATAGTCCATTCTTTTGGGAGCAAGTCACATCTACAGTATCAGGAACGGCATACTCAGCTCTAACAATAATAAAATTGAACAATATTCTCTTCCCCCTCCCGCCTCTCTCTGAACAGAAACGGATTGTGGAGCAAATCGAACGTGCCTTGGAAAAGGTAGATGCATATTCCGAAAGTTACAATAAACTTCAAGAATTGGACAAATCCTTTCCAGATAAGTTGAAAAAATCTATTCTTCAATATGCCATGCAAGGTAAGTTGGTTCCTCAAGACCCTAACGATGAACCCGTTGAGGTTTTGCTTGAAAAAATCCAAGCTGAAAAGCAAAAACTCTATGAGGAAGGGAAACTCAAGAAGAAAGATTTGGCAGAAATAGTGGTGACAAAAGGAGATGATAACTCTCCTTATAAGGAAGTGCCGTACAACATTCCAAAAAGCTGGGAATGGGTAAGGTTAGGTAATATATCTTCGTTGAATTTTTTTTCTAGTATATCTGGAGATAAGATTCCAAATGATAGCTGGGTTTTAGATATGGAAGATATAGAAAAAGAGACCGGAAGATTAGTTAGAAAAAACTATAAAACAGGAAAGTCGTCTTATAAAAGTAATAAAATATCTTTTTCTAAAGACACTATTTTATATGCTAAATTACGGCCCAATCTAAAGAAAGTTATCATTTCTGACGAAAACGGTTTTGCGACAACAGAACTTCTTCCGATTAAAGTTTTTGGGAATATTTCGCTAGAGTACATAAGATACTGTATGATTTCACCGTTTTATTATTTTAATATTATCCAGTCGGTTTATGGTGTTAAAATGCCAAGGGTAAGTTCTGGTTTTCTAAATTCAACTCTCCTCCCCCTCCCGCCTCTCACCGAACAACAGCGTATTGTTTCTAAAATCTCTCAAGTCTTTTCAGTTATCGAATCTTTAGTATAATACTTATGTGCGGTGGAATTTCTATCAAAAATCAGATAGGAGTTGAAGATGAAAGACTTTGAACTACATTTACGAAAAGCTGGATTAGCTGAAAACACCATACGGTCTTACCTGTATGGTGTTCGCTTTTTCTTAGAACATTATGAGTTAAAAATAGAAGATTTATTTGAATATAAAGGATACTTACTGGATAATTTCAAGCCTAAAACGGTTAATCTACGATTGCAGGGGCTTAATAAATACCTTGTTTTTATTGGACATGATGATTTGAAATTAAAATTTGTTAAAATCCAGCAGAAACCATTTTTAGAAGATGTTATCAGCCATGCGGATTACCTCTTTCTGAAACGGAGTTTGAAAAAAGATGATAACTTAAAATGGCATTTTGTAGTTTGGTTTCTAGGAGCAACAGGAGCTCGTGTTAGTGAATTGATAAAATTAAAAGTAGAACATGTGGAGGTCGGTTATTTTGACATTTACTCAAAGGGTGGTAAAATGCGACGACTCTACATCCCTAAAAAATTACGTGACAGTTGTCAGAAATGGCTTGATACTGAAAATCGCCAAAGCGGGTACCTTTTCCTTAATAAATTTAGTCAGCCGATTACAGCTAGAGGGATTGCCCAACAACTAAAAAACTATGCTGTAAAATATCAACTCAATACCAAGGTAGTCTATCCTCATTCCTTTAGACACCTATTTGCCAAAAATTTTCTTGCCAAATACAATGATATTGCCCTGTTAGCAGATTTGATGGGACACGAAAGTATCGAAACAACTCGTATCTACCTCAGAAAAACAGCGACAGAACAACAAGCTATCATAGATAGGGTTGTTAATTGGTGACTTAAAATAGCAGAAGGTCGTATAGACTTTCTGCTATTTTTTGTGACGGTTGCTCTCCTTATGGGAATAACAAAGAAAATAGTGATTTTGCCCGTTCAACTATGCCTGAGATTCCTAACTCTTGGAGTTACGTTATGTTTGGGGGAATAGTGTTATTCAATATTGGAAAAACACCTCCAAGAAGTGAACCAACTTATTGGGGAGTTGATATTCCTTGGGTATCTATTTCAGATATGCCTAATAGTGGTTATATTACTAAAACAAAGGAGTGTATATCTCATTTAGCTATAAAGCAAACAAATATTAAAATTGTTCCCGCAGATACCCTACTGATGAGTTTTAAACTATCAATCGGCAAGGTTGCGATATTAGATGTTCCAGCCAGTCATAATGAGGCAATTATTTCTATATTTCCATATAGTGATAAGAAAAATATTATTAGAAATTATTTAATGATGTTTTTACCACTAATTTCTACGGCTGGAAATTCAAAAGATGCTATAAAAGGCAAAACACTAAATAGCACCAGTATTTCAGAGTTATTGATACCTATTTCAAATTATCAGGAAATGAAAAAAATTGTATCTAAAGTTGATTTACTTTTTCAAAAAGTTGCTCAACTCTATGACTAATGCGTGCTTGCTCTGCTAATGGAACTAATGGAATTGAAATATTACCTAGATTCTTTAGGCTAACACCTCCGATAATTCCTGATTTGTTCTCTTGAAAATCGTTCAGGAACTGAGGACTTTGTAAAAAATAATATAAAAATTTATTGTTACCTGAATAAAACGAGAGGTTACAAAGTTTATTTCCAAAACAAACAGCTTGGTCTAGCATCCCTATTTTACGTCCAGCACTTCCTCCCTCTAGACAGAGTAATATTGATTGAGGTTGGCTTATCTTAAAACCATCTAAGTAGGTGTCAGGGATTTTTATACCATTATCATAAGTAATGTTCCCATTAAAATCAACATCTTTTGTCGCGATATAATTTATCCCGACACCACTCGAAAAATAATATTGCTTTTGAGTTGCATTTATACTATTACCTGTATAAAGATTAGTCACTCTATTTAGTGTTGAGGTTTTCCAACTGAGTATCTTCCCATAAGGAGAGTTATCATCTCCTTTTGTCACCACTATTTCTGCCAAATCTTTCTTCTTGAGTTTACCTTCCTCATAGAGTTTTTGCTTTTCAGCTTTGATTTTTTCAAGCAAGACTTCAACAGGTTCATCATCTGGACTTTGAGCTACTAGCTTACCTTGCATGGCGTATTGGAGGATAGATTTCTTCAGTTTATCTGGAAATTCTTTGTCTAGTTGTTGTAGTTTATTGTAACTTTCTGCATACTCGTCTACTTTTGCTAATGCTTTTTCGATTTGAGCGACAATCCGTTTTTGCTCAGCGAGGGGAGGGAGGGGGAGAAGTGTATCTCCAAAACCTGATGCTGATATTTCCTTAAATGTTGTCCCTGAAGAACGTAAAATAATATCTTTGGTTCTAAACTTGTAGTAACCAATATAAAAAAATTAAATCAACAAGTAGAGGTGTTATTGATTTACAACCTTGATTTGTAGTGTAGTCTTCAGTAACAATATTTATATGTCCGATTGGAGCTCGACTAGAATAAACAATAGAGTTTTTTGAAATTAGTTGAGCAGAAGATTTTTGTAAACCTAATTCAGTAATTTTTTTCGATGATTTAGCAAAAAACTTATTATTTTGCTGTTTTCCCATATCTGCTGGAGTTATCCAAGTGATTTTCCCACCATAGTAGGAAGGTTCAGAAGATTTTGGCGTGCCTCCAGAGGTAATACTACCAATATTTCTTAATTTCACCCAGTTCCAACTCTCTGGTATCTCATATGGTACTTCAACTTCTTGGATAGTTCCATCTGCCAACTTCTCATAAGGTTTCCCGTCAGCACCTCGAAAAAGCTCTGTTTCTTTTTTATCTCGCTTGATTTTGCCATCAGCAATGAGGTTTTCTTTTTCCGCTTTGATACGTTTAAGAAGCTCACTAGCTGGCTCGTCAGTTGGGTCTTGAGGAACCAATTTCCCCTCCATCGCTCTCTGTAAGATACTAGCTTTTAGTTGTTCTGGGGTCATTAGTTCTCCTCCAAAAGCTCTAAAATATCTGCCAAAACAGCATCTATTTTTTGGTTCAAAGCCGCTCTTTCTTGCTGATAGTTTTGAATAAGTTCCAGCGGTTCCAAAATCTCTTCTTCTTCCTTGGGAAAGCCACATTGATCAAAATTATAGTTCAAATCAGCTAACTCAGATGGTGTAAAAGATTTGGCTTTATAAAAATTTCCCTCTAAAATCTCCTCACGGCTAGTCCACCACTCACGAACAGGATTGAAATGCTCTGATTTCATCGGTTTGGTCTTAGAAAAGTTTTTATACCCCTCTGGCATATCCAAACGATAAAACCAAGTCTGCTCCGTCTTCTTAGTCTTGTCAAAGAAAAGGATATTGGTGTGAATACCTGTGTAAGGTGCAAAGACACTATGAGGCAAACGGATAATCGTATGAAGATTAAATTCCTCAACCAATTTTTCTTTCAAACGAGTTTTAACACCCTCTCCAAAGAGAAAGCCATCTGGTAAAATTACCCCAACACGACCGTTTTCTTTCAGCCTATACATGATAACTGCCATAAAAAGGTCCGCTGTCTCCGAACTCCGCAACTCTGCCGGAAAATTATTTTTAATCGTATCAAGTTCGGAACCACCAAAAGGTGGGTTCATCATGATAAGGTCAAACTTCTCGTCATCTGTGTACTCTCGGACATTTTTCTCCAAGGTATTGCCATGAATGATTTTAGGGTCATCAATTTCATGAAGAAAGAGGTTCGTCACTGCTAAAAGGTGAGGAAAGGCTTTTTTCTCAATCCCAAAGACAGCCTGATTGTATTTTTGAATATCCTCGCTAGTCTTACGCTGTTTGCTTAAATAATTTAAAGTCGAGGTCAAGAAACCACCTGTTCCACAGGCAAGATCAGCCATTGTTTCACCTAATTTAGGGTCAAGCATTTCAGCAATGAAATCGGTCGCTGCACGAGGGGTATAAAATTCCCCAGAGTTCCCTGCACTTTGGATGTCCTTGAGGATTTTCTCATAAATATCATTAAAGGAGTGTCGGTCTTCTGGACTATTAAAGTCCACCTCATCAATGACATTGATAACCTGACGCAAGAGCACACCGTTTTTCATGTAGTTATTAGCATCTTCAAAGGCTGATTTAACAATGCTTTTCCGAATGGGCATATTGGGTGTGATTTCAAGCTCTTTTAATTCCTTAAACAGCCTATTGTTCACAAAATCAAGCAAATCATCACCTGTCAAGACTTGCTCACCTTTTTCAGCGTGAGCCCAATTTCGCCATTTTAAGTCTTCAGGAATAATTGACTCATAATCATCTTCCTCCAACTCCCAAACCAACTCACGGCTATCATAAATTTTCAAAAAGAGTAACCAAGACATTTGTTCAATACGTTGGGCGTCTCCATTAACACCTGCGTCATTGCGTGTAATATCTTGAATACGTTTCACAAATGATGTAATTGACATAGTTTCCTTTCATTAAGCTACTGTAAATAGCTCTTCTTCCAATTCTTTAATGGCCCTTAGATAGGCTTGCTTATTTCCAAAATAGGTATTGATAATCTTAAAGGTTCCACCGTAAATTTGAAACTCTGGTAATTTTAGCGTTTCAATGCTTTCCAGTTCACCAATCCCCTTATCCATGTACTTATCTAATAACGTCTCTAAAACAGCTCGGGCCTCTTCACTGTACTTTTGCAGATAACCACTACTTTTAACCCTGCTAATTCTCTGGCTCTTAGTCAACTCTTTTTGACCATAAGCCAGTTTTAACAGCAAGTCAAAGTCATCAATCTCCTGTTCAGAAATCCCTTCTGCTTCTCGAATAGCATCAAGATAAACGCCTTTTTTATAGAGTTCTTCTAAGATGACTCTTTTCTTATCCGCTGCTTGCCAGGCAGTAATAAACTCGGTCAAGGTAGCGTAAGCTCCTAGAATATTTTTCCGAGTATAATCGGTCAGACTTTCTGTCACTAACTTCCCATTTTCATCCAAAACCTGAATGGTTGAATTGAGAACATCTACTTTTTTATCAGTGACCCTATATTTTTCAATAGGTTCTCCTCCTCCAGTTGATTCGCCGCCACCTCCAGTTGGCCCTTTAGGGTCAAAGACATACGCTGGCTCTCCATCAAAATCTGGATCTGCAAATAAATTGGTCACGTTTCTAAAATCAATAATGGTGAAAAATTCTTTCCCTTTCTGCGGGTACAAACGTGTCCCACGACCAATAATCTGTTTGAACTCCGTCATGGATTGAATATTGGAATCGAGCACAATCAAACGACAAGTTTTTGCATTGACCCCCGTTGTCAAGAGTTTTGATGTTGTGACAATAGCTGGAAACTTAGAATTAACATCCATAAAGTTATCTAGCTGTGCTTTACCCTCGGCATTGTCGCCAGTCACCTGCATCACATAGCGATAGTCTTCCTGAACCAAATCAGGGTTTTCTTTGACAAAAGCTGCTCGCATCCGCTCAGCATGGTCAATATCAACACAAAAGACAATGGTTTTGTCAAATCGAGCATTGTTCTGTTTCATGTAATCAGAAACAAACTTGGCCACCTTCTGAGTACGGTCATCAATAACAATAGTCTTATCAAAATCTTTTCGACCATAGTACCTATCTTCGATAAGTTTTCCTGCGGCATCCGTTTTCCCATTTTCTGGACGATAGCCATCAACATCAATATTCAAATTGACCCGCATCACGCGATAAGGAGCCAGGAAGCCATCCTCAATGCCCTGTTTCAAACTATAGGTGTAAATTGGTTCACCAAAATAATCTATATTGGAAACCTCTTTTGTCTCCTTTGGTGTCGCTGTCATCCCAATCTGGGTTGCTGAGGCAAAATAATCAATCACTTGGCGCCAGTTGCTGTCCTCCTTAGCTGAACCGCGGTGAGCCTCATCAATAATAATCAGGTCAAAGAAATCCTTATCAAACTTTTGGTAATGCGTTTCTTCGCCGTCTTCACCTGTTAATTGCTGATACAAACCTAAGTAAATTTCAAAAGAATTTAACTTTTCTGGAGAGTTCAGTAACTTTGCTGTGATTTTGGTCATAACCTTTTCAAAAGGCTTAAAATCTTCAGCCATTGTTTGGTCAACTAAGATATTTCGGTCGGCTAAAAAGAGAACACGTTTGGCTAAACCAGCTTTTCGCAAACGATGGATAATTTGAAAAGCCATAAAGGTCTTACCTGTCCCTGTTGCCATAACAAACATGACCCGATTTTCTCCTCTTGCAACCGCCTCAACGGTACGGTTGATAGCGATTTGCTGGTAATAACGTGGTGTTTTATTGGAGAACGCATCAGTATAGTAAGGGACTGAAATCGCCTTTGAAACCTCAGAACTTATCTCTTTTTCAGAAATCAAACGCTCAAATAATTCTTCACGAGTAGGAAACTCCTCTAAAGTTAACTCACGTTCTTGCCTCGTGATACGGTCATGCTCAATAAAACCATTACCATTTGAGGAATAAACAAAAGGAACATCTAAAATCTCACCATATTCAATCGCCTGCTGTAATCCAGCTCGTAAACTATGCTTATTATCTTTAGCTTCAACGATTGCAATACGCTGCCCAAATTGATAGTAGAGAGCATAGTCTGATTTTTTCCCTTCTTTACGACGAGCCTTATCACCTCGAACCTCTATTCGCCCATCTGTAAAATATTCCTCATAGGCAATATGCTCACCATTTTTCCAACCTTTAGCTAAAATGGCTGGTGTGATGAAATTCGCTTTAATATCTTCTTCGCTCATGCTCTTTTTGTCTTTGATGAATGTCGCCATACCAAGTCTCTCCACATCTACACTTAATAAAAAATTATCAGAAGTATGTTACCCGTCTATTATACCATTTTCTAACCTCATCTTGTATTATTTCTCAAGGGGTTTGGGGCTTTGCCCCAAGTGTTAAAATCCATCAGGAGAAGGAGCTCCCAAACTCGTTACTGATGGTTTATTTTTTCGATAGTGTGTATACACTATCTGAGCTCGCAAAGACCTAAAATTATGTTTTTGTATCAATTCTAAATTCCCCGTGCCAGACACGGTGGCTGACATTGTCAGACAATCATTTTTTAGAAGGACATAAGAAAACCGCAGATAAATTCCTGCGGTTTCATTTACTTATTTAATGTTTAGTAGACTTCTTTTTCAGGTTAACTGAGAGTCCCTTTTCCAATTCATCCAATAATTGAGTTATCAACTGACCAAGTTCTATAAAATTCTGTTGTGAAATATTTCCAACCTGAGTTGAAAACTTGGCAATCCTATTAATTGATCTGCCAATCTGAATGAATCGCTCTGTCAGTTGCTCATACTCTGGAAAATTAATCGTCCATGATTCAATCTCTTGGTTAAATAATTTCTTTCTGGCAAAAGCGGAAAAGTTTGACTCTTTTTCATTAGCCATTAATGCTAACAATCTTTTATTCTCATCCTCAGTCAAAAAGACTTGCTTCACGATATTTTTAATTCTATTTTTCATTCATCCACTTTTGATAGTAACCTCGCCTTTTTCGTTTTATGGTATTTAAGGAACGATTTTTCATATTTTTCAATCATTTGAACACTGTAAGTCATAGCTCGTAATGCTTGAAGATCCTGAGATTTCTCTGCATCCTTGCTAACTGATTGATATTATTTTTAATTCGCCTCAAAGAAAATATGAAGTCTTCAAATGAAGTTTCATCAAATACCAAAACAATAGGGAATTTCTTAAATAACATTTTCCTAGCATAGTTAGAAAAATTCCTTAAACCTGTATAACTGATAAGGTAGTTTAGCGTTTGATTCTGCGATTTTGTGATATAGAATTTTTTCAGAACTGTTCGATAACGCTCAACCACAATAAATTCTCCTTGTGTATTTTTCTGCCTGAGACACATCGTATTCCCTCAAATATTCTACAAGTTCCTGATAATCTTGCAACAGCCCTTCTTCTAAATTTGGGAAGTCATTTTCTCTACTCTGGATAATAATTTCTAATTGATTGACAATTTCTCTAATTGAGAAACTATAATCCAGGGTTTCTTCCTCATACTCTGCTTTTAACCCTTGATACCGTTGTAACTCTTCTTCTGATTTAAAACCAGCGACTAGCATATTCTCCAATTGATAATAAATTGTCATTCTACTCTCCTTATCCCTTTTGGTAAAACTTTCTAGCATTTTCATGAGCAATTACCTTAGCTTCCAATAATCGCTCATCTTTTAGGCGCTCCATAGAGCTCATTAAATAGGCTAATGGTGACTCTACATCATTAGGAATACGATCTATCATTCCCAAGACTTCATCAGAAGTCATATAGCCTTCGCTTAAAAACTGTCCAATCGCCATTTTTTGCTTATGAGTTAGGGTGTAATTATAGGGGTAAATAAAACGATCGTTATATCTATCCGCAATCACTTGCAAAAGGGAATAATACTCTGGTTTGAGATAAGTTGTTGACTGATCTTCTGTCTCTCTAGAACTATTATCTAGTACATTCTTATTCTCTTTCTGATTCTTGTTCTTAATCTGTTGCGTTACTTGACCGTTACTTTCCGTTACAGGTAACGTTTCTGTAACGTTACATTCTATTGATAAACTATCTTGCCCACTTACTAGAGCTTTTTGCTTTTGACGATGACGAGCCACTCTTTCTCTTGTTTGTTTACGAATTTTTTCTAGACCATCAATATTCTGATGTTTCTCCCATTTAGGAATTGTGACTGCTCCATCCACAAAAGCAATCATTCCAAATTGTTCAAATGTTTTCAGAGCCAGCTTCACAGTCGTTGACTTTCTCCTAAAGACTGTAGTTAACATCTCTTCTGTATAAAAGACCTTATCTCCTAGAGCTAAGACTCCGCTGTAATTCTGTTTACCTGCTAAAACGAGTAGTTTAAACCAGATGACAATTAAAGTATCTCCTTCGGGCATTGACTCAATCAACTGTATTTTTTCATCATCAAAGATATCTGTAGTAATCTTAATCCATTGTACTTCACTCATACATGTACCTCCTATCTTTCATATTGCTTTAGCCATCTAGTGACAGCTCGTTTATCGTACAGAGTCACCCCATCAATGACCATTGTAGGCATTCCTTCTCGTGTCCATTTTTGAAGGGTTGTCGTTGATACATCAAGCCACCTAGAAAGAGCGGCCATCCGAACCATAGGTTTGTATAGTTCTTTATCTTCTAGCGCTCTTTCAATAGCTGTAGAGACCATTTCATCATAATGTGCCCTTAACTGTTTTTCCAAAACTTTGGGAAGTTGAACAACTAAAGTCGCTTCTTCAGACATATTATTACCTCGTTTCCATTTCTCAATTAAATAAACTCCGAATTTGTTTGTTATTCATTTTGAATTATATATTCTTTTAGAATTTTTGTCAACTATTTTTATTCAAAAAGAATTAAATGTGTTATAATACTCTCAAGGAGGTATTTATGACCAATCATATTGCAAAACTGATAGAAGAGAGCGGCAAAAAACTGACTGAGATTAGTTCTGCTACAAATATCGCTTATCCAACCTTATCAGGATACAATCAAGGCATTCGTCAACCGAAAAAAGGAAATGCTCAAAAATTAGCTGACTATTTCGGCGTATCCATGGCTTACATCTTAGGACTTGATGATAACAAACAAGCACCATCAACTATGAACATTATTTCTGACAGTTTTAAAATTTCCGAGATTAGTTCTGTAACACCTTTTAAAAGCGATATGGAAAAGCTGAAGAAAGGAATTGAACTAGGAGAAATCCATCTGTCTATGCCCTTAAATGACGGCTTCTCAGACGATTTTAGGCGCATTTTAGCTCGCTATTTGGTTAATAATGAAGAAGAATTCATGAAAACCTTCACTAAACACATGAATAGTTTAAAACGAGAATCAGAAATTTGGCAAACCTGGATTCAGACCGAAGAATACCGAATTAGACAAGAAGACCGACATAAAAAATAAACTAACAGTTTCTCAATTACATAAGCTCCGAAAACTTAGAAACGGAGAACTGTTATGTCTGTACACAAGTACCAATCTACAAAAGGAATCACCTATTTTGTTAAAGTTTACCTTGGTCTAAACGACTACGGTAAGAAAAAATATTATACTAAACGAGGGTTCAAGACGCGTAAAGCTGCCAAAGCTCATGAAACTGCTGTTAATCATCAGTTGAATAGTGGAACTTTTGTCCATATTACTGCTCAAACAACCTACACTTACCAAGAGCTTTATCAAAGGTGGTATGAAGCTTATAAAGATACTGTTGAAGCAACTACTGCAGTCAAAACTGCCGACCTCTATCGCCTACATATTCTTCCTGTTTTTGGAGAAAAGAAAATTTCAAAAATCAGTCCTTTAGACTGTCAAACCTTCATCACTGACAAAGCCAAGACATTCAAAAACATGAAGCAAATCAAATCTTATACTTCTAAAATATTTGAATTTGCCATTAATATGAATTATATTGAACGAAATCCCATGAGCAAGGTTATTATGCCTAAACTCAAAAAAACTGGCAGTGAGAACTATTGGACAGTTAACGAGTTGCATCATTTTTTGACAATCATTTTAGAAAATGAACCTTATAAACATTATGCACTATTTCGATTACTAGCATACAGTGGGTTACGAAAAGGAGAGCTCTACGCCCTTAAATGGGAAGATTTTGATTCTGAGAATCAACTATTAACAGTCAGCAAAAGTTTAGGAAGAATAGATGGTCATGCCATTGAAAAAGGAACTAAAAATACATTCTCTGTACGCTCTATATATCTTGATGATGAAACCTGTTCTATCCTCAACAAATGGAAACAGGAAACTAGCAGAGAAAAGTGGCAATTATCAGTACAACCTCTTTCTCTCGACAAAGAATTTATGTTTACATACTGCAACCGAGATGGTGAGATAGAACCCTTACACGCTGACTATATCAACAATATTCTAAAACGTATTATACGTAAGCATAATCTTAAAAAGATTAGCCCACATGGGTTTAGACACACTCACGCAACCTTGATGATTGAAATGGGAATTGACCCAGTCAATACTGCTAAACGCTTAGGCCATGCAAGCAGCCAGATGACTTTAGACACTTATAGCCATGCTACAAAAGCTGGTGAAAAACAGTCAATTACAAAATTTGCAGAGTATCTTAATAAGGCTAAATGAACTAGATTTATTGCTCAGCCTCATATTGACCAAAAACCAAGTCTCGAAAGATTACCAAAAGGATTACCAAAGCACATTTTTCATCAAAAAAGCACCTTGCGAAAACTTCGCAAAGTGCTCTGAAACGTTGATATAACTGAATATTAACGTTTTGAGAATTGTGATGCCTTGCGGGCTTTTTTGAGACCTGGTTTGTCAGGGTTTGATTTCATATTTATAGAAAAAGCTTTAACTTGAGCCTTTATCTGCTTTTTATTATGCTTGAAATTTGATTAAATTTCATCTAACTTGAAACAAGTCAGGTAACTTTTCTAGTAGGACTTTTCAGTTTCTTCATTGAAACAGCCGCTACATAGCGTACACAATATTCCTTCTTTTTGAATAACATTTTGATATTCAGATGGAATTACATTCGAATATAATAATATATGTCTAGTTATGACTAATCAATTTGTAGAACAGTTTTGATGAAATCAGGAATATTATTAATTAAATAGTTTACCCCTTCTTCCAAACTCATCTCGAAATCACCAATAACAATTTGCCAACCAACATAAGTCGAACCAACCACATAGGTATGAAGTTGAATTAGCTGTTCATTACTAATAAGTTTCATGTTTAAAAAAATTTTTAAGCGTTCAAGATTAGATTTTATACAATAGCTATATAAAGAATTTTGGTCATCAGGATTTGCGAAAAGATGTTCAAAGATTGCTTGATTATTTTTTAGTATTAGAAAACTTTTAAAAAAATGCTTTCTGAAGTCACGGTCATCTAAAAAGTCATTATAAGTTTCTGATAACAGTTTATCATATAGACAATTAGAGAGATCATATTTATCTGTAAAATAGTGATAGAAAGTAGGTCTAGATACATGAGCTAATTCTAAGATATTTTTTACAGATATATCTTCAACAACTTGTTTTTGAAGTAAAATTTGATATGCCTCTAAAATACGATTTTTGGCCGATAAATGTGCAGTCATACAGTTTCTTCGTTCCTGGACAATTTCTTTTTCTATCCTGAAGATATTTAAATAGTTCTATATATTATTTCTTGTGAGTAATTTTCATCAAAAAATTTCATAGATAAGACCCCTATAAACATGGAAAAGTAGTAAAAATATGTGTTATCCTAGTTGATTAAAAAAATCTCTGATTTCCTCATCTTTTATAAAATAATATATAATTTTCCCCTCTCTTCTAGTGTCCAAGATGTTTTGATTGGCTAGTTTACGAAGATGGTGGGAGGCAGATGCCATACTGAGATTTAGTAAACAGGCTATATCGCAGACACAGAGTTCTTCAACAGCAAGGAGATAAAAGATGATATTTATCTGTTTATTATCGGTAAACTTTGATAAAATGCGAAGTGATTTTTGGACTTTTTCCTTTTCAAGGTAGTTCGTTGCGGTTGTAACATTTTTTTGATTTATAACATTCACATGGCAGA
>NZ_KB904165.1 GCF_000380025.1 Streptococcus entericus DSM 14446
CTTGCTCAATACGTCCGATAGTCCCCGTTCCTGCCTCGTTCTTAGTCGCTGACATGATAACGATACGGTCTGCCAGAGTCATGGCCTCGGTCTGGTCGTGAGTCACGTAGATGGTTGTTGCTCCAATACGGCGGTGAATCTTAGCAATCTCCGCACGCATGGACACACGAAGTTTGGCATCCAAGTTTGANAGAGGCTCATCCATCAAGAATACTTTGGCATCACGGACAATCGCACGGCCCATCGCCACACGTTGGCGTTGACCACCAGAGAGGTCAGCTGGTTTACGTTGGAGGAAGTCAGTCAGAGCTAGAATCTCAGCTGCTTCACGCACTCGACGGTCGATATCAGCCTTGTCGTATTTGCGCAACTTGAGNCCGAAAGCCATGTTGTCATAGACCGTCATGTGTGGNTAAAGCGCATAGTTCTGGAAAACCATGGCGATGTCGCGGTCTTTTGGCTCAATGTCATTCATCAATTCGTCATCAATGTAGAACTCACCCTCAGTGATGTCCTCAAGTCCTGCAATCATGCGAAGAGTGGTCGACTTACCACAACCTGATGGTCCAACAAAGACGATGAACTCCTTGTCCTTGATGTCCAAATCAAAGTCCTCAACAGAGTAAAAGTCACTGTTTGGGTACTTCTTGTAAAGGCTGTTCAGTTTTAATGTTGTCATTAGAAACCTTCCTTTTTCTTATTTTAGTGCGGCGATAAAGCGCTCAGCTATTTCTTTTGGTCGAGTAATGGCACCGCCAACAACGATACCAGCAACACCTAGGTCTTTGACGGCTTTTGCTTCGTGAGGATAATGAATTTTACCTTCTGCGATAACATCTACCCCAGCTTCTGTCAACTGTTTCATCAACTCCAAATCCGGACCTGACTCTTGGCGGCTATAGGAGGTGTAGCCAGATAAGGTTGTTCCAACAAAGTCAACACCAGCTTCATAAGCCGCCATACCTTCATCATAGGTTGAAATATCTGCCATCAACAGTTGACTTGGATATTTAGCCTTAATCTGACCAATAAATTCGCTAATTGTCAATCCATCATAACGCTCACGTTTTGTGCAATCAAGGGCGATGACGGCAATACCTAGTTCGGCTAGCTCATCTACTTCTTTCATGGTTGCCGTGATAAAGGGTTCCTGTGGCGGATAGTCTCGCTTAATAATGCCAATAATCGGCAAGTCCGTTACCGCTTGAATTTCTTTGATATCACGGACGCTGTTAGCACGAATCCCAACAGCACCAGCTTGCTCAGCAGCCTTAGCGAGAAGCGGTATCACACCACCTGTTTCACTGTACAACGGCTCATGCGGTAAGGCTTGACAAGAAACGATGAGACCATCTTTGACTTGACCTAAAAATGCTTCTTTGGTCATTTGGCCCATAGACCTTGCCTCCTTTTCTAATCTATAACAACTTACGTTTACAAGTTTTATTATACATCATTCTCATTTTTTTGCAAGCGTTTTTTTAGTTTCGGTTTCATTTTCGCGCTTTTGTATCTGCTTTCATAACCTTAAAACTACTTTCAGCACTCTAAAAATAGAACCCATCATCAGATAAAATAGGCTTTACTGTAGAAAGCAGCATTAAACTCGAACTAATTGCTATGATTAATTTCTTACCAAATAAAAACTGATGATGACAAAAAACGCCCGATCTACGGACGTTTCTTGGTTAGGATAGGCTTCTCTGACTAGGAGCAACAGATTAGCTTTTAACTATTTGATTAACCTTATCTGCGTGAGACGTTAGATTTTTTTAAGCTAATGGTTGCTAGTCCAAGAGCCGCAAGAAGTGAAATAGTTCCCGCAACTGCAAGCCTTGAATCTTCTTCGCCAGTGTTTGGCAAAACGGCAGTTGCCTTGGCAACGTTCGCTACCTGATTTAGTGGTGCGCTGGCTGATGACCTCATAACATTTGTGATATTTCCAGAAATGCTCACTAGGCGTTCAGGTTCTAGATGGGTTGCCAGTAAAGTTGTTGCGGTAACCTGTTGTTGAGGAGGAACAGTCGCTACCGGTTTGTAGACAATCCCATATTCACTAAAGTGATTAGCGGTGAAGACGACATAGCGCTGACCGTCTTGTTCAATTTCAGTAAATGGCAGGACCTCACGCTCATTGCTATTTGGCAAATAAACAACGTGTGCAACAGATTTTCCGGCATCAATTGGAAGAGAGACAGTTGCTGGAAACTTCGGTTTGAGGATGTGACCATCTTTATCAAGCGTTTCGATATCGAAAAGGTCGTAGTCTTGACCGTTGAGGATGGTTGGGGTCGCTTGATCATCGGTTTCTTTATGGTGAACTTGCAAGCCAACAATTCTAGCATCCTCTCCATGCGCTAGTTTGATATGGACACCTGAACCTGTATCGTTTAACTCACGCGGAGCAGTCTGTTGAGGTTGTTTGTCCTTTTCATTTGCACTTGGTGAGGTGGGGTGAGGCTCCGATAGACGATCGTCGGTCTCTTGCGCTGGTTTTTCTGACGGCACATTATTTGTTTCTTCGCTCAACTCTTGACGTCGTGTTTGCTCTAGTTGGCTATGAAGTCTACTATTATCTTCAAAAAGTCTAGCTTTTTCGGTTACCAATGCCTGAACGGTTCTGTTGGCGCTATCGAGTTCAGCCTGTACTTGTTCTTTCAGAGCATTGGCTTGGGCAAGTTGAGCCGTGATAACTTCTTTGTCAGCTTGAACTGCTTGTAATTCGTTTGACAAACGCTTGTTTTCCGCACTGATCACGTCATTTTCAAATTTTACTCTGCTAAGCTCGCTAGCCAATTCAGTCTTCTCAGTTGTCAATGCCTGAATACTTCTGTTAGCGCTATCGAGCTCTGACTGCGCCTGCTCTTTCAAAGCGTTGGTTTGAGCAAGTTGAGCTGTGATAACTTCTTTGTCAGCTTGGACGGCTTGTAATTCGTTTGACAAACGCTTGTTTTCCGCACTGATAGTGTTATTTTCAAGTTTTACTCTGCTAAGTTCACCAGCCAATTCAGTCTTCTCATATGTCAATGCCTGAATACTTCTGTTGGCGGTATCGAGCTCTGACTGCGCCTGCTCTTTCAGAGCATTGGCTTGGGTAAGTTGAGCTGTAATAATTTCTTTGTCAGCTTGGACGGCTTGCAATTCATTTGCCAAGCGGACTTTTTCTTCGCTGATGTTGTCTTTTTCAAGGCTTACTCTGTTAAGCTCATTAGAAAGTTCAGTTTTCTCGGTTGTCAGGGTCTGAATGCTTCTGTTGGCGCTTTCAAGGTCAGACTCTGCTTGCTCCCTCAGGGCATTGGCTTGGGTAAGTTGAGTTGTGACAGTTTCTTTGTCAGCTTGGGCTGTTTTCAATTCGTTTGACAAACGCTCTTTTTCAGCACTGATGGTGTCATTTTCAAGTTTTACTCTGCTAAGTTCACCAGCCAATTCAGTCTTCTCAGTTGTCAATGCCTGAATGCGCCTGTTGGCGGTATCGAGCTCTGACTGCGCCTGTTCTTTCAGGGCGTTGGATTGAGCAAGTTGCGCTGTGACAGTATCTTTTTCAGCACTGATGGCATCTTTTTCAAGGCTTACTCTGTTAAGCTCATTAGAAAGTTCAGTTTTCTCGGTTGTCAGGGTCTGAACGGTTCTGTTGACGCTATCGAGTTCTGACTGCGCCTGCTCTTTCAGAGCATTGGCTTGGGTAAGTTGAGCTGTGACAGTTTCTTTGTCAGCTTGAACTGCTTGCAATTCGCTTGACAAACGTTCGTTGTCTGCACCAACGACATCTTTCTCAATTCTTACTCTGTTAAGCTCGCTAGCCAATTCAGTCTTCTCAGTTGTCAATGCCTGAATACTTCTGCTGGCGTTTTCAAGGTCAGACTCTGCTTGCTCTTTCAGGGTAGTAGCTTGAGCAAGTTGAGCCGTGATAACTTCTTTGTCAGCTTGAGCTGTTTGCAATTCGTTTGTCAAGCGCACGTTTTCGGCACTGATCGTGTCATTTTCAAGTTTTACTCTGCTAAGTTCACCAGCCAATTCAGTCTTCTCAGTTGTCAATGCCTGAATACTTTTGTTAGCGTTTTCAAAGCCAGACTCTACTTGCTCCTTCAGGGCGTTGGATTGAGCAAGTTGAGCTGTGATAGTATCTTTTTCAGCAATGATGGCATCTTTTTCAAGGCTTACTCTGCTAAGTTCTCTAGACAGTTCAGCTTTCTCAGTTGTCAGGGTCTGAATGCTTCTGTTGGCGTTCTCAAGGTCAGCCTGTACTTGTTCTTTCAGAGCATTGGCTTGGGCAAGTTGAGCCGTAATAACTTCTTTTTCAGCTTGAACTGCTTGCAATTCATCTGCCAAGCGGACTTTTTCTGCGCTAATGGCATCTTTTTCGAGGCTTAATCTGCTAAGCTCGCTAGCCAATTCAGCTTTCTCAGATGTCAATGCCTGAATGCTTCTGTTGGCGCTATCGAGTTCAGCCTGCGCCTGCTCTTTCAGAGCATTGGCTTGAGCAAGTTGCGCTGTGACAGTATCTTTTTCAGCACTGATGGCATCTTTTTCGAGGTTTACTCTGTTAAGCTCGCTAGCCAGTTCAGCTTGCTCGGTTGTCAAGGTCTGAATTGTTCTGTTAGCTGTATCAAGCTCTGACTGCGCCTGCTCTTTCAAAGCGTTGGATTGAGCAAGTTGAGCTGTGATAACTTCTTTGTCAGCTTGAACAGCTTGCAAGTTGCTTGACAAGCGCGCGTTTTCGGCACTGATGGTGTCTTTTTCGAGGCTTACTCTGTTAAGCTCATTAGACAGTTCAGTTTTCTCAGTTGTCAATGCCTGAATGCTTCTGTTGGCGCTATCGAGCTCTGACTGCGCCTGCTCTTTCAGGGCATTGGCTTGGGTAAGTTGAGCTGTGATAACTTCTTTGTCAGCTTGAGCTGTTTGCAATTCGCTTGACAAGCGCGCGTTTTCGGCACTGATCGTATCATTTTCAAGGCTTACTCTGCTAAGTTCACCAGCCAATTCAGTCTTCTCAGATGTCAATGCCTGAATACTTCTGTTGGCGGTATCGAGCTCTGACTGCGCCTGCTCTTTCAGAGCATTGGCTTGAGCAAGTTGAGCTGTGATAACTTCTTTGTCAGCTTGGACGGCTTGTAATTCACTTGACAAGCGTGCGTTTTCGGCAATGATAGTGTCATTTTTAAGTTTTACTCTGCTAAGCTCG
The DNA here is from genome assembly GCF_000380025.1 of Streptococcus entericus DSM 14446. GTDB lineage: Bacteria > Bacillota > Bacilli > Lactobacillales > Streptococcaceae > Streptococcus > Streptococcus entericus. Next base: position 5,183 of record NZ_KB904165.1, read on the forward strand.
CTAGCCAATTCAGTTTTCTCGGTTGTCAGGGTCTGAACGGTTCTGTTGACGCTATCGAGATCTGACTGCGCCTGCTCTTTCAGAGCATTGGCTTGGGTAAGTTGAGCTGTGACAGTTTCTTTGTCAGCTTGAACAGCTTGCAATTCGCTTGACAAGCGCGCGTTTTCGGCACTGATGGTGTCTTTTTCTTGTCGAAGCTGAGTTAGCTCTTCCTCAAGACTATGGATACGTGCTAAGAGATCCCCAGCCGTTTGCGGTTGCCGAACCAATCCTGAAACTGCCTGTCTCAACGGTTCGATATAGGCATCAACCTGTTCTTGCTCGGTAATCAGTTTGTTATAGTCAATCTGCTGCATCACACGGTCGAGATTGAGCACAGTGGTTAATGTGTAGTTCGTCAAGTCCTCTGGAACAGTTGACAATATACTTCTAATGGCGCTGTAATCGGCAGCCTTGTAGCTCAATCGCTCCAGATAACTTGTTAATTTGCTCTGCCAATCATTGACAAGTTCCTGCTCATGACGTTCCCGGTTGGGGCTGATTGCCGCAAGCAATGCTTGAAGTGGCTGAGCGACTTCTTCTTTATATAAAGACAGGTTAGAAGGAACTCGCTCGAGGACCTTGTTCAGCTCTGCATAATCTGCCAATAGATAGTCATCAGCTTTCAAGTGCCCCATAAGATTAAATTCAGCAAGAGCTGGACCAGCTGCATAAAAGGTACCTTTACCTGTAATGCCGTAATAATCTATTTTAGCGCTGCGAATCGCTCGTTTAACTGGGATAACAAAATCTTTTTCAGCAAGTGTCCCTGTGTGATTACGGTAGCGGTCATAGACCACTGTTTCTCGTCCATCAAGTTCGGTGACTTTGACATCAAACTTGAATGGCAGACCAGCTTTTTCAAAAGAAATCTTGAGATGATCAACGATATTTCCTTCAGGAGCGGTCAGCTCAACATGTGCTGGATAGGCAGCATTGCCCCAGTCTGTCGTCTTCCAGAAGGTAGCTGGATTGCCGTCTGTGATGAAGCTTAATGGATACGCCTGGTCTGTGTTTTGCTTGTTTGTTGTCGGCAAGGAGCCACTTGTCAAATCTTTTAGCTCATCTTGTTTTTGGTACCCCATGACCCTCAGCTCAGATAAGGCAGGACCAGATTGACTGTATTGTCCTTTGCCTGTAATGCCTAAAAATTCTACCGTAGCAGCTTTAATCTGGCGACCAACAAAGGCAGAGTAGGCTTTTTCAGCGAGGGTACCGTTGTGGTCACGGTATGTGTCATGAACAACGGTCTCACGACCGTCAAGCTCGGTGACTTTCAACACAAACTTAAAGGGACGACCAGCAGATTCAAACACCACATCAATCGTATCAACTAGGGCTGTTTCAGCTACTGGAACGGTAACTGTAGCTGGGTAAGCTCTTGTTCCCCAGTCAGTTGTTTTCCAGAGATTGCTCTCATTGCCATCGGTAATGTTGGTCAGCGGGAAACTATTGTCTGTATTGCCTTTATTGGTTGTTGGCGTTACCCCTTTGACAAGATTTACCCTTTCTTCACCAAGGGCATGACCGATAATCTCAATATCATTGAGACGTATAGGAGACGTCGTCTCTCGTGACGTCATTTTTAATCTAAACTTGCTGGCAATAGCTGTCGTCGTAAAGCTCTCGTTAGCATCCAGTTGGCGATTGTAGCGACGTTCCACTAATGTCCAATCGTTGAGGAAGGGATTGAACACTTCGACATCAATATCATATGGGAAGGTTGTGGCTAACTGCGGGAAGGCCAAGTTAATGCTATCCAGACGATAAGTGCCGTCTAAATCAACCTCTAACTGATGACGCCCGCCGCCTTTTGGTTGCCAAGTAAAGTCCGTTAAGCCATCGCTGAGCAGGCTTATTTTGCCTTCCGCTGTTTCAGAAGCCGTGACAAAGGTTTTACCTAGCACCAGATTACTTTTAGGAATAAGTTGTTCCCCTTGCCGTTTAATGGTGCTGTAAGAATGCTGGTTGAGCACTGTACGAGCTAAGCTACCGAGGCTTGTTGTATCTGGTTGAGTGACCAGATCGGCGGTGTCAGATTTGCGAGTTGTCCATCGTGATTCCCAACGGTACCAGTTGCTTTCAGCTTTGACATCCTCAGGTCGTTTGCTGGTGCCAGCTAACTCAGCCTGACGGTTGCGGATCCAGATTTCCCAGCGCTTTTTATAAAAGTCAGCCGTCAGTCCAGACCATTTCCGGTTAGAATAATCTTTTAATGAACCAGAGCGCTCTGTCCCCCATGTGGTGACAATCGTTCTGGCATTGGCTTCAAACAGGTCGCTCGTCCAGTCATCAGCATCAGGCAGCATCTTACGAGCCATCAAAATCCAATTATCCAGCATAAATTTTTGCGTTGTTGCAGCCAATTGGTCTGTCAAATCAATGGTTTTCAGAAATTCGCCAGCATAATGGTTGAATTTATTGAGGTTTCGCTCCTGTTTAGCCGCAATCATGCGGTCGTAGTATTCTTTAGCCCCATTGCTTAAAACTTGATTGGCTAATTCAGCGACATCATAGCGATAAGCAGCTGAATCTTTGAAGGTGTCGTAGCCTGATAGCATCAACTTCAGGGCTTGGTCGAGCTTTTCACGGTCGTAGTAAATGCTACTATGTCCCCAAGTGGACGCAGCTTTGAAGTTTTCCGTTGGTCGGGCATTGATAACGGACTCCGGTGCACCTTGATAATATTGTCCCTTATCGCGATAAGAGGTCTCTAACAAGAGTTTCCACGCTTCTTTAATCGGTGCATAGTCGCTACCGATACGGCGCTCGGCGTATTTATCCAGCCATTGGTTGATGTCAATCGGTCCATCTGCCCAGTTAGTGTCAAAGAGCAAGCCATAAACAACAGGACTGTTTTCCAATGCTTCAGCTGTCAGACCGATACCCACCATGTGCTTGCGTTGCTTGAGCATTTTTAGGGGATCAACAGCAACTTTAGTGAGGTTCCCATCAGAGCCCATGCGTCCACCGAAGTTATGGAGAACGTTGTAAATCCAAGGCGTGCCATTATTCTCAAAAAGCCCATGCTCGTGCCGCATATCGGTCTGCAAGTCAAGAGCCAAAAGTTTAGACTTGTCCAAATCCAGCATTTGTGGCGCTTTTAGATTACCTTGCCACTGTTGCATAACCCAAATGGCTTGTGGGTCGTGTTCTAGCATTTTTTGCTGCACAGAGCGGTAAATCTGACGGACATCTAAGCCACCTGTATTGCCCCCTTCGTGGAATGGGTCAGTAGAATAATAATGTGACACTGATCCGAAAACATTGCGTTGCTTGGCATAGAAAACATCAGCTACCCGAGAGAAGAAATCCTCCTTACCTGCCTGGCGCTCCTCTTGCGTCAGATAGGTCTTGATAATTGATGGCCGAATAAAGTTCGGCCAGTGGTCTTTCGGTGTCAGGACAGCACCAGGATTTTTCTGAGCAAAGGTTTCAGGCACTTGACCAGCAAAGCCTTGAATAACAGGTTTGATGCCAAACGTCTGCATGCGGTCATGAATCCGACGCCCCAACTCCACCCTTTGGGCAAACCAGTTATCAGGCAGAGGCCCTCCGATGCTATAAAGGTTTTGCATGTAGAACCACGCATAGTAGGCAGGTCCTGGAATGTAATCCTTAATCTCTTGGTCAGTATAATTAAATTCCCTCAGGGTCTGGCGGAGAACTTCCTCTTGCCCAACGATGTCTAGCATGAGGTTAATGCCGTTCATGGCTGACCAGTCGAGGAACTTCTCGTACTCGTCCCAGTTCCAAAAGGCCATGGTGTAGGAGTAGGTCGTGTAGTTCAAGGCGTAACGGTGGTCAAAGTTAGCCTGCTTAATCACCGGACCTTCTACTGGTGTGACCTCGGAAAAAGCGGTGTTGGAGGCGAAAACAGGGTCATAATCAACCTTGGCATAGTTTTTCAGGTAATAATTAAAACCTGATGCAAAGGCGATCCCGTTGTTGGCCTTGATGACAATACCGCCGTCTGAGCGGTTATCAATTTCAAAAGTATCCTTATCATTGATGGCTTCTTTGAACTCAAAAGTGAACTTGTCCTGCCATTCTTGACCGATAACTCGCCCAACCAGCTCTCCCATTTGTTTGATGACCGTATCTTTGGCATAGGTCTTATCTTCTTCAAACCGATCCCATTTCTCTTTCCACTCGCTCTTTTCCCAATCAGTGACAGTGATCGGTTCTTTTGCTGGAATATGGTCAGAAACCTTGTGACCACGGATATCAAGCTCAGCTAAATTGGTGACAAAATGCTCAGAATTATAAGCCATATTGACACGGATGTAAGCTGCACGCGTGTTTTCAAGGGCATAGGTCTCACCCTGAGCTGTCGCAGGAGTTTCGTCTACTTTAGCAGCGATGCGCTTGTAGTCTTTGCCATCTTCGGAGGCGTAAAGGTAATAATTGCTGAATGAATTGTCAACTTTTGTTTTAACAGTAATCTTGGTCAGGTCGTATGTGCCGTCCAAGGTTAAATCCAAAACGCGATTATGGTCATACATGCCCTCATAGCTGTTTGGTTGACTGGGGACAGACTCCCAGACCGTACCGGGGTTCCCGTCAAGAACTGCTTCAGGGCTGGTGTTATTACCAGATTTAGCGCTGATATTGGTGACGCCGACGGTAACTTCTGGACTGCTGGTTGGCTCAGCTGCTCGATCCATTACTATCGTCGGCTGACTGCTAGCATTATCAGTCTGATTCGTCGGTTGAGCGGTTTCTTCTGCTTGCTCCAAAGCCTCTTTAGGGCTTGTAACAGGAACATTCTCGATAGCTTGAGCGACCTCCTTGACGATAGGTGTCACTTCTGGTTTAAGCTCTTCTGTCTCTGCCGCAGCGACCTGCGTACTGGTTAGGAAACTTAATCCGATAATGGCAGAGCAGACACCGACGGAAAATTTCCTAATGCTATAGCGGTTCTGTTTGTCAGGTAAAAACATGGCTAACTCCTTTTGGTTGCGTTTTCAATATATTTATAGTATAGCTCAACGACTACAGAAAATCAACACTTATTAAGTAAAATTTAGTAAAAAGATGTTAAATTTACCATTGTTAGTTCAGTGTGAGTTAGCTATAAGGGACCTGTGGTTCTAACTGTCATAGAGGCTTGGTTGAGTAGCAAACTTTTTGATGAAAATATAAAAAACTCCCAGAAACTGAGAGTTTAGATGCCTTAGCCATCTTATTTTCCAGCAGGCGCCATAGCATTTTGAATATTATATTTGCGTTTGAGGTAATAGCGTGCGCCAAAACCGATAGCAGCAAGAACGAGCAAGACAGGCAGAGGAAGGGTAATGTTGATGCTATCTGGCAATAGTGCTGTCGCCGAGCTGATGGTAATCCAAAGTGCCATCGAGGCAACTAAAATCAACAGGCTCTTGAACATCGGCGGACGTTGGCTACGGTCGAGCCCCATGTAACGGTAGATGAAGTGGTAGTTGAGGTACATCGCAACCCCACCCAGCATCGCAAGAACCAGCAGAGACACTAGTTTGGTCGGTGGAGCTTCCTTGCTAAACAGCGTAGTCGCCGCATTCAGAAGAGAGATAACGGCGATCAAAAGCAAGGTCATGTCAAGCCACATGAGATAAGGATTGGTATTTTTTTCAGCGATGGCTGACTGGCTTGTTTCTGGCTGACTAAAGCCAGCTGCCCAAACCGTCGGAGCTCCCAGCAGATGACGAGCGGTCTCGCCTGTCTGTTGCGCCTCAATAATCGTTGGCAAAGTATCTTCCAGAATCGCTTTAATCTCATCGTCTGACTTACCATCTTTAATCAATTGCTTAGTAGCGATGTGAATGAATTCCTGATTTTTCTTAGTGAGTTGTTCGAGTTGTGACATGATTGTCCTTTCTAAGGAACTAATTTTTTGGATTGAAGGGGCTAATCACCCTAGTGCTAGAAACATTGCAAGAATACCTGGGGATTGATGACATTTTAGCCCGTAACAGAAGTCATCTATCTAAAGAGACAGTCATAAGGCAGTGACAATGGTCAGAGACTATCTACAGGCTATCAATTTTCCCTTAGAACCAACGCTTGTAAATAAAGTAAATAATAAAAGGAATGGTTGCGACAAAGGATAAAATGATAACGATGGCAAATGACCATGGATGACCACTTAAGGGAATAGAAGATTCTAAAACATTCATCCCATAGGCAGAGAAAACCATGGTTGGTATCTCAAGCAAAATAGTGAAGAGTGCCAGAGCCTTCATAATGACATTCTGGTTATTAGCGATAATGGAGGCAAAGGCGTCGGACATGCCTGTTAAAATATTGCCATAGATGTTGGCCATCTCAAGCGCCTGCTGGGTGTCAATCAAAGTGTCTTCAAGCAAGTCTTCATCTTCTTCATACTTTTTCAAGATGCGTGAAGAAGTGATTAGCTTTTTGACCACTCGTTCGTTAGTCTTGAGTGAGGCCTGGAAGTAGACAAGGGTCTTGCCTAACTCCATGAGTTCGATAAGCTCTTCGTTTCTGGTGGATTCGTGCAGACGCTTTTCAACCATTTCACTTTTACGTTCAATCTGACGAAGGGCAGTGAGGTACATGCCAGCGTTGCGGTAGAGAATTTGAAAGACAAAGCGAGACCGCATAAATGTGAAGAAGTTACGTTGTTTCTTAGAACGAAAAGATTCCAATAATTGTAAATCCTGCAAGCTAGTTGTGATAATCGCATTATCTACTAAAATAATCCCCAGCGGAATAGTCACATAGTAGGTTTTGTTGTTGCGTTCTTCGAGAATCGGGACGTCTACAATAATCAGTTTGTAATGGTCTTCGACAGTTACACGGGAAGTTTCTTCTGCATCGAGCGGCGCTCGTAAATCAGCGATGTCGAGATTATAGTATTCCGCAACTTCCATCGACTCGCTCTGGGAGGGGTTGACCAAGTTTATCCACACTCCTGCTTGGTAGGATTCTATTTCTTCTAAATGCGTCTCAGTAGAAAGAAAAATTTGTTTCATCTTTATCCCCCCTTTTCCTAATTGTATTAACAAGTGTTCCTTTCATTATACCAAAAACAGAGGTAAAGGAAAAGTTTTTTTTGAAAATGTGTTATAATAGGAGGCAATTGACTAAAGGAAACTAACTATGCAAGAGAAACTCATTGTTCGTGGGGCGCGTGCCCACAATTTGAAAGACATCACGGTGGAGATCCCCCGTGACAAACTGGTCGTGGTGACTGGTCTCTCCGGGTCTGGCAAGTCCAGTCTGGCCTTTGATACCATCTATGCCGAAGGGCAACGCCGTTATGTGGAGAGCCTGTCCGCCTACGCCAGACAGTTTTTGGGCAACATGGAAAAGCCTGATGTGGATAGCATCGAGGGGCTCAGCCCTGCCATTTCCATTGACCAAAAAACGACTAGTAAGAACCCACGCTCAACCGTAGGGACAGCGACGGAAATCAATGATTATCTGCGCCTGCTCTACGCACGGGTCGGCAAGCCCTACTGCGTCAATGGGCACGGCGAGATTGCGGCCAGTTCAGTAGAGCAAATCGTGGATAAGGTTCTAGAGTTACCCGAACGGACACGGATGCAGATTCTAGCCCCTGTCGTTCGGCGCAAGAAAGGCCAACACAAACCCTTGTTTGAAAAGATTGCTAAGGATGGCTATGTGCGGGTGCGGGTCAATGGTGAGGTGCATGATGTGACTGAGGTGCCAGAATTGTCCAAGAGCAAGCTCCACAATATCGACGTCGTGGTTGACCGTCTGGTCAATAAGGACGGCATTCGGTCGAGGCTCTTTGATTCCATCGAGGCAGCCTTGCGACTGGCAGATGGCTACGTCATTATCGACACCATGGACGGCAACGAACTGCTCTTTTCTGAGCACTATGCTTGCCCTGTCTGCGAGTTTACCGTTCCTGAGCTGGAGCCACGGCTCTTCTCCTTCAACGCACCATTTGGTTCTTGTGCGACCTGCGATGGTCTAGGGATGCGGCTTGAGGTGGACTTGGACTTGGTCATTCCTGACCCTAGTCTGACCCTCCGTGAAGGAGCCCTTGCACCTTGGAATCCCATTTCCTCTAACTATTATCCTCAAATGCTGGAGCAGGCCATGAGCCAGTTGGGTGTTGATATGGACACGCCTTGGGCTGACCTGTCTGACACTGACAAGGAGTTGGTGCTCTACGGATCTGGGGAGCAGGAGTTCCACTTCCACTACGAAAATGAGTTTGGTGGTACTCGTGACATTGACCTGCCCTTTGAGGGCGTTGCGGTCAACATCAACCGCCGCTACCACGAGAGCACCAGCGACTACACCCGAAATGTCATGCGCTCCTATATGAACGAGCTGACCTGTGCGACCTGCCACGGCTATCGCCTCAATAGCCAAGCTCTGTCTGTTCGGGTCGGTGGTGAGCAGGGACTCCATCTGGGGCAGTTGTCCGACCTGTCCATCGAAAAGCACCTGGCGGTACTCAACGAGCTCGAACTAGGCGACAATGATGCCATCATTGCTAGACCCATCATCAAGGAAATCCATGACCGCCTGACCTTCCTCAACAACGTCGGGCTCAACTACCTAACCCTGTCTCGCTCCGCAGGCACCCTGTCAGGAGGCGAGAGTCAGCGGATTCGCCTAGCGACCCAAATCGGCTCCAACCTGTCGGGCGTCCTTTATGTGCTGGATGAGCCTTCTATCGGTCTCCATCAGCGAGACAACGACCGTCTGATTGACAGCTTGAAAAAGATGCGTGACCTGGGCAATACCCTGATTGTCGTGGAACACGACGAGGATACCATGATGGCGGCAGACTGGCTCATTGATGTGGGACCTGGTGCTGGTCAGTTCGGTGGCGAAATTGTCGCCTCTGGCACACCCAAACAAGTCGCCAAGGATAAGCAGTCCATCACAGGCGCCTACTTGTCTGGCAAGAAGAACATTCCTGTCCCAACTGAGCGACGAGCAGGCAACGGTCGCTTTATCGAGGTCATTGGCGCTACCGAGAACAATCTCAAAAACGTCTCTGCCAAGTTCCCGCTGGGTAAATTCATCGCCGTGACTGGGGTCTCAGGCTCTGGCAAATCAACCCTGATCAACAGCATCCTCAAAAAAGCCATCGCCCAAAAACTTTACAAAAACAGCGACAAACCTGGCAAGCATAAAGCAATCACTGGCATCGAACACATCGAGCGTTTGATTGACATTGACCAGAGCCCGATTGGGCGGACACCGCGGTCAAACCCTGCGACCTATACCGGGGTCTTCGATGACATTCGTGACCTCTTTGCCCAGACCAACGAAGCTAAAATCCGTGGCTACAAAAAAGGGCGTTTCTCCTTTAATGTCAAAGGGGGACGTTGTGAAGCCTGCTCAGGCGATGGGATTATCAAGATTGAGATGCATTTCCTACCAGATGTTTATGTGCCCTGTGAGGTCTGCCACGGTCGCCGCTACAATAGTGAGACGCTAGAGGTCCGTTACAAGGACAAAAACATCGCTGAAATTCTCGATATGACGGTCAACGATGCCTTGGAGTTCTTTGCTGCTATTCCCAAAATCGCTCGGAAAATCCAAACCATCAAGGATGTCGGTCTGGGCTATGTCACTCTGGGACAGCCAGCCACCACCCTATCAGGTGGTGAAGCCCAGCGGATGAAACTGGCTAGCGAGCTCCACAAGCGCTCCACAGGCAAGTCCTTCTATATTTTGGACGAGCCGACCACAGGCCTCCACACCGACGACATCGCTCGTCTCCTCAAGGTCTTGGAACGCTTCGTCGACGATGGTAATACGGTACTGGTTATCGAGCATAATCTAGATGTCATCAAGACCGCTGACCACATCATCGACCTCGGTCCGGAAGGTGGTGACGGTGGTGGGCAAATCATTGCCACTGGCACACCAGAAACCGTTGCGGCGGTGGAAGCCAGCTACACAGGCCAGTATCTCAGGGAGAAACTCTAATGGAACTCCTATTGCTGGATTAGGTTAACTTGCCACTCTACTACAAGCCAGGTAACGGCACATAGACCTACTATCTTGCAATCCCCTTGACCAAGCAACCGACCTTTGGCCGAGGCAAGGTTAAGGTCTATGGTTCGCTAGACGGCATCGAGCTACCCGAACGCTTCTTAGCTCCAAGAAAAGAGAATTTCCCTATCATTTCCATCAACAAGACCTTGCGTGAGGCGCTTCAAAAGACAGATGGTGATATGATTACCGTTACACTTTATATGATGGAAGATTAGAAGTCTACACAATCTGTCAGTCATTAAGTGAACTGATAACTACTGAAAAAATTGTGACAACAAAATCATAACCACTCGTCTAAAGAGGGGTTATGATTTTTATTATCTACTAAAAATCCCCGTTCTCAATGTGGCAACACGACACACTTCCAAATAATCAATCATCCTGCTGAAGACGTTTTATGTTATAATAGTCCCATGATAAGCTTACATGACAAGCTGGCTGTGCTCCCAGGCATCGGGCCTAAGTCAGCGGAAAAATTTGCCCAGCTGGGTCTAGTCACTATCGAGGACCTGCTGGTTCACTACCCCTTTCGCTACGAGGATTTCAGTAGTCGTCAGGTCCTGGACTTGCTCGACGGCGAAAAGGCTGTGGTAGCAGGCGAGGTCGCCACACCTGCCCATGTCCAGTATTATGGGTTTAAGAAAAATAGGCTGAGCTTCAAATTGCGTCAGGGTGATGTGGTTGTTGGGGTCAGCTTTTTTAACCAACCTTACTTGCAGGAAAAGATTCAGGTCGGGCAGCAGGTCGCTATCTTTGGGAAATGGGATACCGCTAAAGGGCACTTGACCGGCATGAAGGTGCTGGCACAGTTAAATGAGGACCTGCAACCAGTCTATCACACGACCCAAGGCGTCACCCAAACTAATCTGGTCAAGGCCATCACAACTGCCATTGATTTGGGGTATCTGACGCTCTTACAAGAAAACCTCCCCCAGTACCTACTAGATAAATATCGCCTGCTCAGTCGACAAGAGGCCTGTTATGCCATGCATTTTCCAACTGATCTGGCCCATTATAAGCAGGCCTTACGACGGGTCAAGTTCGAGGAACTCCTCTATTTTCAGCTGGACTTGCAAGTTTTGAAGCATGAGAACAAACAGGAAACCAGTGGCCTAGCCTTGGCCTATGATAAAAAGCGGCTGGACAAACAGATGGCAGCTCTGCCATTTGCCCTAACGCCAGCCCAAGAAAGGAGCTTAACAGAAATTTTGGCGGATATGGCATCAGGCAGGCACATGAACCGCCTCTTGCAGGGGGATGTGGGGAGCGGTAAGACCGTGGTGGCAGCGCTAGCCATGTATGCCGCACTGACGGCGGGCTACCAGTCAGCGCTGATGGTGCCGACAGAGATTTTGGCGGAGCAACATGTGGCAAGTCTGCGCCAGCTCTTGCCACATGTCTCAATCGCTCTCTTGACCTCGGGAATGAAGGCTGCTGCTAAGCGTGCGACCCTAGCTGCCATTGCTGACGGAAGTGTCGATATGGTCGTTGGCACCCACGCTCTGATTCAGGAGGGCGTGACTTACCACAAGCTGGGACTGGTCATTACCGATGAGCAGCATCGCTTTGGGGTTAAGCAACGGCGGATTTTTCGTGAAAAGGGGGATAATCCCGATGTCCTCATGATGACGGCAACGCCCATTCCAAGGACCTTAGCCATTACAGCCTTTGGGGATATGGATGTGTCCATCATCGACCAGCTACCTGCTGGGCGCAAACCCATCATCACCCGCTGGGTCAAACACAGCCAGTTGGATCAGGTCTTGGCGTGGCTTAAGGATGAACTGTTAAAGGGAGCTCAGGCCTATGTGATTTCTCCTTTGATTGAGGAGAGTGAGAGCTTGGATTTGAAAAATGCCATCGCTCTCCACGAGGAACTATCTGCCTATTTTGCTGATGTGACCGCGGTTGGGCTACTCCACGGTCGCCTGAAAAATGAAGAAAAAGATGCCATCATGCAGGACTTCAAATCTCAGAAGACATCGCTGTTAGTATCGACAACAGTCATCGAGGTTGGGGTCAATGTTCCTAATGCCACGGTCATGCTGATTATGGATGCTGACCGTTTCGGACTCAGCCAGCTTCATCAGCTCCGCGGTCGAGTTGGTCGTGGAAACAAGCAGTCTTATGCCATTTTAGTCGCTAATCCAAAGACTGATTCAGGTAAGGAACGCATGACCATTATGACCGAGACCACAGACGGCTTTGTGCTGGCAGAGGCCGACCTCAAGATGCGAGGGTCTGGCGAGATTTTTGGCACCCGTCAATCAGGTCTTCCTGAGTTTAAGGTAGCTGATTTGGTTGAGGATTACCCCATCTTAGAAGAAGCCAGAAAGGTAGCCAGTCAGATAGTGTCTAACCCAGACTGGAAAACTCAACCAGAAAATGCTGTTCTCCTCCCTTACCTCAATAAAAAAGAGCATTTTGATTGATGAAAAATGACTCATCGAAAGAGATGGCGCTTCCCTTAAGGCACACCTTATATTTTTTAAGAGGAAATCTACAGGGATAATGACTTTGACTGCAGTGACAGAGAGTTCAACAGTAAAAAAGCGCTAGAACTGCAGCAACAGGTCTAGCACTGACAACTAAGTGTTTATGTTTGAGGCTGGAACTCCATCAGTAATCCATTAGAATTGCGATTTCCCCTCACCTCCCTACTTTTAGGGCTCGTACTGAAATAGTCCATTGGACCGTTTTAATCCAGATCTGTATGACTTCAACAGTCAGCGGAGTGGCTGTTGAAGGGCGAGCCTTGAAATACAACAGCGAGCAACAGTTAGGAAGTGGCGATTTGAGGTTTGAAATTTGGGAAACATTGCTTTTCTCATTCGTTAGGTCTGTTCAGCTGAATAAAATGTTAAAGAGTAGAGGCAGGGACAAAAGTCCCAGCCTCTTTTTTCATCGTCGTGTAATCAGTCATCTACTCCAGAAGGACATTTTTACTGACGCATCAAGTAACCGAGATAAGACAAATTGAAGCACCCGAGTGCTAATTTGTCTCTTAAACGTTTTACTTTCAAACACTTCCCCCAGTTAGGAGAGTAATCGGCAAGATATACTCACGATTAGTTTGTTGCTTATCGATTTTTTTCATGAGGACATCAACCAAAAGCTCTGCTATTTCCCGCAGGGGTTGCTTAATGGTCGTCAACTCGGGATGATAGGTCTCGATAAAGTGCGTGCCGTCATAGCCGATGATTTTCAGCTGCTCAGGAATCTGTAAGCCCAGCTGGCGAGCAGTGCTCATGGTCAAAAGTGCTGTCAGGTCATCAGAAACAAAGACCCCATCTGGCTGGTGCTGTGTCAAGCAAGACTTGATTTCCATGGTTTTACGAATGGGAGAAAAGTCTGTCGGGATATTGACGACAGGAGCTTGAGGCAAAATAGACTGAAAGCCTTGACGCCGTAGGCCTGTTGGTGAGTCCGAATTATCATTACCAGCAATCATCATGATGCGTTGACAGCCAGAGCGGTGCAAGGTCATAGCAGCCGTAATCCCGCCAGCAAAGTTATCCGATGAAATCACCGTAATATCAGGAGCTAGGTTACGGTCGAATGAAACGATAGGAGCTTCCACTCGCTGGTAGTCGTCAATTCCCAAGTTATGGCTAGATGAGATGATGCCGTCGACTTGGTTGGCTGCCAGCATCTCTAGGTACTCTCGTTCCTTGTCAGGGTCATTTTGGCTGTTGCAGATGATGACCTTGTAGCCTTTTTTGAAGAGTTCAATCTCGAGGTATTCAATCAGTTCGGCGTAAAAGACGTTGGAAATCTTGGGGAAAATCAGACCGATGAGCTTGGCTGATTTGCCCTGCAAGCTCCGTGCCAGATTGTTAGGCTTGTAGCCCAGTTCTTTCATGGCTTCCTGAACCTTTTGAATCGTCTTCTCAGACAGGTAGCCTTTTTTATTGATGACCCGAGAGACGGTGGTCGGACTGACCCCAGCCAGTTCCGCCACGTCGGTAAGTTTTGCAACCATTATTTCGCTAATTCAAAGTAGCTACCAGTCACCTGCCCAGACAAAAGCGCAATGCCGGTCTGCTCAGCCGTTGGAAAGACCCGACTGGTAAAGACTTTTTCTCCTTTATTGATAAAAATTTCCACGATGGACTTGTCCACAAAGACATTGAGCATCACCGCACCAGTAGCCACTTGGCAGCTCCTCGTTGTGCCGAAGTCAGTCGCAAAGGGTACCCCCACCTGACTGCGATCCAGTTCTATAATACCATTTTCCGTGTCCACTGTCAGGCGCAAACCATTCCCTTCACGATCAGCAAAGAGTATCAGCTCGCTGACTTGCCCAGGAGCGCAGCTAAGCTCCAGTTCGTAGCTGTTTTTGGTCAATGGCAGAGCAGTGAACGCCTGCTCAGATGTTCTTAAGCTAGTGATGGCTGGGACAGGGTACTGGTAGAGCTTGCCGTCTTTGATGGACAACTCCTTAACCAAACTCATGGCACCCTGATAGCCATACTCGTCAGTTGGGTAGTCCACATCAGGCAGACCAATCCAGCTGACAATCAGCGCCCGCCCGTCAGGCGTGTTAAACCCTTGAGTGGCATAGCACTCAAAGCCCTCATCAAGATTGATAATAGCGCTTGGATTGGTCAGACGGGCTGCTTCAGCATCAAAAGTCTGACCGATGACATAGGTGTTAGGGTAGATGTTTTGGTAGTCCAGCTCTGCCTTGTCCAGACCTTGCGGGCTGTAGAGGAGAACAGGCTGTCCGTCCACAAAGACCAGATTAGGGCACTCAATCATGTACTCACTCCCTCTTCCACCGAAGTCGAGGTTGCCCACTTCAGACCATTTGGTTACGTCACGATCTTCAGCCTTGTAGAGCTTGATAAAACCTTGTTTGTCATGGTTTTGAGCGCCGACGATAGCATAAAATTCATTCTCGTATTCAAAAATCTGTGGATCACGAAAATGCTCAGTCGCATCACTAGCTGGCGCAATCAGCACCTCGGCAATTTTCTCGATTTGTCCTGTCTTGTCCATCCAAGCGCCGACCTGCAAGGGTGTCCGCACCCAATTCTCATCGCGGACATTGCCCGTATAGAAGATAAAGAGTTTCCCATCTATCTCATAGGCTGAACCTGAATAAGCGCCGTGGCTGTCCAGTGGCGTGTCTGGGTAGATGACTGTGCCGGTCTCCGTGAAGCGAACCAAATCTTCGCTCTCCGTATGCACCCAGGACTTGAGCCCATGAGCAGGACCGTAGGGCCAGCTCTGGTAAAAGAGGGTAAACTTCCCATTAAAGTAAGAAAAACCGTTGGGGTCGTTGAGCATACCTGATGTGGGCTCGATATGGTAACCTGCTCGCCATGGGGAACTGGCTGTCTTGTCTTGAATATCAGTCAGTTCTTTTTCTGTCCAATCCTCGTAGCGCTTATAGCGTATCTCTGTTGGTAAATTCATGTTCAAACCTTTCTAGTCAGTTATCGTCACTATATATAGTAAACGTTTGCGACTGAAAAATCAAGGATTTTTAATAAAAATAAAAAATTTCTGCAAAACGCTTGACATATTTTAGAAAGGTGATAAAATAAAAGGGTAACGAAAACCAAAAACGTTTTCAGAACGAAAAAATTTTAAGGAGACATCTTGCAATGGATAACAAACAAATTGCAAAAGAAGTGATCGAGGCTCTGGGTGGTCGCGAGAACATCAAGAGCGTTGCCCACTGTGCAACTCGTCTGCGTGTCATGGTCGTTGATGAAGCGAAAATTGACAAAGAAAAAGCAGAAAACATCGACAAGGTTAAAGGCGCGTTCTTTAACTCAGGTCAGTACCAGCTGATTTTCGGTACAGGTACTGTTAACAAAATTTACGATGAAGCCGTTGCCCTTGGCTTGCCAACCGCAACAACTGGTGAGCAAAAAGCGGAAGCTGCTACGCAAGGCAACTGGTTCCAACGTGCTATCCGTACCTTTGGTGACGTTTTTGTCCCAATCATTCCAGCTATCGTAGCGACTGGTTTGTTCATGGGTCTGCGTGGACTCTTGGCTGCCTTGAACATGCCACTTGAGGGCGATCTCTTGGTTTATTCACAAATCTTGACAGATACAGCCTTCATTATTTTGCCAGCTCTCGTTGTTTGGTCAACTTTCCGTGTATTTGGTGGCAACCAAACCATCGGTCTCGTTCTTGGTTCAATGTTGATTGCTGGTCAACTCCCTAACGCTTGGGCGGTTGCTTCAGGCGGTGATGTGGAAGCTATGAAATTCTTTGGCTTCATCCCAGTTGTTGGTTTGCAAGGTTCTGTTTTGCCTGCCTTCGTGATTGGTGTGGTTGGTGCTAAGTTTGAAAAAGCTGTCCGCAAGGTTGTCCCAGAAGTTCTTGACCTCTTGGTAACGCCATTCATCACCCTTCTTGTGATGTCTATCCTGGGCTTGTTTGTTATCGGTCCAGTCTTCCACGTGGTAGAAGAATACATCTTGGCTGCGACTAAGGCTCTGCTTGCTTTGCCATTTGGTCTTGGCGGTCTGATTATCGGTGGTACGCAACAAATCATCGTGGTCTCAGGTGTACACCACATCTTCAACTTGCTTGAAATCCAACTCTTGGCTGACTCTGGCCTCAACCCATTCAACGCTATCATCACAGCAGCTATGACGGCTCAAGGTGCGGCAACTGTTGCGGTTGGTGTGAAAACAAAAGACGCGAAACTGAAAGCTCTTGCTTTCCCAGCAGCTCTTGCAGCCTTCTTGGGTATTACTGAGCCTGCTATCTTCGGTGTTAACTTGCGTTACCGTAAACCATTCTTCTTGTCACTCGGTGCAGGTGCGCTAGGTGGTATGTTGGCTTCTATCCTTGGTTTGGCTGGTACAGGTTCAGGTGTCACCATCATCCCTGGTACTACCCTCTACCTCGGTAATGGTCAGTTGTTCCAATACCTCCTCATGGTAGCTGTTTCATTTGCACTTGGATTTGCCTTCACTTACTTCTTTGGTTTTGAAGACGAGGCTGCTGTAAAAAAGCCTAGTCCTTCAGTTGCACCAGTACAAGCACCCGCAGCTGAAGTGACCTCTAAAGATGAGGTGCTTGTTAGCCCACTTGCTGGTCAAGCGGTAGCTCTTGCAACCGTTAATGACCCAGTCTTTTCTAGCGGTGCTATGGGGCAAGGAATTGCCATCAAACCTAGTGCTAATACCGTTTACGCTCCAGTTGATGGAACGGTTTCTGTGGTCTTTGAAACTGGGCATGCCTACGGTATCCAGTCTGACAAGGGTGCTGATATCCTGATTCACATCGGTATTGATACCGTGTCAATGGCTGGTGATGGCTTTGAGCCTAAGGTGAAAGCAGGTCAAGCCGTTAAGGCTGGTGATGTCATCGCTACCTTTGATTCTGCTAAAATTGCAGCGGCAGGTCTTGATGACACAACCATGATTATCATCACAAACACAGATGCCTATGCACAAGTGACCCCACTTGCAGACGGTACAGTGACTGTTGGTCAAGACTTGATTGCCTTGAGCAACTAATATTCCCAAGGCTAGGCATTGTCCTAGCCTTGCTTGTTAGACTAGAGACTGTTTTAGAACAAGTAAACAGCACCGTCAACGCCCTGATAGTCAGATCAGAGATCGCACCAATACTTGTCCTAAAGTGAGCGCCTCTGTTCTGACAAGAACATATTATTCAGAGATAGAAAGGAAGACGATGACAACAAAACTTTACGGTAGTCTGGAAGCTGGTGGCACCAAGTTTATCTGTGCTGTCGGCAACAGCGATTTTGACGTGGTGGCTAAAACCCAGTTCCCAACGACCACTCCTGATGAGACCATTGCCCAAGTGATTGCCTTTTTTGAACAATTTGAGGCACTAGAAGCTATTGCGGTGGGGTCTTTTGGTCCTATTGATATTGACGAAACCTCACCGACCTACGGTTACGTGACAACGACCCCGAAACCGCATTGGTCTAATGCCGATATGATTGGTCCTATGAAAAAGGCTCTTAATGTGCCGATTTACTTTACGACGGATGTTAACTCGTCTGCTTATGGTGAAGTTATTTCCCGCGATGGCGTCGAAAACTTGGTCTACTACACGATCGGCACAGGCATTGGAGCAGGGGCTTACATGAATGGACAGTTCATCGGTGGCATCGGGCATACCGAGATGGGACACACCTATATGGCCATCCATCCAGAGGAAGGCGAATTTGAAGGGATTTGCCCATTTCACAAAAACTGCCTTGAAGGGCTGGCAGCCGGTCCATCTCTTGAGGCCAGAACCGGTATTCGTGGGGAACACATCCCACTAGATAGTGATGTTTGGGATAAACAAGCCTATTACATCGCCCAAGCTGCCATTCAGGCAACCATGATGTTCCGCCCAGAGATTATCGTCTTCGGTGGTGGCGTCATGGCTCAAGACCACATGCTCAAACGAGTGCGGGATTACTTTAGCCAGCTCCTCAACAGCTACCTGCCAGTACCTGCAATCGAGGATTATATCGTGACCCCGATTGTGCCAGAAAACGGCTCTGCAACCATCGGAAACTTCGCCTTGGCGATGAACATTGCTCCCGAAGCAGAGGGTGCCATCTAAGATCCAAAAACAGATTCGATTTATGGTCGGTCTGTTTTTCTTTTGGAAGATCACAGAGCGACCTAATGAGTAGACAAGTCTAATTTACAGTAACATCTGGTACCAGGTCGTCGCTCTGCTATTGCCCAAAAGGGTCAGACTTTCCAAATGCCTCAAAATATGCTACAATCAAGAAAATCATTCAAGGAGTTGTTATGCCACAACCATTATTTTTTAAGTCAGTCTTGCAGGAAAAAATCTGGGGCGGTCATCGCTTACGCGATGTCTTTGGCTATAAGCTGCCAAATGATAAGATTGGCGAATATTGGGCAATTTCTGCTCATCCCAATGGTGTCTCAGTTGTCTCAAACGGAGCCTTAGCTGGACAAGCGCTGGACACCCTTTATGCCGAGCGTCCCGATCTTTTTGGTTACCCAAAAAGTCCTGTCTTTCCCCTCTTAACTAAAATTTTAGATGCCAATGACTGGTTAAGTGTTCAGGTTCATCCTGACGATACCTATGGTCTGGCACATGAAGGTGAGCTTGGCAAAACAGAGTGCTGGTATGTGATCGCAGCAGACGAAGGTGCAGAGATTATCTACGGACATGAAGCGACCAGCCGTGAGGAGTTAGCTGAACGTATCGAGGCAGGCGATTGGGATAAGCTGCTGACACATGTCCCTGTCAAAGCTGGAGATTTTTTTGATGTGCCAGCAGGAACTATCCATGCGATTGGGAAAGGGATTATGATTCTAGAGACCCAGCAGTCAAGCGATACCACCTATCGGGTCTACGATTTTGACCGCCGCGACGAAGCAGGCAACTTACGCGAGCTTCACTTGTCCAAGTCGATTGACGTGGCAACGATTGGAAAGCCCCTCAACACGACACCAGCTCGCTTGGAGCTTGAGCACCTCACGACAACACTCTTTGTCAGCAACAGCTTTTTTACCGTTTACAAGTGGGACATTACAGGTGAGGTCAAGATGGCTCAAACAGCGCCTTACCTCCTTATCAGTGTTTTAGAAGGTGATGGTCAGTTAAAAATTGAGGACACCATTTATCAACTGACAAAAGGAGACCATTTCATTTTGCCAAATGATGTGACGGCTTGGGCATTTGACGGAGATATGACACTGATCGCCAGCCATGTCAATGAGAAAGAGGACTAAAAATGCTTCGAAAATTAGTTGTGATTCACCTATGCTTTCTGGCTTTGGCAGCAAGTATGCTCTACATTAACTTTACAGGTCCCAACCTGACGTGGAACATGGGCTTGTCGCTTATCGCTCTGAACTGTTCGGCAGTAGCTGCCAGCACAACCAAGTGGTATATTCGCCTGCCCTTTCTGCTCGCTTGGTTCTTTTTCTTTCCAAATACCTTTTATATGCTGACGGATATTGTTCACATGCACTTTACCTCAACCGTGCTTTGGGAGCGCTCTAGCATGATTCTCTTTATGCTCTATGTGCCTAGTATCTTGCTGGGAGTCTTCTCAGGGGTACTAAGTGTACGCTATGCCTTTGAGAGCTTAAAAATTCGGCAACCTTATCTGAGGTGGGTTTTGATTGTCATTTTGTCTAGTGTGTCCAGCTTTGCCATTCATATCGGACGTTACGCTAGGCTCAATTCTTGGGATATTTTGACCCGTCCAAAGCTGGTCATCGATGAAATGCTAGCAGTTGTCAGCCGTGAAGCTCTGCCATTTATCATCGGATTTACCTTTATCCAAATTATGGTACTAATTTTCATGGAAGACGACAGGTAAAAAACGAACGATACACAAAAAATAATAAAAAAACCTTGAAAAAGGTTTTTTCTTGCGTTATAATAAAAACTCCTTTTAGGAAAATATACGATTTTAAGGAGTTCTGTTGAACATGGATAAGTTTTTCAAGCTCAAAGAGCATGGAACGAATACAACAACTGAAATCATGGCAGGGATTACAACATTTTTTGCCATGTCTTATATTTTGTTCGTCAACCCTAGTGTCTTGAGTGCCGCTGGTATGCCATCTCAAGCGGTCTTTTTGGCAACAATTATTGCCTCTGCGGTATCTACCTTGATTATGGGACTCTTTGCCAATGTACCCTACGCTTTGGCTCCAGGGATGGGTCTAAACGCCTTTTTCACCTATACGGTCGTCTTTGGGCTTGGTTTTACCTGGCAAGAAGCCTTGGCAATGGTCTTTATCTGTGGCTTGTTTAATGTTTTTATCACAGTAACCAAGGTTCGTAAGAGTATCATTAAGTCAATTCCGCTAGGTCTTCAACATGCCATCGGCGGTGGTATCGGTGTCTTTATCGCCTATCTTGGGTTCAAAAACGCTAACCTGATTACTTTCTTGACCTCAGGGAGCGATATTATCACGGTTAACGGTGTTGCACCTGCTGAAGCAACTGCCGCAACCTTTGAAAATGGTGTCTATTCAGTTCTAGCTGGTGGAGGGGCTGTTCCTTCTATTACGACTTTCACTGAACCCAGTGTTTTGTTGGCAGTCTTTGGCTTGATGCTAACAGCTGTCCTTGTTGTCAAAAATGTCCGCGGAGCGATTTTAATCGGTATCGTGGCAACTACCCTCTTGGGTATTCCTTTTGGTGTCGTTGATTTGTCAGCCATCAATCTAGCGGAAAATAGTCTTGCAGATGCTTTTGCTGAACTTGGCACAACAACCTTTGCAGCCTTTGACGGCATGGGCTCACTCTTCAGTGACCCAGCTAAGCTCCCAACGGTTCTCATGACGATTTTTGCCTTTAGTCTGTCAGACACCTTTGACACCTTGGGAACCTTTATCGGAACTGGTCGCAAGACAGGTATCTTCTCTGAAGAGGATGAACGTGCCCTTGAAACCAGTTCAGGGTTCAACTCTAAGATGGATAAAGCCCTCTTTGCAGATGCCATCGGAACCTCTATCGGTGCGATTTTCGGCACATCAAACACAACAACTTATGTCGAGTCTGCTGCAGGTATTGCGGCTGGTGGTCGAACAGGCTTGACAGCAGTGACGACAGCTGCTTTGTTTGTCCTATCAACTTTACTGGCTCCTGTTGCAGGTCTTGTCCCAGCTGCAGCAACCGCACCTGCCTTAATCATCGTTGGGGTAATGATGGTGTCCTCCTTCCTTGATGTCGAGTGGAATAACTTTGAGGAAGCTCTTCCAGCCTTCTTTGCAGCTGTCTTCATGGCCATGAGTTTCAGCATTTCTTATGGGATTGCAGCAGCCTTTATCCTTCACTGCCTAGTCAAGATTGTCACCGGCAAAGCCAAAGATGTTCACCCAATCCTGTGGGGTGCAACTGCCCTCTTTATCCTGAACTTTATCATCTTGACCAAGTTGTAAACGACTCTTCCACACAGTTAACTAAAGATGCGAAAAAGCCCAAATTGGGCTTTTTTCATCTCTTAAACCTAATATCTGAGAAATAAAATGCCAGATTTCTTTTACACTCAGTTTATAAAAGGCTCTCTTTACTCACGCCTATATTTGTCAGTATTTTCTCATTCAGAACCGACTGTACCAATCCTAGTCCAACTCCAGAAATTAAGTCTTTAATTAAGAGTTCACATTAACCAACATCACTTATCCTTTATCGAGATACTACTATAAAATCTTCGAGAAACTGGTGAACTGACGCCTTAAACTAATCTGTAAAGCCGTTTTCCATCTCCGTTTGTGTACAACTGAATAAGCCATTACAAAACAATAAACGCATTAAGACAAAACTAAAAGGACTTAGTCCTGTGCAATACAGAACCAAATCCTTTCAATAATATTTCTTGTCCAACTTTCGGGGTGCAGTTCACGTTTGTCCCAACCTCATTTTGTAGTTCTATAATCTTCCAAACAAGATTGGAGCTTTGAGCTATTCAACACTGAACAAGTACGGATAAACAGGTTGGTCTCCCTGATGGATCTCAACTTCTATATCCTCATACTTTTCTTCCAGATAAGTTGCCAAATCTTCTGCCACCTCTTGGTCGCCTTCTTCACCGATGTAGATCATTGCAATTTCGCTATCCTCATCAATCATCTTATCAAAGGTCGCACGCAGTGCTTCTTCCATGTCTGGTGTGGATACAAGAATCTTACCATCAACCATACCCAGAATATCATTTTCATGAATATCCAAGCCGTCAATTGTTGTGTCGCGTACTGCCAGAGTGACGCTACCGCTGGTTACGGTTGATAAGCTATCCGTCATTGCAGCCTGATTTGTTTCCAAGCTAGCTTCTGGGTTAAAGGCCAACAGACTGGTGAACCCTTGTGAAACAGTTCGGGTTTCAACAACAACTGCTGGGATGTCAACAACATCTGCCGCTGATTGGGCAGCCATGAAGATATTTTTGTTGTTTGGTAGGATAATCACCTGTTTTGCGTTGACTGCTTCTATAGCTTTGACAATATCCTCTGTCGATGGGTTCATGGTTTGACCACCTGAGATAATATAGTCTACACCTTGTGAAGTAAAAATATCTGCCAAGCCCTGACCTGCAACTACTGCGATAATACCATAGTCTTTCTTCGGTGCAGTTGGAGCGGTTGTCTTTTGTAATTCAGCAGAATGTTGCTCACGCATGTTGTCAACTTTAACTTTAACCAACATACCGTATTTGAGACCTTCTTGCATAACGAGACCTGGGTCTTCTGTGTGCACATGAACTTTGACAATTTCATCATCATTGATAACAAGAAGCGAATCACCCAGTGTGCTCAAGTAGCCCTGAAACTCCTCGTAGTTAAACTCTTTAACGTAAGTCGGTCCTTGTCCCAGAGCAACCATAATCTCTGTACAGTAACCAAAGGTGATGTCCTCAGTTGCAACGTGACCAGCTACAGATTTATGATGCTCGGCATTGATCATGCTTCCCATATTAGCTGGGGTCGGTTTGAAGTCCTCTGAGGCGACATAGTCACCTGTAAGAGCGGCTAGGAAACCTTCATAGATGTAAACGAGACCTTGACCGCCTGAGTCAACGACGCCAACTTCTTTGAGCACTGGCAAGAGGTCTGGTGTTTTAGCCAGAGCACGCTTAGCACCTTCAACGGTTGCACGCATCACTTCGACAGCATCATCTGTTTGCTCTGCTTTCTTTAGAGCCGCTGTAGCAGCACCTCTTGAAACCGTTAAAATCGTTCCCTCAACAGGCTTCATCACAGCCTTATAAGCAACCTCAACACCATTCTGAAAGGCGTGTGCCAAATCCTTACCATCAAGCTCGGTCTTATCTTTGATTGATTGTGCAAAGCCACGGAAAAGCTGGGAGGTAATCACCCCAGAGTTTCCACGTGCGCCCATGAGGAGGCCTTTGGATAAAATTTGTCCAACTTGTCCAACCGTTGAGGCTGGTTTGTCTGCAACTTCTTTAGCACCATTATCCATGGTCATTCCCATGTTTGTCCCTGTGTCACCATCTGGAACTGGAAAGACGTTTAAGGAGTTGACATACTCCACCTGGTTACCCAAGCGAGTACTAGCTGCTTGCACCATATCTTGCAATACACTTGTTGTAATCTTAGTCACTTAGTTATCTCCTGCTACCTTAATGTTTTGAACATAGATGTTAACAGCGTTGACCTTAATGCCCAGCTGATTTTCCAACGCAAATTGCACCCGTTCCTGAATGTTTTTTGCTACCTCGCTGATTTTAACGCCATAGCTAAGAACGGTATAGACATCTACACTTATGCCTTCTTCAATGGATTTTACCACAACACCTTTGGCATAATTTTCACGGCGCAAAAGTGCTTGTACATTATCCTTCAGAGCAGCACGACTGGCCATGCCAACCACCCCAAAAATCTCTGTGGTTGCTCCGCCAACAACCGTCGCAATCACATCATCTGACAGTTCAATTTGACCGTCTTTGGTATTGATTTTTACAGTCATCACCATTACCTTTTTCTATCATATTTTGCTATAAGCAAGTCGCATACTCATCTAAACGAAGTGACTCAACATTTTTTAGAAGAAATCACATCATTTTTAACAAGTAGCCAGCGAAACATCCAGCACTGCTAAATGTTCCTATCATCTCATTATAGCACAAGATGACTAAAATCACCAACCATAACTTTTTGATAGGCTAAGGTATCATTCGAATCTGATAGTATCCTTGTTTTAAATCCCTTATAACGTCCGTTTATTTAGCGAAAACGTGTCGTCTTTTTATACTCACGCCCAAGGCGATAATGTTGGGTTTCCGTCAATAGAATAGATTCGTTTATCTTCTGGCACTTAATGCCAATAAAAAATCAACCATAAAGCCCTCACTAGGATAATACACCTAATGAGGGCTGGGCTTAGTTTTCGTATCTGCTGAGTGATGGCAACCCCAGCCTGGATGTTTGTTCTAGCATCTCTATGGTTTCTTATTTTGACGTTGGCGTTTTTGATGTTTCCTCATGGCTAGCTGTTCTTGCCTAAAATCACTATTGCCGATAAAACGTAACGTTGTCATCAAAGGGGTGCGGTTTTGCCCTAAGATTCGTAAGTTCTCAACCAGCAACTCAACCCCTAATAAGACACCAAACATAAGTAAAATCCCACCGAATCGGCTGGAAACATTCAACAAGAGGGAGGCTATTGAAAACAGGAGAGTCAGTCCATAGACAACTAAGACTGCTCCACGATGGGTAAAGCCAAGCGCTAGCAAACGGTGATGTAGATGCATGCGGTCTGGCTCATAGAATTTTTTGCCCGACAACTGACGGCGAATAATCGCCAGCCCTGTATCAATAATCGGCACACCTAAAATCAAAACCGGTGACACGACAGCAACTGCTGTTGCATTCTTCAACCCCTGCAAGGACAGCACAGCAATCATGAAGCCGATAAACAGGGCACCTGTATCACCCAGATAAATGATGGCCGGGTGATAGTTGTAAGGAAAGAAACCAATAATGGCTGCAATCAGAATAAAGATGGTTAGGGTAAGGTACAAATCACTCTCAAAGAGGAAAAAGTTTGAGACCAAACCGAGCGTCGTTAAGGTAATCATTGACACCCCAGACACTAAGCCATCTAAACCATCTAAAAAGTTGATTGCATTTGTAATGCCAACAATCCAAAAAATGGTTAAAATGAAGGTCAGCCACGGCTCAAATTGCAATAGAGGACCACCAAAAGGAATTTTGAAGCTGTCAAAGCGAAAATCAGTTAAGTGATAAACCAGAATCGCAGCCACAACAATTCCTAACATTTTGTAAATCGCCTTGATTTCATAAATATCATCTATAAAACCTGTTATACCGATAACAAGACCGCCCAAGACAACAGGAAAAATGTAGTCAACATAGGAGGCAAAGCCCTCTTTGATGGGCAAAACCAAGGGCATCAAGAGTAGCGTTGACACCACAAAGGCAAAAATAATGGCTAATCCACCACTGCTTGGCATGGGTTTTTTATTGATACGTCTGGCATTAGGCTGATCAACTGCACCTACACGCAGGGCTAGGAAACGGACGAGCGGCGTAGCGATTAAGGATAGGAGCAAGGTAGCGATAAGAACGAGGACATATTCTAGAGAAAATGACACCATATAATTCTTAACCCCTTATACTTGCTAACTCTGCGAGGACGTCGCCTTCCCTAAGCAATATTGCGTGCTCCCTCAAGTAAGCTCTAGTCTCAGCGGCTTCAGTCGCATGTTCTAACAATCTCGCATAAATCTGGTGCGGATAAGCTTCTGGCTGGTTTTTGACGTAAATCAAGACCGTCAAGCGATACGTACCTTGAAATTTATATAATTCAGCCGCTTCAACAGGATAGTCAACCATTTTCGCAAATGCGATAACATCTGACAGCTGTTCAAATGACAAGACATAGTGCGTAAAATCTGAAATAATTTCCGGCTCGTCAGCCTCTTCCATGTCTTGTTCCTCAGCCTGAGCTAAGCGCTGCAGGGCTTCCGAGTCTCCATTTTCGGAAACTTTTTGCTCGATTTTCTTGAAAATTTCTTCAGGTGTCAGATGAGCTAAATCTTCAAAATTAGACAAATCGGCCATCGAGAAATCTGTCGCAACTTCAGACATGGTGACAAAAATATCCACCTTATCCGGCTTTGGTGTCACCCGAAAACTGATCATGCCACTTTGCTTAAAGGTATCAGGCAAATCAACTTCTTCTAGCATGGCATAGAAAAATTCTTCCGTTCTTTCTTGCGGCATGATAAAATCAGTTAGTTCCAAGCCCCTATCTTCTAAATCTTTTATACTAATCGTAATTTTAAACGTTGTTTCACTGATTTGCTTTGCTTTCATTTTTCACCTCGCAATCACATCGTCCCTATAGTGTACCATATTTTAAGCTAAAAGTCATTTTTAGGATGACAATGCTAAGTACGCATGCAATCCTGACCTCTTTTCGCTTTCTTTTTATTACCAAGATGGAGCTGAGCGGTCTGTTCGACAGTTAGCGTCGCCCATGCTGGTCACTAACAAGTCCATATTACCAAGCCTGATCTCTTTTATAACTGTTCATCAGCGACTTAGCAATTAACTCTGAGATGAGACATCTTGCTGTTGTCTCATTCGCATGCAATCATATCCCCTCTCGTCCAGTATTCAAGATATCACCACCATTTTTATGATTGTCAATTTTAGGGTATTTTTCAAAGAAAAACCATTTAATGCTTAAAACTGCTGGCAGAACTAGAGCTAAAACTACCAGGCTAACCTCGTTATCATCACTCGCATAAGCTGTCACTACATCGGATAAAAATAGCTAGTTACCTGAAGTTCACTTTATATTTTTTGACTTAAATTCTTCCATCAAAAAACCACCGAACTCGAGTTTCCGGTGGTTTCATCTGTCTTATGCTACCGCTAGAACTTTGCGGCCTTTGCGACGACGAGCTGCTAAGACACGACGTCCATTTTTAGTAGACATACGGTTACGGAAACCGTGTTTACGTGCACGACGGATTTTACTTGGTTGAAAAGTACGTTTCACGATGAATACCTCCTCTAGAATTTTCGTATTCGTTTAGCCGGCTATTGTGATATCAGTTACTAAACATACCTAAATAGTCTACCGTAAAAATCTATTCTTGTCAAGAGAAGTTCTCTATTTTTCACGCCATAAGCCTGAAAAATTTCTTGGGCTATTTTCTACCATTTGTCAAGTCTATCAAGGTTTTAGAGAAAAAATAATTTTCATACAGTCATCAAAATAGGGAAGTGACCTTACTTTACACTAAAGATTTACATAAAAAGTGTATACAAAACCAACACCTTATTTTGTGATTTTTGAAATAAGGTGTTACAATAATATGGCATAAACAATTTTACTGATTTTGGGTTAAAGTGTAATCGTAAAGTTTGTTATGCATAATGAGGTAATACATTGTCCGAATGAGACGATGTATGGAGGCAATCGTGTGTGGCTTGGTTGAAGTCGTT
>NZ_KB904166.1 GCF_000380025.1 Streptococcus entericus DSM 14446
ATCCCGAAAACTGCACGCATGATACTACCTCTTTGTCTTGAATGATTCCTTGTTTTAGAGATGTCATTTTCAATACTCGACGTCTAGCGTCCCACATACTTTGATAACATTCTTTCTAAAACAGGTGTCTTGCCAGTTTTTGTTGCGACGTCTAGCGTCAAAAAGCCCCACGACTTAACAAGACACCTCTACTTTATCATCTTGAGAATGAAAAAAGTAGTGAGTACTCTCTCCCGTCGGAGATTTCCTCACTACTAATCTTAGTATGTTTTTGTTTAGTGACGATGGGTTTCCATGGGATCAGCATTGCAAACTGTCTGATTAGACATTACGGATTTTCTGAAAAAACTCGACAAGACTTGTAACAGGTTTGACGTTGCAAGTCTTTTTTGTTCGAGAGATGGTTGACTAAACGACCAATGACCCATTGACTTGTGGTATAATGGACGTATGAGGTTCAAATTTGATAAAAGTAAATTGAAAATTGGCATGCGCACAGCTAAGACTGGTTTAGCGGTTTTTTTGGTGTTGGTCATTTTTGGCTGGCTAGACTGGGGAGGAGCTCAGATTGCAGCCTTGAGCGCTGTCTTTAGTCTGCGTGAAGACTTTGATAAGAGCCTGTCCTTCGGGGCGTCCCGTATTTTGGGCAATACCATAGGTGGGCTGTTAGCCTTGGTGTTTTATGTGGTGAGTGGCTGGTTTGGCCACCATCCGCTTGTTGGGATTATCTTGCTACCAGTATTAACCATGTTGACGATTGTGTTAAATGTCGCCTTGACAAACGCGTCAGGGGTCATTGGTTCGGTATCTGCTTTGCTGATTATCTCCTTGGCGGCACCTGCTGGTAGCACGTCGCTCTACGTTGTTACCAGAATTCTTCAGACTTTTGTTGGAGTTTTTGTTGCTATTTTGGTCAATGGCGATTTGGCAACATGGAAAAATATGCTTAAAAAATAGACTCATGTCATAAATTGTGACATGAGTCTATTGACATTTTTGGGCAATACTTTTATAATGAGTTAAGGAGGAGAACATCATGAAAGAGAAGGAATTTCGCCGGTCGTTAGCTATTTTTCCAATCGGTAGTGTGATGAAGTTGACGGACCTGACCGCACGACAGATTCGTTACTATGAAGATCAGGAGTTATTAACACCTGAACGCACAGACAGCAATAGACGACTATATTCGTTGAACGATATGGACAGGCTCTTGGAAATCAAGGATTTTATTGCTGAGGGGTTAAATATTGCTGCGATAAAGAGAGAGTATGCTCAGCGTGAACAGCAGTTTGTTCAACCAAAACCATCTCTAACAGATGACGATGTGCGGCGCATTTTGCGAGATGAATTGCAGTCGCAGAGTCGATTTTCGACATCATCCACACCGTTTTCTCATAGAGGTTAGATTTTCAAAGAGGAGTAGTTATGACCATCACTAAAGCGGATATTCTCCGACAAGTTGAAGAAAAAAATGTCACGTTCTTACGTTTAATGTTTACAGATATTCTAGGAACGATGAAAAACGTTGAAATTCCTGCAACGCCAGAACAGCTAGAAAAAGTGTTATCAAACAAAGCCATGTTTGACGGTTCCTCCATCGAAGGATTTGTCCGGATTAATGAGTCTGACATGTACCTTTATCCCGACTTAGACACCTGGATTGTTTTTCCTTGGGGAGATGAGAATGGTGCGGTGGCAGGATTGATTTGCGATGTGTATACAGCCGAGGGTGAGCCTTTTGCTGGAGATCCGCGTGGCAATTTGAAACGAGCGCTATCGCATATGAAAGAGCTAGGCTACACTTCCTTTAACCTTGGTCCAGAGCCTGAGTTTTTCCTCTTTAAGCTAGATGAAAAAGGAGCTCCGACCCTGGAAGTCAATGATAAGGGTGGTTATTTTGATTTAGCACCAACAGATTTGGCGGACAATACCCGACGCGAGATTGTCAATGTCTTGACCCAGATGGGGTTTGAAGTCGAAGCCAGCCATCACGAATGTGCTGTCGGTCAGCACGAGATTGATTTCAAGTATGCCGATGTCCTGAAAGCCTGTGATAATATTCAGTTGTTTAAGCTGGTTGTCAAGACCATCGCTCGTAAGCACGGCATGTACGCGACCTTTATGGCCAAGCCCAAATACGGCATTGCTGGTTCAGGAATGCACTGCAACATGTCCCTTTTTAATGAGCAAGGCAACGCCTTTGACGATCCAAAAGACCCAAGGGGAATGGGGCTATCGCAAGACGCTTATTATTTCCTTGGTGGCTTGATGGCACATGCTTATAGCTACACTGCCATCACCAATCCAACGGTGAACTCCTATAAACGTCTGGTTCCAGGCTTTGAAGCACCTGTCTATATTGCTTGGGCTGGTCGCAACCGCTCACCACTCATTCGTGTTCCTGCTAGCCGAGGAATGGGGACACGGCTGGAGCTACGTTCGGTTGATCCGACAGCCAACCCTTACCTGGCTATGGCGGTCTTACTTGAGGCTGGTTTGGATGGAATTGTTAATCAGATTGAAGCCCCTAAGCCGGTTGAGACTAATATTTATGGCATGTCCAGAGAGGAACGCCGTGCTGCAGGCATTATTGATTTGCCGTCAACCTTGCACAATGCCTTAAAAGCACTCCGAACATCTGATGTTGTTCGCTCTGCTTTGGGAGAACATATCTTTACCAATTTTTATGAGGCCAAGCGCATCGAGTGGGCGAGCTATGCCAGCTTTGTTTCCCAGTGGGAAATTGATAATTACCTTGATTTGTATTAAACCCAGTTAACCAATTAACGATAGGATGATCGGCGGGAGCGGCTTTCAGCCGCTTTTTGTGTTAAAATGGGGAGAAACAATAGTTTAGAAAGATAACCATGACAGAATTTTTCTCTTTACCCAAGCAACTCCAATGGCGAGAAGGTTTGCGGTTTGTTTCCATTATTTTAGGCTCTGCTATTTTTCCCTTTATGTCCATGTATTACGTCCAGTATTTTGGGGCTTTTGTGACGGGGCTTTTAGTCATGGGGACTCAGGCGGCCAGCTTTATCGCCATTCTTTATGGCGGTCACTTGGCAGACTCGCTGGGGCGGAAAACAGTAACGGATTGGGGCAATCTGGGTGTTTTGATTGGCTACCTGGTGACCTTATTTGCTAATATTCCTGGTCAGGTTCAGCCGCTATTAACCTTTGTTGGGATTTTTACGGTGGAAGTTTTCTCCAACTTTGCCCATCCTGCCTATGATGCTATGATTGTTGATTTAACTAATGAGGGGAATCGTCGCTTTGTTTACACCATTAGTTATTGGATTCTCAATGTAGCGGTGATGCTGGGAGCAGGTGTTGCTGGTGCCTTTTATGACAAACACTTCTTTGAATTGCTCTTGGCCATGACAGGTATTGCGGCTGTCACTTATCTCATCATGCTCTGGAAGTTTGAGGAGACCAGACCGGCTGATTTTGTCTTTCATCACGGTCAAGGGCTACTTTCCACCGTCAAGAACTATGGTGAGGTGGTTAAGGATCGCGCATTTATGGTGTACACGCTTGGAGTCGTTCTCTTTTCGGCGGTCTGGACTCAAATTGACAACTATATTCCCATTCATTACAAAACCATCTACCAGCCGACGGTGGTCTTTGGTATTGAGATAACTGGGGCAAAATTGCTGAGCTTAGCAGTTTTAATCAACACAATCATGATTGTGTTTCTGATGACAACAGCTAACCGTTTGACTAAACCGATGAAACTGATTCCTCAGTTGGTCTTAGGAGGGACGATTTTTGCGGTGGGTATCTTTTCGGCCTTTACCTTCAAAAACCTCTGGTTGATTTTGTTGTCAGCTGTCGTTTATACGGTAGGTGAGATGATCAATGTTCCAGCTAGTCAAGTTTTACGGGCAGACATGATGGATCAGAATAAAATTGGCTCCTATTCAGGCTTTATTGCCATGGCTCACCCAATTGGTTACATTCTTGCAGGTAGTATGGTTTCCCTGAGTGAATTTACTGGGGTGTTAGGTGTTCAAATTAGTTTTGTTTTGGTGGCTAGCTTAGGTCTTTTCTTGATTGTTCAGGGGGCAAAGATGAAAGGCATTGCTCGCTAGCCTCAATCAAACATTACTCGGATGATAAACTGTTGATGTTGTTCGCTCTGTCTTGGGAGAACATATCTTTACCAATTTTTATAAGGCCAAGCGCATCCGAGTGGACAAGCTATGCCAGCTTTGTTTCCCAGTGGGAAATTGATTATTACCATGATTTGTATTAAATTTGTACTAACCTATATCATCTATTCTGCAGCTAATCGTCTGTAGTATAGATGGTTTTTTTTTGATAGGTTGTTAGGCAAGCCGGTCAGCTGTTCTAACGCTAGCCTAATCTCGAGGGCAAAATAGCCATTTTACTCGGTTGATAGCTGGTGAAAAGAAAATCATCACTCATTCCAAGAACGTTTACGATACCACTTTCTTGCCTCTGCTCGGCAATTAACCTATAATAGACCTATCAGTAACAGGAGGTTTTAGATGGAACATTATACATTGACGAACGGCGTTGCTATTCCAAAGATTGGCTTTGGAACCTGGCAGATTCCAGAGGGGGAGGATGCCTATGAGGCAGTAAAAAATGCTCTTGCAGTAGGCTATAGGCATATTGACACAGCGCAGATTTATGGCAATGAGCGCTCGGTTGGTCGTGCCATTGCAGACAGCAATCTGGCGCGTGAGGATATTTTCTTGACGACCAAAGTCTGGAATGATAAGCAAGACTATGACAGTGCGAGGGACTCTGTGCTAGAGTCCATGGATAAGCTGGGTGTCACTTATCTGGACATGGTACTGATCCACTGGCCAAATCCTAAGAGTCTCCGTGATCAGGGTGCTGAGTGTTGGCGGAACCGTAACGCCCAAGTCTGGTCTGCTTTGGAAGACCTCTACGAGGAAGGTAAAATCCGAGCAATTGGTGTGTCAAACTTCATGCCCCACCACATTGAGGCCTTGCTTGAGACGGCTGATATTATCCCCCATGTCAATCAGGTGCTCCTAGCGCCAGGCACTACTCAGGAGGAGTTGGTTGCCCTTTGTCAGCAGCATGGGATCTTGCTGGAGGCGTATAGTCCTTTTGGAACGGGAACACTTTTTGGGAACCCTCTTGTGGAGGAAATGGCAGAGCGCTACAAGGTACCTGTCGGTAAGCTTGCCTTGGTGTGGTCGCTGCAAAAAGGCTTCCTTCCTCTTCCTAAATCAGCTACTCCAGCCAATATCGCAGCCAACCTCGACTGCTTTGGTCTGACCCTCAGCCCAGAAGATGTTGCTATACTGGATAAATTGGACGGTGTGAAGAACCAGTCCAATCCAGATGAGGTCAATTTTTAACAAGTGAGAAAGGTTTACAACATTGTCAAGGTTGTAAACCTTTTTGTCACTAAAAACAGCCCTTGTCAAAGGATTTTGTCACAGAAAAACCTCCCTGACAAAGGGATTTTATGGTAAACTGGGAGTAAAAGCGGTAAGTTAGTATCACCAAGGAGGACATCACAATGGAACTACAAAGCAGACTAGTGTCACTTAGAAAAGAAAGGGGGTTATCACAGGAAGAGTTGGCGGAGAAACTTTATGTGTCCCGCCAAACCATTTCCAACTGGGAGAGGGGACAAACCTATCCCGACATCAACAGCCTGCTCTTGATAGCGACCTATTTTGATGTATCCTTGGATGATTTAGTAAAAGGAGACATTGATGAGATGAAACATCAGGTCAATCAAAAACAATTCAAAAAATGGGTGATTATTGCTGGTATTTCCTTCTTTATCTTTTCTATCGCTTATCCAACAAGATTTTTGTTGACAGATATTCAATTTACTCTTTTAATTAGCTTGTTAGCTATTCCTTTACTTTATGCACATGCGCAGATTTTTCATATCTGGAAAAGTCAAGATTTTAGAACCTATGCCGATATTCTCAACTTCTTGGACAATAAGAAAAAACATGAGCCCAGTGTTCGTGGGGATATTTGGTTCACGGTAAAATTGATTTTCTCCATCTGGTTGATTTTCTTCGCAGGTACAGTTGTGTCGGCATTATTATTCTAGTAAAAGTGAGTTTAGGCTCACTTTTTCTGTGTTTAGCTCTGCTATTTTTCCAAAAAAGTGATAAAATAGGATAGTTAGGGAGGTGAACCCATGAGATTAGATAAGTATTTGAAGGTGTCGCGGATTATCAAGCGACGGACAGTGGCCAAGGAAGTCGCAGACAAGGGACGAATCAAGGTCAATGGCATCTTGGCAAAATCGTCAACAGGCCTGAAAACAAATGACGAGGTGGAAATCCGCTTTGGGAACAAGCTCTTGACCGTGCGTGTTCTGGAGATGTTGGATAGTACCAAGAAAGAAGACGCAAGCAAGATGTACGACATCATCAGCGAAACGAGGATAGAGGATCATGAAGACGTCTAAAGTTGTCCAAATCAATAATGAGTTTATCCAAGACGAGCAACTAAAGAGGCGTTATCAGGCTGAGGAGACGAAAAAACACCACCGTTTCTTAGGTGTTACCATGGTGCTGATTGTCCTGCTCTTTATCCTGCCAACCTACAATATGGTGGCAAGTTACGTCAAACTCAACGAAAAAAAAGCTGAAATTGAGACACTCAAGCAGGCTTATAAAGACGTCCAAACTGAGACGGCCAAGCAAAAAGAGTTGGCACGGCGGCTACAAAATGAAGAGTATGTTGAGAAATACGCTCGCGCTAAATACTATTATTCACTAGAAGGTGAGACGGTCTACCTCTTGCCTGATTTATTACCAAAATAATGGACGATTTAATTAAAACAATTGAAAAATTTCTGGCTTACTCAGATGACAAGCTGGAAGAATTAGCTGAGAAGAACCAAGAACTGAGAGAACAGACTGACGCATAGGAAGGAGGAGCTGTGAAAAAACTGTTAGCCCTGATGGTTCTGCCTGTTTTTTTGGCACCTCTGACCATCATTAGCACAGAGCATGAGCTCGTTTTGACCGAGGCTGAAAAAAAGAGTTTTCTAGCACGGACATCAGATTTTTCGACGATTCCAAAGAATCCTCGCCTCTTTCAAGAGACACGGCCTTATCTGGATAAAAACCTAACCGAGTTTGGTCAGCTGGTTTCTGCTGATGAGTCTCTTGTCATTAAGGAGCTAATCATCAACGACAACCTCTTGCCGGTTTTCAAGCTAGCCGATGGTCACTTTATCGAAGCCAGTCAGTTGGTGGTGTTTGATGATGTGGAGTTGAGTAGAGAACAGGTGTCACAGACCGTTTGGTTGAAAGCAGGGGCAACAGTCTATGATAAGCCCTATGTTATCGGGACTAAAGAAGTCAAAACAGACTTGGTAGCCCGTCAGCAGCTACTCGTCACAGAACAAGCCACCACCCATGATGGGGTCTATTACCTGATTGCTGGTAAGGGTTGGGTATCGAGCGAAGAGCTGTACACTGATCCCATTGACGTTGTTCAAGCTCTGCTATTGGACAAGTACCAAAAAAACAACTTGTCTATTTACATTCAGCGTTTAGATGATGGTGCAGAAGCAGGCGTCAATGCTGAACAACGGATGTATGGTGCCAGCATCACCAAACTAGCGACGATTTATGAGACCCAAAGACAGCTCAATGACGGTGCGATTAAGCTGTCAGATACCTTTAAGTACGTACCAGAGGTCAATCGGTCTAGAGGATTTTATGACCCTGAAGGGGCTGGGAATATTAGCAAGATACCAGACGGCAAGGACTATACTGTTGAGGACTTGCTAAAGGCAGTGACCAAGCAATCAGATAATGTGGCAAGTAACATGCTAGGTTACTATGTTGCAGATCAGCTGAACAGGGCTTTTCAAACGGATATTTGGCTGTTGCTTGGTGATGAATGGGATATGGTGAAGCGAGAGTTATCAGCTAAGATAGCTGGACAGATGATGGCAGAGCTTTATCACCAGGGTGGAGAGGCACTGACTTATATGACAGAGACAGCTTTTGATGATAGCCGTATCTCAAAAGACATCGCAGTCACTGTTGCCCATAAAACAGGTGATGCCGATGAATTCCGTCATGATGTTGCCGTCGTCTATGCAGAGCGTCCCTTTGTTTTATCTATTCTGACCGCCCATAGTTCCTATGATGAGATCACTGCCATTGCTAATGACGTTTACAATCTATTGAAATAAATGAAGAAAAAACTATTAAAGCACTTCTTGGCTAAGGGCTATTTTACCCATCATCAACAGGTATTGGTTGCTGTTTCGGGAGGTTTGGATTCTATGACCTTGCTCAACCTTCTTTATGACTGGCGTGAGGAGCTGGGGATTGAGCTGGGAATTGCTCATGTCAACCATCAGCAACGGCCTGAGTCAACTGACGAAGAAAACCATCTGCGTAGCTTGGCGGAGCGGTTGCAGTTGCCTATTTTTGTCGCTCATTTTTCAGGAGCATTTTCAGAAGAAAAAGCACGTGATTTTCGGTATGCTTTTTTTTCTCATATCATGGCAGAGCAGGGCTATACTGCTTTGGTGACGGGGCATCATCGTGATGATCAGGTTGAAACGATTTTGATGAGGCTGTTGCGGGGGAGCCGCCTGCGGCATTTATCTGGGATAAAAGAGGTTCAATCCTTCGGGCACGGGCAACTGATTCGTCCCTTGCTTTCTTTTTCTAAGTCAGATTTTCCAGCTATCAAACACTTTGAAGACCAGTCTAATCAAGAGCCTACTTATACCCGAAATCGTGTTCGTTTGGAGTATTTACCTTATTTGCGGCAGGAAAGTCCAAAACTTGACCAGCACTTGTTAGAGCTGGGTGAGGAAAGTTCCTTGCTCTTTGCGGCCTTGTTTGACCTAAGTCAGGGACTGTCTGCGACAACGGTAGCGACATTCAGGCAGCAAACACCAGCAGTTCAATATTTTTTGTTGCAGGATTACCTATCGTCTTTTGCTGATTTAGCCTTGAGTAAGGCTCAGTACCAACAAGTCTTGACTGTTTTAAGAACAAAAGCTAATTACCGTGCCCCGTTAAAAAACGGCTACTGGTTGATAAAGGATTACAGCCATTGGCGAATCGAAAAAATCAATCCTGAGACGGATTTGCCTCAGCCACCCATCGTGTTAAACTATGGAGAAGAAGTGGTTTTCAATGATTTTTCGATTGCTTTTTCTGAAAATCAAGAGTCCGCTTACTTGTTGCCAGATTCATCGGCCTTGCTCATACGGTCGCCTTTGGCTGGCGATAAGATTCAGCTCGGCCATTTTCACAAAAAACTATCGCGCCTGTTTATCGATGATAAGCTACCGCTACAAGACCGCCATAAGGCTCTCGTGATAGAACAACACGGACAGATTGAAATCGTTGTGACCAGTGATAAAACTTATTTGAGAAAAGACCCGAAACGTGATATAATGAGGTTCAGTGTAACGATTGTAAGACAAGGAGACAAAGATGTTAGAGCAGGATATTAAAACGGTTCTTTATACCAATGAGCAGATTGTTGCGGAAGCCAAACGCTTAGGGAAGCAACTGACCGAAGACTATGCCGGCAAAACGCCACTTCTGGTCGGTGTTCTAAAAGGTGCCATTCCTTTTATGGCTGAGTTGATTAAGCATATCGATACCCATGTTGAGTTAGATTTTATGGTGGTATCAAGCTATCATGGTGGCGTGTCTAGCAGTGGTGAAGTCAAAATTATCAAGGACGTTGATACTAATATCGAAGGGCGTGATGTGATTTTCGTCGAGGATATCATTGACACTGGTCGCACGCTGAGGTATCTGCGTGATATGTTTGAGTATAGGAAAGCTGCTTCTATCAAGATTGTGACTTTGATTGATAAGCCAGAAGCTAGGGTCATTGATATCCAAGCTGACTATGTTGGTTGCCGAGTACCGAATGAGTTTCTTGTCGGTTTTGGGCTTGACTACGAGGAAAAGTACCGTAACCTACCTTACATCGGTATCTTGAAAGAAGATGTTTATAACAAGTAATAGAAAGTGTTTAGATGAATAATAAAAAACCAAATGGCTTTGTCAGAAATCCATTTCTTTACATCATCACGATTGTAACCTTGATTTTTGGATTTCAGTATTTCTTTTTAGGAAATGGAACAACAAGCCAGAAGATAGACTACTCAACCTTGATTAAAACGATTGAGGAAGATAAAGTTAAAGACATCACCTATCAGCCTGCCGGTAGTGTGATTAAGGTCACCGGAACCTATAAGGAACCGCAAAAGGTCAAAGAAACAAGCGAACTTTCCTTTTTTGGAAGTCCAACTATTACGGTTGAAAAGTTTTCTGCTACCCTGTTGACTAGCGAGACTTCCTTGCAAACCATACAGGAAGCGACCAAGGGTAAAGAAACCAGTTTAAAGGTTATTCCTGAAAGTTCTACGGGAACATGGGTTTCTGTCTTGATGAGTTTCTTGCCACTTGTCCTCATGATGTTTTTCTTAACGACCATGATGGGTGGCGGTGCAGGAGGCGGTGGTGGCCGCAATCCGATGAGCTTCGGTCGTAACAAAATCAAACCAGCTAACAAAGGCGATGTCAAAATCCGCTTCTCTGATGTTGCGGGTGCAGAAGAAGAAAAGCAAGAGCTGGTTGAAGTTGTTGATTTCCTTAAAAACCCTAAGAAATACAAGGATTTAGGTGCTCGGATTCCAGCAGGTATTCTCCTTGAGGGTCCCCCAGGAACAGGTAAAACCCTGCTTGCCAAAGCGGTGGCTGGTGAAGCGGGTGTTCCGTTCTTCTCAATTTCAGGATCTGACTTTGTTGAGATGTTTGTCGGTGTCGGTGCTAGCCGTGTGCGTTCGCTCTTTGAAGACGCTAAAAAGGCAGAGCGTGCCATTATTTTCATCGATGAAATTGACGCGGTCGGTCGCCGACGTGGCGCAGGCATGGGAGGGGGTAATGACGAACGTGAACAGACCCTCAACCAGCTCTTGATTGAGATGGATGGTTTTGAAGGCAATGAAAGTATCATCGTCATCGCAGCGACCAACCGTTCAGATGTGCTGGATCCGGCTCTTTTGCGTCCGGGACGCTTTGACCGCAAAGTTTTGGTTGGACGACCAGATGTCAAGGGTCGCGAAGCTATTCTGCGTGTCCATGCTAAGAACAAGCCTCTGGCAGATGATGTTGATTTGAAAGTTGTTGCCCAACATACCCCAGGTTTTGTTGGTGCTGACCTAGAAAACGTCCTTAATGAAGCTGCCCTAGTCGCCGCACGTCGCAACAAGACCAAAATTGATGCCAGTGATATTGATGAAGCAGAAGATCGTGTCATCTCTGGTCCGTCTAAAAAAGATAGGCAGCGCTCTAAACATCAAAATGAGGTGGTTGCTTATCACGAGGCGGGTCATACCGTTGTCGGTCTAGTCTTGTCCAATGCTCGTGATGTTCACAAGGTTACCATTGTTCCTCGTGGCCGTGCAGGTGGGTATATGCTCGCTCTTCCTAAAGAAGATGAGATGGTTCATTCTAAGGACGAAATGAAGGAGCAGTTGGCAGGTCTCATGGGTGGTCGTGTAGCAGAGCAACTCAAGTTTAACATCCAAACAGCAGGTGCTTCAAACGACCTTGAACAAGCGACTGGTCTGGCGCGTGCCATGGTCACTGAGTATGGGATGAGCGACAAACTTGGACCTGTTCAGTATCAGGGTAATCATGCTATCCTCCCAGGACAAGGCGTACCAGATAAGTCTTACTCTGATGAGACAGCACTTCTCATTGATGCTGAAGTCCGTCACCTTCTAACAGAAGCTATGGACAAGGCGACAGAGGTTATCACCGCTAACTTAGACAAGCTGGAAATCATTGCTCAGGCTTTGATTAAGCACGAAACCCTAGATGCAGCCCAAATCAAATCGCTTTATGAAACAGGTAGTATGCCCAAGGATATGGACGAACAAGTTGAGGCGCCACATGCTTTATCCTATGATGAGATCAAAGAGCGTATGGCAAATGACGAGTCATAAGTCATAACAGTTTAAACAGGACGGTTTTGTCCTGTTTTTTCTTTTTAACAGTCGCTATAATTAAACCATCAACATCAAAAGGAGAAAGCCATGCATTACACTTATTCTACTATTTCTACTTTAGAACTCCATTATTCAAAGGTTCAAGCGATTGTCCAACATATGCGAGCCTTATATGCTAAGAACTTGTGGCTGATTAGCGACTGGGACACAGAAGGGCAATATGTTCTTACAGAACTACTGAATAATTTTCCAGAGCTTAGTTACGATACTGTCCGATTGCAACTCGCCTTTAGAACGCACTTTGTGAAGCACCTTAGTACCATCTTGTTTTATCAGGATTAGTTGGGAGAAAGGCCAAACAATGACTTGCTGACGTAATCAGTGAGTCTTTTTTAATTAGAAGCAGGTTGTTTTATATTTTTTGTAAAAAAATAAGTCGAAACTCTTGCAATCTCCTAGCATATCTGGTAGAATACTAGGAGTGCTGTAAAAAAACAGCCTTAGCCTTGAGCCAAGAGGTTGCGACACGCTCGGTTGCATTGCCACGCAACTCGTGTTGGTTTTCTTGGGGAGCTAGCCTATATCTTATATAGACGAAAAGGAGACAAAGATGGCAAACAAAAAAATCCGCATCCGCTTGAAAGCGTACGAACACCGTACTCTTGACACGGCAGCTGCAAAAATCGTAGAATCAGCTACTCGCACTGGTGCGACAGTTGCTGGCCCAGTACCACTTCCGACTGAGCGTAGCCTCTACACGATTATTCGTGCGACTCACAAGTACAAAGACTCTCGTGAGCAGTTCGAAATGCGTACCCACAAGCGTTTGATTGATATCATCAACCCAACTCAAAAAACAGTTGATGCTTTGATGAAACTCGATCTGCCAAGTGGTGTAAATGTCGAAATCAAACTTTAATTTGATGAGACGGAGCACAAAAAACGCTCCTAAAAAACTTTTTTGAGCATGAAAAACGCTCATTAAAAACTTTTTAATAAAATCTGAAAAGGAAACATGTTCTCATGACAAAAGGAATCTTAGGGAAAAAAGTGGGAATGACTCAAATCTTCACTGAAACTGGTGAATTTATCCCTGTTACTGTCATCGAAGCAACACCAAACGTGGTGCTTCAAGTGAAAACTCTTGAGACAGACGGTTACGAAGCTGTTCAAGTTGGTTTTGATGACAAACGCGAAGTATTGAGCAACAAACCTGCCAAAGGTCACGCTGCAAAAGCAAACACGACTCCTAAGCGCTTCATTCGTGAATTCAAAAACATTGAAGGCTTGGAAGTTGGTCAAGAAATCACCGTTGAGCAATTTGCTGCCGGAGATGTTGTAGATGTTACTGGTACATCTAAAGGTAAAGGTTTCCAAGGTGTCATCAAACGCCACGGTCAATCTCGTGGTCCAATGGCTCACGGTTCTCGTTACCACCGTCGTCCAGGATCAATGGGTCCTGTAGCGCCTAACCGTGTCTTCAAAGGTAAAAACCTTGCAGGCCGTATGGGTGGCAACCGTGTGACGATTCAAAACCTTGAAATCGTACAAGTTATTCCAGAGAAAAACGTTCTTTTGATTAAAGGTAACGTTCCAGGTGCTAAGAAATCTCTTATCATCGTTAAATCAGCAGTCAAAGCTGCTAAATAATAAGGAAAGGGGAAATCAGTTAACATGGCAAATGTAAAATTATTCGACCAAACTGGTAAAGAGTTGAGCTCCATCGAGCTTAACCCAGCGGTGTTCGGCATCGAGCCAAATGAATCAGTTGTCTTTGATGTAATTATCAGCCAACGTGCTAGCCTTCGCCAAGGGACACACGCGGTTAAAAACCGTGCAGCCGTATCAGGCGGTGGTCGCAAACCATGGCGCCAAAAAGGAACTGGACGTGCCCGTCAAGGGTCAATCCGCTCACCACAATGGCGTGGCGGTGGTGTGGTTTTCGGACCAACTCCACGTTCATACGGCTACAAATTGCCGCAAAAAATGCGTCGCCTTGCTTTGAAATCAGTTTACTCAGCTAAAGTGGCTGAAGAGAAATTTGTCGCTGTAGATAGCCTTTCATTCGCAGCTCCAAAAACTGCTGAATTTGCAAACGTGCTTGCAGCTCTTGCTATCGATTCAAAAGTGCTTGTTATCCTTGAAGAAGGTAACAAATTCGCTGAATTGTCAGCTCGTAACATCCCAGGTGTTAAAGTGGCAACAGCTAAAACAGCAAGCGTGCTTGACATCGTTAACGCAGACAAACTTCTTGTTACTAAAGAAGCAATCTCTACCATCGAGGAGGTTCTTGCCTAATGAATTTGTATGACGTTATCAAAAAGCCAGTGATTACTGAGAAGTCTATGGTTGCTCTTGAAGCAGGTAAATACACCTTCGAAGTTGACACTCGCGCTCACAAATTGTTGATCAAACAAGCGATTGAAGCTGCTTTTGACGGTGTTAAAGTAGCAACTATCAACACAGTTAACGTGAAACCAAAAGCAAAACGCGTTGGTCGTTACGCAGGGTTCACTAGCAAAACGAAAAAAGCAATCGTGACGTTGACAGCTGACTCAAAAGCGATCGAGTTGTTCGCTGCTGAAGCGGAATAATCTAAGGAGGAAATCACGTGGGTATTAAAGTTTATAAACCAACGACAAATGGCCGTCGTAACATGACTTCTTTGGATTTTGCTGACATCACAACAAACAAACCAGAGAAAAGCTTGCTTGTTTCACTGAAGAAAACAGCAGGCCGTAACAACGCTGGCCGCATCACCGTTCGTCACCATGGTGGCGGACACAAGCGCCACTACCGTTTGATTGATTTCAAACGTAACAAAGACAATGTTGAAGCAATTGTTAAGACCATCGAGTACGATCCAAACCGTTCTGCAAACATCGCTTTGGTTCATTACACAGACGGGATTAAGGCTTACATCATTGCGCCAAAAGGCTTGGAAGTAGGTCAACGCATCGTTTCTGGTCCTGAAGCGGACATTAAAACAGGTAACGCGTTGCCGCTTGCTAACATCCCAGTTGGTACAGTGATTCACAATATCGAGTTGAAGCCAGGTCGCGGTGGTGAATTAGTTCGTGCCGCTGGGACTTCTGCGCAAGTATTGGGTCACGAAGGTAAGTACACCCTTGTTCGCTTGCAATCAGGCGAAGTGCGCATGATCTTGTCAACTTGCCGTGCGACTATTGGTACAGTTGGTAACGGTGAACACTCACTCGTTAACATCGGTAAAGCAGGTCGTAACCGTTGGAAAGGTATCCGCCCAACTGTTCGTGGTTCTGTTATGAACCCTAACGATCACCCACACGGTGGTGGTGAAGGTAAAGCACCAGTTGGTCGAAAAGCGCCATCTACCCCTTGGGGTAAACCAGCTCTTGGTCTTAAAACTCGTAACAAAAAAGCGCGTTCTAACAAGTTGATTGTTCGTCGTCGCAACGAAAAATAAGCTAAGAGTTAATTCAGTTATCTAGTTGTGGGTTGAGTTTGAAAAGATTGATTAGTTATCCAAAAAGCAACAAGAACAACTCAACCTCAGGATTTCCGCCAGCTCGGTAGGGTTTCTACTGGACTTGAAGTTTCAAGGTCATCGTTTGATTGAAATACCAGTTTGGCGCAGTAGTTGATTGCGGTTCTAGTAGCTTCGCTACGTCGAGCTTACCAATCAACTGCGCATCGTCTGGACATTGAACATGGTCTTGTGACTCTGCCCAGTTCCCAGGCCGCTGTGGTACATATTTTAAAGGAGAACATTACAAAATGGGACGCAGTCTTAAAAAAGGACCTTTCGTCGATGAGCATTTGATGAAAAAAGTTGAAGCTCAAGCTAACGACGAGAAGAAAAAAGTTATCAAAACTTGGTCACGTCGTTCAACGATTTTCCCAAGCTTTATCGGCTACACAATCGCTGTATATGATGGTCGTAAACACGTGCCTGTATACATCCAAGAGGACATGGTAGGTCACAAACTTGGTGAATTTGCACCAACTCGTACCTACAAAGGTCACGCGGCAGACGACAAGAAAACACGTCGTAAATAATAGGAGGAGGAGACAATGGCAGAAATTACTTCAGCTAAAGCAATGGCTCGTACAGTCCGTGTTTCACCTCGTAAAACACGTCTTGTTCTTGACCTTATCCGTGGCAAACATGTTGCGGATGCCATCGCTATCTTGACATTCACACCAAACAAAGCAGCTGGTATCATCCTGAAAGTCTTGAACTCAGCTATCGCTAACGCTGAGAACAACTTCGGTTTGGAGAAAGCTAACTTGGTGATTTCTGAAACATTTGCAAACGAAGGACCAACAATGAAACGTTTCCGTCCACGTGCCAAAGGTTCAGCTTCACCAATCAACAAACGCACAACCCATATCACAGTGGTTGTGTCAGAAAAATAAGGAGGTAAGAACGTGGGTCAA
Organism: Streptococcus entericus DSM 14446; assembly: GCF_000380025.1. GTDB lineage: Bacteria > Bacillota > Bacilli > Lactobacillales > Streptococcaceae > Streptococcus > Streptococcus entericus. The sequence continues at coordinate 16,409 of NZ_KB904166.1, forward strand.
AAAGTACATCCAATTGGTATGCGTGTTGGTATCATCCGTGACTGGGATGCCAAATGGTACGCTGATAAAGAATACGCAGATTACCTCCACGAGGATCTTGCAATCCGTAAATTCATCAACAAAGAGCTTGCTGAAGCATCAATTTCAACAATCGAAATTGAGCGTGCAGTGAACAAAGTTATCGTGTCTATCCACACTGCTAAACCAGGTATGGTTATCGGTAAGTCTGGTAGCAACGTTGACGCTCTGCGTGCTGAACTGAACAAATTGACTGGCAAACAAGTCCACATCAACATCATTGAGATCAAACAACCTGATCTTGATGCTCACTTGGTTGGTCTTAACATTGCTAAGCAACTTGAGCAACGTGTGGCTTTCCGTCGTGCTCAAAAACAAGCTATCCAACGGACGATGCGTGCCGGCGCAAAAGGAATTAAAACTCAGGTTTCAGGTCGTTTGAACGGTGCTGATATTGCCCGTAGCGAAGGTTACTCTGAAGGAACTGTTCCGCTTCATACCCTTCGTGCAGACATCGATTATGCTTGGGAAGAAGCTGACACCACTTACGGAAAACTAGGTGTAAAAGTTTGGATTTACCGTGGTGAAGTCTTGCCAGCTCGCAAAAACACTAAGGGAGGTAAATAACACATGTTAGTACCTAAACGTGTCAAACACCGTCGTGAGTTCCGCGGAAAAATGCGCGGCGAAGCTAAAGGCGGTAAACAAGTTGACTTTGGTGAATTTGGTCTTCAAGCAACAACTAGCTCATGGATCACCAACCGCCAAATCGAAGCTGCTCGTATTGCTATGACCCGTTACATGAAACGTGGTGGTAAGGTTTGGATCAAAATCTTCCCTCACAAATCATACACTGAAAAAGCAATCGGTGTGCGGATGGGTTCTGGTAAAGGTGCACCTGCAGGTTGGGTAGCGCCCGTGAAACGTGGCAAAGTGATGTTTGAAGTCGCAGGCGTTTCTGAAGAAATCGCTCGCGAAGCTTTCCGTCTTGCTGGTCACAAATTACCAGTTAAAGTGAAATTTATCAAGCGCGACGCAGAATAAGGAGAAGGCAATGAAACTTAAAGAAATTCAAGAATTTGTCAAAGAGCTTCGTGGTCTTTCTCAAGAAGAGCTTGCTAAAAAAGAAAACGAACTCAAAAAAGAATTATTTGACCTTCGTTTCCAAGCAGCAGCTGGTCAATTAGAGAAAACAGCTCGTTTGAAAGAAGTCAAAAAACAAATTGCCCGTATCAAAACGGTGCAATCTGAGTTGAACTAATAAATTGGGAAGGAGTATGTCAATGGAACGCAATAACCGTAAAGTTCTTGTTGGACGTGTCGTGTCTGACAAAATGGATAAAACCATCACTGTTGTAGTTGAAACCAAACGTAACCACCCAGTTTATGGTAAACGTATCAACTATTCTAAAAAATACAAAGCCCATGACGAAAACAATGTTGCTAAAGAAGGCGACATCGTCCGTATCATGGAAACTCGTCCCTTGTCAGCTACAAAACGCTTCCGCCTTGTAGAAGTTGTTGAAGAAGCTGTCATTATCTAAGCCTGAAAGGAGAACATTGGAATGATTCAACAGGAATCTCGTCTGAGAGTTGCAGACAACAGCGGCGCTCGCGAAATCTTGACTATCAAAGTTCTTGGTGGTTCAGGTCGTAAATTCGCTAACATCGGTGACGTTATCGTTGCTTCAGTAAAACAAGCTACTCCTGGTGGCGCTGTTAAAAAAGGTGACGTTGTCAAAGCTGTTATCGTACGTACAAAAACGGGTGCCCGTCGTCCAGATGGTTCATACATCAAGTTTGACGACAATGCTGCCGTTATCATCCGTGAGGACAAAAACCCTCGTGGTACTCGTATCTTCGGACCAGTTGCACGTGAATTGCGTGAAGGTGGCTTCATGAAGATTGTGTCGTTGGCACCAGAAGTACTTTAATTTCAAACAAACGTAGTCCCCTGCGCTAGTCGCAGGGTGCCCGTTAGGGCGTAAGAAAATATAGGAGAAAAACATGTTTGTAAAAAAAGGCGACAAAGTTCGCGTAATCGCTGGTAAAGACAAAGGCAAAGAAGCCGTTGTTCTTCGCGCACTTCCAAAAGTTAACAAGGTTATCGTTGAAGGCGTAGCCCTTGTTAAAAAACACCAAAAACCAAACAACGACCTCCCTCAAGGTGGCGTTGTTGAAAAAGAAGCAGCTATCCATGTTTCAAACGTTCAAGTCTTGGACAAAAATGGCGTAGCTGGTCGTGTTGGTTACAAGGTTGTTGACGGCAAAAAAGTTCGTTACAACAAGAAATCAGGCGAGCTGCTTGACTAATCACGAAGGAAAGGAGAAGTAACATGGCAAATCGTTTAAAAGAAAAATACCTTAAAGAAGTTGTTCCTGCTTTGACAGAACAATTTAGCTACCCATCTATCATGGCAGTGCCAAAGATCGAGAAAATCGTTCTTAACATGGGTGTGGGTGATGCGACTTCTAACGCTAAAAACCTTGAGAAAGCTGCTGCTGAGTTGGCACTTATCTCAGGTCAAAAGCCACTAATCACCAAAGCTAAAAAATCAATCGCCGGCTTCCGTCTTCGTGAGGGCGTAGCCATCGGTGCAAAAGTTACCCTTCGTGGTGAACGCATGTACGAATTTTTGGACAAGTTGGTAACTGTTTCGCTTCCGCGTGTTCGTGACTTCCACGGTGTTCCAACCAAATCATTTGATGGACGTGGTAACTACACACTTGGTGTCAAAGAGCAGTTAATCTTCCCAGAAATTAGCTTTGATGATGTTGATAAAGTTCGTGGTATGGACATCGTTATCGTTACAACAGCAAACACTGACGAAGAAGGACGTGCATTGCTAAAAGGCCTTGGTATGCCTTTCGCTAAATAATATAGGAGGTAAAAATAATGGCAAAGAAATCTATGGTTGCTCGTGAAGCAAAACGTCAAAAGATTGTTGATCGCTATGCTGAAAAACGTGCTGCGTTGAAAGCTGCTGGTGATTATGAAGGTTTAGCTAAATTACCTCGTAATGCATCTCCAACTCGTCTTCACAACCGTTGCCGTGAGACAGGTCGTCCGCATGCTTATATGGGCAAATTTGGCTTGAGCCGTATCGCATTCCGTGAATTGGCACATAAAGGTCAGATTCCAGGTGTCACTAAAGCGTCTTGGTAATCTCATGATGCAAAAGGGCGTTAAGAAATCCGTATGAAAATAGGAGAGTGACGACGACGTTAGTAGAACGTCTAGGAAGTCTATCATTTTCACTAGGATTTTAGTCCGTGCTCAAATTCTGGCTTGAAATGCCGTCATCAGGCGTCGTTAGTGGTCGGTCGTCTACGCTGACTACTGCCAACCACTACCTAGCCTGATTTAGGTCTTTCAACCCATCACCGCTCGTTCATCGGGCATCATTAACTAGCAAGTGCGTCTTGCAAACTACTAGTAAGAGGAGAAAAATAAAATGGTTATGACTGACCCTATTGCAGACTTTTTAACTCGCATTCGTAATGCCAACATGGCTAAGCACGATGTGCTTGAAGTGCCTGCATCAAACATCAAAAAAGGGATTGCTGAAATCCTGAAACGCGAAGGTTTTGTGAAAAACATCGAAATCATCGAAGACGACAAGCAAGGCATCATCCGTGTCTTCTTGAAGTACGGTGCTAACGGTGAGCGCGTTATCACAAACTTGAAACGTGTCTCAAAACCAGGTCTGCGCGTTTACTCAAAACGTGACGACATTCCACGTGTCCTTAATGGACTCGGTATCGCTATCATCTCTACGTCAGAAGGTCTCTTGACAGATAAAGAAGCTCGTCAAAAGAATGTTGGTGGAGAGGTTATTGCCTACGTTTGGTAAAATCAAGATACAAAGAGCGTAAAGCTACCAAAGCAAAAATAGGAAACTTGACGCAGAAACCTTGGTTTCTAGGAAAGTTTATCATTTTTGCACAGGTAGTAGCTTGTGTTCAGTTTAGCTGATTAACAGGTCAGCGAAATAGAGAGGAAATTAGTTTTGAAGAAAAGTATGACAGCGACTGAATTGAATGAAAAATTGGTTGTTGCAGAAGACGCCTTGGCTGAATTATCAAAAGATGATCTCGTGTCTCTTTTAGGTGAAATTGGCTATAGCCCTGCTGCTATTGATGTATTGACAGAGTATCAGGGGTTTGTCAAAGCTTTTAGAGAGAAGCTAGGTTTACTCTAATCCAAACACCCCGTGAAAACTAGTCGCGTTGAGCGGCTTGATAATCTAACAGGAGAATAAAAGAATATGTCACGTATTGGTAAAAAAATCATTACTTTGCCTGCTGGTGTAGAAATCTCACAAAATGCTGGCTTAGTAACTGTTAAAGGACCTAAAGGTGAATTGACTCGTGAGTTCAACACAAATATCGACATTCGTGTTGAAGGTAACGAAGTGAGTTTACACCGTCCAAACGATTCAAAAGAAATGAAAACTATCCACGGTACTAGCCGTGCCAACCTTAACAACATGGTTGTTGGTGTATCTGAAGGTTTCAAAAAAGACCTTGAACTCAAAGGGGTTGGTTACCGTGCACAACTGCAAGGAACTAAATTGGTTCTTTCACTTGGTAAATCTCACCAAGACGAAGTTGAAGCACCAGCTGGTATTACTTTCACTGTTGCGAACCCTACCTCAATCTCTGTTGAAGGGATTAACAAAGAAGTTGTTGGTCAAACAGCAGCTTATGTGCGTAGCTTGCGTGCGCCAGAACCTTACAAAGGTAAAGGTATCCGCTACGTTGGTGAATACGTTCGTCTTAAAGAAGGTAAAACTGGTAAATAATAGCCTAATCGAGTGGTCAGTCTTCTTGACTAAATCGCTCAGCTATGTCTATTAAACATGCCCTAGGGCACAAAAAATGTAAGAGGTGAAAATTGTGATTTCTAAACCAGATAAAAATAAAATCCGCCAAAAACGCCACCGTCGCGTTCGCGGAAAACTCTCTGGAACTGCAGAACGCCCACGTTTGAACGTTTTCCGTTCTAATACAGGCATCTACGCTCAAGTAATTGATGACGTAGCGGGTGTAACGCTCGCAAGTGCATCAACTCTTGACAAAGCTGTTTCTAAGGGAACAAAAACAGAACAAGCCATTGTTGTTGGTAAACTCGTTGCTGAACGTGCAGCTGCTAAAGGTATTTCTGAAGTGGTCTTCGACCGCGGTGGATACCTTTACCACGGACGTGTGAAAGCTTTGGCTGATTCAGCCCGTGAAAACGGATTGAAATTCTAATAGGAGGATACTTAATAATGGCATTTGAAAAAAACGTAGCCGAACTTGAAGAGCGTTTGGTTGCTGTCAACCGTGTCTCTAAAACTGTAAAAGGTGGACGTCGTCTTCGCTTTGCAGCTCTCGTGGTTGTCGGTGATCGTAACGGCCGTGTTGGTTTTGGTACTGGTAAAGCTCAAGAAGTTCCAGAAGCAATTCGTAAGGCTGTTGAAGACGCTAAGAAAAACCTTATTGATGTGCCAATGGTTGGAACAACAATTCCTCACGAAGTTTACTCTGATTTTGGAGGCGCTCGTGTCTTGTTGAAACCAGCTGCTGAAGGTTCTGGAGTTGCTGCAGGTGGAGCTGTACGTGCCGTTGTCGAATTGGCAGGTATTGCGGACATCACGTCTAAATCACTTGGTTCAAACACTCCAATCAACATCGTTCGCGCGACTGTTGAAGGTTTGAAACAATTGAAGCGTGCTGAAGAAGTAGCTGCCCTTCGTGGCATCTCAGTGTCTGACTTAGCATAAGAAAGGAGATTATCATGGCTCAACTTAAAATTACCTTGACCAAGTCTCCAATCGGACGCAAGCCTGAGCAACGTAAAACAGCTGTTGCTCTTGGACTTGGCAAATTACATAGCACCGTTATCAAAGAAGATAACCCTGCTATCCGTGGCATGATTACTGCAATTTCTCACTTGTTGACAGTAGAAGAAATCTAATCAGTAAAAAGCCTGAGGGCGATGCCCTTTGCGAGGCGACCAATCTTTGATAAAAATAGTCGTCTCGATGTATATAGGACTCAGTCGCCAGGATTTCTGGCGACTTCAAGTCCGTTTTATCGGCGAGTTTCTGGTCTGCGTATCCTTCACAGACGAGAAGCGCTAGCATTTAAAAAAAGGAGAAAAATAAATGAAACTTCATGAATTGAAACCTGCAGAAGGTTCTCGTAAAACTCGCAACCGCGTTGGTCGTGGTACTTCATCAGGTAACGGTAAAACTTCTGGCCGTGGTCAAAAAGGTCAAAAAGCTCGTAGCGGTGGTGGCGTTCGCCCAGGCTTCGAGGGTGGTCAGACTCCATTGTTCCGCCGTTTGCCAAAACGTGGTTTCACCAACATCAATGCAAAAGAGTATGCCTTGGTGAATCTTGATGCACTTAACATTTTTGAGGATGGCACAGAAGTAACCCCAGTTGTCTTGATTGATCGTGGCATCGTTAAGGCTGAGAAATCAGGTATTAAGATTCTCGGCAATGGCGAGTTGACCAAAAAACTCACTGTGAAAGCAGCGAAATTCTCAAAATCTGCTGAAGCAGCAATCATTGCTAAAGGTGGTTCAGTAGAAGTTATCTAAGCGAGGTACTTCTTATGTTTTTCAAATTACTCTTTGAAGCCCTGAAGCTAAAGAATGTTCGCAAGAAAATTGCCTTCACACTCTTTATCATCTTTGTTTTTCGTGTAGGAACTCACATCACCGTGCCAGGTGTCAATGTCAAGAGCTTGGAGCAATTAGCAGATCTCCCCTTCCTGAACATGTTGAACTTGGTGTCTGGTAATGCCTTGACGAATTTCTCAATCTTTTCGATGGGGGTTAGTCCATACATTACGGCTTCCATTGTTGTCCAGCTTTTACAGATGGACATTGTTCCCAAGTTTGTAGAATGGGGCAAACAGGGTGAAGTAGGGCGTCGTAAACTGAATCAAGCAACGCGTTACATTTCACTCTTTGTGGCCTTTGCTCAATCGATTGGTATTACCGCTGGTTTTAATGCTCTTTCAAGTGTAGCCTTGATTGACAAGCCCGTCTGGCAAACCTATGTGATGATTGGCAGCTTGTTAACAGCGGGTAGTGTTGTCGTCACTTGGTTGGGGGAGCAAATCACAGATAAAGGTTTTGGTAATGGGGTGTCCATGATTATCTTTTCAGGGATTATCTCATCTATTCCTAACACCTTTAGGACGATCCATGAGGATTATTTTGTCAACGTTAAATCAGATGAGCTTCAAACCTCACTCATTTATGTTAGTGCCTTTGCATTAGCGACTTTGTTGATTGTTTTCTTTACAACTTTCGTGCAACAGGCCGAGTACAAGATTCCTATTCAGCACACCAAGTTAACAAAAGGGGCATCAAGCAGCTCTTATTTGCCGCTTAAGGTAAACCCTGCTGGTGTCATCCCGGTTATCTTTGCTAGTTCAATTACGACCCTACCAACAACTATCCTGCCTTTCTTTCAAAGAGGGAACCAGATTGTGCCGTGGATGGACAAGCTACGCGAAGCCTTGTCTTATCAGTCGCCAACTGGTATGGCACTCTACGCTGTTTTGATTGTCGTCTTTTCATTCTTCTACACCTTTGTGCAGGTGAACCCTGAAAAGACGGCTGAAAATCTGCAAAAGAGTGCATCTTATATCATTGGCGTACGTCCAGGTCGTGAGACAGAACAGTACATGTCTAGTTTGTTGAAAAAACTAGCAACTATTGGTGCGATTTTCCTTGCTTTTGTAGCACTCAGTCCAATTTTGGCACAACAGATTTTCGGTCTGTCATCCAATATTGCCTTAGGGGGAACGAGTTTGCTGATCTTGATTTCAACAGGAATTGAAGGGATGAAGCAGTTGGAAGGCTATCTCCTCAAACGGCGCTACGTTGGTTTTATGAACGCAGCTGAATAGAGGCATTTCAAAATAGAATATCGTGCAAGAAATGAAAGATTGTTTAGGGTTAGACTGGACAGTCACAACGTAAAACTTGCATAGAAGCGGGACGACAATAGCGCTGCTAGAAGCAGTTGCTCCTTGTCCCGCTCTCTATTTTGTTTTCAGATGAGTTTGTCAATAAAGGCAGATTCATCTGAAAACAAAATAATAAAGGAGACAAGATGAACCTTTTAATCATGGGTCTGCCTGGTGCAGGAAAAGGCACTCAAGCAGCTAAAATTGTTGACACGTTTGGTCTTAAGCATGTGTCTACAGGAGATATGTTCCGTGCGGCTATGGCAAACAAAACGGAACTGGGTCTGTTAGCTAAAAGCTACATTGACAAAGGTGACCTCGTTCCAGACGAAGTAACTAACGGTATTGTCAAAGAGCGTTTGGCAGAAGGAGACATCAAGGAACACGGCGTTCTCTTGGACGGCTACCCTCGGACACTTGATCAGGCAAAAGCGCTTGATCAAGCCATGGCAGAGCTTGGTTTAAGCTTAGATGGGGTCGTTAACATTGATGTTGCACCAGAGAGCTTAGTTGAGAGACTCAGCGGGCGCATTATCCATAAAGAAACTGGCGCCACATTCCACAAACTATTCAACCCACCAGCTGGGGACTACAACGAGGACGACTACTACCAGCGCGAAGATGACAAGCCAGAAACGGTCAAACGTCGCTTAGATGTTAATATCGCTCAAGGAGAGCCGATTTTAGCACATTATCGTGCAAAAAATCTTGTTCATGACATTGACGGCAACCAAGACATCAATGATGTGTTTGCGTCGATCGTAAAAGTCCTAGAAACTTTAAAATAAGCAGAAGATATGGCTTGCAAATCGCTATAAACAGTGATATAATTGATAAGTCTGACTTATATTATTTACCCTTTTGAGAAAAGGGACATCAAATCGACATTTAAGGAGGTACTTTTGCGTGGCAAAAGAAGATGTGATTGAAATCGAAGGTAAGGTTGTTGAAACCATGCCTAATGCGATGTTTACTGTTGAATTAGAGAATGGGCATAAAATTCTGGCGACAGTATCAGGAAAAATCCGCAAGAACTACATTCGTATTCTTGTCGGTGACCGTGTGACTGTGGAACTTAGCCCCTACGATTTAACACGTGGACGGATCACATACCGCTTTAAATAATCGAAATAATTGGAGGGATTAAAACATGAAGGTAAGACCATCGGTTAAACCAATTTGCGAATACTGTAAAGTTATTCGTCGTAACGGTCGTGTTATGGTGATTTGTCCAACAAACCCTAAACACAAACAACGTCAAGGCTAAAATAGTTATAGAAAGGAGAAAACATGGCTCGTATTGCTGGAGTTGATATTCCAAATGACAAACGCGTAGTGATTTCATTGACTTATGTCTACGGTATCGGTGTGCCAACGGCTAAGAAAATCTTGGCTGCTGCAGGTATCTCTGAAGACATCCGAGTGAAAGACTTGACCCCTGATCAAGAAGACGCTATCCGTCGTGAAGTAGACGCAATCAAAGTAGAGGGCGACCTCCGTCGTGAAGTTAACCTCAACATCAAACGCTTGATGGAAATCGGTTCATACCGTGGTATCCGTCACCGCCGTGGACTTCCAGTCCGTGGTCAAAACACCAAGAACAATGCGCGTACTCGTAAGGGTAAAGCAGTTGCTATTCCTGGTAAGAAAAAATAAAATAGGAGGTAAATAAATTGGCTAAACCAACACGTAAACGCCGTGTGAAAAAGAATATCGAATCAGGTATTGCTCACATTCACGCGACATTTAACAACACTATTGTTATGATTACTGATGTACACGGCAACGCTATCGCTTGGTCTTCAGCTGGTGCCCTTGGTTTCAAAGGTTCTCGTAAGTCAACACCGTTCGCGGCTCAAATGGCTTCCGAAGCTGCTGCAAAAGCTGCACAAGAACATGGACTTCGCACGGTTGAAGTAACAGTAAAAGGTCCTGGTTCAGGTCGTGAATCTGCTATTCGTGCTCTTGCTGCTGCTGGCTTAGAAGTAACAGCAATCCGCGATGTGACTCCTGTACCGCATAACGGTGCTCGTCCTCCGAAACGTCGTCGTGTGTAAGTCATAATCGCTTTTTATACACAATTCGTTTCGAGGGAGTAACTAAATGATTGAGTTTGCAAAACCAATAATAACAAAAATTGATGAAAACCAAAATTCCGGTAAATTTGTGATTGAACCACTTGAACGTGGCTACGGCACAACTCTCGGAAACTCTCTTCGTCGTGTACTTTTGTCCTCCCTTCCAGGTGCGGCAGTGACATCAATTAAGATTGATGGAGTACTCCACGAATTTGATACTGTTCCAGGTGTTCGTGAAGATGTGATGCAGATCATCCTCAATTTGAAGGGTCTTGCCATTAAATCTCATGTTGATGAGGAAAAAACGATGGAACTCGATATTGTTGGTCCCGCTGAAGTTACAGCAGGAGATATCTTGACAGATAGCGATATCGAAATCATTAACACCAATCATTACCTCTTTACTATTGCAGAGGGTGCTAGCTTTAAAGCGGTTCTTAAAGTTAATACTGATCGTGGCTATGTACCAGCTGAAAATAATAAAAAAGGTGACGCACCAGTTGGAACCTTGGCTATTGATGCCATTTATACACCCGTTAAGAAAGTCAATTACCAAGTTGAACCTGCCCGTGTTGGTAGCAACGATGGATTTGATAAGTTAACGATTGATATTGAAACGAATGGAACGATTATTCCAGAAGATGCACTAGGTCTATCTGCAAATGTTTTGATTAACCACCTCAACCTCTTTACTGACTTGACGGACATTGCTAACAACATGGATGTTCTCAAAGAAACAGAAGTGGTGTCAGACGAAAAAGTACTTGACCGAACCATCGAAGAATTAGACTTGTCTGTTCGTTCATATAACTGCCTCAAGCGCGCGGGAATTAACACCGTCTATGACTTGACAGAAAAATCAGAGACTGAAATGATGAAAGTACGTAACTTGGGACGTAAGAGCCTTGAAGAAGTTAAAGTAAAATTGCATGATTTAGGTCTGGGATTAAAAAACGATAAATAATTTAAGGAGGAAAACATGGCTTACCGTAAATTAGGACGCACTAGCTCACAACGTAAGGCAATGCTTCGCGACTTGACAACTGATCTTTTGATCAATGAATCAATCGTGACAACTGAAGCTCGTGCTAAAGAAATCCGTAAAACCGTTGAAAAAATGATTACTCTTGGTAAACGTGGTGACTTGCATGCTCGTCGTCAAGCAGCAGCTTTTGTTCGCAACGAAATCGCATCTGAAAACTACGATGAAGCAACTGACAAATATGTTGCAACAACTGCTTTGCAGAAATTGTTCTCAGAAATTGCACCACGCTATGCTGAGCGCAACGGTGGTTACACTCGTATCTTGAAAACTGAGCCACGTCGTGGTGACGCAGCTCCGATGGCAATCATCGAATTAGTTTAATTCATCAATTTTGTTGAGTGTTATGATGATGGAAAGCTTGCTTTCTTAGTCTAGCTCTGGTCTGCCGCTGGGCCTGTCCCAGCGGTAACACTCATCATCATTGATTAGTTACGCTTGTTTACGAGAGACTTCTAATTAACTTAGAAATCTCTCGTAAGCAGGCGTTTTTGTATTGTATGTTATAATGGTATTAAGGGTTGTAGTCAGGCAAGTTTATCAATAACGTCTAAGCTTACCCTGCTGTATTTCGTAAGTTGAACAATGGATGAGGTAAGTGAATGGACAAGTTAAAAAAGGCATTGAGAGATATTTATTTATCACCTCTAAAGGAGACAAGAGACCTGTATATCGGTGTTGAACTGGAGTTTCCCATTGTCCATCGATTATCTCAGAAAACGGACATAGAGGTCAGTAAAGCCCTCATGATTTTCTTGGTGGAGCACTTTCATCTAGTGATTGAACAGCATGATGCAGACGGTGCTCCTGTACAATTATATCACCCAGGCACAAAAGACCGAATTCTTTTTGAAGTCTCTTACAACATCCTCGAATTTGCCTTCGGGAAATCTAAAACAATCCAAGAAATAGATGACCGTTTTCAACATTATCTGAAAGCCGTCCAGTTGTTTTTAGGGCAACATGACCATGAACTCCAAGGTGTCGGGATCCATCCAGCCTGGGATAAAAATGACAATTCTGCAGTGAAGTTACCTCGCTACCAGATGTTGATGGCTTATTTAGCCTTAGCTAACGAAGACGCGACTGATTGGTGCCACCCTTTTACTGATTACGGAGCCTTTATTTGTAGTAACCAAGTCCAATTAGATGTGACTTCAAGCAATTACCTGCGTGTTCTCAATGCTTTCAATAAAATAGAGGCTGCCAAAGCCTATCTCTTTTCTAATTCTGTTTTTAATGGAGCTGACTGGGATACGACGATTGCTCGTGATATTTTTTGGGAACACTCGTTCCACGGTTGTATTGCTGAAAATGTTGGTCTTTTTCCTCATGATTTTTATAGTGATGATGAATTATTGGATTATCTGACAAAAACATCTTTATTCACTGTTAATAGAGATGGAAAAGTCTATTATTTCCCGCCAATATCGTTAGAAAACTACATTGATTCAAAGGAAATAAAGGCTTATTCTGTCGGTCACACGAGTTCAAAAAGTTATTTACAGCCGTGTCTATCTGACCTTGAAACCCACCGTGCTTACCATTACAACACTTTAACGAGACGTGCGACGATTGAGAGCCGTAGCGTTTGTACACAGCCACTAGAGAGTACCTTTGCGCCCATAGCTTTTCAGCTTGGTCTATTGGTAGCAATAGCAGAGCTTGAAGATTATTTAGAACAAGCGGACTTCTTTCAGCATTATGGTAAAGACTACCCAGCCCTCCGTCGCCAATTTTCCCAAAAAAGTTTATCAGCTGAAGAAAAAAATAAAATTCGCAAATTCAGTCTTGATTTACTCAATATCGCCAGGAATGGGCTATTGAAAAGAGAATTTAAGGAAGAAAACTACTTAACCAACATAAAACTGCCGTGAATAAAGGAAACTATCGAAAAAGAAGTTCAAAAAAAAATAAAAAAATCCACTTGCCAAAGTTTCTAAGATGTGATAAGATATAACAGTTCTCTTCGGAGAGCATGAGTCTGAGAGAGTGGACGAAAAAAACTTTAAAAAAAGTTTAAAAAAGTAGTTGACAGCTTATCTAAGATTTGATAGAATATAGGAGTTGTCTCTTAGGAGATGACGGATGACCCTTGAGAACTGAACAAGACGAACCAAGTTGGGATTGAATGNGATGTTTAATCCCGTCAATAAACGGAAAAAGTCAGTAATGACTGAGACAAATCAACTTTTAATGAGAGTTTGATCCTGGCTCAGGACGAACGCTGGCGGCGTGCCTAATACATGCAAGTGGAACGCAGTTAGTTCACCGGAGCTTGCTCCATCGAATTGACTGAGTCGCGAACGGGTGAGTAACGCGTAGGTAACCTGCCTGATAGCGGGGGATAACTATTGGAAACGATAGCTAATACCGCATAACAGTATTTACTGCATGGTAGATACTTAAAAGGAGCAATTGCTTCACTATCAGATGGACCTGCGTTGTATTAGCTAGTAGGTAGGGTA